>JAWXUU010000013.1:0-58380 GCA_044426085.1 Bacillota bacterium | reverse complement strand
TCATACGCAGGCGGTATTGTCGGTCATGCTGAAGATAGCGCAAGTATGTCAATTGAATATTGTAATAACTCAGGTAACATCACAGGCACTTCAAACGTCGGTGGTATAGTTGGGAAAACTATTGGTGCAACAATAAACGAATGCTACAACACTGGCAAAGTTGCAATGATAGGCAAAGATGGCTCATATTTCGGTGGTATTGCTGGATACAGCTATGGTTCAACAATTTCCAACTGCTATGCAAAATGCAATGTTTCCGGCACTGATTATGTTGGTGGATTGGTTGGATATACTGATGCTGATAAAATAACAAGCTGTTATTTTGCAGGGAATGATAATAGCAATGGTGACAATTATGACCAATACCTATTTGGTTATATTTATGAAACTGGTACAATAGAAGATTGTTATTATGTTGTAAATGATTTGCAATCTGCGACTATTAAGGTACCTCCTACTGAAAGTGTTAAAGTATCTTTGTCAAACGTTGCAAGTGTTTCAGTTGCGTATGCAACTGACCTTACGGAAACCGTTTCTTGCACAGCTTACGAAACGTCATATTCATCAGGTAGCTATTCTGCCAATTCTGCGGAATACACAAGTTCTCTCGTTTCGCTTTTGAATGGCGAAAAAGGTACAGCTTGGGCGGTTGACACAGAAGGCATAAACAGTGGATATCCAATTTTGACATCAATGGAATATAGCATTGACGCTGACGAAGAAGAAGTTTCGGGCGGTTCTTCAAACAGCAGAAATATCACAATAAGCTCGCAATACACAGTTGGCGGTGCAGAAGAAGAGGAAACTCCAGAACCTGAAGTAACCGTCACCCCAACCGTCACCCCAACAGTTGCGCCAACAGCCGAACCAACAGTTCAACCAACCGCCACGCCAGTGGAAATCCCAGACGCAACCGAAGCCGAAGAAACCTCAAACGGCTACATAGCCTGGATAATAATCGGTATCCTAGCCCTTGCAGCAGTAGGCTACGTAATATATAAAAAGAAACATTAAAACCCCGTAGGGGCGAACCCATGTGTTCGCCCGCAAACTTTGCAAGGGAAAATTAAAAACAGGCTTCGCTCTGCGAGCTCGATAAAAATTAAAAATTAAAAATTGTGGTAAAGCACTCGCGTTGCTCGTGCATGCTATATTTAAAATTTAAAGGCACACAGAAAACCTACGGTTGATGTGTGCCTTTTTTATATGTATATATCAAAATAATTGAATGCACGACCAACCGTAGGGGTCGATGCCCACATCGACCCGTGGTCGGGCAAAACCAAAATAAACAAATAAAATCAAAATGCGAGAAACAACAAATTTCTCGCATTTTTTATATTGTAACCTAACACACCACCCGAAAACGGGTCGATGTGGGCATCGACCCCTACATACGAACGCACGTCATTCTATAAAGACAACCACCCACCCGTGATTGCAAAGCCACATCGCACCCAACCAATAATTGAATGCACGAGCAACGCGAGTGCCATACCACAATTTTCAATTTTCAATTTTCAATTTTTAATTTTTAATTTGCGACCGCAGGTCGCACTCACATCCATCCCAACCAAATTTCCAAATAAATAACGGCGATTGCAACAACAACAACCATAAGCGAAATAACAAACCCGTGACCCATTGGTGCAAGGCCAGATTTTTTCATATCCTTAAAGCTTGTTGAAAGCCCGATTGAAGCGAGCGCGCAAACCATCAAAAATTTGCTTAGTTCCTTGGAAAAAGCTGAAATTGCAGTTGGTATAACCCCAAAGCTGTTCACGATTGCAAGTGCAACAAACCCCACGATAAACCATGGGAAAAGCGACAAAAAGTTCACTTTGCTGACTGCATTTGATTTTGCAACCTTATCCGCTCCGCCACCAGCAATTTCCGAAATCATATCAGTTTGGCTAACCTCATATTTTTGCCCTTTCGAATTCACATCCGCAAAAGCATTCGCCAAAGTTGCATTTTCCTTTTGTTTCACGCGAATGTTGATAAAAGCGAAAATCAAAACCGTCGGAATGATTGAAAGTGTACGCGTAAGTTTCACCATTGTGGCAAAATCCCCCGCACCCTCAGAAAAAGCATATCCCGCCGCAACCACGCTTGAAGTGTCGTTCACCGCTGTGCCTGCCCAAAGTCCGTATGCCATGTCGGAAAGCCCAAGCGCGTTCCCCATGATTGGAAAAAGCAAAATCATCGCCATATCAAAAAGGAAAGTCGCGCTCATCGCATATGCAATGTCGGTATCTTCCGCATCAATAACAGGCGCTATCGCCGCAATCGCCGATCCGCCACAAATGCCAGTTCCCGCCGAAATAAGGTTGGATAACTTCCAATTAAGCTTGAATATCTTCCCCACAAAATACCCACCGCCAAAGCATGTGAGAAGCGTGAAAAGCATAACAACAAGTGAAAGTTTCCCAACAGTCAGAATCGTGCCAATGGAAAGCGAAGCACCAAGCAAAATGATTGCAAACTTCAAAATCTTCTTGGATGTGAATTTCAGCCCCGCTTTGAGGCAAGCAGGTCTCCAAAACGCGTTTATAATAATGCCAATAAAAAGAGCAATCACGCTCGCCCCAACAAGTGGAATCGGCAAAATGCTCTCGATATATGTCGCAACAACCGCAATTGCAAAGGCGACTAAAACTCCAGGTATAATTTGTGTGATTTTCATAATAAATCCCTCCGTAAGCTTTACTTTATCACCTTTTTATGGTAAAGTAAATAAAAACATATATAAAAATAAATAATCATTTTTAATTGGTTGATAATAATATTTTATCGATAGGAGAAATCTATGATAGACGCAAGAATTCACACATTTTTAACACTTTGCAAGGTGGGAAACTATCGCAAAACGGCGGAAATCCTCAGCATGACGCAACCGGCGGTCACTCAGCATGTGCATTTTTTGGAAGAACAATACGGCTGTAAGCTGTTTGAATATAAAGATAGGAAACTTTTCAAAACACAGCAATGTGAAATGCTTGAAAAGCACGCCCTTGCCACTGTTTATAACGACAATGCATTCAAAAATCTTGCAAAAAAGCCGTCAAAGCGTAAAATCGCCATTGGCGCAACCAAAACGGTGGGTGAATATCTCGCAAAAGACATGGTTGTAAGCATGCTAAAAAGGGATGATATTCAGTTTGAATTTATTGTGGATAACACCAAACATCTGATGAACCTTCTTTGCAGTTTGAAACTTGATGTGCTGATGATTGAAGGGTATTTTGATAAAAACGAATATGGATATAAGCTGATAAAAAAGCAAGAAATCGTGGGTATCTGCGGAAAAAACCACCCATTTGCAAACAAGAAAGTCGCGATTGAAGATGTTTTGCAGGAACATATAATCATGCGTGAAGAAGGTTCAGGAACAAGAAGTGTTTTCGAAACTTTCCTAAAACAGAAAAATTTGACAAACGAATCCTTTAAAAAACAATCGATAATAAGCAGTTTTTCGCTGATTGAAAAAGCGGTGGAAGAAAGCGTTGGAATATCCTTTGTGTATGAAAATATCGGCTTGCAAAATGAAAAACTCTCCACCTTCAAAATCAAGGGGGAGAGCATTATGCACGAGTTCAATTATGTGTATTTGAAAGGTGCAAACATCGGTGATATCACTGGCGAAATCTCACTTTTTGAAAAGGAAACATAAGGTTATTTTGCGATTTCAAACAGTGCTTTTGCAAGCGTTTCAATTTCTTTATGGGTGTTGAATTCGTCAAAAGAAATTCGCAAAATTCCGCTTTTTTCTGTGCCGAGATGGCGGTGCATAAGTGGCGCACAAGTCAGTCCGCCACGGCTTGCAATGTCGTATTTTTCAGATAAAATATTGGCAATTTCCGCGCTGTCTAATCCATCAATAAGAAAGGAAAAAATCCCACATTCGTTGGGCACAGAATATTCCACAAGATTTGGAAACTTAAAACTTCGCAAATGAGAATTCAAATGGGCAACCTTTTTTTGCGACTTTGAAAAGTTCGTCATTTTGTGTTCAAGCCCAGCACGGCTTGCGCAAATGCCTAACATATTCAGCGTTCCCACTTCAAAACTTTCGGGAAAATCCACCCCTTGATAAAGCGAGTTTGAATTAGTCCCCGTGCCACCAAAAGCAATGGGGACAGGCTTAACCCTTTTTGAAAATCCACAGAAGCCAACCCCCATAACACCGCCGAGTGCTTTGTGCATTGGCGCGCATAAAATGTCGATATTTTCCGCAGAAAAATCAATGTGCCCAAGCCCTTGTGCGCCGTCGCAAAGTGTCAAAATGCCGAGATTTGAAAGGTATTTTGCAATATCGCAAACATCAGTTTGCCCGCCTGTCACGTTTGAAACAAGATTCAAGCAAACAAGGCGGGTATTTTTTCTTATCGCCTTTTTCACGTCTTGGGTTGTCAAGCCGTTTCCACCTTGCGGATAAAGAATTGTAAGCTCAATGTCCCCTTTGCTTTTCAGATGATAAAGCGGTCGCAAAACGCTGTTGTGGTCAAGTGCGGAAGCGATGATATGTGGCTTGATTTTCCCCTTTTTCAAACCCTCAATCGTCCCCAAAATCCCAAGGTTTAATGCCTCACTGCAGTTTTTTGTTATCACAATTCGGCTCGCATCGTCAAGGGCAAAACTGTCTGCGATAAGCTCGCGAAACTCTCGCAAAATAATCCCGTTTTGGGTGGCGATTTTATGCCCACTTCGCCCCGCGTTTGCTATGTTTTCAAGGTGGGTTTTGCAAGCTTCAAAAACGCAATCCGCCTTTTTTCCCCCAGTTGCACAAGCATCAAAATAAATCAAAATAGCACCTCCATTCACAAAAATTGTCTTATGATAATAGTATATAATAGAAAGACAAAAAGGGTGACAAATACATATCCGCAAATTGCGGAAAATAAGGAGAAAAATTATGGTTTATATAATATTCAACACAAGAAACGCCCTCTTTGCCCTTTCAAAAAAACTCACCGCCAAAGGCATCGACCACAGCGTGGTATCAACCCCAAAACACATGGGCAGAACATGCTCGCTATCAATAAAAATGCAACAATCCGACCACCAAAAAGCAAAAGCAATAATAAACCAAGCCATGGGAGATATCTACGCAGTGAAAAAAGGGTAGCGGAGCGGAGCGAAGCGAAGCTTCGCTCCGCTCCGCTAAAGTGAAAAGTGAAAAGTGAAAAGTGAAAATTGTGGTAAGGCACTCGCGATGCTCGTGCATTTCAATTATATTTTGGCTACGAGAAGCCAAACGCTTTAGGATTTCAAAATCTATTAATGTAAAAAGGCTTTAATTTGAGTGCACGAGCAACGCGAGTGCTTACCACACTTTTCACTTTTCACTTTTCAATTCGAGTGGCAAAGCCACTTATATCAACGTAACGATTGCCGTCCACAACTATAATTTGAAACTTTTCGCTTTTAATTCCCTATTTCAATATCAATCTGTTTGCACATTTTCCAATAGTATGGTAAAATAATAAAGTATGTTGGGTATTTATGCCCAATTATGAAAAACAAAAGAGAAAGATATGAAAAAAGATGAATTGCTATATATTGTAAATAAGCTTGACGAAATGTATCCAACGGCAAGGCCTATGTTGGATTTCACGTCGCCGTATGAATTGTTGGTTGCGGTCACGCTTTCTGCGCAGTGCACCGACGAGCGAGTGAATAAAGTGACGCGCGAACTTTTCAAGGTGGCAAACACGCCACAGCAAATGAGCGAGCTTTCGGAAGAGCAGATTTTGTCGCATATCAAGACGTGCGGGCTTGGGTCTGCAAAGTCAAAAGCGTTGAAAAACGCATCGCGCGATATTTTGGAAAAATTTGGTGGCGAAGTGCCAGCTGATATCAAGCTGTTGCAAACCCTTCAAGGCGTCGGCATAAAAACCGCAAATGTGGTGGCTTCTGTCGCTTTCGGAATTCCCGCAATCGCTGTTGACACCCACGTTTTTCGCGTTTCCAACAGGCTTGGGCTTGCAAACGGCAAAACGCTTACAAAAACGCAAACCGACCTTGAAAAAAACATACCAAAAGAAAACTGGATAAAAGCACATCATCACTTGATTTTTCACGGCAGAGCAGTTTGCAAAGCACAACGTCCGCAGTGCGAAGTTTGTGGATTGAAAGATAATTGCAAATTCCACAAGGCAAATCTCCGAAAGCTTGAACGAAAAAATCTCAAAAACACTGCCAAATAAAATATTTCAAAGGAAACTGCAATATTATATAAACATATATAAACAAAAATATAAGGATATAAAATCTTAGGGGAGAATAGAAAACTATGTTTGAAATTTTATCAAAAAAGGAGCTTGCTCCAAGCATTATCGAATATGAAATATTCGCGCCAAACGTGGCTCGCCACGCAAAAGCTGGTCAGTTCATCATTTTGATTGTGGACGAGCTTGGCGAAAGAATACCTTTCACAATCGCAAAATACGACCGTGAAAAACACAGTATCACAATCTCTGTTCAAACGGTTGGATATTCAACGCAAAAACTTGCTATGCTAAAACAAGGTGACTGCCTTCATGATTTTGTTGGACCACTTGGAAACCCAACAGAACTCGACGAATATAAGAAAATCATGCTTGTTGCGGGTGGTATTGGCTCTGCCGTTATATCTCCTCAAGCGATAGAACTTAAAGAAAAAGGCAAAGATTTCGATGCCATTATCGGTGCGAGAAACGAAGAACTTCTTTTGTATCGCGACGTTTTTGATAAAACTGCAACGGGTGTGTTTTATATGACAGACGACGGAAGCTTTGGCGAAAAGGGGTTTGTAACTCAAAAGCTAGAAGAAAAACTTGCGGGTGGTGGATACGACCTTGTTTTCGCGGTTGGACCACTTCGTATGATGCAAGCGGTTTGCGGTGTTGCAAAAAAATATAATGTTAAATCTATTGTTTCAATGAACTCACTTATGGTGGACGGCACAGGCATGTGTGGCGGTTGCCGTGTGACTGTTGGCGGAAAAACTAAATACGCGTGTGTGGACGGGCCGGAATTTGACGGCGACGAAATCGATTTTGAAGAAGCACTTTCAAGATCGCAAACATATGCAAGCCAAGAACAAGAACACAAATGCAGATTGAGGTAGTGAAAGATGGAAAAAATTGAAAGACAACAACCTTGCGTTCAAGACGCAAGCGTAAGAAAAAATAACTTTGAAGAAGTATCAAATGGTTTCACTTGTGAAACTGCAACAATCGAAGCAAGCAGATGTCTGCTTTGTAAAAATCCACAATGTATGAAAGGTTGCCCAGTGGGCATCAAAATCCCTGATTTTATCAAACTTTTGCAAGAAAACAAGTTGAAAGAATCAGCGGAAAAAATATTCGAAACATCACTTCTTCCTGCGATTTGCGGAAGGGTTTGCCCACAAGAAGAACAATGCGAAAAATTCTGCGTTCGCGGACGCATCGACAGCCCTGTTTCTATTGGCGGTCTTGAAAGATACGTCGCTGATAAATATCTTGAAAACCATGCTTTGGAAGCGGTTGAAATCCCAGAATATATCGGCAAAAGAGTGGCAGTTGTCGGCTCTGGTCCAAGCGGACTTGCATGCGCGGGCACTCTTGCAAAAGCGGGCGTTGCCGTGACAGTTTTTGAAGCGTTCAACAAACTTGGCGGTGTGCTTGTTTATGGCATTCCAGAATTCAGACTTCCAAAATCACTCGTTGAAGCGGAAGTTAATAACCTAAAAAAACTCAACGTTGATTTCCAAACAAACACAGTTGTTGGCAAGAGTATTTATCTTTCTGAACTCTGTGAAGAATTCGACGGCGTGTTTATCGGAAGTGGTGCGGGTCTCCCATCATTTTTGAATATCCCTGGCGAAAACGCAAGGGGAGTTTATTCTGCGAACGAATATCTCACAAGAACAAACTTGATGAAGGCATATTTGCCAGAATCAGACACGCCAATTCTGAAAGGCAAAAAAGTCGTTACAGTTGGCGGTGGTAACGTGGCAATGGACGGTGCGAGAACAGCCCTTCGTTTTGGTGGAGAATCATACATCGTATATCGCCGTGGCATGGAAGAACTCCCTGCAAGAAAGGAAGAAATCCACCACGCAATCGAAGAAGGAATCATTTTCAAAACGCTTTCAAATCCAGTTGAAATCTTGTCTGAAAACGGCAATGTTTGCGGAATCAAGTGCGTAGAAATGCAACTTGGCGAACCTGATGCAAGCGGAAGAAGACGTCCGATTGCAAAAGAAAACAGCGAATTTGTCATCGATTGCGACACAGTTATTGTGGCGGTCGGAACAAGTCCAAACCCAATTTTGAAACAATCAGAACCAGCATTGGAAACTTCAAGATGGGGCACAATCGTGGTAAACGAAGAAACCCTTGAAACGTCAATCCCTAATGTTTATGCGGGTGGCGATGCCGTGACGGGCGCTGCAACGGTTATCCTTGCGATGGGCGCAGGCAAAAAAGCGGCAGAAACAATGCTTGAAAGATTTTCTAAGTAGGAAATATAATATAAATAGTTAATAATAACAGTGTATAATAACGTGGTTACATTCAAAATTGAATGTTATGTAGATAAATGCTTGAAAATTTTGGCATAGCACGACAGTATTAATTATCAAAAATAAAAATACCCGAACACTAACCCAAAATTTCGGTCAAAATAAAAAATAAATTTAAAGGGCACTTTTAAAAGTCCCATAAAACGAGGCAAAAATGTTTATTGACAAAGTAAGAATAGTAATCACAAGTGGAGACGGCGGAAATGGCTGTATCTCTTTCAAAAGTTTCAAAGGCAAACCCCACGGCGGACCTGATGGTGGCGACGGCGGAAAGGGCGGAGATGTAATTTTCAAAGCATCCGACCAAAAAACAAGCCTAGTAGACTTCAAATTTCAAAGATTTTTCAGGGCGGATCGTGGAATGCACGGAACAAGCAACCTATGTTTTGGCAAATGTGGCAAAGATATGATTGTTGAAGTGCCACGCGGAACAATCATTCGCGACTTCGAAACAGGCAATGTCCTTTGCGATATGTTCGAAGAAGATGCCGAAATTGTCGCACTAACTGGTGGCAGAGGCGGAAAAGGTAATGCGAAATTCACAACAAGCAAAAGAAAAGCACCAATGTTTTCTCAGCTTGGCGAAAAGGGCATGGAACGCGAAGTTGTCATGGAATTCAAAACAATTGCCGATGTCGGCTTTGTTGGCTTCCCTAACGTTGGAAAATCAACACTTCTATCAGTGCTCACAAACGCAAAACCAAAGATTGCAAACTATCACTTCACAACGCTTTCACCAAACCTTGGCGTGGTTTCAAGATACGATGCATCATTTGTTCTTGCGGATATCCCAGGTCTTATCGAAGGTGCAAGCGCAGGCGCGGGCATGGGTATGGCGTTTTTGCGACACATCGAAAGAACAAGAATGCTTTGCCACCTTGTGGATATTTCTCAAGTGGAAGATAGGGACGCATTTGAAGATTATAAAAAGATAAGAAAAGAACTAGAAACATATTCAGATGTGTTGGTAAGTCGCCCAGAAATCGTTGTCGCAAACAAAGTTGATTCCGATTATGACAAGGCAAACTTCAAAGCATTCAAAGAAAAAATGGCTGTTGAATTCCCTGAAAAAATGGTGTTTGCAGTGTCCGCAATGACTCGTGAAGGGCTAGAACCACTTCTCGACCAAATTGTTGCTGACCTTGCTGATATCCCTGAAATGACAGCCCTAGAATATGAAGAATTCAAATATGAACGTGCAAACCCACGCGAATTTGATATCGTGAAAGACGACGGCGGTGCGTATAACATCTCTGGCGGATTTATCGATAACGTAGGCAGAAACGTAGTTGTTGACGACACAGAATCAATGAGTTACCTTCTAAATGCGCTCACAATCGGTGGCGTAATGAAAGAACTTCGTCGCATGGGCGCAAAAGATGGCGACCTAGTGAGAATTCTTGATATCGAATTTGATTTTGTTGAATAAAATCAAAACAATATAACAAACAGTAAACAAATCATAACAATATAATAAGCAAAACAATAAGCAAAAATTCACGCTTTCAACGCTTTTTCAAAAGAAGAATGCAACAACAAAGCAAAAGGCAAGCAGAAACAATCAAATAATAGGTTTTGTATGGCGAAAAAAAGGCGAAAACAAAAAGAGAAAGCCCAATTCCGCCAAACCCCCTTGCTTTTGCGCGTGTAAGGCATGCTGAAAAAAGCGTTTTGAAAGACTTTTTAGGAAGCACTTTTTCATCAATCATGGTTGGGAAAAAATCAAATTCAATCATCTTGTCAAAAAGTGCACGGCTTTCAAAAACCGAAATCGTTTCAAACATCCCCAAAAGAAAAGAAGTGCCCACTGAAGTTTTTATGCATGGCACAATAAGGTGCTTTGCGCCCTGTTCACGGGCGATTTTGGAAACTCGCAAAAGTTCTTCAAACCCGATTTCTGGCGATGAAAAGCATGGAAAAACAACGGTTTCTTCACCTTGCAAAAAGCAGTCAAGCTCTGACAAAACAAGCCCTTGCACAGAAGAAAAAAAGCTTTTAAAAAAGCCTAAACATTCGCTGTTGGTTTGATAAAGCAGAGAAGTTTCAATCAGTTTCTGACGCTTTTTTGTGTCGCTTTCACGTTTTTTTCTTAAAAAAACGCGACCGCGAATTTTCAAAAATAACGCGGAAAAAGCGATTGTTCCCAACGCGGAAAGAACAAATGGAAAAACCCCGTTTGTGAAACTGCTAAAAAAAATCAACAGAACCAAAAAGGTGAAAAAATCATAAATCATAAAGTCTAAAACGGTTGAAATCTTTCGCATAATCCCTCCAAATTGTGTTTTTAAATACAGCAGTATTAAATTATCCACAAAATTTTGAGGAATATACGCAAAAGTTTACAAATAAACAAAAAATTCTAAACAAAAAACTCGAAACAAAAAATCGAAACAAAAAATGATGAGGGTAGTACTTGTATGAAAATTGGAATCTATGGTGGAACATTTGATCCAGTCCACAACGCACACGTCGAAATTGCTAAACACGCGATAGAAGAATTGGGTCTTGATAAACTTTTGATTATGCCAACGGGCACACCAGCGCACAAGAATTTTTCTGATATAACAGATAAAAAACACAGAAGAAAAATGTGCGAGCTCGCTTTCACAGGCAAAAAAATGGAAATAAGCTCATATGAACTTGAAAAAAGAGGCAGATGTTTCACTTTTGAAACTGTTGAACATTTTTATAATAAAAATGACCAACTTTTTGTTATCGTGGGTGGCGACAGCCTTCGCGATATCCCAACGTGGAAATATCCAGAACGCATATTTGCAAGCGCAACAGTTGTAAGCTGTGGCAGAGTTTCTGGCGATGTGGACACCCAAAGTGAGTTTGTGAAAAAGGTGATATTTTTGAAGTATCAACCGCAAGAATTTTCTTCAACCGAGCTACGCGTGGATAACCAATTTGGCATTTCTATTTCTAAAAAAGTGCCAAAGGCGGTCGCAAAGTATATCCAAAGCGAAAAACTTTATGAAGATTACAGAAAATATACCAAAAAAGTTGAAAAAGTTGTCACAGAAAAAAGGTACGAACACATCAAAAACGCAACTGTCATGGGTCAAATTCTCGCGGGTGGCGCGGGCGTTTCAAAAGAGGACGCATTCATCGCACTTTCCCTTCACGACGTTGCAAAAAACATGAAAGATTTTTCAAAATATAAAATGCAATTGAAAGCGGAAAACATGCTTTTGCCAGAACCAGTTGTTCACGCTTTTGTCGGGGCATACGTCGTTTGTGATGAATTCAAAATCAAAAATAAAGATATCATCAACGCGATAAAATATCACACAACAGCAAGGTCAAACATGTCGCAACTTGAAAAGCTTACATACGTTTCCGACTGCATAGAAATCGGCAGAAAATACGAAGGCGCGGA
The DNA here is from genome assembly GCA_044426085.1 of Bacillota bacterium. Taxonomy (GTDB): domain Bacteria; phylum Bacillota; class Clostridia; order Christensenellales; family CAMQZB01; genus JAWXUU01. The sequence continues at coordinate 46,447 of JAWXUU010000013.1, read as the reverse complement.
GGAACTTCGCGTGCTTGCAAGAAAAGATTTCGAAGCGGGCTTTAGAAAATGCCTATCAAATGCCTATCGCGGAATAGTGGACAAAATCATCTGCCCACTAACCCTTGATGCAATGGAATATTATAAAAACCCACTTACAGGCAAAGAAAATTAATAAAAAAGAATAAATTTGTATTTAAATATAAAATAAATACAAAATAAATATAAAACAAAAAAACCAAAAAACAAAAATAAACAAAAAAACAAAAAACGAAAATAAAAACATTGTGGAAATCCACAAACAGGAGTAATAATGGAAAAAGAAAACTTAAGGCTTGATACCATTCTGAAAGCTATTTCAGAAAAGAAAGGTATGGCAATCAAAATTGTAGACGTGAGTGCAGAAAGTTCAGTTTGCGACTATTTTGTTATCGCAAGTGCAACAAACAACCAAGCGGTTAAAGCGCTTTACGACAACGTGTCCGAAAAACTCAAAAAGATTGGCGTTATGCCACTTCGAAGCGACGGATATGCCGGCGGAAGATGGATTGCAGCAGACTATGGCGACATCGTTGTTCACCTTTTCCACCGCGACACAAGATTGCAATATCAATTTGATGTTCTTTGGGACAACGGTGAAAACGTCAGCACATATGAAGACTAGAAGCGTTTTAAAAAGCACCCTAAATTTCTAAAAATAAGTTGTTCACGTTGTGAATAACTCTCAAAAAGGTGGAATTATGGAAACAAAACAAATTATGAAAATGGTGGATCACACCAATTTGAAACAAGGCGCACTCGTGAGCGATTTTGAAAAATTGTGTAAAGAAGCGATTGAATACGGCTTTAAAAGCGTCTGTGTTCACCCTTCACAAATCAAACTTTGCCGTGAACTTTTGAAAGGTTCCGACGTGTTGGTTTGCACAGTTATTGGATTCCCACTGGGCGAAAACACAACAGAAGTTAAGGCATTCGAAGCAAAAAATGCTGAAGAAAACGGCGCACAAGAGATTGATATGGTAATTTCAAATTCTATGGCAAAACGCGGAGAATTCGACAAAATCACTGAAGAAATCAACGCTGTGGTGGCATCAGCCCCATCTTGCACGCACAAAGTTATCATCGAAACTTGCCTTCTAACGCAAGAAGAAATTGAAAAAGTTACAAATGCAGTTGTTTTGTCTGACGCTGATTTTGTGAAAACATCAACTGGTTTTTGCGGACAAGGTGCAACAGTTGCAAACGTTGCAATCATGAAAAGCGTGACAGGCGATAAAAAGCTTATCAAAGCCGCTGGTGGCGTTGCGGGTGCAAAGGATGCAATCGCAATGATAGAAGCGGGCGCTTCAAGACTTGGAACAAGCAAGGGCGCTGTTATTGCAAGCGAACTCACATCAGGCAACTTCACAGCAACGGACGACGGAAAATATTAATCTTCATGAAACAGCTAATACTAAACAAATTCACAAAAAGTGCGGTGGAAACCTTTGAAATTGGGGCGGATTTTGCAAAAAATCTCACTTGTGACGAAGTGATTTTCATGTACGGCGAAGCGGGCGCGGGCAAGACTGTTTTTACAAAGGGTCTATCAAAAACGCTTGGGATTTCAGAAGAAATTCTATCCCCAACCTTCGCGCTTGTGAATATCTATGAAAGCGGAAAATTCCCACTTTATCACTTTGATATGTATCGCATATCCAGCGAAGAAGAAGCCTATGAAGCGGGACTTCTAGACATGCTTTACGGCGGTGGAATCAAGGTTATCGAATGGTCGGAAAACATAAGGGAATATCTTGATATTTCTGTGTTCTACACCGTTGAAATCTTCTATCGTGAAGGCGGAAGAGAAATCAATATATATAAGGAGCAAGCATGAACATTCTCGCAATAGACACATCAACCAAAGATTTATTGATGGCTGTGCAGTGCGAAAACCAAACAACTCACTCAGTTTCAACACAATCATTGCAACATTCAAAGATTTTGTTCACCGATTTGGAAAGCTTGCTTGAAAAAGCGGGAATCGACAAGACAAAAATCGACGTTATAGCAGTGAATCTTGGGCCGGGGTCTTTCACAGGCATAAGAATTGGGGTTGTTTTTGCAAAGGGCATGGCTTATGCGCTTGGCACAAAGCTTGTTTCTGCCGACGCGTTTACATGCGTGGCAAGCGAAAGAAAAGATTTGCTTCCCGCGGGAATAATCTGTGAAGAGCGAAACGGCGGTGGATATTTCGCAATTGCAAAAGAAGAAAATGGCGAAGTGGAAATCTCGCACCGCGGAGTTTACAAATCCGAAGAAATTGAAAAACTTATGCAGAAGGAAAATATCCAAAATCTTCTTTGCTCAAGCGAAAATAAGATTGGCGCACAAGTTGTTTCAGGCATAAACGGACTTTTGGAAATCGCAAATAAGGCTATCCAAAAAGGCGATTTCAACAGCATAGAGCAACTTGAACCCGTATATATCAAAAAAAGCCAAGCGGAAGAACAGCTTGAAGAAAAACTTAAAAAAATCAGCGAAAATAAATAATATGAACAGCGAAAAAATAACTTTTGAAAGTTGGAATGGCAACGAAAATGCAATTTGCGAGATTGAAAAAGATATTTTCCCCGAAGATGCGTGGAGCATGGCTTGCGTGCGGGAATCTGTCAGTTTCCCACTGTTTTTTGGCGAGGTTGCCAAATCACAAAACGGCGAAGTTGTGGGCTACTACGGCATGAACATCGTCGCGGGGGAAGGATATATCGCAAATATTGCGGTTGCAAGAAGCTTTCAAAAAATGGGCAATGGAAATTTGCTGATGACAAGACTGCTTGAAAAAACCGCTGAAAAATGCGAAGAAATCACCCTTGAAGTGCGTGTTTCAAACGAAAAAGCCATAAGACTTTATGAAAAATTCGGCTTTGAAATTGAAGCAGAGCGAAAGGGATTTTATCAAGACGGCGAAACGGCATATATCATGTGGAAAAGAAAATAATCTCAAAAAGGCATAACTCGGCATATAATATAAAAAATGTCAGGAGTGAAAAATAGTTGTATTTTGATTATTGCGGAAGCAAAATTTTCTTTGAAGACCACAAAAATAATAGCAAAAATCCCCAAGCTCAACAGAAAACTATCGTGTTTTTGCACGGTTGGGGGTGCGACAGCAGTGTTTTTGCGGGGATTTATCCCATGTTCCAAACAAATTACAGGTGCATTTTGGTGGACTTTCTTGGAATGGGCAAAAGTGACACGGCAAAAACGGGAACAAGCGTTGCAATGCAGGGTGAAATTGTTCTGTCGCTTTGCAACTATCTAGAAATCAAAAACTTTCATATCATATCCCATTCCTACGGCGGAAGAGTGTCAATTTTTCTTATGTCGCGTGAAAATTCGCGCGTGAAAAGTGGACTTTTGATTGCCCCTGCGGGTGTTGCGGATAAGAATTTGAAAAAAGCAGTCAAGGTGAAAATCTTCAAACTGCGAAAAAAACTAACATCAAAAAAGAATATCAAAAAGCTAGAACGGTTTTATTCAGCCGACTATCAAAATGCGTCTGGAATATTGAAAGAAACATTCAATCTCGCGATAAAATACGACCAAACATCTCAGCTTTCAGATATAAAACAAAAAGTGTTGATTGTGCGTGGCAAAAGCGACAGTGCAATCACGAAAAAAATGGTGAAAACCATGAAGTGGAAAATAAAAAATTGCGATTATAAGGAAATTTCTGGCGATCACTTTGCATTTTTGCAAAGCGTGCTAGAATTCGGGCTTATTGCAAAAGATTTCTTTTGCGTATAAACTATAATAATGCGGAGGACCTCAAAAAAAGGTTAAAAGTATGACAAATTCGACAATAAATGCAGTAATGATAACCCAATCCCAATCACAGCACATGTTGATTTTTGCAGTCAGCATTGCAATAGTTGTGCTCATGCTGTCGGGGGGAAAAATATTTTTCAAAGGCATGCAACAGCGTGGCTATCAAAGTGTTGGATATCTGAATTGGATAAGCAAATCAAACAACAGATTTATGTATCGCTTGTCAAATGTGTGTCTGTTTTCAATGGTGGCATATATCACATTCAGCGTGATTTTTGCGCCGTTTTCAGGGCCAATGTTCTCATTTTTGGGGCTAGTGTTCTTCTATGTGTTTTCAATGGTGTTTTTCAAAACAAATCAGCTTGCGAAAATTCAGCAACGTCAAAAAGTTGAATACACATCAAGGCTAAAACGCCTAACAATCACGTTTGCAGTGCTTGTATATTTGCTTTCAATCGGCGTTTTTTATGGCATGAACGCTCTTGAAGTGGTGGCAGATTTGCAATTAGTGTCTTATTATAGATACATTCCAATTTGCATTTTCCCATTGCTACTTCCATTCTTGGTTTTGTTTGCAAACTGGATAAATTCTCCATTTGAAAAGTTGAACATCGCAAGATACGGCAAAAAAGCACGCCAAATATTGAAAGAAAACGAAGTTAAAGTTGTTGCTGTCACGGGAAGCTTTGGCAAAACAACAACAAAAGATTTGATTGCCAGTCTGCTCGGTGAAAAATACATCGTCGCATCAGCTCCAAAAAGCTATAACACGCCAAGTGGTGTCGCGCTCACAGTGCAAAACTACGTGACTGATAAAACTGAATTTGCCGTGCTGGAAATGGGCGCAAGAAAGGTTGGCGACATCGCATATCTTTGCAAAATCGCACCGCCAAACTATGCGGTTATCACATCAGTTGGCATGCAACACATGGAAAGTTTCAAAACATTCGAAAACGTGAAAAAAACTAAAAACGAGCTCGTTGAAAGCGTGGAAAGCGACGGTATTTGCTTTTTCAATGGCTCGGACGAAGGTGCAAAAGAACTTTATAATAACGTGACAAAAGAAAAATATTGCATCGGCGAAAGTGATAGCGACCTAGTTTACGAAATCATCAAAGTTGACCAAGACGGAAGCAAATTCACAGTTGTTATGGATGGCGAAAAGCACGAATTCACAGCAAAACTTCTCGGCAGACACAACGTGGAAAACGTCGCACTTGCGATTTTGGTTGCTTATAAACTCGGTGTGGAAATAGATGTTTTGCAAAGCGCAGTATCAAAGCTTGAAGCCACAGAACACCGCTTGCAAATGACAAAAAAAGAACATGCAATCGTCATCGACGATTCGTATAACTCCAATTTGAAAGGTGCAAAATATGCCGCCGAAGTGCTTTCTATGTTCGAAGGCAGAAAAATTTTGGTCACACCAGGGCTTGTGGAACTTGGCAAAATGGAAGATGAAGCAAATCGCGAACTAGGCAGAATTTTTGGCAAAGTTTGTGATAAAATAATCTTGGTGGGCAACATGCGTGCCGTTCAAATCACCGAAGGACTGCAAGATGTGGGGTTCGATTTTGAAAACATAATTGCATTTGAAAACTTCAACGATGCAAAAAGTTCACTTTATGCAATCATGAAAAAAGGCGACGTCGTTCTCTTCGAAAACGATATCCCAGATTCCTATCTATAATAAAACCAAACAAAACACAATAAAAACAAATAAAACCAAACAAAACCAAACAAAAATCATAAAAACAAACAAAATCGCTAACCTTTTTTCTTCAAATAACATATATTCTAGCAGAATATCAAAAAATTTGGGGGAAATGGTATGAAAGAAAAAATAGCGGTAATATTTGGCGGAATGTCTTGCGAGCACGACGTTTCAATCATAACAGGCATGCAAGCGGTTCTCGCACTTGAAAAAAGTTCGAAATACGAAGTTGTGCCAATATATGTGACCACAAGCGGAGAATTTCTCACAAGCGAAATTCTCAAAGATGTGTCAAGGATAAAAGAGTTCAAAGAACTCTCGCCAAAATTTAAAAAAGTCAGCTTTTTTGCGGGTGATAACCACCTTTGGGACATCACTAAAAAGCGGATAAGAAAACTCTACAAAATATCTTGCGCCCTTCTTGCCACCCACGGCGAAAACGGCGAAGACGGAAGTTTGCAAGGACTGTTAAAAATGTGCAAGATTCCACAAACATCAGGGTCGGTGCTGTCGCAAAGCGTTGGAATGGATAAGGAAGTTTCAAAGAATATGGCGGTGCAGTGTGGGGCAAACGTGCTCCCGTTTGAAAAGTTTTCCGCAAATCAAGATATCTCGGAAATCCTATCAAAAATCGACCAAAAAGGCGACTATCCATATGTGATAAAGCCAAACTCACTCGGTTCTAGCATTGGTGTGAAGCTGTGCGAAAACTTACCAAGCTTGAAAGATGGGCTTTGCCTTGCGTTTTTATTTGCAAGCGAAGTGCTGTGCGAAAGAAGCGCAGTGGATTTTTGCGAACTCAACATCGCGTGCGTGAAACTGGATGGAAAAATAATCTGTTCAGAAATCGAAAAGCCAAAAGTGTGGCACGAAATTTTGACCTTTGAAGATAAGTATATAACAAAGGGCAAGCTGAAAAGTGCAAACGGGCTCAAGCGGGAATGCCCCGCAAATATTTCACCGCAGTTGAAATCGGAAATTGAAAAAACCGCAACAGTGCTGTATGAAAAATTCAAACTAAGCGGAATTGTCAGGTTCGACTTTATTTATGAAAACGAAATTTTATATTTCAACGAAGTCAACACAATCCCCGGAAGTTTGTCAAACTATTTATTCGCAAGCAAGTTCAGCTTTTCCGAATTATTGGAAAAAGTTGTCGCCGAGTCAATAAAAAATGGACAGCAACTGCAAAAGTTGGAATATTATTATTCCACAAGCATATTTTAAAAAGAAAAACACAAAATCAGTAAGAAATTAAAACAAAAACAAATTTAAAACGAATAATACATAAAAGTCAAAATCAGCCCAAAAATCGGGCTTGATTTTGTGAAAAAGTGTGGGACAAGCAAAGTTTTTTGGTCTATTTCCCACATAATTGTCAATCATATAAAAAATACATAGAACTATCATAGGCAGTTGCCTATAACAAAATAAAAGGAAACAAATAATGAACAAAAATGAAAATTCGAAAGAATCGCAAGGAACGCTATTGCAAAAACCTACCTCGGGCAAGACATCAAACGAAAAGAAAATAGTTAATTTGCAAAGCAAATCTACTAAGCTAGAAAACTCTAAAGGTGCAGGAACACCCCTTGAAGTTAAAAGCAGTTTTGATGATATCAAAGATGTAAGTATCAAAAGAAGTGGCAACACAGAAAGTTTGAAAAAAGCCATGGAAGCACTTCAAAAAGCCAAATCAGGCAATTTTAACGAAGCCGAACCAAAGCAAAACGCAAACAAAAACAGAAGAAAAAAGAAAAAACCAGCGGTGGATAACCAAAATCCAAACCAAAACCAAAACCAAAACCCAAACCAAAACAAAAATGCAAATCCAAGCCAACCAAAGCAAAAAACATTGGTAAGCAAGGAAGAAGCACTTCAAAAACCAAGTGCAAAGCAACCTAAAAACAAAAATCAAGGTGAAGCAAAAGCACAAAACCAACCAAAACAAAACACACCAAAACAAAACACACCGAAGCAAAATCAAGGCGAAAACAATCAAAATCAACCAAAACAAAATCCGCCAAAACAAAAACAGCCACAAAAACAAAATCCGCCAAAACAAAAACAGCCACAAAAACAAAATCCACCAAAGCAAAAGGCGGAGCAAGTTAAAACAGCGGATATGGTGCTTGATAAAACAGCAAAAAATTCAAATTCAAAATCAAACAAAAACGCTGTGAAAATCCACTTCTTGGGTGGTATTGGCGAGATTGGAAAAAACTGTACTGCACTTGAATGTGGCGAAGACATCATCGTTATCGACGGTGGTATGAGCTTCCCAACAGAAGAAATGCCTGGTATCGACGTAGTTTTGCCAGACACAACATTCTTGCAACAAAACAAAGATAGAGTTCGCGGTTTTGTGATAACACATGGCCACGAAGACCACATTGGTGCACTTCCTTATATCCTAAAAGATGTAAACGCACCACTTTATGCAACAAAACTTACTTTTGCAATACTTGAAAACAAGTTTAAAGAAAAAAATGTTGTTGCAAAACAAAACGTGATTGCGGGTGGAAGCGTGATAACACTTGGCAAGTTCAAAGTGGAATTCATTCACGTAAACCATTCAATCCCAGGCAGTGTCGCACTTGCAATAACAACTCCACAAGGTGTGATTTTCCACACGGGTGACTTCAAGATTGATTTTTCACCAGTAGACGGCGAAGTTATGGACCTTGCAAGAATTGCAGAAATCGGCAAAAAAGGCGTTCAACTTTTGATGGCAGATTCAACAAACTCAGAAAAAGAAGGGTATGTGATGAGCGAATCAACAGTGGGAAGCAGTTTGTTGCGACTTTTTGAAGAAAACGAAGGCAAGCGTATCATCGTTGCTACTTTCGCTTCAAACGTTCACCGCGTTCAACAAATCATCGACGTTGCAAAAAGAACAAAGCGTAAAGTTGCGCTTTCGGGCAGAAGCATGATAAACGTGGTTGATGCCGCAATGCGAATCGGTGCAATCAAAGCAGACGAAAACACATTTGTTGATATCGACAAAATCGATAAACTTTTTGATAGAGAACTTGTGATTATTTCAACGGGCTCACAAGGTGAACCTATGAGTGCCCTTGCAAGAATGGCTTCGGGAGACTTCAACAAAGTGAAAATCACAAATAACGATGCAGTCATCATATCCGCATCTCCAATCCCAGGAAACGAAAAGGGTGTTTACAGGGTTGTTAACCGCCTTATGAAACTCGGCGCAGACGTGATATATTCAAAACTTCACGAAATCCACGTTTCAGGTCACGCCGCAAGGGAAGAATTGAAAATCATTCACGAACTTGTAAAACCAAAATTGTTCATTCCAGTCCACGGCGAATATCGCCACTTGATGTCGCATAAAAACCTAGCAATAAAACAAGGCATGCACGAAAGCAAAATCCTTGTTCCAGAACTTGGCGACACAATCGAAATCACTAAAAACGCAGCAAAAAGAGTGGGTCAAATACCTCACGGTGCTGTGCTTGTGGATGGTCTTGGCTTTGGCGATATGGATTCGCTTATGCTCAAAGATAGAAAACTTATGTCTGAAGAAGGCGTCATGATTGTCGTTGTTGCAATAAACACAATAACAGGCGAACTTCTCGACGATCCAGAAATCGTTATCCGTGGAATAGTTTTGAACAGCTCGAAAGATAAAATCTTGCTAGATGCGAAAAAACTTATTTTGCAAATCATAAAAGCACACGATTTGAAAGATGAATCTTCAAGACAAGAACTCAAGTTTGAAATAAGAAAAAAACTTCGCAACTTCTTTATCAAAATCAAACAACGTCCAATGATTTTGCCAATCGTTATCGAAGCGAAAAAAGATATTTCAATCTCTCGCGACGATTACAGAATCGACGGAATGTAATTTTAAAACCAATTAAAACACCAAGGAAAACACCAATAAAAGCACCAATGAAAGGAAAACACAAATGAAGGGAAAAAATCAAGAATATATCGACAATTTCATAAACAACGTATCCTTTCAAGGTGACTTTTTGGAAGAAATGCGAAAGGATGCAAGGGAAAGAAACATCCCCGTCATGCTTAAAGATACCGCCGTTATGCTCGCCACTCAAGTGCGAAGCATAAAGCCGAAAAAAATCTTAGAAATTGGCACGGCGATTGGGTATTCTGGCTCGCTTATGATGTTTTCAGCCCCGCCTGATGCCACCCTTGTAACGCTAGAAAAAATGGAAGAATCGCGTGAAGAAGCCATTGCAAACTTCACCAAGTTTGGTCAAATAAACCGCGTGAAATGCTATCTTGGCGACTGCACAGAAATCATACCGCAAATGAGCGGAGAATTTGATTTTATCCTTCTGGACGGTCCAAAATCCAAATATCTAGAAATGTATCCATATTTGAAAGATATGCTTAAAAGTGGCGGAATGTTGTTTTCTGATAACGTGCTATTTCGCGATTTGATTTCGGGTGAAAAAAAGCACACCCACCGCAAAAACACAATTGTGAGAAACATGCGTGAATTTTTGGATATGGTTTCAAAGGATAAAGATATGGTCTCAACACTGCTTGATATCGGCGATGGGATTATGCTAAGTATAAAAAAGTGAGATAAAACTAGAAAATAAAAAGCAACGAAAGAAAAGAATCAACCGCGGAATTTACATCAAATTTTGTGGATTGTTATTCGTGGAGATAAACATGATAAACATGATAAACAAACAACTTGAACTCCTTGCCCCTGGTGGCAATATGCAAAAGGCAAAAACGGCATTCCACTTTGGTGCGGACGCAGTTTACGTGGGTGGCAAAGCCTTCTCGCTTCGCGCGTTTGCGGATAATTTTTCCAACGAAGAACTTGTGGAAATCATAAATTATGCCCACGAAAGAGGAAAAAAGGTGTATATCACCTTGAACATATTTGCCAAGAACGAAGATTTTGATAAAATTGCAGAATTCTTGCAGTTTTTGGACACGACAAATGTCGATGGCGTTCTCGTTTCCGACCCGGGAATAGTGATGATTTATAATCAGCTTAAAATCAAAACGCCACTTCACCTTTCAACGCAAGCAAACACGCTGAATAAATTTTCAGCACAGTTTTGGCAGTCGCAAGGCGTGTCAAGAATAGTTGTCGCACGTGAACTTTCCCTTGCGGAAGTAAAGGAAATCGCAGATAACACAACTTGCGAAATTGAAACTTTCGTGCACGGTGCAATGTGCATTTCATATTCCGGCAGATGCCTACTTTCAAACTATCTAACACCCCGCGATGCAAACCGCGGTGCTTGCGTGCAAGCTTGCAGATGGGAATATCAAATCACCGAAAAATCACGCGAAGGCGCGCCACTCACAATGCATGAAGACGAACGTGGCACATACATCCTAAATTCCAAAGATTTGAACCTTATAAATCACATAAAAGAAGTTGCCGAGGCAGGCAGTGTGTCATTTAAAATCGAAGGCAGAATGAAATCGGAATACTACGTTGCAACAGTCGTGAAAAGCTATCGTGAAGCCATCGATTGCTACTTGCAAGGCAAGAAGCTCCCAACAGAAATCGTGGAAAACCTTGATAAAGCAGGGCACAGAAACTATACGACGTGCTACAACATCGAAAAACTTGATAACACTCAAAACTATGAAACATCAAAGCCAGTTCAAAGCTATGATTTCATCGGTCAAATTGAAAAATGCGAAAACGGATACGTGCATTTCGTGATGCGAAACCGCTTCAAAATTGGCGACACTTTAGAAGTTTTGTCAGCAAACGAAAACTTCAATAAAGAATTTACAGTAGAAGAAATCAAATCAGAAACAGGCGAAACAATCGAAGATGCAAAACTGGTTCAACAAAACTTAGTTCTAAAATGCCCATATGAACTTTCCAAGTTTGATATTTTAAGAAAGAAAAAGGTCTGATAAATAAAAACTCTAAACGAGTTTTATATGTAATAAGTATGTTATAGCACAATGGGCAAAGCTTATTGTGCTATAACATTAAAATCTGCCAAATTTATTTTCCATATCTAGCCTTTACCATTTGAAAAACTTCATCTACTGGCACAACTTCGCCTTTTTCCGCTTGTCTGATTCCTTCATTCACAAGCATTGCTTCATAAGTTTTACGCATCAATCTATTATAAACATCAATATCCATAACAACAAGTTTGCCATATCCATTTTTTGTCACAAAAACTGGCTCTGCACTTTCATTACATCTTCTTTCAATAGCAGATGTATCTTTCAAATCTTTTATAGGAACTATTTGCATAACTATCTCCTTTCTTATTTTATTATGGCTAAATTATATACTAAATATAGCCATTTGTCAATATGTTTTGCAAAATTTTGTAATTCAATATCTCATTCTACTTATAATTATTCATAGGACAAAATCCACTGCACATATATATTTAATGCACAAAAAGGCTAGGAGAGTATATATGTTTGATGGATTTTTAAGTTTTTTTAATCAAGTGTTCTTTTTCACGTCGTATGTGAAAGAACCAAAGGGGTCTTTTCCGCAACCGCTTTCCAAAGCGGAAGAAGAAGAGGCGCTAAGAAAAGCAAAGGAAGGGGATAACGATGCAAAGGAACTTCTCGTTCGCCACAATCTTCGGCTGGTTGCCCACATCGTGAAAAAATATAACGGGGCGGGCGAAGTTGACGATTTGATTTCTATTGGCACGATAGGTCTTATTAAGGCGATTTCTTCCTATCAATACGGCAAGGGCACAGTTCTTGCGACCTATGTTGCAAGGTGTGTGGAAAACGAAATTCTCATGCACCTAAGAAGGTCGAAAAAATACAAAAATGACATTTCAATCTACGAAGGAATAGGCAGGGATAAAGATGGCAACGAACTGAAAATCGAAAGCTTGCTTTTTTCCGCAAGCGACACGGTTTATAAAGAAGTGATTGAAGAAATAAATCGCGAAAAACTTCTGTCACTTTTGAAACAGCACCTTGAAGATAGGGAATACGACATAATAATAATGCGATACGGCATAACGGGTGGCAAACCACTAACCCAACGCGAAACGTCGCAAAAACTTGGCATATCACGCAGTTATATTTCGCGCATAGAAAAGAAAGCCATATCAAAAATGAAAAAAGTGCTAAAAAGAGATGATTTCGAACTTTAAAAAATACTTGCAAAACTGAAAAATTATGTTATAATATAATAATAATGCGGTAAAATGCGATAAATTCACGATGTGTGCGATTTTGATTGCAAATATCGCGAAAATATTATATTATATAATTCGATAAATAAATTTCAGTAAAGAGGAAAAACATATGACAAGAAAGCCACTAAACCAAGCAGAATTTCTTTCGGCACTAGACTTTGTTAAGACCGATGTTGATAACTTGCGTGCATATTTTGAACAAGGAGCAATTCAACAAACCCCAGCCGTTGTGGAAAGGGCACTAAGATTGCGTGTTGCAATAGAAATGCTTGTTGGGCTTTTTGGTTCATCAACAGCAAGGGATTCGTCTTTTAATTCAGTGTTTGATAATCTCACATTGCAAAACAAGGCGATTGCAAGGCAAAACGCTGAAATCCTTCAGCACCTTGGAAACAGCGAACAATCACAAAACATGGCGGTTTTGAACGAAGTTCTAAACGTGAAAGAAATGCTTAAAAAAGCAGGTCTTGGCGTGGGAGAAAGCGGAGAAGTTGCCAACTTGAAAAACTATATCGCAAATTCACTTTTGGATATAGAACAGCGCATAACAAAAAATATTCAATATTCACAACAATCACAACTTCAAGAACTGTCAACAAACATAGTGTCAGAAATCAGCTATCGCAACAGATTCGCTTCCAATCAAAGTGGTGAAAACAGCGAAGAGCTCATTCGTGAAATCGTGGATTTCCGTGAAGAATGCAATAAAAAACTCGCACTTATGGAACAAAACCTTATGGAAAATATATCACAATCGAAAGATGAAGTTATATATTCCCAAAGGTCAGATGAAATTTTGAACATCGCAAAAGAAAATAAAATCAACCTTGAAAAATCCATTGTTTATGCAACAACAAACATGCAAGTTTTGCGTGGTCTTTCAAAGCAAATCATGGGTATATACGAAGCTGAAAAACGCGCCCTTGCAGATATCGAAAAGAGCATAGCAGGTGTTGGCAACCACGCAAAAACAGACATTGCCGATACTAAGCTTTCTGAAGGTTTTGCACAATTGAAAGAAGAACTTCAATCAATTTCAAGCATAATCAACTTTGGCGAAATTGATGAAATTAAAGATACAAACGAAGCGCTAGAAATCGTCGATTCATACGCCAATGCACAGTTCGAACCAGAAGGACTTTTGCAAACGGCAAAAGAACTTGAAAACCTAGCAATGGAACTTGCCGAACTTGAAAAATCACAAAAACAAGGTTTGCAAGAATCAATGAAAGAAGCTGAAATTGAAGAAGCTGAAATCGAAGAAAACCAAACTTCTCAAGAACCGCAAGCGTTGGCAAAGTCAACTGCCCAAGCGGAAATCGAAAGTCAACTTGACCAACTTGAAGAAGAAATTCAAGACGAAATCGCACCGCTAAAATCAACATCAAACCCGTCAATCCAAGATAGCGACGAAGAAGATGACGATATCGACGACATGATTGAAGAATTGGTGAAATTGGACGAACTTGCAGAGGCGGAAGAACTTGCCCAGCTCCAAAAATTGGAAGGCGAGCAACCTGAAGAACCAAAAGAAAGTCTAGAAGATTAGCAACTTTGAAGTTTGAAAAAACCAACTTCAAAACTTCAAAAAGCAACAAACAAAACAGCAAAAAGGAGCAAAAAACTTGCTCCTTTTTTAGATATCAATGTAAAAAAGATTAAAAAGTTAAGTGTTGTTGACAAATTACCCACAGTGATATAAAATTGTCATGAAATAAATTTTGAAATCTATGCGGGGTATTTTATGTTTAGTTTACAGCCCAAGCATATACTAAAGGAGAATTATTATGAACCAAAGAAACACACTAAAATCAGTGGACGGCAGTTTGCAAATTGGTAATTTCAAAGCGAGTGATCTTGCGAAAAAATTTGGCACACCGCTTTATGTTCTTGATATCGACCACGTTGAAGGCATGATGAAAGCCTACAAGAAAACAATGGCAAATTATGGCGACGGCGAAGTTTTATTTGCATCGAAAGCACTTTCAACAAAAGCGATTTATCAAACAGCAAAAAATTGCGGAATCGGGGTGGACGTCGTTTCTGGCGGAGAAATGGCAACTGCAAAATCAGTGGATTTCCCAATGGAAAAAGTGTATTTTCACGGCAATAATAAATTGCAACAAGAACTTGAAATGGCCGTATCTTTCGGCGTGAAGATGATAGTTTGCGATTCCCACCAAGAACTTGCAACGCTCAACGCGATTGCGAAAGAAGCGGGCATTGTGCAAAAGATTGAACTTCGCATCAACCCAGGCGTGGAAGCGCACACACACGAATTCATCCAAACTGCAAAAACAGACAGCAAGTTTGGTTTCGGAATTCAAACGGGCGACGCACTTGAAGCAGTGAAAGAAGCCTTGAAATTTGAAAACTTGCACCTTTCTGGCTTGCATTGCCACATCGGTTCACAAATCTTTGATTTCCAAGCATTCCTTCTTGCAGTTTCAAAAATGACAGACTTCATGAAAGAAGTGAAAGACGTATGCGCTCACGATTTCGACGAACTCAACCTGGGCGGTGGAATTGGTATCTACTACACAGAAGAAGATGCAAAATTCGACATTTCAGCATATGAAAACTTCCTTGATATGGTGCTTTCAAAAGTTTCAAGCGAAATCACAGCAAAAGGACTCAAAAAACCATTCGTGACAATCGAACCGGGCAGAAGCATAGTCGGCGAAGCGGGAATCACCCTCTACACAGCCGGCAACATCAAAGACATCAAAGACATCAGAAAATACATCGCAATCGACGGCGGAATGTTCGACAACCCAAGATACGCGCTATACGACGCAAAATACGAAGTTGTGAACTGCGACAAAATGAACGAAACAAACCTTGAAACAGTGACAATCGCAGGCAAGTGTTGCGAATCGGGCGACATCATCGCAAAAGATGTAACAATCCCAAAAGTTGAAACAGGCGACATTCTCGCAGTGCTTTCAACGGGTGCGTATAACTATTCAATGGCGTCAAACTACAACAGAAACCCAATCCCAGCAATGGTTGGCGTGAAGGGCGAAAACGCCGGCTACATCGTGAATCGCCAAAGCTATGAAGACATGGCAAGATTGGATGCAGTTCCAGAATTCTTGAAATAAAACAAAAAACAAAAAATAAAAAAACAAAAAAACAAAACAACAAAAATAAAAGTGGTGGCAAAGCAAAATTTGCCACTCAAACAATACTAGGAGAAACGAAAATCAATGATTTCACTACTAACACAAGATCCAATAACATTTCTTGGTGCGATACTCGCCTTTTTGATTGCGGTTATGGCGCACGAAGTTGCCCACGGCTATGTGGCGTTGAAATGTGGCGACCCAACCGCGAAATACATGGGCAGATTGAACTTCAACCCACAAAGTCACTTTGACCTATTTGGGGCGGTGTTGTTTCTTGTTATTGGGTTTGGATATGCAAGGCCAGTGCCAATCAATCCAGACAACTTCAAAAACTACAAAAAGGACAGCATAAAAGTATCGCTTGCGGGTGTTGCAACAAACTTCACTTTGGCATTTTTGGTGTATCCAATTTTCTATCTTGCGATACCTTATATCATCCGACTTTCGGGCTACGGCGACATTGGCGCGGGTTTCTCGTCGTTTTTCATTGCATTTTTGCAATATTTCTTCTCAATCAACTTGGTGCTTATGGTGTTCAACTTGATGCCAATCCCACCGCTCGACGGCTTCCGCTTTTTGGAACTTGTCTTGCCGGCGACAAGCAAAGTTATGGACTTTTTAAGAAAAAACTCATTCATGGTTCTGATTGTTTTCATGCTCGCAAATATGTATTTCGGCGTGATTTCGTTGGTGACATCGATTGTGCAACAGCCAATAATTTGGTTCTGGGGCTTGATATTATAAAGTGAAATTCTACTTGATATTATAAAGTGAAATTCTAAATGATAAAAGCAATTCAAAACGAAAAGGGATAAAATGATTGAAGAAACAACAAAACTTAATAGCGAGCAAGCTGTTTGTGAAGAAAACGGCATGAATCTCCACCTCGAAAATTTTGACGGCCCACTGGATTTGCTTTTGCACCTTATCAAGAATGCAAAAATCGATATAAAGGACGTGTTTGTTTCTGTTGTCACCGACCAATTTTTGATGTATATCAAGCAAGCGCAACAGCAAGATATCGAACTTGCAACGGAATATCTTGTGGTGGCGACAACAATCCTAGAAATAAAATCGCGCGAACTTTTGCCAAAGTATGAAGAGGAAGAAGCGGAAAGCGAAGAAGAAAACTTGATTTTCCAACTGGAAGAATACAAACTTTTCAAAGAACTTTCTGAAATACTCAAAACCAAGCAAGAAGTGGACGTTTTTTATCGCGAAGTGGAAGAAGAAATTTCCCCAAACTTCGTGTTTGAAGAAAGCACAGTTGAAATCCTTGTTTCGGCATTTCAAAAAGTGCTGATAAACTATCGCGAAGCAATTCCCGGCGGTGGTATCGAACAGCGCCAACTTTCAAAAGAAACGCTTACTGTTGCAATGATGATTGAAGAAATATCAAGCTTGCTTTTGGAAGGCACACTAAGCTTTTTTTCGCTTTTCACAGAACAGCCGTCAAAAGAGCGAATAGTGGTCACATTCATGGCGATTTTAGAAATGGTGAAACTCGGCAAAATTGAAATCACCCAAGCGGGCAATTTTCAAGACATAATAATAAAAAGCGCCTAAAAAGGGGGTATCATGCAAGATAAAATAAAAATATTGGAAAGCTTGATTTTTCTTTCAGGCGACCAAATAACAAAAAGCGAAATCATGGAAGGTATAGAAGCCACCCCTTTCGAACTTGAAGAAATGATTATTGCGCTGAAAGAAAAATATAACGGCGGAATAATTTTGAAAGAGTATGGCGACAAGCTTTCATTTTCCACATCAGCAGAAGTTGTGGACGAAATTGATAGAATCCTAAACCCAATCAAGCAACGCAAATTTTCCAACTCAATTATGGAAACGCTTTCAATCGTCGCGTATAAACAGCCAATCACGCGTTTAGAACTTGAAAACGTGCGTGGCGTTTCATGCGACTGGGCAATCACGCAACTGTTGAAAGACGACATAATCGAAATCGTCGGCAGAAAAGACGTGATTGGAAGACCGCAACAGTTTGGAACAACATCGGAATTTCTGAAAAAATTCGGCTTGAAAACCCTTGCCGAACTTCCAGATTACAACGCGATAAAAGCCAAAATCGACGCGGATAAAGAAGAGAGTACAAACAAAAACACGTTCTTTTTATCTGATGACCAAACAGAGATTGGCGAATAAACCAAACCTTTAGGTTAGCAGAATGATAAGTGTAAGACAAAACACTTTCTTTTTATCTGATGACCAAACAGAAATCCAACCACAAGAACAATAAAAAACATACAAAGGAAAAACGAATGGCAAATTTTGAAATAAGACAAGCGAAGCAAGGTGACGAAGAAACGATATTGAAGTTTATCAACCAGCTTGCGATATATGAAGACATGGCAGATGACGTTGTGGCAACCCCACAACTTTTGAAAGAGTGGATATTTGAAAAGGAGAAAGCGGAAGTGCTTTTCGCCGTAGAAAATGGCGTAGAAGTTGGCATCGCGCTCTTTTTTCATAATTTTTCGACATTCCTTGGCAGGGCGGGGATATATTTGGAAGACCTTTTTGTGTTGAAAGAATACCGTGGCAAAGGTTATGGCAAAGCACTTTTGAAGCACCTTGCGAAAATCACAGTTGAAAGGGGCTGTGGCAGGCTTGAATGGGCGTGCCTAGATTGGAATAAGCCTTCAATTGATTTCTATCTGCAAGTTGGCGCAACGCCAATGCAAGAATGGACAACATATCGTCTGACGGGCGAAACTCTAGAAAACTTTGCGAAGTGATAAAAAGGGGATAAGATGATGAAAAACAAAAATGCCGATAAAAATGCAGATAAAGGTGTGAAAGTAAAAAACAGTTGGAAAACAATAATGGTGATGATTGTCACGGTTGCCATTGCTGTTTTGATGTACATCGCGATTTTTGGCAACGGTTCGGGCATTCAAGCGTCGTTCACAAGCGAAGCAGAGTTTGAAAGCGTGAAAATAACGCAAACAAGTTCGGGCGCACTGGACAAAACAACCCGTGCGAACATCACAATCCAAACGGGCGACGAATTTTTGATAACAACAGATTCGCAAAACGGCAAGGAAACCCTTGAATGCACCGTTGAAGACGGCATTCTTACAATCAACCTTGCAACAAGCCAAGATATCTTGGGCGAATTTTTTTCAAGCAAATCATCAACAATATTGATAACAATCCCGCAAAGCTACCAAATTGAAGCATTCAGCGTGAAAGCGGAACTTGGCAACTTTGATTTTGAAAACATATCAGCAGAAAGCTTTGTTTTCGACGGCGACAACACAATTGTGGATATCGTCGATTGCAACTTTGATTCGTCAATCGTCGCATCAAACCTTGGCAACGTTTCTGCCTACGACACAGCATTTGGCGAATTCACCTTCACTGGCGGAACATCGAACCCAGAATTCAAAAACTGCACGTTCGGCAATTTTGATTGCTATATCGCTTTTGGCAACTTACTTGTAAGCACAGCAGAAATCGAAGAAATCAACCTGACAGCAGACATGGGATACGTAGATTTTTCAAACATCACGCTCGCGGGTGACATGTATGCCTATGCCGACTACGGCGCAGTGGTAATCTCTTTCGACGGCGACGTTTCCAACTTCATCCTAGATTGCAGTATCTCCGAAAGCGGAAAATACTACCTAGATGAAAACCTACAACAAGGCAAAGACGAAACCTTGCAACAACTCACAATAAAAACATATATAGGGGATATAGATGTGTCGTTTGTTGAATAAATTTTGAAAAAATTTATCCAACAAAAATTAAAAACAGGCTTCGCTCTGCGAGCTCGATAAAAATTAAAAATTAAAAATTGTGGTAAGGCATGGGCTTCGCCCTATGCATCCAATTATTAGAAAATATTAAAAGTAGCGTTACTATCAACAAGTAACGCTACTTTTTCAATTTCAAATATAAATATAGTATGCACGAACGAAGTGAGTGCCTTACCACAATTTTTAATTTTTATTTTTTATCGAGCTCGCAGAGCGAAGCCTGTTTTTAATTTGCAAAACTGGTGCAGAAATTTGTACCTAGTCACCTGCAAGCATCTCCAAAATCCCTGCTTTATTTTTAAGGCCAACGGAAACGCTGTATTTGCCGTTTTTGTATAGCACTAGTGTAGGGATACTCATAACGTTGAATTTTTGAGCAAGTTCAGGTTGGTTGTCCACGTTCACCTTGCAAATAACAGCCTTGCCGTCCAGTTGTTTATCCACGTCTTCCAAAATTGGCGCAATCATCTTGCAAGGGCCACACCAGTCAGCGTAGAAGTCCACCAAAACAGGCACGCCCGCGCCTTCCACAACTTCTGTGAAATTATCTATAGTTGGATGTTTAATAGCCATAATAAAAATACCTCCGTATCATTTTTTAATAGTATACCACAATCGAGAATAACTATCAATAGAAAAGCTGGTAAAATATGTAATTTTTTAATTTTCCCAAAATATGCTAAAAAATCGCTGTAAACATCCAATTTTTGGCATAAAAAGCAGAAAATTTCATCATAATAACGTTTTAAAGGAAATTTCAAATATTTTTTTATAAATTTTTTTCGCTAGCACTTGACAAATAACGTAATCAAGAGTTAGAATATAAGGGTATAATATAGTACATTGCAAAAGCAGTGTACAGCAAAATAATGTGCAGAAATGTGCATTAAAAAATTCTTAAATAAGGAGAAAGTATTTATGAAAAAACTTATAGCAATCGTTTTGGTGCTAGCATTGGTTTTGTCATTCGCCGCATGTGGCAGTGACAATTCAGAACCAACAGCAACCGAAACTCCAGTGGTGACTGCTGCCCCTGCAACAACGTCGCCAACAGTCGCACCGGCAACTGAAGCTCCAGAAGTGGAAGCAACAGAAGCTCCAGAAGACACATCAAGCGTGTGGGTATCACTAAGCCCAACATCATCAAACTCAGGTTCTAGCACAACTGAAGTAACAACATATTGGAACGGAACTGATACACTTGAAGATGACGCAGATGTAACTGTTAATTTGAATGATATTAGCGACGCAACAACTTTGACAACATACGCAAACGCAGAAGTTAAACTTACAGGCGAAACAACAACTGCAATCACAGTTGACGCAAGCAACAGTACAGTTGAAGTTGCAAGCGGAGCAAACATAACAACACTTACAGCAACAACAGCTGACACTTCACTACATATCTATGGTTACGTTGCAGAATTGACAGTTTATGGTGGCAGAGTAGTTATCGAAGAAACTGGTCACGTTGCAAAAGTTATCATCGCAGAAACAGCTACAACAAAAAATGTTGAAATTAAAGGCATAGTTGATGAAATCGTTATCAACTCAGCAGTAGAACTTACTATCGCTGAAACAGCAACAACTAGCGAAAAAGATACAATCGAAATAACAGTTGCAAGCACAGCAGCAGGAACAGTCGTTGACGCAAGTTCAACAGGCTCAGCAATCTCAGTTGTTCCAAACGCAGCGGTGTCAATTGTTCCAAGCACTGATTCAGAAAAAACAGTTGACGTGGCTTCTGCAGGCTCAGCAAACGTAACAGTTGTTGGCGCAACTGATAACGTAACAGTTGCTGGTTCAAGTGATGGAGATTTAACAAGTGTCGATGCAACAAGCAACACAACTGGCAAAGAAACAGTTACAACAGAAGAAGGACTTAAAGCAGCTCTTGCACAACCATCAATCACAGAAATCACTTTGGGTGATGGTATTACCGACAGTCTTGGAATCACAAGCGCCCTTACAATGGTAAACAAAACATTGATTATGGACGGTCACACAATCACATTTGGAGATGGTGGTTCACTTTCAAACAAAGGAACAATCCAAGTTTCAAACGCAACAGATTTGGCTTCAGCGCTAGCAATCGGTGGAACAATTGATATTCCAGCTGATGAATACACTTTGACAGAGGCATACACTCTATCAAATGCAACTTATCTTGTAGGTGCAGGTGCTTCAACAACAACTATAATTGCAGATTGCGATGCAACAATGTTTATAACAGCATACGATGATTTCACTGCTTCAGGTATCACTTTTACAAATGAAGATAAGGCAGGCAATGATGAAGGTGCTATTATGGTAACTGTGACTAGTGATTGGGCTGCTTCAGATAATAAAGTTATTATCACAGATTGTGTATTCACAAATTTCACTAAAAACTCAATCACTGTAAAAGGTGGAACAGCTTATATTGCAAACAACACTATTGCTTGTGGTGTTTATGAGGGTGCAGCAGGTAATGGTATTCAAATTGACCTATACGTAACTGCAATTGTAAATAACAATGATATCAGTGCATATACATCAGATACTGAATGGGCAGCAACAGGCATTCTTGTTCTTAGAGGTGCAGTTGCAACAGAAATGGTTGGCAACACATTAACAGGCTGTGAAATTGGTATTTATCAATCACTTACATACGACGATTCAGATCAAATCGTTTTGACAGATATCCCATCAACAGTTTGGGAAGATAACACATTTGTAAATTGCGAAAGTGATACATCTATCATGAGATTAGCTGTTGATATTGATGACTTGACAACATACCTAGCAGATGGCTACGCAGTAGATCGTATATATATTGGTTATGGTTTAACTAAAACTACAGATATTGAAATCACTTCAAGCACAACAATCCCAGCAGATGTTAAACTTTATGTAAAATCAGGTTCAACTCTTACAATCGCTGCAGATGCAACTTTGACAATCGCAGACGGTGCAACTTTGATAAACGAAGACACAATCACAAACAATGGAACAATCACAAACAACGGTATGATTATTGATAACGGAACAATCACTGGAACTATCGGTGGCACAGGTGCTGTTTATGAAGATGTTGATTCAATAGTTGATACATATGAAGATTTGGTTGAAGCTATTGAAGATGGTGGTCACATCCTTGTTGATGGTACAATCGGTTCAACTACTGATTATAACTACCTAATCGTTGACACTGCAAATGTGACAATCACAGGTGCGGAAGGTGTTAAATTCTACGGCACAATTATTATCGAAGCTGAAGGCGTAACAGTCGATGGTTTGGATATCTATGCTCCAGGATTTGATGTGGTTACAGATGTTAGCAAGTATTCTCATTACCTTGGTAAAAACGGCATCATCGTTCTTGCTGAATCTGCAACAATCAAAAACAATACATTCTCAGATGGCTCAATAGGTATTTCAATTTATGGTGTAGGTGGTAGTGATAATGTATATAATCCAAATTTCACAATCACTGACAATACATTTACTAGTGCATTGAC
The DNA here is from genome assembly GCA_044426085.1 of Bacillota bacterium. Lineage (GTDB taxonomy): Bacteria > Bacillota > Clostridia > Christensenellales > CAMQZB01 > JAWXUU01. The sequence goes on along the minus strand of JAWXUU010000013.1, from coordinate 23,380 downwards.
TTCAGCGATTGAGTTCATAGAAAATATGAAATTTGGTACAGCGTGGATTGGTTCGGACAATGCTCAAACTCTTGTATCTTATTATTCAACTACTGATAAGCACAGTGATCTTGAAACGCTTGCTTCTGAAAACACAATCGGTTGTACAACTGCAATTAGTGTTTGGAACTATAATGGTGGAAATGGATATAACTATACATGGGGACTAGTTTATAATGGTTCTACTTGGACAGAATATGATTCATATGATAGTACATCAGAAACTTGGACTCAAGCTGGTACGCTAGATTATGTTTATACTCCAGCTACTGACTAATCACCCAACAAACAAATAAAACAAACAAACCAAAAAACGCAGGGCATTGCCTTGCGTTTTTTTTTGTCCCGTAGGGGTCGATGCCCACATCGACCCGCGCCCGTGCCAAAACGAATATATAAACCAAAACAAAAATGCGGGAACAACAAATTTCCCGCATTTTTATTTTACAACCCAACCCCCCACCCGCAACGGGTCGATGTGGGCATCGACCCCTACAACATCCGCAAACCCCACCGCCCACGGGCGAACACGCAGGTTCGCCCCTACACCCACCACACAAACCACCCACCCCGTAGGGGCGAACCCATGTGTTCGCCCGCCCCACAAGACGGACACCCCCGTAGGGGTCGATGCCCACATCGACCCGCCCCCGTGCCAATCGCCCATAATCATGTCTAACAACGTGCGACCCAACACCCCACCCATCCCCCCGTAGGGGCGAACCCATGTGTTCGCCCGCCCCACAAGACGGACCCCCCACCCCAAAAATAGAAAGCACGAGCACCGCGAGTGCCTTACCACAATTTTTAATTTTGAATTTTTAATTTTTAATTAAAAAAAATGCTACGCATTTTTTTTCCGTTTCTCTTGCAATTCGCAAAAATATTTGCTAAAATATAAGTTGAAAACAAAACAAACAAAAACCCTAGGGGGAAAACTTATGGATTATAAAAATCATATCGCAAAAAAACTTGCAACAGCGGAAATTCCAGCGGGCGAATTTCTTGCACTTATCGTTTCACAAACTGGCGAAAAGGGCGATTTTGCCTTGCCTTGCTTTAAGTTTGCAAAACAGCTTCGCAAATCACCAATCCAAATCGCGGATTCTTTCAAGTCTGCATTTGATGGCGACAACGCTTTTTCCAAGATTGAAAGTGTCAGCGGATATCTCAACTTTTTTGTGAACAAATCAGAATATTCAAAAACAATACTAGAAGAAATCTTGCGCGAAGGTGAAAACTTCGCATCTTCAAACATGGGCGCAGGCAAAACGATTTGTATTGACTATTCTTCAATCAACATCGCAAAACCTTTCCATATCGGTCATCTTTCCACAACGGCTATCGGCGCGTCACTTTATAGAACCTATAAACATCTTGGGTTCGAAGTTGTCGGCATCAACTATCTCGGCGATTGGGGCACTCAATTTGGCAAGATGATTTCTGCCTACAAACATTGGGGCGATAAACAGCTGATTGAAAAGGGCGGGGTTGACGAACTTGTGAAAATCTATGTCAAGTTCCACAAAGAAGCCGAATCGGATGAAGAACTTAACGATGAAGCGCGCGGATATTTCAAACAAATCGAAGATGGCGTGCCAGAAGTTTTGGAACTTTTCGAATGGTTCAAAAAAATCACCCTTGAAGAAGTTGGCAAAATCTATGATATTCTTGGCGTTTCTTTCGACAGCTATAACGGCGAAAGTTATTTCAACGATAAAATGGGGCCTGTGATTGAAGAACTAAAAGAAAAAAATCTGCTTGTAGAATCAAACGGCGCTCACATTGTCGATCTCGAAGCGTATAACATGCCACCATGCCTCATTCTCCGTTCTGATGGCGCAACGCTTTATGCCACGCGTGACCTTGCTGCCGCGGAATACAGAGCCAAAACATACAATTTCTATAAATCGCTTTATGTTGTTGCGTATCAACAAAACTTGCATTTCAAACAAGTGTTCAAAGTGTTGGAACTCGCCGGCAAAGAATACGCAAAAGACATGGTTCACGTGGCTTTTGGTATGGTTTCGGTGGAAGGTAAACCACTTTCTACTCGTGAAGGCAACGTTGTTTTGTTGAAAGATGCGCTTGCAAAATCAGCCGAAAAAGCAAAAGCGATTATGCGTGAAAAAAATCCTGACCTGGAAAATCTCGACGAAATTTCAAAAATCGTCGGCTATGGCGCGGTTGTGTTCTTTGCGCTTTCTTCAGGCAGAATCAAAGATATCGATTTCTGCTATGATAAAGCACTTTCTTTCGAAGGTGAATCTGGTCCATACGTGCAATATACCTACACGCGTTGCAACAGCGTTCTTTCAAAAGCAAAAGATGCCAGCGTGGATTTTTCTGATATTAACTACAAAAATGTCTCAGAATCAGAATTCGAACTTTTGAAACTCCTTTCAGGATATAAAGAAACGCTCGTCGACGTAATCGATAAATACGAGCCATCATACATCGCAAGAAGACTGCTTGACATCGCAAAAGCATACAACAAATTCTACTACGAACACAGAATTTTGAACGCAGAAGAAAACGTCAAAAACCTCCGCCTAGGCATAACAAAAGCCACAGCAGAAGTGCTAAAAAGCGGTTTGAAGCTTTTGGGCGTTGGAGTTCCGGAAAAAATGTAGCAAAGCGAAGCTTTGCTAATTAAAAACAGGCTTCGCTCTGCGAGCTCGATAAAAATTAAAAATTAAAAATTGTGGTAAGCACTCACTTCGTTCGTGCAATCTATATTTGAAATTGGAATAGGGGCGTTACTTGTAAATAGTGACGCTCCTATTGTCATATCTAATAATTGGATGCACAGGGCGAAGCCCGTGCCATACCACAATTTTTAATTTTTAATTTTGAATTTTTAATTTTGTGTCTAAAAAAATGCTTCGCATTTTTTTAGACACAAGTATATCCTTCTAAACTATCCTAAAACAGTTTGTTTATTTTCAGTTTATAGTGTAAAATACATTTGAATATAAAAGATATAAGCGGGAAGTCTGTGTTTATATCGAAAATTAAAATTACTATGGAGGAAAAATATAGTATGGTTAATACAATCTGGGCGATTGTGCCACCACTGATTGCCATTGCACTTGCGCTGATCACAAAAGAAGTTTTGTCATCATTGCTAGTTGGTATCATTTCTGGCGCACTATTCTACACAAATTTCAATGTGATCACAATGCTCAACACAATGTTCAGCCTTATGGGTGAAAAAATTGGCGACAATGCAACAATCATTTTGTTCTTGTGTCTTCTAGGAATCTTGGTGGTTCTCATGACAAAAGCCGGCGGTGCTAGGGCATACGGCGAATGGGCTCAAAAGAAAATCACATCAAGAAGAGGAGCAATGCTTGCCACTTCAGCTCTTGGCGCAATCATTTTCGTTGACGACTATTTCAACTGTTTGACAGTTGGTACAGTTATGAGACCAGTGACAGACGCTCACAAAATCTCTCGTGCAAAACTTGCCTACATCATCGATGCAACTGCTGCACCAATCTGTATCATCGCACCAATCTCAAGCTGGGCGGTTTCTGTTGGTTCAACAATCGAAGAAACTGGCATTTCAAACGGCTTCTCTTATTTCTTGCAAACAATCCCATATAACCTTTATGCAATCCTAACAATCTGCATGGTTATCGCGCTTTCTTGCATGAAATTCGATTTCGCAAAAATGAAAAAATACGAAGAAAACGCTATCATCAATGGCGATATTCACTCTAACGACGGAAGCAAACAAACTCACAGCATGGAATCAGTTGAAATCTCTGAAAAAGGTCAAGTTATCGACCTTGTTTTGCCAGTGGTTTCTCTTATCGTTCTTTCTCTTGCTGCTATGATGTACACAGGTTATGAAAACTGTATCGCGGACGGCATCGACCCAACAATGATTAATTTGTTCGGTAATGCAAGTGTCAACATCGCAATCGTTATGGGCGCGTTCGTTGCAATCTGCGTGACAATGGTTTTGTATCTTTCAAGAAAAATCATCTCTTTCCAAAGCTTTATGGAATCTGTCCCTGAAGGTATCAAATCAATGGTTCCTGCAATTTCAATCCTTGTTCTTGCGTGGACTCTTTCAGGAATTTGCTCTCTTATGGAAACTGGCGAATATATCGGCGGAGTAATCGAAAACAGCGGTATGACATTGAGTATTCTTCCAGCGATCATCTTCTTGGTTGCCGGCGGTCTTGCTTTCGCAACAGGAACAAGCTGGGGAACTTTCGGTATCCTTATCCCAATCGTTGTTGCAATTTTCGGTGGCGACCCATCAGAACTCTTGCTTATCACAATCTCTGCAACTCTTGCAGGTGCAGTGTTCGGCGATCACATCTCTCCAATTTCAGACACAACAATCTTGTCTTCAACTGGTGCGGAATGTAATCACATCGACCACGTTTCAACTCAAATCCCATACGCTTCAATCGTTGCGGCTTGTTGCTTTGTTTCATACCTAATCACGGGTTTTGTTCAAAGCCCAATCGTTGCCCTTGTCGTTGGCGCAGTTTTGCTTGCTGTAACTTTGATTGTTCTAAAAATCAAACTAGGCAAAGAAGCAGAATAATAAGCAATAAATCAAAAACTTAATCGCAAAAACGAGCTTTCTTGACAGATTCGTCTTGAAGGCTCTTTTTTTATGCAAAAAAAGTTAAGCATATTGAATTTTTATAAATTTTACCGCGTTTTTTATCCTTAATTTTTATATTTCATCCCGATATCGCATATGGATTTTTATGTATAACATGATAAAATATGCATTGTGATATATCGGCTTTCAAAAGTTGCAAATTTGATTACTTTAACAATCGGTTAAGATTTTAACAAAGTGCAATTGTGCCTGTTGTAAGGGCAAAAGCAATAAGTTAAACTTTTAACAATCACCGTAAAATTTAATACAAAAAGAAAAAATTGCGTATAATATCACACTTTAGGTTCTTGCAAATATGTTAAAATTTTGATATAATTTAATGGTATATAAACGGTAGCGTACATGTATAAATATGCAAACGACCGTATATTTTATTTAGGAGGAAACAGTTAAAAAATGAGAGCATATTCAGAAATTCCTTTCAACGGAACAAAAGAGCAAGCGAAAAGTTTGCAAGCTGAACTTGCGCTTTTGAACGGAAAAGCGGGCGCACTTATGCCTGCGCTTCAAAAGGCTCAAGACATATATGGTTATTTGCCATATGAAGTGCAATATGAAATTTCAAAAACACTAGGAATTCCAATGTCAGAAATCTACGGCGTTGTGACTTTCTATTCTCAATTCAATCTTTCACCAAAGGGAAAATATCAAATTGGTGTTTGTCTTGGAACAGCGTGCTATGTTAAAGGTGCGGGGGACTTGTTCGACGCATTCAAAGATCTTCTCAAAATCGACAATGGCGAATGCACAGAGGATGGAAAATTCTCTCTTGTTGCAACGCGTTGCATAGGCTGTTGCGGTCTTGCACCAGTGCTCACTGTCAACGAAGATGTATATGGCAAAATCACAGCAAAAGATGTTGCTGGAATAATGGAAAAATATCAAGGATAAAATGCGTGAGTTATCATTAAACATTTTGGATATTTGCAAAAACTCCACAAAAGCTGGTGCAACGCGAGTAGAGATTAATCTTGAACTTGATGAGGCAAAAGATATATTTTCTATCGAGATTATCGACAACGGAAGTGGCATGGACAGCGAGTTTTTAAAAAATATCACCGACCCGTTCACAACAACGCGAACAACGCGCAAAGTGGGCATGGGAATTCCGCTTTTCAAGATGAGTGCGGAACAAGCTGAAGGCGAGTTTCAAATTTCATCCCAAAAGGGCGTTGGAACAAAAGTTTTCGCAAGCTACAAAATCTCTTCGGTGGATAGAATGCCACTTGGCGATTTTGCAAGCACAATGCAACTTTTGATTGCGGGTGACCCCAAAATCGATTTTATTTTGCGGGTTTCAAACCAAAGCGAAAGATACGACTTTTCTTCAAAAGAAGTCGCAAATGTTGTGGGCGAAGAAAACATGTGCGAAGTGGAAGTGATAAATTACGTTTATGAAATGATAAAAGAAAACACATTTGAAATATTGGGAGGAAAATTATGAAATCAATTCAAGAGCTCAATGCAATAAAAGAAAAAATGCAACAAGCCAAGATGGGCAGAGACGTTTTGACTGGCGAAGATACTCGCATCGTGGTTGGTATGGCAACTTGCGGTATTGCGGCTGGTGCAAGACCAGTGATGCAAAAACTTATCGAAGAAGTGGCAAGCAGAAACCTTCAAAACGTGAAAGTTGTTCAAACTGGATGTATTGGTATGTGCAGACTAGAACCAATCGTGGAAGTTTACGCGCCAAACAAATCAAAAGTTACATATGTTAAAGTCACAGAAGACATGGTTGCAAAAATCGTGTCAGACCACATCGTCAACGGCAACGTCGTGACAGAATACGTGATTGCAGAATAAGGAGAATCAGAAAATGTATAGATCAACCGTTCTAGTGTGCGGAGGAACTGGGTGCATATCTGGTAACTCTAAGGAAATCTTTGGTGGATTTGAAACACAACTAAAAGAAAAAAATCTAAGCGAAGAAGTGAAAGTTGTCATGACAGGTTGCTTCGGACTTTGCGCTTTGGGACCAATCGTAATCGTTTATCCTGAAGGCGCATTCTATTCACAAGTGAAAGTGGAAGATGTTGCAGAAATCGTGGATGAACATCTTGTTAAAGGCAGAATCGTTCAAAGATTGCTTTATTCAGACACAATCACAGAAGAGGGCATAAAATCTCTTAACGAAACAAACTTCTATGCAAAACAAAAGCGTGTTGCGCTTGAAAACTGTGGTGTAATCAACCCAGAAGACATCGAAGAATACATCGGTAAAAACGGATATCAAGCACTTGCAAAAGTATTGACAGAAATGACACCAGCAGAAGTGATTCAAGTGTTGAAAGACTCTGGACTTCGCGGTCGTGGCGGCGGTGGCTTCCCAACAGGTTTGAAATGGGAATTCACAATGAAAGCGGAAGGCGATGTGAAATATGTTGCCTGCAATGCCGACGAAGGTGACCCAGGCGCGTTCATGGATAGATCAGTTCTCGAAGGCGACCCACACGCAGTTATCGAAGCAATGGCAATCGCGGCTTATGCCGTTGGTGCAAAACAAGGCTTTGTTTACGTTCGTGCAGAATATCCAATCGCAGTTGCAAGATTGCAAACAGCAATCAACCAAGCAAAAGAATACGGCCTTCTTGGCTCAGATATATTTGGCACAGGTTTTGAATTTGATATGGAAATCCGTCTTGGTGCGGGTGCGTTCGTGTGCGGTGAAGAAACAGCGCTTATGAACTCTATCGAAGGCATGCGTGGCGAACCTCGCCCACGTCCACCATTCCCAGCCGTGAAAGGTCTTTGGGGCAAACCAACGCTTCTAAATAACGTAGAAACATACGCAAACATTCCGCAAATTATCAACAACGGCGCAGATTGGTTTGCAAGCATGGGAACAGAAAGATCAAAGGGCACAAAAGTTTTCGCACTCGGCGGAAAAGTTGTGAACACAGGTCTTGTTGAAATCCCAATGGGAACAACACTTCGCGAAGTTGTGTTTGATATCGGTGGCGGTATTCCAAACGGCAAGAAATTCAAAGCCGCTCAAACTGGTGGCCCATCAGGCGGATGTATTCCACCTGAATATCTAGATATCAAAATCGATTATGACAACCTTATTTCTATCGGCTCTATGATGGGCTCTGGTGGTCTTATTGTTATGGACGAAGATAACTGTATGGTAGACATCGCAAAATTCTTCCTTGAATTCACCGTTGAAGAAAGTTGTGGCAAATGTGCGCCATGCCGTATCGGAACAAAACGTCTTTATGAAATGCTTGAAAAAGTAACAAAAGGCGAAGCTACTTTGGAAGACCTAGACAAAATGGAAGAATTGTGCCACCACATCAAAGAAAACTCTCTTTGTGGACTCGGTCAATCAGCTCCAAACCCAGTTCTTTCAACACTCAGATATTTCAAAGATGAATATATCGCTCACGTTGTCGACAAAACTTGTCCTGCGGGAGTTTGCAAAGACTTGCTTAAATTTAATATCGACCCAGCTAAGTGTATTGGTTGTACATTGTGTGCTAAAAAGTGTCCAGTTGATGCAATCACAGGCACATTGAAACAACCTCACGTTATCGATACAGATAAATGTATTAAGTGTGGTGTTTGTATCAATAATTGTAAATTTAAAGCAATTTCTAAAGGCTGATTGTTGGAGGATAACTAAAATGTCAGAAAAAATGATAAATTTGAAAGTAAATGGAATTGCAGTTTCAGTTCCCGAAGGAACAACAATCTTGGAAGCTGCAAGAACAGTGGGTATAAAAATCCCAACATTGTGCTACCTAAAGAACATCAACGAAATCGGTGCATGCCGTGTCTGCGTTGTAGAAGTGAAGGGTGCAAGAACATTAACAGCATCTTGCGTGTATCCAGTTGCTGAAGGTATGGAAGTAACAACAAACAGCGAAAAAGTTACCGACGCAAGAAGAAAAACAGTAGAACTTTTGTTGTCAGACCACAACAAATCATGCCTAAGCTGTGCAAGAAACGGTCAGTGCGAACTCGCCGAAATCTCAACAAACCTAGGTTGCGACGCTATGAAATATCACGGCGAAGCCCCAATGCACCTAACAGACCATTCTTCAGAGTGGCTTGTTCGCGACAACACAAAATGCGTAGTTTGCAAAAGATGTGTTGCAATGTGCAAAAAAATCCAAGAAGTCAGCGTGATTGACGCAATGAAGCGTGGTCACAACACATATATCGGATGTGCGTTCGATCAAGACCTTGCAGAAGTTGAATGTGCAGCTTGCGGACAATGTATCAACGTTTGCCCAACTGGTGCACTTCAAGAAAAAGATGACCTTGCAAAAATCCAACGTGCAATCACAGACCCATCAAAACACGTTATCGTTGCAACAGCCCCAGCGGTTAGGGTAGCAATCGGCGAAGAATTCGGATATGAAATCGGAACAAACCAAGAAGGCAAAATGGTTACAGCGCTAAAATATCTTGGCTTTGATAAAGTTTTCGATATCGATTTTTCTGCGGATCTCACAATCATGGAAGAAGCGTACGAATTTATTAACCGCGTGAAAACTGGCGGAACATTCCCAATGTTCACATCATGTTCTCCAGGTTGGATCAGATATATCGAATATTACTATCCAGAACTTCTCGATAACCTTTCATCTTGCAAATCACCACAACAAATGTTTGGTGCGGTTATCAAAACATACTACGCTCAAAAGAATAACATCGACCCTAAAGATATCGTTATGGTAACAGTTATGCCTTGCACAGCGAAGAAATTCGAAATCACTCGTGACGACCAAAACGCAGGCGGTGTTCCAGATATCGACTACGTTATGACAACTCGTGAACTTGCAAGATTCGTAAAAAGAAAAGGTATCGACTTCACAATCTTGCCAGAGGGCGAATTTGAAAACCCATTCGGCGTTGGTTCTGGTGCGGGACTTATCTTTGGTGTTACAGGCGGTGTTATGGAAGCTGCGCTCAGAACAGCAAGCGAAGTTCTCACAGGCGAAAGCTTGCCAGCTGAAAAACTTGACTTTGTCGACGTTCGTGGCATGGAAGGCGTGAAAGAAGCAAACTACAACATCAATGGCTTAGAAATTAAAGTCGCTGTTGTATCAGGTCTTACAAACGCGAAAAAACTTTGCGAAGCCGTGAAAAAAGGCGAAGCAGATTATCACTTTGTTGAAGTTATGTGCTGTCCTGGCGGATGTCTTAACGGCGGTGGTCAACCACTTGTTAATGCCGACACAAGAAACTTCACAGATTATAAAGCGCTCCGTGCAAAAGCGTTGTACGATACAGATAAGGGCATGACTCTAAGAAAATCTCATGAAAACCCATATATCAAACAACTTTATGCAGACTACTACGGCGAACCAAACAGCCACAAAGCCCACCACGATTTGCATACAACTTATGTGAATAGAAAAAACAAATAAGGTGGATTGGCGTATTTTGATATGCGGAGAAATTAAAAACAGAAAATTAAAAATTAAAAACAGGCTTCGCTCTGCGAGCTCGATAAAAATTAAAAATTGTGGTAAAGCACTCGCGGTGCTCGTGCATTCAATTTTTAGAATAGTGTATAAAAAACCATAGGCTTTTGTTTTAGCCTATGGTTTTTTGCGTTTTAAATATTGAATGCACAGTGGCAAAGCCACGTGCTATACCACAATTTTTAATTTTTAATTTTTAATTTTTAATTCAATAAACCATTATCCCCAATATACCCACCCCCAAAACTCTCTCCCAACCCCTCAGCACAAGATAGAAAAAACACTTCCTTTAGGGAAGTGTTTTTCATATGCAAAGCGTAATCTATAAGCCGAGTTCTGTATTGGATGATCATCTATCTAGGTCGAATGTCGCCAAACGACTCAAGCGATTTTCGGCAAAGACGGGCAGTCTATATTTGCCTTTTCTCTTGCACCGGGTGGGGTTTACATGGCATCTGCGGTCTCCCGCTGATCGGTGAGCTCTTACCTCGCCTTTTCATCCTTACAAACATCATGTGTTTGCGGTATATTTCTGTTGCACTTTCCTTAAAGTCGCCTCCAGTAGGGGTTACCTACCACCCTTGCCCTGCGGTGCCCGGACTTTCCTCGTGTTTCCACGCGATCATCTGACTACCTTTACTGCGATATTCTATCACAATTTTAAATTAAAAGCAAACTTAATCAATTGAAAATTAAAATTAAAAACTAAAAGTTGAAAATTTAAAAAATAAAGGCTGAGAATTTTAAAACTAAAAGTTGAGAATTTTAAAAACTAAAGGCTGAGAATTTAAAAATAAAAAATTCAAAAAAATCAATCGCAAACGATTGACAGCACGCGATTGATTATGTTAGAATGTCAAAAACATAAATTAAATTCAAAAAAATAAAGGAGGCTTAAAATGGAAATTCAAGATATGATAAAAGAAAGGAAAGCGTTTTTCAAAAAGCATGGCATGTCTCATCCGAAAAAAAGAATGCTCCACATGATTCGCAGAATACACGATAAAATGGAAAAGGATGGCAATGCAAAGTTAAAAGAAATTGATTTGACGCTAGCGCAAGGTCATGTTTTGGGATTTTTGCTTGCCAACGATGGCAAAGCACCGCTAAAAGACCTTGAAAAGGCACTCAACGTGGCGCAGTCTACATCGGCGGGGCTTGTATCGCGCCTTGAAAAAAGGGGATATATTGAAAATTCAACCGACCAAGCAGATAAGCGAATAAAGATTGTATCAATAACGCAAAGTGGACTTGATGCAATGAACTATATTGGTGAAACAATGCGAGGGTTGGAAGAACAAATCAAATCACCCCTTTCGGAAGAAGAAAGCGAACTTTTCACAAACTTGCTATCGAAAATAGTAAGTGGCATGGATAATAGAAATTGCACATAATATAATTGAAAAAACGAAAGTAAAAATCAAAAAAGTAAAAAAATAAAAGTAAAAAAAAATAATAGGAGAAATTAATGAAGAAAATTTTTCAAAGCATGCACGGCAGAGAGTGGGGATATATCGCGATAGTCTTTCTGCTTATAACAATTCAAGTTCAACTTGATTTGTTGCTACCCGAATACATGAGCGAAATAACAATCCTTGTTCAATCGCAAGGCACGCTTGTATCGCAAATCTTGATTGTAGGCGGCAAAATGCTCGCGTGTTCAATCGTAAGCTTGTCGCTCACCGTTGCAATAGGCTGGTTCGGCGCATTTGTCGCAACGGTTGTATCAATGCGACTTCGCGAAAGGGTGTATGATAAAACAATGTCGTTTTCAATGGGTGATATCAACAACTTTTCTATGGGCAGTTTGATAACGCGTACAACAAACGATATAACTCAAATCCAAATGTTCTTTTCTATGGGATATATCGCGATTTTCCGCGCACCAATGATGGCAATCTTGGCAATAATAAAAATATCAAACAAAAACTTCAGCTTCACAATCACAACGGCAATTGCAATAACTCTTTTGATTTGCGTGTTGTTCACAGTTATCAAGCTTGCAATGCCAAAATCAAAAACAATCCAAAAACTTACTGATAAACTCAACGTGATAACAAGAGAGCACCTAACAGGTGTCAGGGTTGTGCGTGCTTATAACGCAGAAAATTACCAAGAAGAAAAGTTTGAAACTGCAAACCAAAACGTGAAAAAAGCAAACATGTTCGTGGGCAGAACAACAGCGGTTATTTTCCCTTATATGACTTTCACAATGTCGGCGCTCACACTCGCAATATATTGGGTGGGTGCAATAATAATAAACCAAGCGGCCACAGCAGATAAGCTTATTATCTTTTCGGATATGGTGGTTTTCTCATCTTATGCAATGATGATCATAATGTCATTTATGATGCTTTCCATGACACTTCTCATGTGGCCACGTGCAATGGTTGCGCTTGGCAGAATCAGTGAAGTTATCGATTTTGAAAACACGGTGAAAGAAGGCACTCAAACAAAAAGTGATGTGCAAACAGAAACTGCAATAGAATTCAAAAACGTAACTTTCGCATATCCTGGCTCGGAAGAACCTGTTATCGACAACGTATCTTTTGCAATTGGCAAGGGTGAAACTGCCGCATTTATCGGCGCAACGGGCAGTGGCAAAACAACAATCGTAAATCTTATTTTGCGTTTCTATGACTGCACAAGCGGTGAAATATTGGTTGACGGCATGAACGTGAAAAACTACACGCAAAAAGCACTTCGCGAAAAACTTGGGCTAGTCACTCAAAAAGCACTGCTGTTTTCTGGCGACATCGCTTCAAATATCGCATTTGGCAAAGGCGAAGATTTCTCAAGCGAAAAAATTGAAAACGCAGTCGAAATTTCCGGTTCGAAAGACTTTATTGATAAAATTGGTCACCACGGCAGAGTGTCGCAAGGTGGGCTCAACCTTTCGGGCGGTCAAAAACAACGCGTTTCAATCGCAAGGTCGGTTTATAAAGACCCTGAAATTTATCTTTTCGACGACTGTTTTTCTGCACTGGATTATAAAACGGATAGAAATCTTAGAAAAGCACTCGCGGAAAAAACAGCCGATGCAACAAAACTCATGGTTGCACAGCGCATTTCAACAGTTAAAGATGCAAACCAAATAATCGTGCTAGACGGCGGAAAAGTTGCAGGTGTTGGCACTCATAGTCAGCTTCTTGCAAACTCAGAAATTTACAGCGAAATCGCACTATCACAACTTTCAAAGGAGGAACTTGAAAATGCATAACGAATCAGAAAACACAGCAAGAAAACCTTCTTTCGGGACTCCTGGTGGCGGTCCTGGTGGCGGTCCTGGTGGCGGTCCTGGCAAAATGGCGGTTGGTGAAAAGCCGAAAGATTTTATAGGCAGTATGAAAAAGATTTTCGCCTATTCAAAAAGATATTCCACATTGGTGGTGATTGCACTTTGCCTTGCGGTGGCATCTTCAGTGATGTCGCTTATCGGTCCATCGCAACTTGCGAAAATAACAGATTTAATAACAGATGGCATGTATTCTGGCATCGATACACAATCGGTTGTAAAAATCGGAACAATCTTGGCGGTAATCTACGGTTTAAGTTTGATTTTCAGCTACACACAAGGCAATCTTCTTGTGACAGTGGCGCAAAAAATATCAAAAAGCCTAAGAACAGACCTAACAAAAAAAATCAACAGATTGCCACTTTCATATTTTGATACAACGTCATATGGCGACACACTAAGCCGTATCACAAACGATGTGGACACAATCGGCACAAGTCTTAGCAACTCACTTTCAACGATGGCATCGGGCGTTTTCACCTTCCTTGGCGCACTTATTTTGATGTTTGCAACAAACTGGATTTTGGCGCTTTCGGGCATCTTGGCAACGTCGATTGGCTTTGCACTTGCACTCACGCTAATCAAAAAATCTCAAGGCTATTTCAGAAAACAACAATCCCAGCTCGGCAGAATGAACGGACACATAGAAGAAATGTATACAGGTCACACAGTTGTGAAAGCGTATGGCGGTGAGGATTTTTCAAAAAATGCGTTCGACCAATCTAATAAGGATTTGCAAAACGCCGCATGGAAAGCACAATTCATTTCTGGTGTTATGATGCCGGTGATGAGCTTTGTTGGCAACTTTGCTTACGTTGTTGTTTGTATTGTGGGTGGTGTTCTCGCCTTTTCGGGCAGTATATCATTCAGCGTTATCGTGGCATTCATGATTTATATCAGATTGTTCACGCAACCACTAACTCAAATGGCGCAAGCAATCACAAACTTGCAATCGGCTGCTGCCGCCAGCGAAAGAGTTTTCGCACTGCTTGAAGAAAAAGAACTTATAAGAACGGGTGAAGACGCAATCACAATAGAAAATCCAAAAGGTGATGTTCAGTTCAAAGATGTATTCTTTGGTTACAGACCAGACAAAATCATCATTCACGACTTCTCTGCAGAAATCAAAGCGGGTCAAAAAGTCGCAATCGTTGGTCCAACAGGTGCGGGCAAAACAACACTTGTGAATCTGCTTATGCGTTTTTATGAAGTGAACAGCGGAGAGATTTTGATTGACGGAGTGCCAATAACAAAAATCAAGCGTGAAAATATCCACGAAATGTTCGCAATGGTGTTGCAAGACACATGGATGTTTGAAGGCACAATACTAGAAAATATAGTATACAGCGAAAAAGGCATTTCAAAAGAAGAAGTCATTTCAGCTTGCAAAGCGGTGGGAATTCACCATGCAATTATGACAATGCCACAAGGCTACGAAACAATAATGGCAAATGCCGAACTTTCCGCGGGTGAAAAACAGCTTCTCACAATCGCAAGAGCAATGGTGAAAAAAGCCGAATTGCTCATCTTGGATGAAGCCACAAGCTCAGTGGACACAAGAACGGAAGTTCTAATTTCAAAAGCTATGGATAACCTATCAAACGGCAAAACATCATTTATCATAGCCCACCGCCTTTCAACAATAAAAAATGCCGATATCATCCTAGTGATGAAAGACGGCAACGTAATCGAAAGCGGAAACCACGAAAAACTCATAGCAGATAACGGCTTCTATGCGGAACTGTATAATAGCCAGTTTGAGAATTAATTTGCTTTGCAAATTAATTCTTAATTAAAAATTAAAAACAGGCTTCGCTCTGCGAGCTCGATAAAAATTAAAAATTGTGGTATGGCACGAGAGCAAAGCTCTCTGTGCAATCAATATTTTAAGTAGAGTATATAAAAAAGTGGTGCACTCCATAAACGTGCACCACTTTTTTATATTTAATTTCAAATAATTGAATGCACAAGCGAAGCGAGTGCCATACCACAATTTTTAATTTTTAATTTTTAATTTTTAATTATCATTGCTCTTTTTTATTGCCCCCCCAAAGGGCAATAAAAAAGAGCAGTGATACTGCTCATCTTTTACATATTCATTTCTGTTTAAATTTCATCATAAGATAAAAGAACTACGCTCTTTCAACCTTACCGCTTTTCAAGCAAGATGTACAAACATATTCAGAGGAAACTACGCCGTTTTTCACAACTTTAACCTTTTGAACATTGGCACCCCAACTTCTTCTTGTTTTTCTGTTTGAGTGACTAACGTTGTTACCGCTCATTGGGCCTTTATCACAGATACTGCATACCTTTGACATATCCACACCTCCTTTTCTCTTTGTTTTACCAAACTATACTATCATCTTTTAATAAAAAAATCAAGGGAATTAACAATTAATTTGTGATTTTTTTTAAAAAACTATAATAATATTTAAAAACGACGCAAAAAAGTGGAATATGTCAATTTTTTTGGATATTTTAGTGTAGTAAGACATATAAATTCATTTGCCAATTTATTGTAAATGGTGTAGAATAAAGTAGATATAGTATGCAGTATTATATCATAAAAGAAAGCGGAGGATAAAATCATGGCTGTTAACACTAGAAATGCATACGGGAAAATTTCAATAACAGATGAAGCAATCGCGCTTGTTGCGGGTAAATCAGCAAGGGCATGTTATGGCATTGTTGATATGGCATCAAGAAGATTGTCAGACAGCGTTTCCGCTCTACTAAATAAGCAATCAACATCAAAGGGTGTAAAAGTCACAACTTATGGAGACAGAATCTATATCGACCTATTTGTGGTCGTGAAATATGGTCTTTCAATAACAGCGGTCGCGGAATCGGTTAAGGAATCTGTAAAGTATCGCATTGAAAGTTTCACTGGAATGTTTGTCGACGTTGTGAATGTCAATATCGTAGGTGTCAAACTATAGGGTGGTTATAATGCAAAAAACAATAAATTGTCAAACGTTCAGAAAAATGTTTGTTTCAGGTGTGCAGAACCTTGAAAACTGCAAAGCAAAAGTGGATTCACTTAATGTGTTCCCAGTTCCGGATGGCGACACGGGAACAAACATGTCGCTAACAATGATGGCGTCTGTCACAGCACTCGGCAACGTTGCGGGAACAGATTTTGCTTCAATGGCGGACACGATTTCCAACGGCGCACTTCGCGGTGCACGCGGAAATTCTGGTGTTATCACATCGCAAATCTTCAAAGGTTTTTGCGGTGCACTTAAAAAAGAAACAGAAATCAATTCAAAAGTTTTGGCTCGTGCATTTGGCATGGGCACAGAAATCGCATATCAAGCGGTTGCAAAGCCACAAGAAGGAACAATCCTAACGGTTGTAAGAATGATGGCGGAATTTGCAGCATCAAACTTCAAAAAATATCCAAACCTTGAAGAATTCCTGTCAGCTATTATCGATGCTGGTCAAGTGTCACTTGATAACACGCCAGAAATCTTGCCAGTCTTGAAAAAAGCAGGCGTTGTGGATGCGGGTGGATATGGTCTTTTGGTGTTTTTCAGAGGAATGCTTTCAGCACTTCAAGGTCACGAAATCGCACTTCAAGAAAAATCAAACGAACCAGAATCAGACTTTGACAAAGTTCGTGAACACGCAGATTTCACAAACCTTGGCGATATCGAATTCGCATATTGCACAGAATTCTTTATCGTAAACATGAAAAAGAAAACAACACAAGCGGATATCGATAGATTCCGTGATAAACTTCTCGAAATGGGTGATTCACTCGTTGTTGTTGGGGATTTGGAATTTGTTAAAGTCCACGTCCACACAAACCAACCGGGCAAAGCACTTTCCATGGCGCTAGAACTTGGCGAACTCGACAAACTCAAAATCGAAAACATGCTCGAACAAAACCGCCAACTTCTCGAAAGATACCAAGCTGAAAAGAAAGATATGGGTATGCTTTCAATTTGTGCAGGCAAAGGCCTATCGCAAATATTCAAGGAACTTGCAGTGGACAGAATTATCGAAGGTGGTCAAACAATGAACCCATCAGCAAACGATATTTTGGAAGCGTGCAAACGTATCAATGCGGATAACATCTTTGTTTTCCCAAACAACAAAAATATCATTCTCGCAGCAGAACAAGCAAAAGCACTTCTCGAAGATAAAACTTTGTATGTAATCCCAACCCGCAATATCCCTCAAGGTATCGCGGCTGCAATCGCATTCAATCCTGATGTGGATGCTCAAGAAAACACAGAAAATATGCTTTCAGCAATCAAGGAAGTGACAGTTGGTCAAGTGACCTACGCTGTAAGAAAAACAAGTTTGGACGGATTTGATTTGAACGAAGGCGACATCATCGGTCTTGATGATAAGAAAATTATTTCAATGTCTTCAAGCAAAACCGACGGCGTTGTGGAAGCGACAAAACAAGTCGTGAACATCCTTCAAAATGAAGATCACGAAATCTTGACGCTCTATTTCGGCGAAGATGTGAAAAAAGAAGAAGCGGAAGAACTCGCAGAAAAACTCGAAGAAGAATTCCCACATCTTGAAGTTTCAGCCTACTATGGCGGTCAACCACTTTATTACTATCTGATTTCACTTGAATAAAAACATTTCCCCGCAACAGCGGGGATTTTTTTATATCATTATGCTGAAAAATTCAAAGTGTGTGGCGCAGTTTGGGTTTGAATAATAAAAATATTGATTTTTTTAAAATTAGCATGAAAATTGATTGATTTTTTTTATTAATTATGGTATATTAAATGGGCGCCGGAGTGGTGGAATAGGCAGACGCGTCGGACTCAAAATCCGAAGTTGGCAACAACGTGTGGGTTCAAGTCCCACCTCCGGTACCATTAGAAAGAGTATCTTGTGTGTGAGGCACGGGGTGCTTTTTTTTTACGCAAGTTTATGGGGCTTGAACACGGAGCGTTAAGAAAAACATGCCAGTGGCATGTTTTTTTATTCAAACATCTCATGCATGTTTATGCCTATGGTGTGGGCAATTTTAAAAAGTGCAAGCATTCCGAAATCTAAGTTTTGTGACATTACTTTTTTAAGTGTTTGCGGACTGATTTTGCAACGTTTGCAAAACTGCGTTTTGGATAAATTGTTTGTCTGTAAGAAATCTTCAATTATTTGTATGTTGATAGTATTCCCTTTCTCAAATTTCATAATAATAATCTCCTTTTGCATGCACATATTGCGTGCATATAATTCAGTATACTGCACGCAACGTGTGATGTCAAGAAAAATGCACGTAACACGTGATAAAATATTCATATAAATAGCAGATATACGAAAGTATTTTGGGGGATGTATGAATAAGTTTGCTGAAAGATTGCAGGATATATTAAAAGATAAAAATATCAGCCAAAGCGAGTTTGCAAGGAAGGTTTCAACAACACATCAAACTGTCAACAGATGGTGTAATGGAAATAACGAACCAAATTTTGACATGCTTATAACAATATGTTCCGAACTAGATGAAGACCCAAACTATCTGCTTGGATGGGATGACTAAAAAAGTAAAAAGTAAAAAGTAAAAAGTAAAACATTTGGTATGCACGAGAGCAGAGCTCTTGTGCATTTTAATTTTTATCGAGCTCGCAGAGAGAAGCCTATTTTTAATTTTTAATTTTTAATTTTTAATTTTTAATTCAAAAATCAATTTTCCTTCTTGCAAAACCAATATTTTGTGGTAGAATAGTATTAGATAAAAAACAAGCTATTTTGGAGAGAAGATGGAAAAACTAATTCTTATTGACGGGAACAGTCTAATAAACCGTGCGTTTTATGCGACGCCACTCACGCTGACAGATGATGAAGGCAACCACACCAATGCGGTGTATGGTTTTGTCAACATGCTATATAAAATTTTGAAAGAAAAAAATCCAACACATATGGCGGTTGCTTTTGATTTGAAAGCGCCAACATTTCGCCATGAAATTTACCCTGAATATAAAGGCACTCGCAAGGGCATGCCAGAAGAAATGCGTCCACAGTTTCCTGTGATAAAACAGCTTTTGAAGCTTATGAACATTGCGATGTACGAAAAGGAAGGGCTTGAAGCGGACGACATTTTGGGCACGCTATCAAAAAATTCAATCATGCCAGTGGAGATGATAACGGGTGATAACGACTATCTTCAATTGATAGCAGATAACGTTTTGGTGTCCATAACAAAAAAGGGCATTTCCGAGCTAGAAAGCTACACGCCAGAATATCTGATGGAAAAAATGAACCTTATCCCAAGCCAGATTGTAGAGATGAAATCCCTTATGGGTGACGCGTCCGATAATATTCCTGGCGTTCGTGGTATTGGCGAAAAAACCGCACTCAAGTTGCTTTATGAATATTCTGATCTTGATGGGGTTTATGCAAATATCGATAAGCAAAAGGGCAAGCTGAAAGAGAAATTGGAACAAGATATGGATATGGCATATCTAAGTCGCAAACTTGCAACGATAAACACCGACGCAGATTTCGAATATAGCTATCAAGATATGGATATGCAAACACCGTTTTCAGCAGAAGTCTATTCTTTTATGAGTGGGCTAAGATTGAAAACCCTTCTGAAACCTGAATTTTTCGTTGAAAACGCATCTGAAAACGCAGTTGCAGAAACAAAAGAAGAAGAGGAAACTTTCGAAACAATCAAGATTGAAAACCTTGCCGACCTTCCAAACTTCAGCGGTGATTTTTCATTTTATCTCGGTGAAAATGTTGAAATTTTCGATGGTAAAATCAACTATGCAATAGAAATTTCCGCCGACATGTTTGGCATAAACATTCAAGATGTGCTTGATAAAATCAAACCCGCCCTTGAAAACGAAAGCCAAATCAAAACGGTGTATGATTATAAAAAACAAAAACACACTCTCGCAAGTTCGGGCATTGAACTTCGCGGTGTGAAGTGCGATATTTTGCTTATGCAATACGTGTGCGATTTTGTGCAAACAATCAAGCAATTCGAAGATGTGTGCACGCATTATGCAGTTTCGCCGCAACAAAAAGGTGTGGCACTTTCAAGGTTGGAAAAAATTCTTGAAGAAAAACTCAAATCGCAAAACACAGCGGAAATCTATCACGAAATGGAACGTCCACTTGCTGATGTTCTTTATGATATGGAAGTGTCTGGCTTTGCAGTGGACAGGGAAAAGCTTGAAATGCTAGGCGATGAATACCGCGAAAAAATCACGGTTTTGGAAAGTGAAATCCACAGCCTTGCGGGTGAAAAGTTCAACATCAATTCATCAAAACAGCTAAGCAAAATCCTGTTCGAAGATTTAGGGCTCAAGTCGGGCAAAAAAACAAAAACGGGCAAATCAACGGGTGTGGAAGTGCTTGAAGAAATCCAAGATAGCCACCCAATCGTAAGAAAAATTTTAGAATATAGAAAGTTTTCAAAACTGCTTTCAACATATGTGGAAGGCATGAAATCACAAATCAAACAAGATGGCAAAATCCACACGCTGTTTTTTCAAGCGCTAACTTCAACGGGAAGGCTTTCTTCGCGCGAACCAAACTTGCAAAATATCCCAATAAGAACGCCCGAAGGCAAAATCATGCGAAGCGTGTTTGTGGGCAGTGGTGATAACATCCTTGTCGCCGCGGATTATTCGCAAATCGAACTCAGACTTCTCGCTCATTTTTCAGGCGACGAAACCCTTATCGATGCATTCAACACAGGAAAAGATATCCACCGTGCAACGTCAGCAAAAATCATGAACGTCGCATATGAAGATGTTTCCGACGACGACAGAAGAACTGCAAAAGCGGTTAACTTCGGCATAATATACGGCATATCAGCGTTTGGTCTTGCAAAGCAACTCGGCGTTTATGCAAAGCAAGCATCGGCGTTCATTGATGCCTATTTCGCACAGTATTCAAAGGTTCAAGATTATATGAACAGCAGTGTGGAAAGTGCAAAACAGCACGGCTATGCCCAAACCTACACGGGCAGAAGAAGAACCATTCGTGAACTTTCAAGCTCCAACTTCAACCTTAGAAGCTTTGGCGAGCGCGCCGCAATGAATATGCCACTTCAAGGCTCTGCTGCGGACATTATCAAAATCGCAATGATAAGGGTGGCAAACCGCTTGAAATCAGAAAATCTGCAAGCGAAATTGATTTTGCAAGTGCACGATGAATTGATTGTGGATACCCCACAAGAAGAAGTGGAAAAAGTCAAAGAAATTTTGAAAACAGAAATGGAAAACTTCAACTTTAAAGTGCCACTAGATATTGGCATGGCAAGTGGTAAAGATTGGCTATCCGCTAAATAAAAAGTTAAAATCACGCTTTCTTCTGTGATAAAAACTATGGTGAAAATATGGAAAAAAGTAAGAACATAATAGCGATAACAGGCAACATCGGCAGTGGAAAATCCACTGTTATGGCGATGCTTGAAAAGCGGGGATACAAAACCCTTTCGGCGGATAAATTCACGCAAAATGCCTATTTGGTGGCTCAAGAAAAGCTGATTCATGCTTTTGGTGACGGCATAATTGAAAGCGGAGAAATCTCGCGCAAGAATCTTTCGCAGGTTGCGTTTTCGTCGGAAAAAAACTTGCAAAAGCTCAACCAAATAATGCACCCGATAATTTTCGATATGATTTTTGAAAGTTGCCAATCGCAAGGTGCAAATTTTGTGGAAGTGCCGTTGCTTTTTGAAAGTGGCATGGAAAATTATTTCTCCCAAGTGTGGATAATTCTCGCAAGCGACCAAAACAAAATCGCAAGGGCAAGCGTTCGCGACAGCGTTTCAAAAACAGAGATAGAAAAAAGGCTGTCTTTTCAAAAAAATCATGAAGAAAATTTGGAAAATTTGCATATAATAATTGAAAACAATGGTGATATCGCAAATTTGGAAAACCAAGTTGAACTCGGGTTGAAAAATCTGTAAACAGCACGCGATAATCCAAAAGGGGACACGCTTGAAAAAACATGTCTGGCTGAAAATTTCAGCCTACACAATCGCAATCGCCATTCTTGTTGTGGCGGTTTGTAGTTATTTTTCAGATTATCAAAACGCAAAAAAATATTACCATTTGGGCGGGGATAATCCCGCCCTTTTTCTTGCGATTGCAAAAACAGAAAGTGGATTTTGTGAAACGGCAATCTCAAACAAAGGTGCAACAGGGCTGTGCCAACTCATGCCCAAAACGGCGCAGTGGTGCGCAAATCAAATGGGGATAACCTACGACCAAAATATGCTCCTAACCGCAGAATACAACGCAAGTTTAGCAGTGTTTTATATAAATTATCTGTCGAATAAATTCGAAGATGAAAACGCAGTCATCTGTGCCTACAACGCCGGCGAAGGCAACGTTTCCGCTTGGCTTAAAGATGAAAAAATATACGACGGAACTTTTGTCGCAATCCCGTTTGAAGAAACAAAAAACTATCTGCAAAAAGTGGCTAAAAACCAAAAAAAATTCCAATCCTACATCTGGCTTTTCGGCTGGGAATAATGGGAATGCTTCGCAATGAAATATGCTAAAGCCAATTGTGGTTTGTTTCAATAATAGGAAAACCCTAAAAAAGGGCACAAAAAAAGACACTCCATAATAAAGTATCTTCTCTCGATATCGGCTCATCGATAATGGTGCGAGTGATGGGACTTGCTCCGTTCGTTCGCTTTGCTCACTTCACTATCACGCCGCTCCGCTAAAAACGTGCCACTGGCATGTTTTTCCCCTACGCGTTGCTTCGGGTCGCTCCGTGTTCAAGTCCCATCACCAATCTCGCAAAAAAGGGTGCAAAAAAAGCCGTCACTATTGTGACAACTTCTCTCGATATCGGCTCATCGATAATGGTGCGAGTGATGGGACTTGCTCCGTTCGCTCGCTTTGCTCACTTCACTATCACGCCGCTCCGCTAAAAACGTGCCACTGGCATGTTTTTCCCCTACGCGTTGCTTCGGGTCGCTCCGTGTTCAAGTCCCATCACCAATCTCGCAAAAAA
>JAWXUU010000006.1:0-130410 GCA_044426085.1 Bacillota bacterium | reverse complement strand
TCTAGTTATATTTTTTGATTTTTTTAAATGCTTTTCTGCATTAATAACATTCTGATATTTGATTAAATACTCATTACATTTCTTGTAATTCAATTTGTATATGTAGTTGTCAATGTGCTTTCGGCGGATAACAATCTGCCGTGCTGCCCTTCGTGACAGCTTATTTATATTATCACACTTGCAATCCCTTTGTCAACTGTTTTTCACAAGTTTTTCAAAGTTTTTTTAAAAAGTTTTGAAACTCTTTATTTGTAAGTGTCACAACCCTTTTCGAAGTTCCCTTCTCTCAAGGCTGCTTTGCTAGTATACATACATTTTCAGCAAATGTCTAGCGTTTTACGTAGCTAAAACAGTACTTTTTGCAAATAAATCGACTTTTTTGCTTATTATTTGCTTTTATTCAGAAAAAGCGGGGAAAGATGGGGGATTTTTGAGTAATGGGTGTGTGACGTCATTGATTTATTGGATACAAAACACTTTTATGCTCGAATTGAAAGGTAAAAGGTGAAAGGTGTCGCTAGCGTAGCGTACGCCTGAAATTGTGGTAAAGCACTTGCTTCGCTCGTGCATACTATATTTATATTTGAAATTGAAAAAGTAGCATTACTTGTTAATAGTAACGCTACTTTTAATATTTTCTAATAATTGGATGCATAGGGCGAAGCCCATGCCTTACCACAATTTTTAATTTTTATCGAGCTCGCAGAGCGAAGCCTGTTTTTAATTTTTAATTGCAACGCGTAGCGTTGCCCCCCCATTTCTCGCAAAAATCTTCAACCAACTTCGCGTATTTCACTTTATCGGTTGAATATGTTCTTGCGTGGGCGGATTTTTCGCACAGGTATATTTCCTTTTTGCCGTTATACGCGTCAAACATTTCCTGCGCCATCCAGCACGGAGTTTTTTTATCTTGTTTGCCGTGAATGAAAAGTATTGGCGTTTCAAACCTGCCCGCCTGCAAAACTTTCAGTGGCGAAACGTTTTTGAAAAAGAAGCCATACTTGATTTGCGTTAGCAGTGACCCAAAAATCCCAACGAAGTGCCACGGCATATAATTGATGTTCAGCTGATACTTCACTTCCTTTGAAAGGTCGGAAAATCCGCAATCGGCAATCACGCATTTCACATCGTCGCCAAGATCTCTATCCAACGCCAAAATTGCAGTTGACGCGCCGAGCGATTCGCCGTGCAGAACGATTTGAGCAGTTGGCACAACTTTCCTTGCGAAATTCATCACAGCAACCAAGTCGGAAGATTCTTCAAGCCCCATGGTGTAGCCTTTGCCACCACTGTTGCCACAACCGCGATTGTCGAACACAAACCAGTTGTATCCCAAATCGGCGAAAATCTTGACGTATTTATAGCTCCAGATGTAGTTCCCCGCATGACCGTGCATGATTATCGCCGTTTTGTTTGTTGCAACAGCTTGCAGATGATACTTGCCATAAATCGAATATCCGTTTGGTGATTTAATCTTGAATTCTGTGCTGATAAAATTTTGCAAGAACTCCTCTGTTATATTCCCCTTCATTATTTCCCGTTCAAGTCCGCCGTGATATGAATAGGGTTTTTTGTTTAGCATCTTGCCCGTATAAACATAAGCGAGCAAACATTGTAAAAACAAAATTGCCAAAATCGCTATGATTGCATAATATATTTCATTCATATTTTACCCCCTTTTTACGTTTTGTACATTACTATATTATATATATACAAAAAATCAGTTACTTTTTGCAAGAAAAAAGCTAAAAGTTACAAAGAAAACATTTGGCACTCAGTTTCGCCGTGCTCTCACTTCTGCGATTTTATATATTGATATGCACAAGCAAAGCGAGTGTTATACCGTACGTTTTCTTTTTGGCGTACGCCATGCTAGCAACACTTTTTTCATTTTGGCTTACATCGCAAAGCGTTGCATCACCCTTTTATCCAACATTTATAACACATGCCGATATAGCTTTCGTTTCCACCCAGCATGATTTGTTCGCCTTCTTTGACGATTTTACCGTCTGACAACCTTGCATTGACTTCCGCTTTCGCGCCACAACTGCAGACTGATTTGATTTCCGATATTGAATTTGCAAGTTCGAAAAGTCGCTTGCTTCCTGGAAACATTCTCGTCATGAAGTCGGTTTTAAGCCCGAAACACAAAACCGGCACGCTTGAAATTGAAACTTGCTTGAGTTGTTCCACTTGTGCTTCCGACAAAAATTGCGATTCGTCCACGATGATGACTTTATATTCGCTGTTTTTGCTGTACCAATCCACCAAGTTCATGTCTGGCGTGATGATAATTGCCTTACCTTCCAACCCGATTCTTGATTTCACGACATCCTTGCCGTCGCGATCGTCTGTCGCCGGCTTCAAAAGCGCAACTTTATACCCCTTTTCTTCATAGTTAAATTTCACCATAAGCGCATTTGCTGTCTTGCTTGAACCCATTGCTCCATATTTAAAATATAATTTTGGCATATCTATTCTCCCTTTTAGTCCTTTTTTTATTATATCAAATTTTACTCCCCTTTGCAATAGGTTTTTATTTTAAAAAGTCGGAAAATTTTTTGTTTAATCAATATTATTTATCTTAATGAATATAATATCATATATGCCACACCCCATAAATTTCACACCGTGTTTACGAATATATAAAATAGTATTGACAAAACTATAATTACACTGTATAATAGACATATAAGGGCTGGTCTTTACGATCTAGGTCCACCGCAGTGGCGAGAAACACTGCAACAGCGGGGATTTTCCCCGCTATTTTTATACACCTTGGAGCGTACTATGGATAAAATTTTAAGCATATTCGTTGATGAGTCTGGCGACTTTGGGGATTTCAATATACATTCTCCAAACTATTTAGTCACATTTGTTATGCATGATCAAAGAAAAAATATAGATAGTCAACTTGCACACTTTGACACTGATTTAATTTCGCTTGGTTACAACAATCATTCTATTCACGCAGGTCCATTGATTCGCAAAGAGGAAGTTTACATCAATATCTCAGTAGCCGAAAGAAAGAAAATTTTAAAAACAGGTATTGATTTTATTAAATGCACAGATTTATCATACAAAACATTCATAATTGAAAAAAAGTATCACCAGACGCAAATGTCGTTCTTTTCTAAATTGGCAGAGAGTATAAACTTATTTATTCACTCAAATCGCGATTATTTCGAAAACTTTGATAAAGTTATAATATACTATGATAATGGTCAGATTGAACTGAAAAATATTTTAAAAGCCTCTTTTTCCACATTACATAATTACGAAATGAAAACTATCAAAACATGGCAATACCGGCTTTTTCAAGCCGCTGATATCATTACCACTATTGAACTTGCCGGTCATAAAATTGAAACAAAAACATACAGTAATTCAGAAAAAGTCATACTAGGTGATCCAAGAGATTTCAAAAAAGGCTATCTGAAATTGATCAGAAAAAAATTATTTGAATGAATTTATCATTGACACATTGGTATATTTATGGTATTATAATGGTATAAATAGACTAAGGAGGTGTGTTATGCCACAAATTATACCTATTAAAGAACTGAAAAACACCGCAAGTATTTCCGAGATGTGCAGGGTTTCACAAGAGCCAATCTACATCACAAAAAACGGATACGGCGATATGGTTATTATGAGCCAAGAAGTTTATGATGACAAATTTGGCAAACGAGAACTAGCCGCAATGTTAAATGAGGTATCACTTTCTATTGCAAATGGAGAAGAAATGATTGAGGCGTCCGCTTTCTTTGACGAAATGATGAAAAAGTATGGAAAATAATTATTCGATTTTTATATCTAAAAATGCAGCTTTAGATATGGATAGTATATTTTCGTATATTTCAAAAAATTTTGAAGCTGAAAACACTGCAATAAAAATCATATCTAAAATCAGAGAAAAATTTGATACAATTGCAAGCAATCCGTTTGCATATTCAATCATCGACAACATATGTACAATCGGAAAATCGTACAGGCGTGCCGTTGTTGAAAACTACATAATCTATTATCAAATCAACACAGCTATTTCACGTGTTGAAGTTCTTAGAGTGTTGTATAACAAAAGGAATTTTCAAAATTTAATATAAACAAAAAACACCGCAAAGTTGCGGTGTTTTGTTTTCTTTTCGATTTTCTTTTTGATTTTTTGCAATCGAATTAAATTTCATTCGTTTTCTTATAATTGTGAAACTAGATTTATATAGAATTCCACACCATCCACAATGTTTTTTGTGGATATTTTTTCGTCGTAGGAATGGATTGAACCTCTGTCGGCTTTTGAAAGGCGGAAAGGCGCGAACTTCAAAGCACAATCGGAGATTTCCGCATAATGGCGGGAATCTGACGCCGCAATCATGACATATGGCGACACAACCACTTCTGGGAAGCACGCGTTCATGGCGCGTTTAACCTTCAAATATCCCTCGCTTTTCACGCTTGCAACAGGTGACGGTTCATTTTTCATGACAACTTCGATTTCCACCCTTTCGTCGGCAACGACTTTTTTGATGTGCGCCACCATATCTGCAACGGTGATGTTGTTGAGAACGCGAACGTTGATGTTCATTTTTGCAGTGGTTGGCAAGACGTTATTCGCCTTTGAGCCCTCGATTGTGGTGAAGGCAAAAGTAGTTTTGCAAAGCGCAGAAGTTTCGCCACCCCCCGCAACAAAAATCTTAGTTACGAGCGGTTTGAAAAGCCACATGTTTGAGAAAATAATTTTATAAACGAAGCTGGAATGTCTTCCAAGCGCGTTCAACATTTCTGAAACGGCGGGGATGATATCAGCTTTCATTTGGTTGTTTTGAATCTTGCAAATTGCGTTTGCAAGCACGTTCACAGGGTTGCTGGCATCAGGCGACGAAGCGTGACCGCCACTTGCTTTCACCGAAAGCGAAATATCGCACATGCCTTTTTCTGATATGCCGACAACAGCACATTGCTTAGAAACGCCAGGGAAAATATTTTCCACAATTGCACCGCCTTCGTCGAAAACAAGGGCTGGTTTAACACCTTTTTCTTTCAAATGCGCGACCACTTTTTTGCATATTTCTCCGCCGATTTCTTCATCACCACCAAAGCAAAGATACAAATCATTTGCCGGCACAAACCCACCTTCAAGAAGGGTTTCCACGCTCTCGCAAGTGCAAACAAGCGTGCCTTTTGTGTCTAGCGTGCCCCTACCGTGAACGTAGCCGTCCTTGATTTCACCGCAAAACGGTTCGAAGCTCCAAGCTTGACCAACAACGGGCACAACGTCGTAGTGCGACATCAAAACAGATGGATTTTCGCTTGATTTGCCCGCGATTTTGAACATCAACCCATAGTTTGCAACCCTTGTGAATTCGGATTTTTCCACAATTTGTGGATACATTCCCACAAGCGTTTTTATAAATTTTTCGTGTTGCGAATAATCGCCATTTTCCGCATCCAAAACTGAAACAGTAGGGATTTTCACCAAAGTTGAAAGGTTTTTCACCGCTCTTTCGCCATCAAAATCCACGTTGACTTTTTGAATTTCGCCCACTTCTTCAGCTTTGAAATTCATCGCTCTTATAATCAAGACAGCAATCAAAATCAAAATGACAGCCAAAACACCATACACTGCGTATATCATAAACTACCCCCTAAATCAAGCCTTTTTTATAAAGGAATCTGCTCCAACCGATTGCAATGCCTGCAGAAACAGGAATAAGCACGCTGAAGATATCCATATAAAGTTCTGGCGCGATAATAAAAATAAGCAACATGCACGCGATTGGCAATGATGCAATTTTCACATTTTTAGAAACAAAAACCACGCCTAGCGCACCGAAAAGTGCCGCAAGCAAGTTATCAAACGCAGGGCCTAACGCTTCTGATTGAAGCAAAGTTGCTAGGTCGGTTGTCACAAAAAGCATAACGCCAACAAGCAAAACCACAGTTGTGACAAGAGTGCTTGAAGCGACAGCAAGCGTGGAAATCACGTCGCCTTCTGGCGAGCTTGCAACTTCGTTGTTTGCGTCTAGCGCGCTCATCACGCAAGGTGCTTTCAAGTTGGAAATATTCCCCGTGATAAAGGCAAGATACGATCCGCCACTGCCGAGCATTGGAACATACGTGCCAATTTCGATGATTTGAACCGGCAAATAAATCGCGAGTATGCTGAGAAGCGGAAGCACGATTGTTTGGAAAGAAGGCCAAATGCCAAGGTATACAGAAATTATAAACGGCACACTGATAATGAGAAACGCACCGATATAAACAAAGATTGCACCTAGCTTATCTGTTGAAATCATTTTATTTTTCATAATGTCATCCCCCTAAACAAAAAGCCCAGACGGCAAGATTGCATTATACAAAATCGCCATGCCCATCGCTGTTATCATACAGATTGGAAGCGCATAATTTTCCAACCATTTGATTTTGAGTTTCTTGATTACAATTCCTATAACAATCATCAGAACCATGCTTGTGAGAAGCGTGAGAACTGAAACAAGCATACTGCCCGTTGTTGGGTCGATTGTTTCGTTTGTCACACGATTGGTTGTTCTGCCGTATATTCCAACCCCCAAAAAAGTCGCAATCAAGCCAAGGAAAAGCGCGTCGGAAAAAATCTTAGACCACTTTTCGTCTTTCATTTTGAGTTTCACCATACCGCCCGAAATCTTTGGCACAAGGAATGGAATGAAAAGCACCCCAAAAATGATACCAAACGTCATCACGTAAGCAATTGTTGAATATCCAAGTTCCGAAGCACCAACGCTTGAAAGCGTCATACCCATAGAATCGGAAACCGCTTGCGCCGCAGGAACTTCATATGTTATCGACCCGATAACAGAAAGTCGCATCCAAGGAAGCGGAAAGCCAAGCGAGCCGGCAAGTGTAAGCACTGTTATTAATATCGCAATTGATGGCGCAAAAGAAAACAGCGCAGAAGATTTGATAACCCCCACCATTTTTCCCTTTTCCATGCCGAGCGCTTCACCGCGTTTGTAGGCGTGAATCATGAAAATCACACTCATCAAAACGACAAATGCAACGATTATCCCCGCAAGCAAATACATAAATGCACTGTTGCGAAAATCAGTTGCTAGTAATATCTGATTGTTCATATCTCTCCTCCCAATAAGGATTTCTCCCATTTTTACCATTATACCCCTTTTTTTGCCCCATTGTCAATTTAAAATTTCAATAAACCCCTTGACAAACTTTTGTTTGTGGTATATAATAGGGGTATGAATACTATGTAGTGCATAGTATCATGTTATGGAGAGTATTAAAAAAGCTTTGCTTTTTTAGGCAATAAGTAAAAGTGAAGAGTGAAAAAGTATGGTAGGCACTCGCCTTTGGCTCGTGCATACTATATTATATATAATTGAAAGCACGAGCACTGCGAGTGCATTACCTTCACTTTTCACTTTTTACTTTTCACTTTTCACTTACGAAGCTTTGCTTCGCAATTCGTTGCATAAGGAGAAAAAATGGATACACAAATGAAAAAGGGGCTTTTGGAAGTTTGCGTTTTGAAGAGTATTCAAAACGAAGAAAGTTATGGATATCAGATTTTGGCGACTGTTTCACCGCTGATTGAAATCACCGAATCCACGCTTTACCCTATATTGAAAAGGATAGAGCTTTCGGGATATGCCCAAACCCACACGGCGGAGTTTGGTGGCAGACTTCGAAAGTATTATAAAATCACAAAAGAAGGAATTGCTAGGCTTGAATTGTTCAAGGCTGAGCATCTGCAAATGGAAAAAATCTACGCTTTTCTTGGCGTAAAGGAGAATATATAATGAACTATATTGAATGGAGATACAATCTTTCGCTTGAAATTGCCCTGCTTGAAGAAGGCGAACAACAAACAATTCTTGCCTACTACGACGAACTTTTTTCTGACAAAACAGAAGAAGGATACGCTGAAAATGAAATTTTGAAAGCGTTCGGCTCGCCAAAAGACGTGGCAAACGAGCTGACATCTGGGCTTGGCACAATTGATAACGCAACTGCTTCGGAAGAAGAAAAGGCGTCAAGAAAACAAAAATTCAAGGAAAATTTCGAAAAATTCGAAGAAAATTTCAACAACAAAGTAAACGCTATGCTGTCAAAACTTGGCAAGTCAATCAAGAAATTTGCCTCTTATGTGAACGGCAAACTAAACCAACTTGACGACTATCATAAAAGCAAAGATAAAGACAACGAAAAATAATCGGCAAAAATTGCGAAAATAAAAAAAATCATTTTTTCCACTCTTTTAATCCTACAAAAAAGATAGCATTTTCGCACTATAACGCAAAAGGGTACACATAATAAAATGTGTACCCTTAAATTTTTAAATAATTGAAAGCACGAGCAACGCGAGTGCATTACATCAATTTTCACCTTTCACCTTTCACCTTTCACCTTTTCCCATTCATGCGTACGCTACACTAGCAACGCTTTGCTTTTCAACACTTCGCTTCGCTCCGCGTTGCCTACTTCACATCAAAGAATCCAAATTCCAGCATGCCTTTTGTTGCTTGTTCACTGTCGTCGCCTTTGGCAGAGATCAGGATATTGTCACCTTTTTTCAGCATGAGGGAAATCACCCCCATAATGCTTTTCACATTGGCTTTTTGTATACCTTTGCAAATCAAGATTTCAGATTGATATTTGTTTGCGACAACAACTATATCTTGACATACGTGCGCATCGAAATTTTTATTTAACACTGCTTCAGTTATCTTCATAAAATGCACCCCCTGCATCGCGATTTTCACCGCTTTTTCATAAGCGATTTTATATCACTTATATTACAAACAGTATACTCCACAAAAATCGTAAATTCAATAGGTTTTGAAAAATAATTTAACTTTTTTTCGCAAAAAAAACGGGTTTTCACCCGCCTTTTTATATTTTATTTACTTTGTTATCTTATTGGTTGTTGCGTTGCGACTTTTTATAAGTCCCCAACGGTTTTCGCAATGCTCATAATCTTGCGTATGCGGTGATTTGCTCCGCTTTTCGAAACGGGTGGATTTGCCATTTTGCCCAGTTCTTCAATGGAAGCGTTTGGGTTTTCCAGCCTTAAATTTGCAATCTCTTGCAGATTTATTGCCAGTTCAAAAAACGTTCCGCTCTGCTTGATTTTTTCAATTGCCAGCACTTGGTTCACGCTTGCAATCACGCTTCTATCTTCGTTTGCAACAACGCAATTGATTGTGCGATTGTCCTTTTCGCTT
This sequence comes from Bacillota bacterium, assembly GCA_044426085.1. Taxonomy (GTDB): domain Bacteria; phylum Bacillota; class Clostridia; order Christensenellales; family CAMQZB01; genus JAWXUU01. The sequence goes on along the minus strand of JAWXUU010000006.1, from coordinate 121,189 downwards.
TGGCTTCGTTTCACCATCAAATCGTGAAACGCCCAAAAACTTTCCATCGCGCCCACCAGATTGATTACATCCGCAACCGCTTCTGATGTTCTTGCCAAAAGAAGTGTTCTTTCTTTTCTCACGATTTTTGTAAGCAATATGCCGTATTCAAGCAATAATTTTTCAAACTCCACCGCGGTTTCTTCGTGGGTGAAGGAAAATTCCACCGCGTATCCGCCACGTGATTTTTCCGGCACAGTCAACTTGCCCGAGCCAACGAACGCGCCCGCAACATATGCCGACTTCATGCCCGCGCTGAGTTTGCCTTCGCCAAAGTTTGGCAAGCCATAATTTATGTATTCACCAGACAAAACTTGCAGTGCTTCCAACATGGCAATCACATTGCCACCTTGATATTTCAAAACAAACTTGCCGTCTTCTTCCGATTCGTATGTCAGCGGATCGTTGATTTCTTCAAACCCGCCAAAGAAATATTCAAAACCACTCTTCACGCGATGAATCGTGTCGAAATCCGAAGTGATTTCAAACCCAAGCCCCGCACCGCTCAAAACAAGCTCGCAACAAGTGTGAGTAACCCCCGACAAAAATGCCAAAAGCTCCTCCTTGCGCGCATACCGCAATTTTAAAATTTCATCCTTAACTCTTATATCAAAACTCATTTTTTTTGTTTTTTTTAGGTACCTATTTTTTTTGTTAGTCGAAAATCGACAAGGGGTTTATGTTCGCCTTATGCGAATTAAAAATTAAAAACAGGCTTCGCTCTGCGAGCTCGATAAAAATTAAAAATTGTGGTAAGCACTCGCGTTGCTCGTGCACTCAATCTTTAAGCCTTTTTACATTAATAGATTGTGAACTGCTAAAGCGTTTGGCTTTTAGTAGCCAAATATAATTGAAATGCATGTAGCGATAGCGGAATGCCTTACCACAATTTTTAATTTTAAATTTTTAATTTTTAATAGCAAAGCAATGCTTCGCATTGCTTTGCTACGCTTTGCTTCTAAAAATCGGAAATCTATCTATATTCACTATTCTTTTCAAATCGAGACCTACGCGTTTCACTTGTGTCATTGCAAGGTCGACATCGCCGATTCTTCTTGAGTGGTGTGCGTCGCTTGAAATTATGAAATCAACGCCTGTGTCGGCAACTTTCAAAAGCTGTTCATCAGTGAAGTGCTGACGCTTAGAATTGAGTTCTATGATCGTGCCATAATCCCTTGCGCACTTGGCAACTTCAACTGGGTCGACATATATATCGTGGTTCAGATGAGTTATCACATCGATTGGATTTTTCTTGATAACTTCGATATAAACCTTAGTGTATTCCGCAATAAAATCAGCGCAACGCGTTTCACGAAACATGTTCATATAATTGTTTTTCGCAATGAACTTCCAAAACTCGTTCCACGTTTTGCCCCAAACGCCTTTGTGATATCCGCACAAAATCACATCAAAAATCCCGATTTCATCCTTTCGAAAATCCACATCGCCATCCCTTGATATGATGTTAGATTCCACCCCGAACAGAGTTTTCACCGAATATTTTTCGTTGCAATCTGCAATCTCACGCTTCATTTTTTTCACGTCGCGACGCTTCATTCCCATCGCTATGTGACCAAACCCGTGATCCGTTATCGCAATTTCCTTAATGCCAAGACTTTCCGCCACTTGCACGTTCTGTTCAATAGATGTCTTGCCGTGGCTGTATGTTGTGTGTGTGTGATAATCACCAAATAACACGTTTTGTCCTCCCGCATGTTTTATGCATGTATTTAGGGAATTATATTACTTCCCTATCCTATATTCTACACTTATTTGCGAATTTTTACAAGTAAATCAAGCTTAATTTTATCAATAAGAGAAAGAAATTTTGAGAAGCATGGGAAATGCGTGGCTAGTGTTGCGTACGAATGAAGGGGAAAGCAAAGCGGAGCTTTGCTAAATTAAAAATTAAAAATTAAAAATTAAAAATTGTGGTATGGCACTCGCGTTGCTCGTGCATTCAATTTAAAGACTTCTTACATTATTAGATTGTGAAACGTTAAAGTGTTTGGTTACTTGAATCCAATTATAATTGAAATGCATGTAGCGATAGCGTAATGCTTTACCACAATTTTTAATTTTTATCGAGCTCGCAGAGCGAAGCCTGTTTTTAATTTTTAATTTTTATCGAGCTCGCAGAGCGAAGCCTGTTTTTAATTTTTAATTTTTAATTTAGCGAAGCTTCGCTCCGCTCCGCTTTCCCACAAACAAAACTTCCCTCTCAATCTCCACTTTATATTTCCCATAAACAACCCTTTGAATATCCGCTGTTATTTTCAAAAAGTCACTTGGCGTGCCACTGCCGATGTTCACCACAAATCCCGCGTGCACTGTTGAAACTTCCAGACCGCCCACGCGATATCCTTTCAGTCCTGCTTTATCTATCATTTCGGAAACGCATGTCCCCATTGCTCTTTTAAATGTACTACCGCATGATTTTTCGCACGGGTGACTCGACTTTCGCCTTTTTATATACTGATTTTGCAGATTTTCTATCTCTGTTTTATCGCCTTTTTGAAGATTGAAACACACCGCCGTGATAATCCCGCGTGGCAGATTGCTGTTGCGATAGGAAAATCCACAAAGGCTGTTATTCACGCGAATCACCTTTTTTCCGTTCTGCACTTCAACCCACTGCACAACGTCGGAAATCTGCCCCAAAAACGCCCCACAATTGCCTTTCACGCCACCGCCAACACTGCCAGGTATTCCGCAAAATTTCTCCAACCCCGAAAGTGAATTTTCCATCGCAAACCTACAAACTTTGCCAAGGCTTGCTCCACCACCACAAATCAACCCTGTCCCAGTGGCTCTCATATTGCAAAATTCACCCTTCAATTTCAAAATTACGCCGTTATATACATCGCCAAACACGGTGTTGCTTCCACCGCCCACAACAAAATAATCGCGATTACCTATAATCGACCAAACATGTCCCAACTGCTCTTCCCTTTCTATTTCAATATATGTATCACAAACACCACCCACGTTCATCGCCGATAATCCACGCGTGTCAAAATCCCTTTCTATTCGCATACTTCCCCTTTTTCATTATTCTATGAAAATATGAGTGGGAATATGAGTTCGGAATACGAGTTCGGAATACGAATTGAAAATGTTTTTCATGGGCTCTGCCCATACCCGCAAGGGGCTTGGCTTTTTTCATGGGCTCTGCCCATACCCGCAAGGGTGGCGACCACCCTTGACCCCTATTGGGGGTTCAGGTTTGGAGTTTGGGAACTGAGAAAAGGCTTCGCCTTTTCAAAAGTTTTTAAGGCATGCTCTGCCAATTGGCATTTTAAAAAGCTCTCGCTTTTTCTTGTAGGTTACAACCCCACAAGAAAGCGAGAGCTTTCTTACATATCAAAATTTTGAAATTGAACTTAAATTTCTTGCAAAGATGCGAAGCATCTTAAAATACCCAACGAAAGTGCATGACCCCCCAATCGGGGTCAAGGGTTTCAAACCCTTGCGGGTGTGGGCAGAGCCCACGAAAAAACCAAGCCAGAGCCCACAAAAAAGCCAATCTTAAATACTATTCGCCGATAAGGATATCGTAGTATCTTTCAAGGTCGTCCTTAGTGAAGTATTCGATGACGATTTTCCCTTTTGCCTGATCGCCGGTGATAGACACCTTGCTTGCGAACTTACGCGTGAGCAGTCTTTCGAACTCGCGGATATTTTCGTCGGGCACGACGGGTTTTTTTTCTTTTTTGACGTATTCATTTTCGCCGACGTTATTTTTCGTTACGCTTTGGATTTTCTTTTCCAAATCGCGCACCGACATATTTTTATCCAGCGCTTCTCTTGCGATGATTTCGCAGAGTTCCTTATTTTCAATCCCGGCCAGTGCTTTTCCGTGCCCGAAGCTTAGCGCCCCGCTTTGCACGTATGAAATCACCATGTTTGGCAGTTGCAAAATTCTGAGAATGTTTGCGATATTGGATCTAGACTTGCCAAGCCTTGCGGAAATTTCCTGTTGAGTTAGGCTGTATTTTTGCATGAGTTCTGATATGCCTTGCGCAGATTCCACCACGTTCAAATCCTCGCGTTGCAAGTTTTCGATAAGCGCGATTTCCGCGATTTTCTTTGGCGAATAATCTTTCACGATAACCGGCATAGTTCTCAATCCCGCAAGCACGCATGCACGGTATCTTCTTTCGCCGGCAACGATAAGATATCCGCTGTCGTCTTTTGTCACGATGATTGGTGATATCACACCGTGTGTCACTATTGAGTTTTTAAGTTCCTCAAGTGCATCTTCATCAAATATTTTTCTCGGCTGGTTTGGGTTTGGGTGGATTTCCGACACAGCAATTTCACTGCTTTTTTCCACGTATTCCGTCTTGACGCCCGCGCCTTCGTATTCTGAATTAGTGTCTTCAAAAAGCGCACTCAATCCTTTTCCTAATCCTTTCTTCATAATCTTTCTCCACGAATCGCAACCCAAAAAATTCAACAATAACTCCGCGGTCATTTCTTTTCTAGATCACCTTCTATATTCACGTTTTTTCTCCACGAATAGCAATCCAAAAAATTCAATAACAACTCCGCGGTCATTCCCTTTCTAGATTACCTTTTATATTCACGTTTATTCTCCACGAACAGCAATCCAAAAAATTCAATAACAACTCCGCGGTCATTCCTTTTCTAGATTACCTTTTATATTCACGTTTTTTCTCCACGAACAGCAATCCAAAAAAATTCAATAATAACTCCGCGGTCATTCCCTTTCTAGATTACCTTTTATATCCAAAGTTTTTTCCTTAACTTTCCAAATTTCTTTGTATTATTTCTTGAGTAAGTTTCTTATAGGCAATCGCGCCCGCACAGTTTGGGTCGTGCATCAAAACGGGCACGCCGTGGCTTGGTGCTTCAGAAAGCCTGATGTTTCGCGGAATGAAAGTTTCGAAAACCTTCTCGCCGAAATACTTCTTGATTTGCGCAGAAATTTGACGTGAAATGAGCGATCTTGAATCTAGCATAGTGAGAACAACCCCTTCGATTTTCAATGTTGGGTTGAGATGCTTCACAACAAGCTTGATTGTGTTTATCAACTGAGAAAGCCCTTCAAGTGCGTAAAACTCACTTTGGATTGGGATTATCACAAGGTTTGCGCATGTGAGCGCGTTGATTGTCAAAAGCCCAAGCGAAGGTGGACAGTCTATGCAGATAACATCGTAGTCATCAGCAATAGTGTCGACAGCTTTTTTCAGCGCCTTTTCGCGTTCTTTCAAATAAACAAGTTCAACTTCCGCACCCGCAAGGTCAATATTTGATGGGATAACCGAAAGATTTTCCACGCAAGACGGCATCACAACATCCTTTGCAGCTTCCTCACCACAAAGAATTGAATAAACCGACTTGAGTTGTTGACTTTTTTTGATTCCTAGCCCCGTTGAAGCATTGCCCTGTGGGTCAAGGTCGATAAGCAAAGTTCTTTGTCCGCTTTGCGCAAGATATGTCGCAACGTTCACCGTTGTTGTGGTTTTACCAACTCCACCTTTTTGATTTGAAAAAGCAATGATTTTAGCCATTGATATTCTCCTTATTTTCTGCCGTTTCAAGCATTTTGCGAAATCACTTCCGCACAGTTTTCTTTTTTATTTCGTTTATATCCACGCCGTGGATTTGCATTATTCTATCCCGTTTATATACATATTGATTGCCAATTATTCGTTAAAAATTTATCAATACTATTCCACTTTTTTTAGATAAAAATATTATATCATATATTTATAAAAATGCAACTGTTTTGCTTATAAATAATTCCTAGATTTTACATTCTTTTTATTTGTTTATTGCGTTTTTTTGTTTTTTATTGTATAATGAATTTATCACGCAAGTGAAATAAAATAAAAGAGATTTATATGAGCGAAATAAACACGCAAGCTGAAAAAACAACTGCCAACTTTTCCGACTTTTCTCTGTTTGAAAAATTCGATATTTTTCTTACTGAAAAGCAAAAAGCTCAGCTTGAACAATACTATCAAATCCTGATTGAAGAAAACGAAAAATACAACCTGACTTCAATCACCGACCAAACTGAAATATATCACAAGCATTTTCTTGACAGCATGCTTGGTGGCAAATTCATAAAAGAAAACGCCAGCGTTTGCGATATTGGTGCGGGCGGTGGTTTTCCATCACTCCCCTTGAAAATTTTGCGCCCTGATTTATCTTTCACCCTTTGCGATTCCCGTGGCAAGAAAGTTGCCTTTTTGCAAATGGCATGCGATAAACTTGGGCTAGACAAAATGACACCAATTCACTCGCGCATTGAAGAGCTCGCACATTCCAAAAAGCGTGCCAGCTTCGACGTTGTGGTTTCGCGCGGTGTCGCTCCCCTTCCAACACTGCTAGAATATAAAATGCCACTTGTGAAAATGGGGGGCATAGCACTTTGTTTTAAAGGCGATGTAGAAAAGGAGATTGAAATTTCAAAAAATGCCATTTCACTTCTTCATTGCCACAAAATGACTGTTCACAAGCTTTCTATTTCCGAAAGCCAAAACGAAAGATCGTTCCTGATTGTGGAAAAGTCTGTGGAAAGCCCAAGAATTTATCCACGCGGTAAAAACCTGCCAAGGCTGAATCCCCTATAAAATAAGGGAATTTCGCATTGTGCGAATGTGTGCAAATCAAATTGTGGATAACTAGGCAAATTGTGGATAACTTTTACAAAATCCGCATTTTTGCCTAGTTTTTTTATTTTCTGCCAATATTTATAATTACGAACCCACAACATTATGTGGATAAGTTTTATTTTATACACAAGTTTTCCACAACTTATCCACAACGCCAATCCCTTACGCCAAAAGGCATAAACCCACTTTTCCACATTTCCACACCCCCTACTACTACTACTATTCTTATTTGTATATAATCTATGGGGTTTTAACCTTTTATTTTTGGTTTTTTGTTAGAAATCGTTTTTTGAATTTATTATCGGCTTAATCAATTAAAAATTAAAAGTTAAAAATTAAAAATTTATGTTATGCACTCGCTTCGCTTGTGCACTCAATTTTTAAGTCTTTATATATTATTAGATTGTGACCTGTTAAAGCGTTTGGTTACTTGTAGACAATTATAATTGAAAGCACGAGCAACGCGAGTGCATTACCACAATTTTTAATTTTTAATTTTTAATTTTTAATTATTTACTTGCACATTCCCAATTTATATGGTAAAATTTATATGAAATAAATCAACAAAAATAAATAAAAAAATAAAGGAGCGTATTATGAAAGTTCTTTGTGATGGATCAAGTTTGCTTAGTGCGGTTTTGAAAGTTTCAAGTGCTATCAGCACAAAAACAACAAGTCCTGTTTTGGAGTGTGTTAAACTTTCGGCAAAAGATGACAAATTAATATTGTCTGCAACTGATATGGAGATTGCTATTGAGCAAAGTATCACTGCGGATATTCTTATTGAAGGTGAAGCTGTTGTTCCTGGCAGATATTTCGCTGATCTTATTAAAAAAATTGGTAGCGGTCAAATTCAATTGTTTTTGGAAACTAAAGACAAAATTGTTGTAAAATACGGTGATAACGAGTTTTCTTTGCAATGTAATTCACGTGAAGCTTTCCCAGATATCGAAAAAATCGCGAAAGATAAACATTTTTCTATGTTGCAAGGCGAATTTAAAGATATGGTTAACAAATCATCTTTTTGTGTTTCAACAGAAGATTCCCGCCCTGTTTTGAAAGGTTGCCTTATCGAAACTGATGATTACGAACTTAAATGCGTTGCCCTTGATGGATACAGACTTGCGCTTATCAAAAAAGCATTGGAAGAAAAATCAATAAATATTTCAGTTATCATCCCACAAAGAGCGTTGAAAGAAATTTCTCGCCTTATCGAAAAGGATGAACACATTTTCACAATTTATGTCGATGATAAAAAACTTATGGTGGAAATTGAAGGCACAACCTTTATTTCTAAGCTTATCGAAGGTGAATTTATCAAATATGAAAATATCATCCCAAAATCATTCGAAACTATCGCAGTTGTGAAAAAAGATGAGTTTGATTCAAGTTTAGACAGAGCAAGTATTCTCACACGCGGAATTCGCTCAAATATTGTTAATTTTTATCTTTCAAATTCAATTCTCGAAATTGGCGCGAAATCAGAAATTGGTAATATGCAAGAAAAAATCAGAGTAAATCACGACGGTGAAGAAATCAGAATCAACTTCAATCCTAAATATTTCACTGATATAACAAGGGTTTTAGACGATGAATTCATAAAAATCAAGTTCAACAAGTCAAGCACCCCTGCTATTGTCACAAATATTCAATCAGATGAAAATAGCACCGAAGAATTCTTATATATGGTTTTGCCAGTAAGAACAATAAACTAAACAATATATAATATATAAAAAGCTTATACCAAAGAAAAATATATTAAAATACCAAAGATAAAAAAAGAATGTTCCACGTGGAACATTCTTTTAATTTTATTGAGTTCGCAGAGCGAAGCCTGTTTTTAATTTTTAATTTTTATCGAGCTCGCAGAGCGAAGCCTGTTTTTAATTTTTAATTTTACAAAAAGAATTGTTCCACGTGGAACATTATGCAAGCAAATAACTATCCAAAGTTTCTTCAACGGCAACAGTCAATTCTTCAGAAAACAAAATATTCATAATCAAATTATTGTTATAAAGGAAATTTGTAAGGTAAGAATTGTCAATTTTGTCGAATAATCCCGCAAAAAGCGTAGTATCTTGGAAAATACTCAATATTGCAAGCAGAATAAAAACTGCAATCATGCAAGATGCAATACCAAGGCAAAAGCCAAGAAGTGAATCAAGTTGTTTTAAAACCGGCAAACTTGTGATTGAATCTGCAAGTGCTTGCAACAGTTTGAAAGCAAGGAACGCCACAATATATATTATAACGAAAGAAAATGCAATCAAAATCCAAGACTGTATGGAAGTTGTGATTGAAGTATCAGAAAGTATAGCAATTTCTGTGAGTGGCGAAACAATATTTTCTGCAAGCGTTGCAAGTGGTGTTTGTAAAAGTATGCTAGCGAATGGCTTAGCAAGTAAAAGTGCAACAACAAGCGAAACTATTTTATTAACGAAAGAAAGGATGGAATTTGTGAATCCCCGTTTTGCACCGAGAAATCCAAACAATCCAACGATCGCGATAAGTATCAAATCAATTATCATTTTTATCTCCTAATTTTGTATGTGGTTTATAATAACAGAAAAATATAAACTGAGTTTAACAGGCAATTTTTTCCAGCAATTATAAATGCATATATATAATATATAGTAATGTATTTGCAAAATGCCCTAAAATAAACATTCAACTGCTATTTAGGGCATTATATCATATAATATTTAGTTTTGTCTTAAAATATTATTCAACAGCTCTGAAATCAATAGTGGAATTTCTTAGCTGAATTTCCTTTTGCTCGCGTGCGATTTTTGAAAGCTCGTCGATAATTTCGCACTCCATATCTGCCCCGCCTTTTGCTTCGTAGCTTTCCGCAAGGTTTTTTGCTTTTACGCCAGTGTTAAGTGCTTGCGAAAAAGTCGAATCAATAAAGATTTCTTTTGCCATGCGAATTCTGAGCGTTGAAATATCAAGATGTGATTTAAGAAACTTGGCAATATAAAAATAAATACGCTCTGCTTCATCAATATCTTTTTTCAAGACAAGTTCAACATAAAACACGTCGCACAAAAGAAGTTGATGAAAAACTTCGTTGGTATCGCGAAAGTGTGTTTTGATAAAATCGCTTGAAGTGATAACGTTTTTATAATCTTTCAAATCTAGATAATGCGACAATTTATAAGATTCAAAAAGTGGCGCATAAATATATGTTTCATCGTCGAAAGAAAGATTTTCAATAAGGTTTTTATCAAGATCTGCAGGTCTTGTTCCAGAGAAAAGCAAGCTTTGAATAGAAATCATTTTGATTTGAGTTTGAGCTGTTGGCGAATTAGATTTAAGCCCACGCAAAATAGCTCCGTCTGTTGTTGGGTTTGGTGTGAGCTCAGAAAAGTTCGCAACGTGGGTTGGGAAAGTGCCTACAAATGCGAGTGCAAATGTAGAATAAATAAGTGATTTACCCGCAAAGAATGTAGGAAAAATCAATGGTGACACAGTGCCAAAAAGTGCGACAGCCAAAAACAAAGTTGAAGAAACTAAAGAGCCCGCAACATATTTTTTGAACGCATTTTCAAGATTGCTCGTGTGTGGTGGAATCATTTGGCAGTATCCCGCAATCTCGCGAGAAAGAGAAAAGCGAAGTTTAAGCTTGCCGTTTATCTTGATGAATTTCAAAAATAAAACGCTGAAGGAATAAAATTTGAATCCCGCAATAAATCCCCCAATCAAATGCCCAAGTTCGTGAATGAAAATGTAGATAAAATTAGAAAGAAAAAATCCAATCGCAAGGAAAAGTGCTGTCCAAAGCCAGCTTTCAACCCCCATTTGCTGTAACGAAAAATAAATCGCCACAAGTGACCCAAGTGTCAACGCAACGTAAATAATGTACGAAATAATTCTTTTTGTCGTGTCCATGTCTCTCTCCTAGTTTTGTTAAATATTTGACGATATTGTAAAAAGTAAATTATGCAGTGAAATCACCGCAAAATATCACAAATTATCACAAAACACCGCCAAAAGTGCGTGATGTGTAATAGATATTAAACTTTTATAAAATCAGGTTTCATGGTTAAAATTATATAGCAAGCAAAAGCGAATTCACGCCCACAAAAAGAAAGCGTACTTTATTCGCAAATACAATAAAGCAAATGCAATATATATGCCACATATATGCCACAAAAACTGTTTTAAATCCCAAGATACAGCCTATACCCTTCAAGATTATCCGTAAGGCTGGCCGTGATTTGCTCTGCACCAAAAAATTTCATGCCTAGCGCGAGAATTTCACTTCCCGATGCGATGATTTCCTTTCGCTTGTCTTTCAAAAATGGCAAAGACAATCTTTGAATGGGCGTCATCTGTTGAATGTGTTTGGCAAGCGAATAAATTGTTTCGCTGTCGCAAACAAAGCCATGCAGTTGTGGTTTGAAGTTTTCACAGCCACAAACAAGTCCGCAAAGCGAAGTGATAGTTCCGCCAATGCCAACGCATTTCATTTTGTCTAAGCGAAGTTTTTTTCCGCTCGACTTTTCAAATTCGGTGAAAACAGAAAGTATGTAGTCATTCAATTTGTCAAAATCTTCCAAAAACATGTCGGTCATTCGAACAGCACCCATTTTGAAAGAGTGGGAAAACTCAAGTGGAAATGTGGATAAGCCACAATATGTCCCTTTTGATTTTTCGATTATTTCATCGTGGGTCGGAAAATTCGTTGCCCCCGCAAAAAGTCCCACAAAATCACCTAAACTGCCAATTGCAATTTCAAAACTTGCACCGCCAATATCAAAAATGGCGATTTGCTCTGAAATGTCGTCTTGTCCCAAAATGTCGGTTTGCTCTGAAATGTCGTCTTGTCCCAAAATGTCGGTTTGCTCCGAAATATCAACTTCCCCCGTTGGCTTGACAGAACTGTCATTATCATCACAATCACAATTGCCACTGCCTAAAACCCCAACGCTAGCCCCCAAAAAGCCACAAAGTGCCTCTTGATTGCCAGAAAGGATATGAACCAAAAGCCTAAGCTTTTCAATTTTGCCGATAAATTCATCGCGATTTTTCGCTTCTCGCACAACCGCAGTTGCAAAGCAAAAAATTCGCACAACGCCATTTTCTTTGCAAATTTCCACAAATTTCTCGCAAGTCTCCACTCCACGAGCCATTGGGACAGGCTGAATTGTCAAAGTTTCGTGAAAACCCTCGCCAAGACGGCAAGTTTCCACAAACTTAATCTTGCTTTCATCCCCAGACTTCGCATCATCAAAAATGCAAAGGCGAAATGAATTAGACCCCATGTCGATAACAGCAAACTTGCCCCTAGAATCAATCTTGCAATTTGCCTTGCAATTTGCCTTGCAATTTTCAGCATTAAGCGGATTGTCATTTGGGGAAATTGCAAAAGAACTGCAAGCGTGATTGCTGGCAGTTCTTTGATTGTCAGCGAAATCATTCGCTGAAGTATTCAAATTGTTATGAGTTTGGAACAAAGATAACATCGTTTTCTCCGTATATGTCAAGATTTTCTCTTGCGTATTTTTCGATATAAAGGATAGTTTCGCGGTATTCAATCTCGTCAGTCATTTTTTGAATAGCGACTTCCATGCTTGCGATATCCGCTTGCAATTGCTCGTTATTTTTAGATTGAACAGCCATTGTCACAAATTGGAAAATCATAATGACCACCAAAAGGAAAATCATAGTCACGCATAAAATTGTGATATTTTTTCTTGAATTCATGTCTGCTCCTTATAAACTGCAAAGTTTTGTTTTATGAGAATATAAAAATATCTCATCTATGGTATATTATAACTCAAATAAATGTAAATTGCAAGTATTTTTTATTCAATATCAAAACCGCAACAGCTACTTCACCACAACAGCCTTGTATTTATCCACAAAACATATTTATTCAACCACAACAGCATTTTCGCTGTCAACAAAAACAGCCTTGCCGATAATTCTTTCAACGTTAATACAGCCGTAATCTTCCGAATCGTAACTTGCCTCGCGGTTGTCGCCAAGAAGATAATAGTATCCTTCGGGGATGTAAACTCTTTCTTGAGTGATGTTGTTGCCGTAAACGTATTTTTCGATATATGCAGTTGTCACGCCGTTTTCAGTGATGTATAAAATGCCGTCGGTGATTTCCACTTCCTGACCGCCAACAGCAATCACGCGTTTGATAACCCAGTTGTTATTCACAAGTGGCTCGTCAAAAACCACAATGTCAAACTGCTCTATATTGGCAAGTCGATAAACATAAATCTTGTCGCCATCTTCAAGGGTGTCAAACATAGAAGTCTGTGCGATTTCCACCGGCACAAGCACGTAATTTTTCACAGCAGTACCCGCAAAAAAAGCCAGCACAAGCGCTAGTGCAAAAGCGATGTAGGTGAAAATTTTTGGAAGCGGTTTTTTGTTTTTCGAATTTTCTTCATCCACAAGTTCAGTTTGAGAAATTTCATATTTGTTATTGCTCATAAGTCCCCTTTTGATTATAGTTATACGCAAATAAGTATTTATCCGCAAAACGCAAATAAATGTTTATCCGCAAATAAATAAGTTATACACAAAGTTTTCCCATTCTGGGGAAATCTTATCAATTTTTCATGTGATTTTTCAAATTGATAAGAAAAACTGAAAGGCTAAACCATAATCATGCTTGAAATATAAAAGTCGTATTCCGAATTAAAAAACAGCAAGTGGCAATCTTCGAAGTTTTCAAGCGAAGCCATTTGCGAGTTTGCAAAGTCGGAAGGTTCAAGCAGAACCTTTTGCCAAAGCTCTCCGCCAACAAGATCGATGGTGGTTGAAAAATTCGCGTCGTGGCTGTTCCCTTCGGAAAGCAGAAGCCTAATTTTTTGTGGCAAGTCGGAATATATTTGGATAAGCAAAGTCTTATTTGTTTTTTCAAGGGTGGGATCGGAAAGTGCAAAGCTTGCAATGCGCGGTGCACAAACGCCCATAAGTCCAAATGCGCAAGGCGACGAAACAGTCTGCCTTTTATCGCTGAAAAATTGATTAGCGTTTGGGAAGTTCAACGTGCCCAGTGGGAAAAAAGTTCCGCGCTGACCTGTTGAAAGTGTGTTGTGTTTTTTTATTGTGTCGCCAAACGGCGCGATTTTTATTTGATTTGAAGAAAGCGTGAGCCCGTTTGCAAATTGCACGTTCGCCATTGCAACAGTCGCAAGTGAAGAAGAAAGCGGAATGTTTCCAACGTAGCTTCCAGAAGACGCCAAAACCAATTTATATGGCTTAAACGCGCGAAGGTGTGGTGGATTATCCCCTTGGCAATAATAAAGCGTGACGGATTTTATCGCGATTTCCTTTTCCACACTGCAAGAAACCAAAATTGAACTGTCTTCAATGGTGAATTCCAAAACGGGTGCGAAAGGGATTTCGATGTGGGCATCTGCTAGGTATTTATTCAAAATAAGTCGCAAGTTTTTTGTTGCGAGATGGTCAACAGTTGAAATTCTGTTTGGGGCAAGATATAAAAAGTTAGAAATCAAGCCGTTGCAACGCGCGAAAGTGTCAAAAATTTTATCGCTGTCGCCGATTGCAGAATTTGTTGAACCCAAAAGAAAAACGGGCACTTTGGCAAGGGGCGAATAAACTTGCGGTGCAACCACAAGCAGGTATTTTGCCATTTCTGAATCCAGTTGAGAAAGGATGTTTTCAAAATCACGCCAACCGCCATAATGGAAGTTGCAACAAAAAGAAAGCTGTGGTTCGCAAAAAGCAAGGTGGAATCCGATGATAGATCCAAGCCCCAACGCAACAACCCCGATTTTGTCAACCTTAATAATTGGCTGACTGCGAAGAAATTTAAGCGCGTGCCTAAACACAAGCGTATCACCAATCCAAACGGAATTTTCAATCCCGCGCGTGATATCAGAAGCGTTGTTTTCGCAATAGTTCATATGGCTTTTTGAAGGCGGAAAAATTGTGTGTCTTTCGCCATCGCGAGCGCCGGAATAATCGCACATGAAAACCGCAACACCAAGGTTTAGGAAATAATCGATGTAGGAATAATCAACCCTACCGCCAAAATCATGCACAAGCATAATGCAAGGCATAGGTTTAGGAGCACTTGCGCTGTATGCAAGCACGCCGAATATTTTGCAAACGCCGTCGTCATATTTTTGACCAGAGAACATCACTTGTTCGTAAACAAAGTCGCCAAACACATCGGTTTGCAAGACTTCTTCCAAAAGTGGGCCAGAAATATCGAATTTCTGCCAAAGTTCCTCTGGTGATAAAAATTTGTTCATTTGTCCCCCAATATAAATAAATTCAAATAAATCAAACGAAAATTCAAGTTTTGATTGCAAAAAGAATTTAAATTTGATAGAATGAAAGTGATTACATTTTCAATAAAAAATTGAAAATCAAATGCTATATATTTCCTATTATACACCAAACCACCACATTTTTCAAGGGAAATAGCATATACTGTCGCAAAAAATGCAAAAGGGGGCAAAGCATGGATAATTTTGAAAGCAAATCTACAATCAAATTTTCATCTGAATATATGTATAAAAGTGCAACGGACATACAAAATCTGTTTTTGTCGGAATATATGAAACACGCAACGGAACTTCAAATCAAGGTGTATTTATACGGCGCTTTTTTGATATCAAACACAAGCGAAGCAACAACTTCAGAAATTGCAAAGGGGCTTGGGATTTCAAATGAAGAAGTTTTGGAAGGATTCATGCATTGGGAAGAACTGCAGGTGGTGAAAATCAGAAGTCAAAACCCGCTTTTCGTTGAATATCTAGACCTTTCTTCAAGGGTGTTCCGTCCAAAAAAATTCGACCCGAACAAATATGCCGACTTCAACAAGGAACTTTCACTTATGATAACGGGCAGAATGATTAACCCAAACGAGCTTGTTCAGTATTATAATTTCATGGAAGGCTACGGTTTTTCGCAAGAGGCATTTTTGCTTGTTGTTGGGTATGGGGTGAAGCGAAACGGCAAGAACGTGCCTTCAAAATATATCATTCAAACGGCGATAAATTTGAAAAATAAAAACATCAAAACATACAGCCAAGTGGAAGCGGAATTCAACAACTATTTCATGCAGTCTTCAGTTGTTTCCGATTTGCTTTCCGCGCTCAAAATAAAACGCAAGGTGGAAATGGAGGACATGAACACACTTGCAAAATGGAAAAATATGGGCTTCTCGGAAGATGCAATTTTGGAAGCGGGCAAGCTTATGAAAGGTTCAAAAAGCATGGAAAAACTAGACGCGTTGCTGCTTGAACTTCACGGCTCTAAGGTGTTTGAAAAATCTGAAATCACCAAGTATCAAAACCACAAAAATATGCTGTTCGAACTCGCGATAAAAATCAACAAAGCGGTTGCGGTTTATGTGGAAGTTTTGGAAACGGAAGTTGATGTTTATATAAGAAGATGGGTGGACGTTCTCGGCTTTTCGGAAGATGCACTTATCTATATCGCAGAAAACAGTTTCCTTTCAGGCGTGAGAACCCTTGAAGGGCTTGCCGACAAAGTGGAAAGTTTTTCCAAGCTTGGCATAATCACCAAAGAAGCGCTGTTGCAATACATGGCGGAATTCTGGCAAAAGGAAGAAAAAATCAAACGCATGCTGAAAATTTTGGGTCAAGAAAGAAGACCAAACGGCGACGACAGAAACAGTTATGCAAGGTTCGAAAGGCTTGGCTTTGGTGCGGATATGATTGAATTTGCAAGCCAAAAAGCAGTGGGGACATACCGTCCGTTGCCATACATACATTCAATATTGAAAAACTGGCAAAAGGGTGGCATAACAACAATCGAAGAAGCCAAAACAGCGCCTGCAATGCAATATGGCGGTGGTGGCGGTTCTTCCAAACCGCAAGAAATCATCTCAAGAAACTATACAAACGAAGAAATCGCAAGTGCATTTTCTGCTTTGGAAACGCTTGACGAGTTCTAGAAAGAAATTTTTGCAAGGTATCAGGCTTTGTGATAAACAAATTTGGAGAAGAGTTTTATGATGCAAATAAATAACGCCCAAGCAAGGCTTTATGCCGAAAGTATGGTGTCGCAAAACGCCAGCTTGGCTCGTGAAAAACAATATAACAACAAGTGCAAAATCAAGGGGGACACACAGCTTGAAAAACTTCTTTTGCAAAGGAGTGAGCTAGCTTTTGAAATTGCAAAAGCTAGGGTTTCAAACGGTGATTTTGAAAGTTTAGAAAAGCTTGAAACAAAAATCGAAAGTGAAATTTCAACTGCTCTAAAAAAATATAACCTCAAAGTTTCCGATTTGGAAACTTGCTTTGCTTGCGAAAAATGTGGCGACACAGGCAAAACGGAAAATGGCGACTGCGACTGTTTCAAGGGTTACGTTCTTGAATACATAACAAAAAGGTTGTCGGTTTCGGGCGGGGCGATTGGATTTGAAAAGTCGGCGGAGTTTGCAAAAAATCACGCGGGACTTTCCAAGTTTTATGCCTACGCAAAGGAATTTATTTCGCGATACCCAAGCGTTTCTAAGCATGTGTTTTTCTTGCAAGGTCATGTTGGCTGTGGTAAGACTCACCTTGCGAAGGAAATTTTGGCGGAGCTTATTGCAAAGGGTGCAAGCGGGCTTTGCGTTTCTTCTTTTAATATGGAAGAACTTTTTGTTTCCCACATGCAAAACGCAACTTCTTTCAATCCCATTCAAAGGATAAAAGATGAATATAATTTGCTTATGAATATCGACGTTTTGGTTGTCGATGATTTGGGTGCGGAAATCATTCATATGGAAAAAATAAAACCGTATTTTGTAAGTCTGCTAGAATCAAGAATCATGTCGGGCAAACTTACAATCTTCACAACCAACCTATCAGAAGCCGACATCAACAAGCGATACGGCGAACGCTTCTTTTCAAGGGGATTAAAATCAACCGTTGTCATGAAAGTGGAAACAGATGTTGATTTAAGAACAATAAAATAATAACATAAAAACAAAGGGATAAGCAAAAAGCATTTTTGTTCACTCCCCCCACCAGCAAAAACGCAACGCGTTTTTTCTAAACAAAACACTTCCCGAAACCCCCAATAGGGGTCAAGGGTTTCAAACCCTTGCGGGCGTGGGCAGAGCCCACAAAGAAAACCAAG
Source organism: Bacillota bacterium (assembly GCA_044426085.1). Lineage (GTDB taxonomy): Bacteria > Bacillota > Clostridia > Christensenellales > CAMQZB01 > JAWXUU01. The sequence goes on along the minus strand of JAWXUU010000006.1, from coordinate 103,412 downwards.
CCCCGAGCGGGCGTGGGCAGAGCCCACAAAACAACAACTATAAAAAATTATAAAATAACATAAAAATCAAGGATAAGAGTTAATGAAAAAATATTATTTAGAAATCAAGGCAAGGATATTTCTCGGCTCGTTTTTCAAATTTTTGGAAGCGTGCATGGAAGTGACACTGCCATTTTTGATGGGCACGGCGATTTCGTATGGCATTGCTGGCAACCCTGATGTGTGGAAACCGCTTGTGCTTCTGTTTTTGTTTGTGCTGTTTGGATATTGCTTCGCGTTTGTTTGTCAGTATCAAGCATCGGTTGCGCAAGCGAGAATTTCCGCTAGGCTACGCGGAGAAATTTATGATAAAACGCTGAAAGTTTCCACGAAAGACGCAAGGGATGTTTCCACAAAAAAAATGGTGGTGCTTGCGACAAACGACGTGGAAAAAGTTGCAATGGCGATTGCAATGCTAATTCGAATTGTGCCAAGAACGCCGTTTATCGCGCTCGGTTCAGTTTTGATGTTGTTTGTTTTGAACACGCAAGTGGCGATAGTATTTTTGTGCGTACTGCCATTTTTGGCATTGCTTATCGGCAAAAACACAAAAAAATTAATCCCAAAAACGCGTCAAAACCAAAAAGTGCTAGAACGCATTTCGCTTTTCGGAAGAGAAACAGCGGAAGGTATTTTGCAAATACACGGTGCTAATTTGGAAAACACAATATCGGAAAACTTTGAAAAAACCGCACGCGAACTTGAAGATGTTTCAAAGCAAATCAACAAAATCAACGCGTTTTTCGCGCCGGCAACAACTCTGTTTGTGAATCTTTGCGTGGTGGGTGTTTTGATTTTTGCAAACACATTAGTTTTGAAAAACCAAGTGGACGTTGCCCACCTTTCAACATTCGTGACATATATGTTGCAACTTGGTCTTGCGGTTTCCGTTTTGGTCAACACGTTCAACATCCTTTCAAGGGGATACACATCTTGGGGCAGGATTGGTGAATTTATCGGCATGGAAAATTTCGAAGAAGGGTTTGTTGAAAATGGCGAGCTCAACAGTGAAAACGAAAGTGTTTTGAAAGTTGAAAATTTCAGTTTGCAAGCAAGGGGTTTTTCCCTTAAAGATATCAGCTTTGAAATGGCGAAAGGTGAAAAGATTGGCGTGGTTGGAAGAACAGGCTCGGGCAAGACTTTGCTTTTCGAAGGTCTGTTGAAATTTTTGGAAAACTCGGGTGGAAATGTGGAAATGTTCGGTGTGAATGCAAAGGATGTTTCACAAAAGAGTATTTTGGAAAAATTTGGGTTCGTAATGCAAAAGGCGGTCATCTTTGGTGGCACGCTTGATGATAATTTGAAAATCGGCGATGGCGAAAAAAGCGATGGCGAATTTTTGAACAGAGTGAAACAAGTTATTTGCCCATTTGTGATAGAAAAGGAAAACGCGGGCGAAACCGCCGTTATGGAAGGCGGAACAAATCTTTCGGGCGGTCAAAAACAAAGGGTGTCGCTTGCAAGAATGGTCGCTAAGCAAAAAAGCGTGATAATTCTTGACGATTCACTTTCCGCGCTCGATTCCGAAACATCAAGAAACGTGAGAGAGTTCATATTTGAAAACTGCGAAAATGTGGTTGTGCTCTCGCAAAAAATAAAAGACGTCATGCACTGCGATAAAATTCTCGTTTTGGAAAACGGCGAACTGATCGACATGGGCGTGCATAGCCAGCTTGCGAAATCGTGCGAGCTATATCGCGAGTTTTGCGAGTTGCAAGGGGGTGTGTCATGACAAGTGTAAGAAGCATTATAAAATCGCGAAAAGAAACGGTTTTTGTTATTTTGTTCGCACTTATCAGCGGTGTGTCTTCGGTGTTCTTCCCATATTTCGTGGGTAAGGCAGTTGATAGTTATCAAACGTGGGAACTGTTTTTGAAGTATCTCGCATTTGCGGGCGGTTTTGCAATTATCAGCGGAGTTATGCAGTATGTTTCAACAAAGCTTGGCGGATATCTTTCGGCGGGGCTAGTTTATGAATACGAAGAAAAACTGCACACGAAAATCTTGAACGCGGATATGCAAAGCCTTGGCAAGATTTCTAAAGGTGAAATTTCCCAAATGATGACAAGTGATATATCCAACGTGGCGGACGGTGTTTCGCAAGGGCTTGCAAGCATTTTCCAAGCGATAAGTTTGGTTTTGTCAACGCTTATAATCATGCTGTTCTTGCGTTGGGAAATGGCGCTTGTGGTTGGTCTTGCAACGCCAATTTCAATCATGGTTTCAGGTTATATCGCAAAAAACATACAAAAATATTTCACAAAAGAACGTGCAAAACAAGGCGAAGTTTACACATTTTTAACAGAACATATCAAAAACGCAAGCGAAGTTAGAAACCTTTCGGCGGATGAAGAAACAAAGGCTAAACTTGACGTGATGAATAAAAATCTAGAAGGCAAAAGCCAAAAAGCTCACTTTTATTCCGCACTAATAAACCCAACTCAACGGATTTTGAACAACATGATTTATATCGCGGTTGGGCTTTGCGGTATTCTTCTTTCAATGTCGGTTGGGTCGATAACAACTTTCTTGGTTTATTCAAATCAATATTCAAAACCATTCTCTGATATATCTGCGTTGTTTGGTGTTTTCCAAAAAGCGAAGACTTCAGCAGACAGAATAAATGGAATGTTGCAATTGCCAGAAATCCAAAGGGACGGGCTTGATTTGAAAGAAAATAAGAAGGGCGAAACGCCTGCAATCGCCTTTGAAAATTTGAGTTTTTCTTTTGGGGAAAAGGAATTTATCAAGGATATGAACTTTGAAATTCCAATGGGCAAACGCGTCGCAATCGTCGGCGAATCGGGTGGCGGAAAAACCACGATTTGCAACCTTATCATGGGATTTTATGTGGGATATAAAGGTGATATAAAAATCTTTGGCAACTCGCTGAAAGATATCAGCAAGGAAAGTTTGTGGTCGGAAATTTCCATGGTGTGCCAAGACCCGTTCGTGTTCGAAGGCTCGCTAAGAAAAAATCTAGACCCAAAAGGCAGATATAAAGATAGCGAAATCATCGCGAAAATGAAGCAGTGCTACATCTGTGCGGAAAACGACGATATCGATGCCCCGCTTGAAATCGCCACAATGGCAACGGGCGGAAAACAGCTTGTTGAAATCGCGCGTGAAATGCTTGATTCAGGCGACATCGTGATTCTCGATGAAGCCACAAGCTCGCTAGACAGCGTAACAGAAAAGAAAATCACAGCCAGCTATCAATCGCTTATGGCGTGCTCAACTTCAATTGTAATCGCCCACAGAATATCCACAATCATGAACTCAGACATCGTGATAGCTGTAAAAGACGGCAAAATAATAGAAATGGGCGGAGTGCAAGAATTGTTGGAAAAAGACGGATACTTTAGAAAGCTTTATGAGCTTTCGATTGCGTAAAAGCAATGCAAAGCAACGCAAAGCGAAGCTTTGCTAATTAAAAATTAAAAATTAAAAATTAAAAATTAAAAATTAAAAATTAAAAATTGTGGTAAGCACTTGCTTTGCTCGTGCATGCTATTGTTTGAAATTATTATAGTAGCGTTGTTTCTTGAAAATAACGATTCTATTATCATATCTAATAATTGAATGCATAGGGCGAAGCCCATGCCTTACCACAATTTTTAATTTTTAACTTTTAATTTTTAATTTCCAATTACCCAAGCCTACCAAAACTTCTCCCAAAACAAAAATATACCCAAAAAAAAAGGATTTCTCAATGAAAAAATATCATTCTAAACTATCAAACCTAGTCATTCGCGTTGGGGTGAATGTGCAACCGCAACAGCCGGTGGTTATCAACTGCCCTGTGGAGCTTTACGATCTTGCTCGCGTGCTCACAAAAGAAGCTTACGCCGCTGGGGCGAGCGAGGTTTTTGTTCGCCACAACGATGAAGTTTTGACGCGTGCTAAGTTTGAAAACTGCTCGCTTGAAACGCTTTCAAATCCACATCAGTTCCACGCGGAAATCAACAATAAGTATTCCGAAATGGGTGCTTGTTTTATTTCCATTTATTCGGAAAATCCCGATAATCTTGCGGGCATACCCCAAGAAAAACTTCATGCGTCGCAAGTTGCAACAGGCAAGCAAACAATACCGTTTCGCAACCGCACGATGTCAAATGATGTGCGTTGGGTTGTGATTTCTGTTCCAACCGACGGCTGGGCAAAAAAGGTGTTTCCAGACTTGCCTTGCGAAATCGCAAAAGAAAAACTCGGCGACATGATTGCCAAAGCGATGTATCTCGATTGCGAAAACCCAACAAAAAAATGGGAACAGCACAACCAAAGTCAAGAAATAATGTGCGATTTCCTAAACGGCGAACGCTTCGAAAGTTTCCACTTTGAAAATTCACTTGGCACAAACTTTACTGTGGGCATGATGCCACAATCGATTTTTTCGGGTGCAAGCGAGATTGCAAAAGACGGGGTAAACTTTGTTGCCAACATGCCAACGGAAGAAATTTTTTCCGCGCCACACCGCGAGAAAACCAACGGGATAGTGTATTCTTCAAAGCCACTTTCCCACCAAGGTGTGCTGATTGATAATTTCTGGGTGAAGTTCGAAAACGGCAAAGCGGTGGATTGCTTTGCTGTGTGCGGTGAAGAAATGTTGAAAAGCATAATCGCAACCGACGAAAATTCCGCATTCCTTGGCGAAATCGCATTTGTGGAAGCGGACAGCGGTATTTCCAACATGAACCAAATTTTCTATAACACGCTGTTCGATGAAAACGCATCTTGTCATCTCGCGTTTGGAAAAGGCTACAATTCCTGCGTGGATAACGGCGACAACAGCAAAGAAGAACTCTTCGCGCAAGGACTAAACGATTCAATCGCCCACGTCGATTTCATGATTGGCACGCCCGATTTGAAAGTGACCGCAAAAAGAAGCGATGGCAGTGAAGTTGTGATAATGCAAAACGGCAACTTTGTGAAAAATCTTGAAAAAAACAAATAAAACCAATATAAATATTAAACAATATATATATAACAATATATATAACAATCAAAAAACGCAAACAATCAAAAAACGCAAACAATCAAACAACAAAAAAACAAAACAACAAAAACCAAAACACAAGGGGGCAATGGTGAATAAAACTCTTGAAACAATCAAAGAAAAATCGAAATCTGCATTTAAAAAGTGCGTGTTATATCTGAAAACCCACAAAAAAAGCGTGGGCACGATAATCGTGCTTCTTGCGATGATTTGCATTTTGCAACTGCTCCGCCAAAGTGCCTATGTGCGAGAATACATCTTCTCACGCGGGATTTCAAGGTGGCTACTTTATCTACTTTCGCGATATTCCAACCTGTTCCCATTTTCAATAACAGAACTCACGCTGTATCTTGCGATAGTTTTTGTGTTGATATTCATTGTGAAAACGATAAAATCGCTGAAAAAAGTCGATGGCAAACGTGATTACACTTATCTTTGCGGATTTGTGACTTTCGCGATAATCACAACACTTTCAATAAACGTGTTGTTTCTCACGCTGTTCACCATGAGCTACGAACGCGACTCAGCAATTCCGCAATTGAATTTGCCAGAAGCAACGGCGGATGCCGAAACGGTTTCTGCTGCGGCAATTTATTTTGCGAACAAAGCGGAAGCGTTGGAAGATAATTTTGAAATCGACGAAAACGGCAACGTAGTTTCGCCATACACGTTCGACGAAATTGCGGAACTTATTTTGGTGGAATATCAGCAGTTTGACAGCGACTTTTTCTCGCAATTCGAAACTTATCCAAAACAGCTCACCTTGGGATTTATCAACAGCTATGCGGGATTCACGGGATATTATTCGCCATTTTTCGCAGAAAGCAACGTGAACACATATTCGCCAGTGGTCAGTCAGCCCGTCACAATGGCGCACGAACTTGCCCATTCAAAGGGGATAATGCGAGAAAACGAAGCAAACTTTTTCGCCTATTACGTGCTCGCCAATGCTGAAGACGAATATCTGCAATATTGTGGCTACGTGGTGATTGCACAAATTCTGCTTTCCGAAAGCTACGACAGCAACAACACGGAAATCTATGCAAACGTGCTTGGCGAATTTTCCGAAACCACAATAAAAGTTATCAACTCGAAATATTATTTCTGGCAAGACTACGACACAATTTTCGACGACATCGGCGATTGGTTCAACAACCTATACCTAACAAGCTCAGGAATCACCAGCGGATCAAAAAGCTACGGCGAAACCGCAAATATCTTGGTTAGGCTTTATGTTGATATGGAGGGCAAAGCGTAGCTTTGCTAATTAAAAATTAAAAACAGGCTTCGCTCTGCGAGCTCGATAAAAATTAAAAATTAAAAATTAAAAATTGTGGTAAGCACTCGCGTTGCTCGTGCATGCTATTAATATTTGAAATTATTAGAAGAGCGTTACTATTAACAAGTAATGCTCTTTCCATATTACATATAATTGAAAGCACGAGCCGAAGGCGAGTGCCTTACCACAATTTTTAATTTTTAATTTTTAATTTTTAATTTTTAATTTTCACTTTTCACTTTCAGGCGTACGCTACGCTAGCGACACTTTTCACTTTTAAAATCCTCCTTCTACACGCAGAATGCTCCCAAATCGTCCTTTTGGTGGATTTTATTCAAATAAATATTGACAAGTCCGCAAAAAGGTTATATAATGGTAGAAATGCTGGAAGTATGCATTTTTTTGGAAAGTATAAGTAAATAATATAACTAGCAAAGGGAGATATATATGAAGATATGTCGTGAATGCTCAAACATGTGTGAAGGGAATGCCATTTCTTGCAGTCGTTGTGGGTCGGATAATCTTGCGGTTGTGGAAGAAAAGCTTTGTTCTTATTGCAAATCAAGAATTGCACTTGGAACAATCATCTGTCCGTATTGCCACAGGGTTTTGCCACCAGAAACAGCGGTGAAAGCAAGCGGTGAAGTCACTGTCGCACCAAAGCCAGAAAACGCGGGGCAAGTTTCGCTTTCAAATATCACTGTTGATCAAGATGAAAGTGCTGTGGCGCAAATCCAACCTGAAAAATCTGCTGAAGCGGAAAAAATCAGCGAAGAAATGCACGTTGCCGAAAACCCACCACGCCCAAAAACTATGGAAGAATTCAACAATCAAAATCCGCTTTTCGCGATATACGATAAAGCGCCTGATATTTTGGGTGGCAAAAAGGAAGAAGAGCGTGATCCTGTTCCTGCCGTGCCATATATTGAAACTCTTGCAAGCGAAGAAGTCGAAAAAACAACTCCGCAAGCAAGCAATCAAGAATTCGACAGCAGTGAATTCCAAACTCGCACGTTTGAAACAAGCGTAGTTTCTTATCAGCCACAAAAAGAACAAAACAAAATGATTTTGTTTGGTCTTTTCCTTTGGATGTGTGTCTACACAGCAATCGGGCTTGCAACGGTATATCTTTCGCATGACTACGGCGACGTTTTGGGATATCAAATGTCCAGTGCGGTGTTCGTTTCTCTTCGCGATGTGTTCCCAAGTGTGTATCCATACATACTATACGGCTCAAAACTGCTTGCAAAATATGAACTTATCGGCAGTCATTTGCCGTTTGCCATGAATTTCGGCATGATGTTCGCCGTTGTTGGCGGAATTGCAACAATGATTTCAATCGTTCCAAAATGGGCGGTTGCAACGCTCAACGCGCTTGCAGTCATCTGCCACTTGTTCGGCATTTGGATGATGTGGTATTTGTTCGGATTCAGAACAATCGGCGTGGCTTGTTATGTTTTTGCAATCGGCGCACTAACAATCTTTGTGTTGCATCTGATTTTGGTAAGAAAAACATATAAAAATATAAATAACTAAAGAATAAAACAAAAGGGAGCGAAAGTTCCCTTTTTGCTTAAAATACTATAAAGGAAAAGTGAAAATATGGGTTTGGAAAAATTCAGCGATGTGGAATGTTATCTGTTTGATCTCGACGGCACAATATATCTCGAAGGTAAGCTTTTGGATGGCGTGAAGGAAGCGATAACGCATTTGAAGCAAATCGGCAAAAAAATTATCTTTCTCACAAACAATTCTTCTGTTTCAACGTCGAAATACCACGAAAAACTGCTCGGCATGGGTCTTGAATGCGACAAAAGTGACATTTTGACAGCTGGTGGCGCAACGATTTATTATCTCAAACAAAATTGCAACGGCAAAAGTGTCTATTTGGTGGGCACAGAAAGTTTAAAAAGTGAATTCGAAGATAGCGGAATCAACATGTGGAACGACGAAAAAGGTGTTTTGTGCCAACTGCCGAACATTCCCGACATCTGCGTTTTGGGATACGATAAAGAGCTCACCTATGAAAAACTTGTCAAAATCACAAGATATATAACGCTCGGTTCAGATTATATCGCAACTCACCCCGATATCAACTGCCCCGCCGATGTGGTTTATCAGCCTGATATCGGCGCGATGATGGCGCTTATTAAAAGCTCAACGGGCAAAATGCCATCTGTCATCTGCGGAAAACCACACACAGCAATCGCCGAAGTGATAAAAAGCATAGCCGGCGTGCCCGCTGATAAAATCGCCATGGTTGGCGACAGACTAGCAACAGACATAGCATTTGGCATAGCAAACGGCTTCGTGGCAACGCTTGTCATGACGGGCGAAACCACAAAAGAATGGCTGGAAACCAGCGAAATAAAACCCGACGTGGTGCTTAGTGGCGTGGCAAAACTTATCGAAGTGGAGTAACGCTAAGGATTGAAAACGTTGGAACAGATATCGACACATCACACGGCGATGCAGCGAGCTATGAAGCTCTTCTTGTGATGAATCCAGACTACATCTTTGTTCTTGATCGCGATTCAGCAATCGGCACAGAAGGTGCAACTGCAGCATACGACCTACTAAACAACGAAATCGTAGGTCAAACATCAGCTTGGCAAAATGGAAACGTAGTATTCCTTGACCCAATTATCTGGTACATGGTTGAAGGTGGCGTGACAGCAATGGACACAATGCTTTCAGACCTAGAAGTAGGAATGAACTAATAATATAACATAACATAATATAATATTATTAAAAGAACTTATATTTATAAATATGCACCTTATCAATTTTGCGTTCAAGCATTTTGACAAGGTGCTTTTTTATTAAAAACAATTCGGAAATTCACAAAAAAGCGCGAATTTTCAAAGGATTGAATTTCCCGCCTTTCGCCTTTCAATTTAAAAAACGTGGTGCATAAATTTGCAGCTAGAAAACTTTACAATTCATATATAAAAAATAGAAAATTATTGTATCTGAATTATTGCAAAACACTACATCTTGTGGTATAATACTCTTGTTTCGTGCAAAAAACACTATATGTAGTGTTTTGGCAAAAATTTTATTTGGAAAAAAATGGTAGATATGGGGGTATTGACATGAAAATAAGAGACAATGCAAGAACAGTTTTAGAGCGCAGATATCTTTCACGCGACAAGGATGGCAACACTATCGAAACGGTAGAAGGGCTATTTGAAAGGGTTGCGGGGGCTATTGCTTCGGCAGACAAAGTATTTGGTGCGAGCGACGAAGCTGTTTTGCACACGCAAAATGAATTTTATGAAATGATGACAAACATGGAATTTTTGCCTAACTCTCCAACGCTTATGAATGCGGGAAAAGATTTGGGGCAACTTTCTGCTTGTTTTGTTTTGCCTGTTCCTGATTCTATGGAAGAGATTTTTGAAACAATCAAGAACGCTGCGCTGGTTCACAAAAGCGGTGGCGGAACGGGATTTTCTTTCTCTCGCCTAAGAAGCAGTGGCGCGGTTGTGAAATCAACTGGCGGTGTTGCATCTGGCCCTGTAAGCTTTATGAAAGTTTTCAATGCCGCAACAGAAGCTGTGAAACAAGGTGGAACACGTCGCGGTGCAAACATGGGCATTTTGAACGTTGATCACCCTGATATCCTTTCTTTTATCAACTGCAAAAAAGACAATGCAGAAATCACAAACTTCAACATCTCTATCGGCATAACAGAAAAATTCATGAACGCGGTTGAAGCGGATGAAATGTATGACCTTATCGACCCATCAACAAAACAAATCACAGGTCAGCTTTCTGCCAAAATGGTCTACGATAAAATTGTGGAATCAGCATGGCTGAACGGCGAACCTGGCATTATATTCCTTGACAGAGTGAACAAGTTCAACATCGTTCCAAAGCAAGGTCCAATCGAAGCCACAAACCCTTGTGGCGAACAACCACTGTTGCCGTACGAAAGTTGCAACCTTGGCTCTATCAACTTGATTGAAATGGCGAAAGAAACTGAAAACGGCATAGAAATCGATTGGGAAAAATATGAAAACACAATCAAAAAAGCTGTTCACTTCCTTGATAACGTTATCGAAGTTAATAAATACCCTATCGAAAAGATTGATGAAGTCACTCGCCAAACAAGAAAAATCGGGCTTGGTATCATGGGCTTTTCCGATTTGATGCTTATTCTTGGTATCCCATACGACAGCGAACAGTGCGTGGAAAAAGCTGAAGAAATCATGAGCTTTCTCACAGAAACAGGCAAAAAACACAGCGAATATCTTGCGACACTTCGCGGTGCGTTCCCACTTTTCAATGACAGTATTTTCAGAAACGATAAGCCAGTCCGCAACGGCACAGTAACAACTATTGCGCCAACGGGCACTCTTTCTCTTCTTGCGGGCTGTTCTTCTGGTATCGAACCAGTTTTTGCGTATGCGTATATCAGAAACATCATGGACGGCACTCAGCTTGTGGAAACTCATGAAATCTTGAAAAATGCCCTTGTCGCAAGGGGTCTATATTCAGATGAACTCATGAAAAAAATCATCAACGAAGGCACGCTTGCCCACATCGAAGAACTCCCAGAAGACCTCAAGCGCGTGTTTGTTTCTTCACATGATATCTCACCAATTTGGCATGTCAAAGTGCTTGCCGCTTTCCAAAAATATACAGATAATGCCGTTTCAAAAACGGTTAATTTCCAAAACAGTGCAACAAAAGAAGATGTGGACGAAGTTTACAAACTTGCATATAAACTTGGCTGTAAAGGCACAACAATCTATCGTGACGGAAGCAGACAAAACCAAGTTTTGAACATCAAATCGGTTGAAGCTGAAACGGCAACAGTTGAAAAGATTGTGGAAGTTGAAAAAATCGTGGAAATCGAAAAGATTGTGGAAGTGGAAAAAATCGTCGAAGTCGAAAAGATTGTTGAAGTGGAAAAAATCGTTGAAGTTCCAGTTATGGTGGAAGGTGCAAGCGTTGTGAAAGCGTGCGACCCACAAAACTGCACAGATTGCCCAAACAGCTACGAAGAAAACTTCGTGCCAAAACCACGCCCACGCCCAGCGGTGGTGCAAGGTTTCACCGAAAAAGTTGGTATCGGTTGTGGCAACCTTTATATCACAGCAAACTTTGATGAAAAAGGCATAGTGGAAATCTTCACAAACACAGGCAAAGCGGGCGGTTGCCCTTCTCAATCAGAAGCAACAGCAAGGTTGGTTTCGCTTGCTCTTCGAAGCGGAATCGAAGCGGAAGATATCATCGGTCAACTAAAAGGTATCCGTTGCCCATCAACAATCCGCCAATCAGGCATGAAATGCACATCTTGCCCAGACGCGATTGCCAAAATCATTCAAAAAGTGAACGTAATCAACGAACAATATAAACAAATCGAAGGCAAATTCGGCGACAGCACTTCCCCAGCCGAAACAATGAAAATGCCCATCGGCACAACAAAAGTGAAAGATGTGGTGTCTGCCCCAATCGAAAAATCAGTCCAACAAAACTACGGCCCAGCCCACGACAGCTGCCCCGAATGTGGCGGAATCCTAGAACACGAAGGCGGTTGCAACATCTGCAGAAACTGTGGATATAGTAAATGTGGTTAAAATTGCTTAAATAAGCTAGGAGTATTGTATGGAGTATAAATCAATAAATTCATTGATGAAGCATCTGAGGGATAGACACGGGATAGACATCTGGAGCAAAAATAAATCGTGGCTCACAAACAATGGGTATTATCATTCATTTAAGGGATATCGATTTTATAATAACAGCAAAAATCATTTAAAAATAACGGATATCAATCAACTAATAGCTATCACTGATTTTGATAATTCATTAAAGGATTTATTATATAGTAAGGTCATGTTTATTGAAACAGCGATAAAGAATGTTGCATTGTGTGAAATCCTAGACTATACAAATGATTCTAGTTTAAAAAAAGTAGAACATATTGCTCTAAACAACTATTTTTACGCAAGAAGAAATGGCTTAAATGATAAAGCATCATTAGCCATTCAGCAAAAAAAGGTTAATCTTCAACAAAGGATATATGCTGTAATAAAGGAAAAGTATTCTGCAAGAAATAAAATTATATGCAATTTTGTCAATAAACAAAATGAAGATATCCCAATATGGGCAATTTTCGAAGTCTTAACACTTGGCGAATTTGGTAATTTTATTTTAGCACTTAAGCCAGTTTTAAAATTAGATATATCAGAAAAATTGCATATAAATAAAGTCAATAATTCAAATGGTGAATTACTTCACAGATATATATTCTTTTTAAAAGATTTAAGAAATGCAGTAGCTCATAATGGCGTTGTCTATGACGGAAGATTTAGGTCGGCATCAATTGATAAATCAGTAAAAAAGAGTGTCGAACAAGATACTAATATTTCAATGATAGATTTTGAATATTCGATAGATTACATAATCTTTATTGTTATGATGCTAAGAAAATTAGGTGTGTCAAAAACAGAAGTAGCGACATTTATAAATAAATATGAAGCGATAGCAGTTAGATTGTACAACATTTTACCATTTTCTGAATATACTAGATGTATAGGGACTCAAAGTAAGAAAAAAATACAAGAGTTGCGATTATTTGTCAAAAATAGCTAGAAATTTAGTTAAATAACTAATAAAAGTATTGCATAATTATAACAAATATGTTAATATATATATGTAAGTGCGATGTATATTTATGATTTTATTTAAATCTTAGATTGCATCTTAAGAAGGTTGGATGCGTCTGACCTTCTTTTTTAATATCAATTTGTAAAATACTTATCATTTAGTAGGTCACAATTGTGGTAAAACACTAACTTTGTTCGTGCATGCTATTATATTTGAAATTAGAATGGGAGCGTTACTATTAACAAGTAACGCTCCCATTATCATTTTAAATATAGATTGCACGAGCACCGCGAGTGCTTTACCACAATTTTTAATTTTTAATTTTTAATTTTTAATTTTTAATTTTTCAAAGTGGTGCAGAAATTTGTATCTAGACAACCATCGCCTACTTACTAGCTCTCTCCCTAGCACCTTTGTTCAGAATTCTTTTTCTGATTCTTAATGTGAGTGGAGTAACTTCCAAAAGTTCGTCGTCGTTAAGGAATTCTAGGCATTCTTCAAGCGAAAGATTTTTTGGAGTGATAAGGCGAAGAGTTTCGTCCGAGCCTGAAGCACGCATGTTTGAAACTTGTTTTTTCTTGCATACGTTGACAGAAAGGTCGCCCGCTTTTGGCGCAACGCCCACGATCATGCCTTCGTAAACTTTTGTTTGCGGAGAAATGAACATTTGTCCACGGTCTTGCGCGTTGTGAAGTCCGTATGTGTTTGCTTCGCCCGCTTCAAAAGCGATAAGCGAGCCGACACTTCTTCTCACGATGTCACCTTTCACAGGCATATAATCAGAGAAAACCGAACTCAAGATGCCTTCACCTTTTGTGTCAGTCAAGAATTCTGATCTGTAACCAAAAAGTCCACGCGATGGGATAAGGAATTCCATTTTGATACGCGTTTCGCCTGGGTTCATGTTCAAAAGTTCGCCTTTTCTTTTACCCATTTTGTCCATGATAGCGCCAGAATATTGCGTTGGAACGTCAACAACAAGCTTATCAAACGGCTCTTGCATAACACCAAGGTTTTCTTTCATAAGCACTTTTGGTGTAGAAACAGAAAACTCGAAGCCTTCACGACGCATGTTTTCGATAAGAATAGAAAGGTGCATTTCGCCACGACCGCAAACGCGGAAAGAATCTGCAGATTCAGTTTCGTAAACGCGAAGAGAAACGTCTTTCAAAAGTTCTTTGAAAAGTCTTGCACGAAGTTGGCGCGTTGTTACAAACTTACCTTCTCTGCCCGCAAACGGACTGTCATTAACAGAGAATGTCATTTCAACAGTAGGTTCGCCAATTTTCACGAATTCCACAGGTTCAACGCAAGTTGTCGCTGTGATTGTGTCGCCGATAAAGATGTTTTCAATACCAGAAATACAAACGATGTCGCCCATGTCTGCGCTTTCAACGTTCTTTCTTCCAAGCCCTTCAATTTCCATAAGCGTTTGAATTCTGCCCTTATAAGAAATGTCAGCGTTGTGGTGGTTGCAGATTGAAACTTCTTGATTGAGTTTGATTGTACCCCTTTCAATTTTGCCAATACCAATTCTGCCAACGTATTCGTTATAATCGATTGCAGAAACCAAAAGTTGAAGTGGCTGTTCGATTTCACCTTCAGGTGGTTCGATATAAGAAATGATTTTTTCGAAAAGTGGAGTCAAATCTTCCGCTTGACTGTTATAATCAAGCGAAGCAGTACCGTGTCTGCCAGAACAGAACACGATTGGCGATTCAATTTGGTCGTCGCTTGCGCCAAGGTCGAAAAGAAGTTCCAAAATTTCATCTTGAACTTCAGAAAGGCGAGCGTCAGGACGGTCGATTTTGTTCACAACGATGATAACTTTGTGTCCAAGATCTAGCGCTTTTGACAAAACAAAACGGGTTTGTGGCATAGGGCCTTCCGCTGCGTCAACCAAAAGCAAAACGCCTGAAACCATTTTAAGCACACGTTCAACTTCGCCGGAAAAGTCGGCATGTCCTGGTGTGTCGATAACGTTGATTTTAATGTCCTTATAAAAAATCGATGTGTTTTTTGCTAGAATAGTGATACCGCGTTCTTTTTCAAGTGCGTTGTTATCCATAACGCGCTCTTCAGTCGCTTGATTTTCGCGATAAATGCCACCTTGTTTGAGCATCTCATCAACCAATGTTGTCTTGCCATGGTCTACGTGCGCGATAATCGCGATGTTTCTTAAATCTTGTCTTGTCATATATTTTTCCTTTTATTAAATTATTTTCTTTTTTTTGTTAATGCAAAAAGGCTTAAAAATTGAAAGCACGAGCAACGCGAGTGCATTACCACACTTTCAGGCGTACGCTACGCTAGCGACACTTTTCACTTTTCACTTTAACCTTTTACTTTCAAAAAACAACCCCGCTAAAACGCAGGGTGCTTATAAATATTCAATTATTCACTTCGAAATTATTTCGTAATAAGGTCTGGTTCAGAAATAATTTTGATTGTGGCAACGATGCCAGTGTAAAGTTTGACTTGCGCTTCAAAAGTGCCGAAAGTTTTGATTGCGTCCATAGAAATGTTTTTCTTATCGACAGAATATCCAAGCTTAGCAAGTTCAGATTCCACTTCTTTTGAAGAAATGCTACCAAACGCTTTGCCAGACGCGCCAGCTTTAAGGGTAAGTTTGATTTCTGTGCCTTGAAGTTTACGCATGTTTTCTTGCGCTGTTTGAATTTCCACTTGTTTTCTGTGTGCTGCAGCATCTTTTTGTGCTTTTGCAGTGTGAATGCCTTCAGCAGTCGCCAATTTGGCAAGACCTTTCTTGATAAGGAAGTTTTGACCGTATCCAACGGCAACTTCTTTCACTTCACCTTGAACGCCAACGCCCTTCACATCTTTTAGCAATATAACTTTCATATATTTTCCTCCAAACGGCAGTAAATCCCCACCTTGAAATTACTCTTTTAGATAGTATACCCTAGTATCCCTTTGTTTGTCAACAAAAGAACCTTTTAAAATCCACCAAAACAGCAATTTTGGGAATAATATGTGGAATTTAGGCGTCGGTTGTCGACTAGATACAAAAATTTGTATCGCTCGAATTAAAAACAGGCTTCGCTCTGCGAGCTCGATAAAAATTAAAAATTGTGGTAATGCACTCACTTCGTTCGTGCTTTCAATTATATATAATAGGAAAAGAGCATTGCTATCAACAAATAACGTATCTATTCCATTTTCAAATATAATAGCATGCACGAGCAACGCGAGTGCCTACCACAATTTTCAATTTTTATCGAGCTCGCAGAGCGAAGCCTGTTTTTAATTTTTAATTATAAAATCCACCACCTAAACATACGGTATTCCTAAAAATTTTAGGTGGATTTTACATTCCTCCTATTGCAAAACCCAACACAGTAGTGTATAATAAAAAGATGTAATAAAAAGACAGAAAAATTATAAGGTAAAGGAGTTTAAAATGAAACTTAATGTGAAACAAACATTGCTCGTTGGGCTTGCGTTTATGAGCATCACGATGTTTTCTCAGTTGTATGATGGAATTGTTCCGAAAATTTTGGTGAACGAATTCGGGCTTTCAGAAACGATAAAAGGTATGGTTATGGCAATTGATAACGTGCTTGCTGTTTTTCTTATGCCACTTTTTGGTGCGATATCCGACAAGGTTTCCACGCCTTATGGCAAGCGTATGCCGTTTGTTGTCATCGGCACAATCTTTGCGGTGATTTTCATTGTGTTTGTTCCGATTTCAGTTTCCGCAAACTCAATTTTGATGTTCTTCTTTGCGATAATGGCAATCCTTGTGGTGATGAGCACATATCGCTCGCCCGCAGTTGCGCTCATGCCGGATGTAACTCCGCCACACCTTCGTTCTAAGGGTAACGCGATTATAAACCTTATGGGCACAATCGGCGGAACAATCATTTTGGGACTTATAACTTTTATATATAAAGACGGTGTTTATATGCCGATTTTCCTTTGCGTTGCTGTGCTCATGCTGATTTGTATCATCGTTATGGTGCTCACCGTGAAAGAAAACAAACTTTTGGAAATCTGCCACGCTCAAACAGCGGAATATGAAAAACAAAACGGCGTTTTCAAAACGGAAGAAGAACTCGCAAGCGAAGAAACAGGCAACGATAACCTTTCAAAAGAGCAAAAAAGGTCGCTTTTGTTTATCTTGATGTCAATTCTTTTCTGGTTCATGGCGTATAACGCTGTAACAACAGGCTATTCAATGTATGCCGAACTAGAACTCGGACTCACCGACGGCTCGTTTGCCTCTCCACTGATTGTGGCAAACGTTGCGGCACTTGTTGCGTTTATCCCAATCGGAAACGTCGCAACAAAACTAGGTCGCAAAAAAACTATCATCGCGGGTGTGATAACGCTTGGCATTGCGTTTGCAATCCCAATGTTCCTAAACGAAAACACTTCATTTTTGATAACTCCAGCGTTCGTCCTTGCGGGCTTTGGCTGGGCGGCTATCAACGTGAACTCGCTCCCAATGGTGGTGCAAATGTCAAAGGGTAAAACTCTTGGCAAATATACGGGTATGTACTACACTTTCTCCATGTCTGCCCAAATCGTTACGCCAATCTTGTCGGGCGCGCTCATCGGATACATGGGTGAAGTCAACCAAAAATTCACATCAAGCGGAACTTTCGCCGACTATTCAGTGCTTTTCCCATACGCAGTAGTCTTCACCGTTCTAGCCCTCATAACAATGAGCCAAGTAAAACACGGGGAAGTGAATGATTAGGGCGGCGTTGGTCGACTAGATACAAGTGGCTTTGCCACTCGAATTAAAAATTAAAAATTAAAAATTAAAAATTGTGGTAAAGCACTCGCGTTGCTCGTGCATACTATTATTTGGGAATTTTAAAAGGAACGGCACTTGTTGAAGGTAACGTTCCTTTTCTCTTATCTAATATTGAATGCATAGGGCGAAGCCCATGCCTTACCACAATTTTTAATTTTTAATTTTTAATTTTTAATTTTTAATTATTTAAGTGGTGCAGAATTTTGTATCTAGTCGACCACCGCCGCCCAAAAAAACTCCCCAAGCGTTTCGGTAGCTTGGGGAGTTTTTACGCATTTTTTATTGTGAAGAAAACCAAAAGTGGCACAAGAAACGTTTGATATCCCACGTGGGATTTATTTATAAAGGCGGAGCAGGTAACGACGCTGATTGCTAGAAGAAAAAAGGTGACCGCTGAAATGGCGATTGAATTTTTCCTATTGAAAAGCCTTGACAGCGTGCCGAAAACTCCCCCGCAACAAGAAAAGCAAACAAGCTGAGCAAAGTTTGATTGCGTTTCAAAAAGGATGTAATCCATTATTTGGAAATCCGCTCCCAAAAGGAAGTTTTGTTTTGCTTAAGCGCAACGGAAGTTATTCCCCCTTCAAAAGCTAGCTCCCCCGTTTGGGTGTTGAAAGCCTTAACTTCAAGTGCGCTCCCACAAATTTCCATTTTGCCACTTTCAATCCTAAGCAAAATTTCGGTGGGCGAAAAGCTGATAACTTCAAGCACACCCGTCGCAGTTCCTTTTTTCAAGTTCTCGATATAAAATGTTGAATTGGTTGTTTCGTTGTTTGCGTTCATAAATTTCTCCAAAATCACTTGCGTATAGAATAAAATATGAGCATAGTGCAAAAAATATGCTTGCGAAATAAATTTTTGGCAAAGCAAACAAACCGCACAGCCAAAAATTTTGATTGCGGATAAAATTTATCGTGTTTGGAAAGAATATTTTCAAACAAAAATGGAGGAAAACATATGAAAAAATTCGTTGCAATTATTCTTGCGATTGCCGTAATCACAACCTGCGTCGCTTGTACTAGCGACATGACTCAAGGGGAATTCAAAACCGAGTTCGACAAATTCGATTGGGAAAATTCCGCACCAACAGCGGTGAAAATGGAAGCAGACAGACTGATTGATATCTTCGAAGACTTGCCAAGTGAAACTCAAAAATCACTTTCCGATGTGCGTGAAAAACTAGAAGAATATAAACTTTCAGCCGATGAAAACCAAGAAATCATGCCGGAAGACGAAATCATGCCTGAAGATGGAATCATGCCGGAAGATGGAATTATGCCAGAAGACGGAATCATGCCAGAAGAAATCATGCCTGAAGATGGAATTATGCCAGAAGATGGTATTCAAAGCGAAATGCAAGATGAAAACATGCTGAAAGCCCGTGGCAAAATCGTCGCAAAAGAAGCAATTGGAAAAAAGGCAAAACCTGAAAAAACTCAAGATCCAAACGCTGAAGGTATCGATGAAAAAAGACCTGAAAAACACGAAAGACCACACGGCGAAAGGGGCGAAAGACCTGAAAGACCTGAAAGACCACACGGTGAAAGACCCGCAAGACCACACGGTGAAAACGGCGAAAAACAAAACGGCGAAATTGAAAACAACATCGCAAAAGAATCAAAAAAAGCGTAATCAAAACGCGGTATTTCAGCTAAAAAATAACTAAAAACAACAAAAAAACAACTAAAAAACAGCCAAAATGGCAACAAAAAAGAGCGAACAAAAAGGTCGCTCTTTTTCGTTGAAAAAAGTTAAAAAAATAATAATAATTGAGTATACAAAATACCCTTCTAAATATCATAATTTTTGACAAAACACAAAGACTTATGTCATGCAAGTTAAGCTTAACGATAAAATCAATTTATTATCAAGCTTCCACAAGCAAAGCTTTTTGATATTCTTCCAAAACGATTTTTGAAAGCATATCGCGTGTTGAAGTGCTGATTGGATGAGCGACATCTTTATATTCGCCTTCCTGCGTTTTTCTGCTAGGCATAGCAATGAACGGATGTTCAGTGCCTTGAATGATTTTGATATCATGCACCACAAAGCAATCGTCGATAGTGATGGAAGCAACTGCTTTGAGTTTGCTTTCATCTTTTTTTACAAGTCTTACTCTTACGTCAGTGATGTTTAAATCCATTATTTATTCCCCCCATCTAAGTATTTATATAGTATAATAGAGATATCATACACCATAAATTTACATTTTTCAATACATTTTCAAATATTTTTTTGATATTTTTTGTTCTTTTTTTGTGCATAAGTGAAATACGTTATTTATTTAACAATTTTCCACATAAAACACCATTTCACTGCGATTTTCTTAACAGAATTCGTGCATAAAACCCAAATGATGTTTGAATTTGGAAATAGCAAACAACTGCAATGTCATAAAAGTCCATAACAAATATATTTTCTTGCAACATTTTTAAGGCTGTTGCATAAACATCTTATTATGAAAAGAGAAAATATGAAAGTTTATATGATTGGGATTGGCGGGGCTTCCATGAGCGGGCTTTGCGAAATTTTGCTTGAAAAAGATATGTGCGTTTGCGGATCGGATAGTGGCGGTGCGCCATATCTTGAATCGCTTGGCGTTAAGGTTTATAAAACCCACAGCGAAAAAAACATCCCCGCGGGCACGCAAATTGTGGTGTATTCTTCGGCGATTTCAGCGGAAAATCCCGAGCTGAAATACGCTAGGGAAAATCACATCTGCACGTTTTCGCGCGGGGAACTGTTGGGGCTTATTTCACGCGGATTCGAAAAGGTTGTGGCGGTTTCGGGCAGTCATGGCAAAACCACTACAACCGCGATGATTGGTGAGATTTTCGCATTTGCGGGGCTTTTTGCAACGCTGCATATCGGCGGTGAAAATGCTCGAAAAAAATGCGGAAATGGTGGTGATATTTTCCTTTGCGAAGCGTGTGAATATTGCGACAACTTCCTTTTTTTATCCCCCACTGTCGGTGTGATTTTAAACGTGGAATACGACCACCCCGACTATTTCAAAACGGCGGTTCAGCAAAACAAATCCTTTGAAAAGTTCGCGCATTCAAGCGAATTTGTGGTAACTTCAAAAGCTGTCGCAAGCAAAGTTGATATTCCCAAGGGTGTGTTTTGCGAAGTTTTGGTTTGTGACGCAACAAGCCTTGAATTTTCCCAAAATCCCCCTGATTTTTCCGCGCGAAATTTGAAGAGCGAAAAGGGGAAATTCGCCTTTGATTTTTATAAGAAAAACAGCTTTATTTGCGAAATCCAACTGAAAATTTTGGGCAGATTCAATGTGGAAAACGCACTTTTCGCGTGCGTGGTTGGGTATCTTTTTGGGGCGACGCCTTTCGAAATCCAAAAGGGGATTTCGGGATTTTTTGGTGTTAAGCGTCGCCTTGAACAAATCGGGTTTGCAAATGGGTGTGAAATTTTTTGCGACTATGCCCACCACCCAACACAAGTTTTGGGAATAAGCGAAATTTTCGGGTCGGAAACGCTTGTGATTTTTCAACCGCACACCTATTCAAGAACAAAAGCTATGCTAAAGGAATTTGTGGTTGCCCTTTCGGGGTTTGAAAATTTGATAATAACGCAAACCTATCCCGCCCGTGAAAAATTCGATTATCTCGGCAGTGGCGAACACCTTTGTTCAAATTTGCAAAATGCCGAATTTGTCAGCAAAGATAAGCTTGAAAAGCGCCTTGAAACAGCTGATTTTCAAAGGGTTTTATTTCTGGGTGCGGGGGATATCCACCAAATTGCAAGGGATTATGTTCTTGCAAATAAATAACGTAAAGAAAATCCAAGCAAATGCGTGATAAATTTGCCCACAAAAGCTTGCAATCATTTGTGTATGGCGGTGATTTATGCTATACTTATGCAGAAATAAACTGTAAGTAAACAAATTGAATAAAGCAAGAAAGAGGTACATAATGAAGAAGAAAAACACAATGATGCGGAAAAGACACAGTATTTTCTTTGGGATTTTCCGCCCTATTGGCAGAATTTATTGCAGAATCAGATATGGATTCACTGCGAAAGTCGTCAAACTTGAAAAGGGAAAAAGTCACGTTGTTATTTGCAACCACACGACATTTGCCGATCAGTTTATGGTGGGGTCATATTTCAACAAAGCGCTGTATTTTTTGGCGTCAGACGACCTTTTGAACAAGTGGACAGGCAGATATATCATTTGGATGCTTGGCATAATCCCAAAAGCGAAATCGTCAAAGGATCTAACAGCAGTCAGAAAAGCGAAAAGGGTTGTCAATGAAGGCGGAAACGTAATGGTTTTCCCCGAAGGCAACAGAACATACAGCGGAGAACTTTGCCACGTTGATATCGCCATTGCCAAGTTTGTGAAAATGTTGAAATCCGATTTGGTAATATATAACCTAGTGGGTGGATATGGTGTTTTGCCAAGGTTTGCAAACAAGCAAAGAAAAGGCAGAATGCAAGGTCTTGTTCGCGAGATTATCCCCGCAAGCGAAGTTGCCGAAATGAGCGTAGAAACGCTATACGAGAAAATCAAAGCGGGACTTTCAGTTGAAAAAGAAGAATTCAGCTGCAAATCAAAAGTGCGTGCAGAAAACGTGGAAAGGGCTGTTTATATCTGCCCAAACTGCGGAAAAATGGATAACATCACATCAAAGGGCAATATGATTGGTTGCAAAAATTGCGACCTTGAAGTGGAATATCTTGAAGATTTAACGCTAAAACCAATGCGTGGAAACTTCAATTTCCCAAGGATTGCCGATTGGTATAAATGGCAACGTGCTGTTGCGATTGAAATGTTTTCAAAGGAAGATAACGATATTGTCTTGTCGGATAACAGTATCAACGTGTTCCAAGTGGATAACATGCACCTTTCAGTTCTCGGCGTGTTCGATGTGAAATTTTCCGAAAAAAACGGTCTTGAAACATTCAAAAATGGCGAAAGAAAACTCCATGTCCCATTTGAAGATATCTTGAATATGGGTCTGATGGCAAGAACTAAAGTCATTATCTACACAAAAAATACAATCTATCACTTGAAAGAAAATGGCGTACCAACAAGCATGATGAAATATATGAACATGTTTTATATAATCAAACAAAGGAAAGAAGGGGTAACGAATGACGGTAACTTATTTTTGGGATTATAGTCTTTGGACATTCATAATCCAAATGGGCATAATTGCAATGGCGATTGCTGTTGGAAATGTGCTAAGAAGAAAAATTGGCTTTATCAGAAGGTCGCTTTTGCCAACAGCGGTTATTGCGGGTTTCTTGATTCTTGCGGTTAAAAACATTCCCATTTGCGAAAGGTTTATCGATAACACGTTCATGGAAACATTGACGTATCATTCGCTTGGGCTTGGCTTTATCGCGGTTGCGTTGAAACCGTCGGTTTCGCAAAAAACGGGCAAGGCGATTTCTTCGCCAAAAACAATAACAGCAACGGGCATGATAACTGTTTCGGGCTATCTTGTGCAATGCATCGTGGGGCTTGCCTGCACAATGCTTCTCGCGTTCACAATCATGCCAGATTTGTTTTTTGCCTCTGGTATTTTGCTTCCGCTTGGCTTTGGTCAAGGTCCTGGGCAAGCCTACAGCTTTGGCGTGATATACGAAACATACGGCTTTGAAAGCGGTGCAAGCTTTGGTCTTGCAATCGCCGCGATTGGCTTCCTTTGCGCTTGCATTTTCGGTGTTGTATATATGAACATATTGAAAAAACAAGGTAAACTTGAAAGGCTTGGCAAGGTGGAAGATACTTTTTCTTCACAGGCTCAAGCAACATCAAGTCCAGACGAAATCCCGCTTGCGGAATCGGTTGATAAGTTCACAATTCAGCTTGCAATCGTGTTTGGAATATACTTCGCAACATTTTTGTTGATTGCGATTATCGATTATCTCTCTGTCACATATCTCGGAAGTTTTGGTGAAGGCACAGTGCGTCCGCTTATTTGGGGTCTGAACTTCATGTTCGGCACAATCGTTGCGGTTGTGGTGAAAAAAGTTTTCTTGAAACTAAGAAAAGATGGCGTGATGAGCAGAACATACCCAAGCGAATTTTTGCTTAACCGTTTCAGCGGTGCGATGTTTGATTTCATGATAGTTGCGGGCATTGCCGCAATAGAAATTTCCGCGCTTAAAAGCCTTTTTGTTCCGCTTATCATCGTGTGCACTTTGGGACTTTTTGTCACGTTTGTATATATGCGTTTCATCTGCGACAGAATCTATCCGCAATATAACCAAGAAATGTTCTTTGTTATGTTCGGCATGCTAACAGGCACGCTTTCAACAGGCATGATTCTCCTTCGCGAAATCGACCCGCAATTCAAAACGCCAGCCGCAACAAACGCAGTCTTGCAATCACTCCCAGCAATCGCGTTCGGCTTCCCAATCTTCTTGCTAGTGCCCTACGCCGCATCGTCGGTTGCGGCAGGCCTCATATGCCTTGCTGCCGTCACAGCAATGTTCATCGCATTCACAGTAGTTCTTTTAAAAACAAAAATGAGAATAAGAGATGAAATTTTGGACCCGGAAATGATGGTGAGCGAAGCGTAGCTTCGCAATTAAAAATTAAAAATTGTGGTAATGCACTCAGCTTCGCTTCGTGCTTTTCAATTATAATAGTAACCAATGGCAGGAACGTAACTATTCAAATAGGGGCGTTCCTTTTTTATTGCCCAAATATAATAGAGTGCACGAGCAACGCGAGTGCCTACCACAATTTTTATCGAGCTCGCAGAGCGAAGCCTGTTTTTAATTTTTAATTTTTAATTAGCGAAGCAAAGCAAAGCTTTGCTTCGCCCGTTCTTTTTCTCCTTCCTCCACAATATAATAATCAAAAAGGGTGAATATGGAAGTTTTGATTTTTGATGATGATTTATCGGTGAAATTTTGTGGTGGCGGGGTTTGCGATGGGAATTTTTCTTGCGAGCTACCGCTGTTTTTGCGCGGTGCGAATATGGGTGGCACGTGGGAAGTTTATATTTGCAAAAAAAACCGCGGTTGGGCGGACTGTTGCAACTGTGTTTTTGTGGGCGACACTGCCCTTATTTATCCCCGTGGTGAAATCGCACAAACGCACAGTAAAATGGCAAAAAGCGATTGCAGTGAAACACATTATCAACCCACAAAAAGCGAATATATTGCAAGTGCAAGGCACGTTGTTTTTTCCCATGGCGGAGAAACTTCACAAAAAAGCGGTGTGGAAGTGTTTTGCCAAAACGGCGGATACTCTCTTGAAAACTGCAATCTAAAATCCAGCGACTGCGTGAATATCCGCGGTGGCGATTATATAATTTTGCAGTTTGAAAGCTATATAACAGTGCTGTTTTTCGACGGTGTGGAATATATTGCAAGCGAAAAAATCCCCGCTACGACCTTTCAAATTTCAAACGGCGAAGTGAAAATCGAGCTGAAAAATCAAACATCTTGCCACATCACATTTGACGGCAGTTTCCCCCTTGAATATCCCCAAAGCAATATTTTTAGTGGCAGTTGCGAAGCTTATAATTCCGCAAGCACAGCGTTTTTGGAAAACTACACAGCGGAAACTTTTCCGCCTTTCTTTTTTGAAGTTTTGTTTCTTGCAAAGTATCTATCGCCACAGCTAAAAACCAAAATGCTGTCGAAATATCTTTCGCAAGAACTTTGCCAAAGCGTGGAAGATATTGTGGAATTCATCGGTGATTTTTGTGGAATAATCCCCGCGCCCGACGGAATGATTTTGCTATATCAAACGGAAAACAGCATGTATGAAACGCGAAAATTTCAACTTGAAACGCAAAGTGACGGCAGTTTTTTCAAAGTTACAAACATCAAGCAATCAGAAGAAGTGATTCTTCCAAGCTATATTCCTAAGGAATTTTCAAAGGTGGTGTGGCTATTGTGGTAAAAAAGGGCGGAAAGGTGGAAAAAAAAGTAAAAAGTCGGAAAAATATATTGCAAAATGGGGAAAATTATTATAAAATGAATATAGTAAGCGTGAAAAACAAGTTGCCATTGCGAATTTTTATTCCCAACGTGTGGTGGTTTTTGGTGTTCACCCTTGTTTTCACTTGCGTGGTGTTTCTCACAATAAACAAAACGGAAAACATTTCGTCAATTTCAAGCTATCCCGCATTCACAACGATTGCAATCGATGCAGGTCACGGCGGTATTGATGGCGGAGCAACGGGCAACGGACTTATTGAAGCGGATATAAATTTGCAGATTTCAGAAGCGTTGCAAGAAACGCTGTCAAGTCTTTCGTTTCAAACAGTGATGACGCGAACGGGGGATTATGGGCTTTATGGCACAACGCTCCCAGGTTTCAAAAAACGCGATATGCTTGCAAGAAAGGAAATTTGCGAAAGCGGTGGCGCTGATATTCTCGTCAGCATACATCTCAACGCGTCAATCCTTACCGACCGCACGGGTGTGGTGATATATTGCGACACCAAAAATGCTCAATCGCTAGAAATCGCAAATGCAATAGCAAGCCAGTTG
The DNA here is from genome assembly GCA_044426085.1 of Bacillota bacterium. GTDB lineage: Bacteria > Bacillota > Clostridia > Christensenellales > CAMQZB01 > JAWXUU01. Next base: position 77,216 of record JAWXUU010000006.1, on the reverse strand, counting down.
GAAAACGCGGTGGTGAGGCATGGCGACTTTTTCATAACAACAAAAATAAACATGCCCGCAGTTCTTATCGAATGTGGGTTTATCACAACTGCAAGCGAAGCGGAAAAGCTCGCAACGGCAGAATATAGGCAAGAAATAGCAGATGACATCGCAAAGGGTATTTTGAAATACCAATTGGGGATATAATCTTTATCCCAAGGAAAAAAGATGGCAAAAGATAAAGAAAAACTCAAAAAAACAAGCAAATCGGAAACCGCCGAAGCCAAATCCGAAGCCAAATCCGAAGCCAAAGCCAAGGCAAAATCGGAAACCGCTGAAGCCAAAGCTGAAAAATCGCAGGAAAAACACGCAAAAAAACAGACGAAATCCGCGTTTAAACAGGAAAAAAACCGCGTGAAAGCAGAAATCAAAATTCAGCGTGCACAGTATAAAAAGAGTGTGCAAGAAGAAAAATCTGAAATAAACCAAATGCTTGCAAAATCGAACAAAAAGGTTTTCGATTGGTACAAGCTGGATAACGCCGGCAAGATTTTCCCCGCCGTTTCTTCGGTGAAAGATACAAATGTTTTTCGCCTTGGTGCAAGGTTGAAAGAAGATGTCGACCCACAAATTTTGCAAAAAGCGCTTGTGCAAACGTTGGAACGTCACCCCGCCTTTCGCGTGAAGCTACGCCGTGGTGCGTTTTGGTTCTTCTTTGAATTCAACGAAAAACGCCCGAAAATTTTTCAAGATGACGACACGCCTTGTGCCTTGATTGTGCCAAGCAACTTGAATGATTATTTATTCAAAGTTTCGTATTTTGAAAACAGAATCTATCTGGATATTTTCCATTCGCTGTCCGACGGTGGCGGTGGTATGGAATTTTTGAAAACGCTACTTTTCAGCTATTTGCAAATGCGTGGCGAAGATGTTGCAACGGAGGGACTTGTGAAAAATCCCCACGCAAAATCATCGCTATCGGAACATGAAAACAGCTATTTAAAATATTATGATAAAAACAACAAGAAAGTGGAAATGCCACCACGCGCCCACAAGATGACGGGCACAGAATTCGGATACGGCTTTTCAGTTATCAACGCGCACACATCCGCAAAAGCATTTTTGCAACTTGCCAAAGAAAAAAATTGCACGATCACGCAATACGTCGTGACGGCGCTTTTGATTTCTGTCTACAACATAGATTTCAAAGGCAACGACCACAATTTTAAACACCCAATCCAAGTGCTTGTGCCGGTGAATCTTCGCAAACTTTTCCCTTCCGAAACGCTACGAAACTTTTCAAGTTTTGTGCATGGCGCTATCAAAAAAGGCGATGCCGTGGATTTCGACAGCGTTCTTGCGGGTGTGAAAGAAAGCTTCAATCAAACGCTAACAAAAGATTTCCTTATTTCAAGATTTTCTTCACACACCCAAATTGAAAAAAATCTAGCAATAAGAATCGCCCCACTCCCACTTAAAAACTTTATCATGAAAACGGTGTATTTCACATCGGGTCTAAAAAACATCACAACCAATTTTTCAAACCTAGGTGTGGTGAAATTGCCAGAAAGCATGGAAAAACATGTGGTTGGATTGGAATTCCAATCGTCAGTTTCGGCGCATGGCGTAACATTCTGCTCCGCCGTGACCTATCGCGACGACTTGTGCTTTTCTTTCACAAGGCGAATAAGAGAATGCCCACTAGAAAAGGAATTTTTCAGATTTCTGCAATCGCAAGGTCTAGAATTTCAGCTTGAATCAACATATTTTGAAGAATAAATAAGTGTGGAATCACTTCACCATAAGTGAAAATCACTTTACCATATAAAACAGGAGAAAACATGAAATTTTGCAACGATTGCAAGATGTCGGTCGACACCGACAGATCATATTGCCCCCTTTGTGGCGACCAACTTGTGGAAGTTGATAACGCGTGCGGAATGAAATTTCCCACCGCGGTGATACGCGAAAGCTCCAACAAGCGAAACTTTTTATCCAAGCTGTTTTTGGCGATGTCGGCAGTGGCGGTTTTCGTTTGCGTGATAATCAACATCGCAACGTATAAAATCGCACCCGTAAAATGGAGCGTGATTGTGGGTGTTGGCACTTTTTATTGCTGGCATCTAATTTCAAAATGCATAATGAAAAAAGGCAACGCAACGAAGGTTTTGTTTCGCCAACTGCTAACAATTTCACTTCTGCTGCTTTCAATCGACGTGTTTCTCACAGGTTTTTCAGGGTGGTCGGCGTGCTACGCAATCCCATTTTTGGCAATGTCAGTCAGTGTCGCAATCGCGATAATCGCCCTTGCCAACTTGCTTAATTATCGCGACCACTTGCACTACAGCGTGGCAACCTTGGCAGTAGCAATTCTGCAAGCCCCACTGCTGTTCTTTGTCCCAATCAAATGGGGAATAATAGCAAGCACCCTAACAGCAATCGTCGCCCTAGCAGTGATAATAACAGTATCCCAAAAAGGACTAGCAGGAGAAATGAAAAAAAGATTACACCTGTAAAAACAAAGCGGAGCTTTGTTTTTACAATTAAAAATTAAAAACAGGCTTCGCTCTGCGAGCTCGATAAAAATTGAAAATTGTGGTAAGCACTCGCTTCGCTTGTGCATGCTATTATTTAAAATTGTTATAGTGGCGTGTTTCTTGATAGTAACGTTCCTACTGTCTAATCTAATAATTGGATGCATAGGGCGAAGCCCATGCCTTACCACAATTTTTAATTTTTAATTTTTAATTTTTAATTTCCCAAATCCTTCCTATATCCAAAAACAAAACTAACACAAAACCAATCATAAACAAAAAGGAGAGCAATAAAAAAATGACTTACATTCCAACGCCTTCTAAGGCATACGAGATTTTGGAGAAATACGACAGCGACGCTTTTCATCGCACACATGGCAAGATTGTGGGTGGTGTTATGGGGTATTTTGCGGGCGTACATAACGAAGATATGGACTACTGGAAAGCAGTGGGGACACTCCACGATGTAGACTTTGGTTTATATCCAGAACAGCACTGCGTGGCTTGCATGAAAATCTTCGCCGATGAAGAAATCGATAATGATTTTGCGGTTTCTTGTGCGTCGCATGGCTATGGGATTTGCGATGGTGCACCACAGCCAACAAAGTATATGGAAAAGATTTTGTTCGCGTGCGACGAGCTCACTGGGCTTATTGGCGCGGCGGCAAGAATGCGCCCAAGCAAGAGCGTATCTGATATGGAACTTTCAAGCTTGAAAAAGAAGTTCAAAGATAAAAAATTCGCCGCAGGTTGCAGTCGCGACACAATCGCCCTAGGCGCAGAAAACCTAGGCATGACAACAGAAGAACTCTTACAACAAACCCTCGATGCAATGAAGAGTCTTGTTGGAGAATTGGAAGGAGTGTAAAACAAAGCGGAGCTTTGTTTTACAATTAAAAATTAAAAATTAAAAATTAAAAATTAAAAATTGTGGTAAGGCATGGGCTTCGCCCTATGCATTCAATTATTAGATATGATAATAGAATCGTAACTATCAAGAACCAACGCTACTATAACAATTTTAAATAATAGCATGCACGAGCGAAGCAAGTGCTTACCACAATTTTTAATTTTTAATTTTTAATTTGCAAATTTGCAAAGCAAATTTGCAGGAGGTTTTATGAGAATCAAAAAAGCAGTTATACCTTGTGCGGGGTTGGGCACTCGATTTTTGCCTTACACTAAGGCATGCCCAAAGGAACTTTTGCCGATAATTGACACGCCAGTGTTGCAGTATATTGTGGCGGAAGTTTGCGAAGCGGGGATTGAAGAAATCCTTATAATCGACAATCAAGACAAGGCGTCAATAAGAAATCATTTTTCAAAAAACGAACAACTTGAAAGCTTTTTGAAAAGTCGCGGGGCGGATGAATATGCAAGCCAGATTGCTAGCATTGCAAAAATGGCTAAGTTTTCTTTCGTTCAGCAAAACACGCCGCTTGGGTCGGCGCACGCAATTTCGCTGTGTGAAGATTTCGCAAACGGCGAGCCTTTTGCGCTGCTTTTTGGCGACGATTTAATAAAAAGCGAAGTGGGAAATCCCGCAATTGGTCAGCTTGCAAAGGCGTATGAAAAAACGGGTAAAACTGTGATTGGCTGTCAGCAAGTGGCGATGGATGTGATATCAAAATATTCGTCGATAAAAATCAAGTCAAAGCAAGACGAGATATATTTCATATCAGACATAATCGAAAAACCAAATGAGGAAGACGCGCCAAGCAACATCGCGGGGCTTGGCAGATACATTCTCACGCCCGACGTTTTCGACTTTATAAAAATCACGCCTAAGGGCATTGGCGGAGAATTCCAAATCACCGATACTTTTCAACTGATGGCGAAAAAAGACCTAGTTTGTGCAGTGGAATATCAAGGCAGAAGATACGACACCGGCAACAAAGCTTCATATCTGGAAGCGGTGGTGGATTTCGCCCTTGAAAGTGAACAGCTAGGTGAAAATTTTAAAAACTATATAAAAAAGGTGGCAGAAAACTTATGACAATAGAAAACGGAAACGCAGTTGTCTTTCGCGATGGCGAAACAGTGCGTGGAATTTTATATCGCGAATTCTATCAAGACACGGAAAGTCTTGTGAAAGATATCCAAACTTTCATAACAGAAAAAGAATTGCAAGACCCAAATATTTCACTTATGAAAATTCAAGACTCAAGATTTCAAATTCTCCAAGAAGAAGATGAAGACTTCCGCCTAGAATTTTTCGAAATCCTATCAAAACTAGGCTTTCAGGGCTACTGCATGTGCGAATCCTGCGATAAACCCCTTTTCGTCTGGCTGAAAGGAGACTATAAAGCGTATTGTCATGGGTGCAAAAAGCATTTTGCGTAGCAAAACGAAAACGGATTCGCTCAGCGAACTCGATAAACAGCAAATTTAAATTAAAAACGGGAAATTAAAAATTAAAAATTAAAAATTAAAAATTGTGGTAAGGCACGGGAGCAAAGCTCCCTGTGCATTCAATTATTAGAAAATATGAAAAGGGCGTTATTTAATACAAGTAACGCCCCTTTTTTAATTTCTAATAATTGAATGCACGAGCAAAGCGAGTGCTTTACCACAATTTTTAATTTTTAATTTTTAATTTTTAATTGCAAAGCTTTGCTTTGCTTGCTTTGCTTGCTTTGCTTAATATTTTTCAAATAAGCGTATTGGTTTCTGAAAGAATCTGAGATTGGTGGGGTGCTTGCTTTGATGTATTGTTTGTTGCTTCCAAGGATATGTTTGTTGACAGTATCTTTTGAAGCGTAGAAGAGGAATTTTGAAAGGTGAGCTTTCAGTTGTGCACTTTCCACTTTCACGCAGACTTCGTATCGTTTGTCGATGTTTCTCGTCATGATGTCGCAAGAGCCGATAAAAATGCGGTTGCGTTTTCCAATGCCGAAAGAATATATTCTTGAATGTTCCAAGAACTTGCCAACGATTGAATAAATTTCCATATTAGGAGTGTATTCTTCAATGCCAGGCACAACGGCGCAAACACCGCGGATGTATAATTTCACAGGCATATAACGCGACGCTTCCATAAGTTTCAAAATCACGTCGGGATGATTGAGCCCATTTGCTTTCAGAATGATTTGAGTTTTTCCGCCCGATTTGGCAAACTCGATTTCCTTATCAATCTCGTGAATAAAGCGATCTTTGAAATTGAAGTTAGTAACCAAAAGTTTGGAAAAAGTTGGTTGTATGCCGTCAAAAAGGAACCCGAAAAAGCTTTCCGCCTCCTGATAAATCGCGGGCGATGCCGTGATAAGGTGAAAGTCGGTGTATAACCGCATAGTAGATTCGTTGAAGTTGCCCGTGCCCACAAGCGTTTGATAAGAAAACTCCCCGTTCGGGTTTTTCTTCTTCACGCAAATAAGCTTGCTGTGCACTTTGAATCCTTCCATGTTGGTTTTCACTTCTATCCCTTTAAGCATAAGATATTCCGCAAGCTGAATGTTGTTATCTTCCGATCCGCGTGCGAGAAGTTCGATATAAACGCGAACCTTAATCCCCTTTTCGCTTGCAAAAACAAGTGAATCAATAAGTCGTGAATTGCTGTTCACGCGATAAAGTGTCGCGCAAATGCTTTCCACACTGTCGTCGTATAACCCCTTGCAAAAATCCCAGAAAAGCTCTGTCGATTCGTATGGGAAAGAAATCAAAATGTCGCGTTTTTTAAGCGTTTCAGATATCCCCTTGGCACTTATGTATGGATTTTCAATTGGTGGATATTTTTGGGCGGGTGTTGGTGTCACTTCTTTTAAAAACTTCACGATTGGCGAAATAAAGCCGTAATCAAAAAAGCGTCTTTCGAAAATGAAAGGCAAAAGCATGTTTGTCTTTTCAAGTATGAAAGTGGAAGTGTTTTTTGTAAGCACACCGCAATAATCGATTTTTGTCACTTCTTTATATCTGCGTTTAGAAAGCAAAGAAGAAAGTTTGGTTGGATAATCAAAGCTTGTTTGCACTTTTTTTGGAATTTTGAAGTGGTGGTTGTGATAAATTCGCAAAATGGCAGTTTCTTTGATTTTGTCTGTGCCAAACAGCACGTTTATATATTTGATGATAGCTTTTTCGTATGGCAAAACATACAGGCCATCTTCACGGCGGAAGATAAAGTTTGAAAAGTGCGGAAGTTCGCACCAAACATATTCACCGTCGGTTGTGGTTTCAGAAAGGGAAATGTATCGCTCTTGCGAAACGTCCACTTGGTCGGCATGCCCAACGGTTTTTGGTGAGTATGGCACTTTTTGAAGTTCTTTCAAAACGGCTTTTTGCTCACTTTTTTTCAAGCCGTCGCAGTCGATAAAGTGGATTTTCTTTCGTGAAAGTTCACCTTTCAAAAGGTCGAAAGCCGTTGCAAAAACAGCAAGGTTGTGCAATTCTTGATGCTTGAGTGTGTCGAACAAATTGGAATAAACCGAATCGGAAGAAAGGTCACCCTGACACGCGAGAAATTTGTTCAAAATTTTCCCAACGCGGACTTCGAAAAATTCCTTAGTGTTGGATTCGTATATGCTAAGATAAGAAAGTTTTTCAATAGCAGTGTGCTTTTTTGAAAGTGCCTCTTCCAAAACTCGCAAATTGAAGCGAGAAATAGAAAGCTCTTTTGGAATTATAAGTTTATCAACGATAGTGCCTGGCATGATTGCTCCTTATGAAAATTATTGCGTGTTGCAATATAAAATTATCCTTTTTATTATAATACAAAATATGCAAATTTGGAATAGTTTTTCGAAAATATTTTGAAGTTTGAATGTAAAATTTTCATAAATTGCCCCAAAAAAGCACTTGCGAGAAAAAAAATAACAAAAAAAGCAAACATTTTTTCAAAAAACTCTTGCACCTTTAGCATTTTAAAGATATAATAATAAAAGATACTTTAAAAATGCAGGTATATTTTTATACCCGCAGAAACAGAATTATTAATACTTTGGAGGGTTGATTATGAAAAGGATTGGTATTTTGACAAGTGGCGGAGATTGCCCAGGGCTCAATGCGGTTATTCGTGGGGTTGCAAAAGCGTCGTACGAAACAATGGACGATGTGGAATTTATCGGCATTCAAGAAGGATATGGCGGACTTATTGATGGCGACTATATCAAGCTTGAAAAGAAGGATTTTTCTGGCATCTTGACACTTGGTGGAACAATCTTGGGAACATCAAGACGCCCTTTCAAAATGATGAGCGTTATCGAAGATGACAACGTTGATAAAGTAGCTTCAATGGTGAACAACTATGAAAAAATGAAGCTAGATTGCCTTTTGACTCTTGGCGGAAACGGAACTCATAAAACAGCGAATCTTTTGTCTAAGCAAGGTTTGAACGTTATCGGACTTCCAAAAACAATCGATAACGATATCTTCGGCACAGATGTGACATTTGGTTATCACACAGCGATTGATATCGCAACAGAATGTATTGATAGATTGCACACAACAGCTTCAAGCCACGGCAGAACAATCGTGTGCGAAATCATGGGCAACAAAGCGGGTTGGCTAACTCTTTCAAGTGGTATCGCGGGCGGTGCGGATGTCGTTATTTTGCCAGAACAACCATTTGATATCGAAGATGTTTGCGCAATGGTGGAAAAACGTGCCAACAAAGGCAAAAACTTCTCTATCGTGGCAATCGCCGAAGGCGCAATGACAAAAGCCGAAGCAAAAATGAAGAAAAAAGACCGTGCAAAAGCAAGGGACGAAGCGGGAATCACAACGCTCACACAATACGTGGCAAAACAAATCGAAATGGGCACAGGTCTTGAAGCAAGAACTTGTATTCCAGGTCACATCCAACGCGGTGGAAGCCCATCTGCATACGACAGACTTTTGTCAACGCAGTTCGGTGTTCACGCGGCAGATCTTATCAAAAATAAAACATACGGCGTGACAGTTGCCAAAGTAAACGGCAAAATCACCCACAATAACCTAGCCGACATAGCCGGCATCCCAAAACTTGTCCCAGCCGACCACGAACTATGCGACATAGCAAGAAAATTGGGAATCCTGCTATAAAACGCGTAGCGTTTTATAGCAATTAAAAAATAAAAAATAAAAAATAAAAATTGATGTAATGCACTCGCGTACCGCTCGTGCTTTCAATATTTATATAATGGGGTGCACGAGCAAAGCGAGTGCCATACCACAATTTTTAATTTTTACTTTTTAATTTTTAATTCGAGTAGAACAGCAACGTATATCATGATAACAAAAGTCGTCCACTTTTGCGAAAATAACCTAAACACCACTAAAAAAGGAGCTTTTATGAAAATTGAACTAAAAGGAATTGCACTAAGAATGAAGGACCTCAGGGAAATTTTGGAAATTTCCGCTAAGGAAATGGCTGACCATATTGGCGTGCCTATTGAAGATATATATCTCGCTGAAAACGGCGAAAAGGATTTGGGGATCACATTCCTTTCTAAATTTGCGCAAAAATGCAATGTGGATGTGACTGTTTTGTTGCAGGGCAGATCATCAAAACTTTCGCTTTATCAAGTGACAAGAAAAGGCGAAGGTGCAGAAATCGAAAGGCGCGCAGGTCTTGAATATTTCCACTTGGGTCACCTTTTGAAAGGCAGAAATTCCGAACCAATGCGCGTTATTGCACCGTATGAAAAAGGCAACGAAGAAAAAGAAATCGCAATGTCTTTCCACGATGGTCACGAGTTTGATTATATCATATCCGGCAGTTTGCGCGTGAACATTGAAGGTCACGAAGAAATTCTGAACGCAGGCGATTCAATCTTGTATCAATCAACAAAAAAACACGGCATGCTAGCCGTAGGCGGAACAAGCTGTGAATTTCTAGCAGTGTTAATGCCATATGAAAAACCGATTGATTAAAAATTAAAAATTAAAAATTAAAAATTAAAAATTAAAAATTAAAAATTAAAAATTAAAAATTAAAAATTGTGGTAGGCACTTGCTTCGCTCGTGCTTTTCAATATATTTGTAACTAGTGATAGGAACGCAACTATTTTTGTAGAAACGTTCCTATTTTAATGTCCAAATATATTGAAATGCATGTAGCGTAGCGAAATGCTTTACCACAATTTTTAATTTTTAATTTTCAATTTTTAATTGTGTAAATGCAAAGCTACGCTTTGCATTTACACCAGCAGTGTATCTATAAGCCCAAACTCTCGCATGAGTGTCAAGGTTGTGAACTTATCTTCAATGTCGGGGGCGATGCCGATTGATTTGCTGATGATGTCACTTTGCAGGTTGAATTTTTCAAAATCTTCGTCGAAAATTTCAAAGAAGATGTTTTTTATGTGTGGGATTTTTTTGCTGAGCTGAGTTATGTTTGGTGCGTAACGCGACTTGCAAATTCTGTATTTTTCTTTGATGATTTTGTATTCACTTTCGCTTATTGGCATTTTGCAAAGCGATTCTGCACGCTCTTCCAAAACGCCGAAGTGTTCAATCAAAAACTCACAACGCATTGCTGTGTCGGGCGGAAGATATTTCCCTTTGGAATACCCCCAAAAGAAGAGTTTATAAACCTCCACAAGTTTGCAAAACGCAAGAAAAACGCTTTCGCCGTGCATGAAATTGTCATCTGCAAGTTTAGAAATCGCGATTGCAACGGCATGTTCACCACCGCAACAGGGTGTGCTTTCGTTCATAAGCGCCATCGCGCCAGAACTTAAAAGCAGTGCGTCAAACATAAGCTCTATGCCGTGCACTTTATTTTTCAAATAAACTTCACCCGCAAAAACAGCTTTGTCGGCAGAAGCCACCGCAAGATATGCAATTTCTTTGCAAAACGGTCGGTCGAAAAAGTCTTTTGCCACCATCCAATCGAAAACCGCAAGATAATTGCTGACCGCATCGCCAAACCCCGCGCGAACAAGTTTTGCGGGCACGTTTTCACATTCGCTCGCATCGCAAACGATAAAATCGGGTGCTTTTGTTTCTAAAAACTGCGACGTGCCACCAACATTAACAACGGAAAAACGCGATAACATGGCGTCGCTTGTGGGCGCAGAAGGCACAAAGCAAAGTGGAATGCCAAGATTTTTCGAAAGCATTTTGGATAAATCACAAATCGCGCCACCACCCGTTGCAATGATGATTTTCGCGTTGCAAGGCACAGCTTGTTGAACCAAACGGGCAAAATCAAAATTGAGAATCACGCTTTTCCCAACGCGTTTAACAGAAATATCTTCCCCCGAAAGGTTTTTGATAATTTGTCTGTCAAATTCCTCAAGCCCTTCCCCCGAAAGAAGAAAAACACTGCCGTCACCCGCACCTTTCGAAATCTCAGAAAGGCGCGCAAAACTGCCGACTTCGGTGTGAATTTGCGTTGTGATTTTTATTGGCGCAAATGGTGGTTCGCAATCGATATCAAGCCCAAAAAGGCTTTCGGCGGTGATGTTTTTAAGCTTTTGTATGTTTGCGTTATTCATGCAGTTCCCCCTTTATTTTCGACAGTGCAAGTCTTGCGGAAAAAGCGATTTTTTCACTTTGAGAGTTGCTGTATTTTTCGAGAATTTCCGAGTATTTTTCTTTCCGAGTATTGCCCATCGCGTTTATAATATAGGGCACAAGTTTGTTTTTTGCAATGATGTTTTTTCCGTATTTTTCGCAAAGTGACGGGTTTTTTTTCTCCACAAGTGCGAGAAGATTTGTAAGTTCAAACTGATTTTCACAGCTGATTTCAACACCTTTATTTTTTGGACAAACCTCACTGCAAATCTCGCAACCAAGCACGCGACTGCCAAGCGAAAGCGAAAATTCCTCGCGAATTTCCCCGTTTTGCATGTGCTGTCTAAGGCAAGTTTGAAGCGACAAAGGCAGTGCTTTTTGTGGGCAAGCGGAAATGCAAATATTGCAATCTTTGCAAGTGTCCCCATTGCTTTTAAAGCGTGATTGCTTGCTTTTCAGAATCTGCAAAAACTTCACAAATTCAAGCCGTTCCTCCCTTGATTTTGGCATAGAAACCACCTTTAGAACAGTGAAATAAATCTTGCTTCCAAAAACGCTATCTTGCAAAAGTGTGTTTTTCCCCCTTTGAAAAAACCCGTTCTCAAAAAGGAAATCCTTGTAACTTTTCTCTCGTTCAATCTCCACACCACAACCGTTTTTATTGCAAAATGCGATAAAATCCTTTGCCTTGTGATATTGCGAATTGGATACTTCATAATATCCGTCGATATATGCAAAATCGCCACCTAGTGGCATCGTGCGTTTGTATGGTGCGACGCAAACAATATATTCAACGCCCGCAGAAAATCCAAAATAAAAATCAGAAACTTCCCCAAGCTTTTCGCAAAATATATTCATGTGTCACCCCCTTTTTTATGTTTTAATTAGTTTTTAATTAGTTTTAATTAGTTTTTAATTGCTTTTTTAATATGCGTGCTTATGATAAATTGCAAATAAATTTATTCTTCAACAAGAAGGGACGTTTCCTCCCATTCTTCAAGCAAAATCCCAAGCCGTTCTTCTTTTTCCGCGATTTCCGCAAGCAGTTTTGCCGACTTTTCGTAATCTTTAATAAGCTCTTCAGTGGCAAGCAAGCCGTGCGAATTTTCAATGAAGTTTTCAATTGCGGAAATTTCATTTTCGATTTCCTTCAATCTAATCTTGCCTTTTATTTTCGCTTGTTTTTCCTTTTTGGTCAAGTTTTTCTTGCTCTGTTGTCCGCTTTGTGCATTTTGAATGCGACGCTCTTCTTTTTCAAGTTCTTCCGCACGTTTTCGCTTTTGCGAAACATCGTTTTGGTAACTTTCAAAATCGTCGTAATAAATCCCGCCAAATTCAGTTATTGCAAACACTTTTGCGTTCAAGTTTTCAATAAAATATCTATCGTGCGAAACAAAAATCAGTGTGCCATCAAACTTTGCAAGCCCTTCTTCAAGTGCTTCGCGCGATTTCAAATCCAAGTGGTTGGTTGGCTCGTCCAAAATAAGTGTGTTCGCCTTTTTGGCGCATATCATCGCAAAGCTAAGCTTGCCCCGTTCTCCGCCCGAAAGTTCGTTTATTTTCTTATCGGTATCAAGTGAAAAAATCAACATCTTGGCAAGGTATTCACGGATTTCTTGATTGGTGAATTTGGAAAATTCCTCCCACATCTGCTCAAGAATTGTGAAATCGCCATTAAGATTTTCAAGATTTTGCGAAAAATACGCAAGCGATACGTTTTTGCCAAAGAAAATTCCACTCTTGATTTTTTCGAACCCTTCAACAACAGCTTTCAAAAATGTAGATTTCCCCGTGCCGTTTTTGCCCACGATTGCGATTTTCTCACCCTTGAAAACATTCAAATTGATTCCACTTGCAAGTGTTTTTTCCGGCACGGTGATGTCAAAATCCGCCACTTTCAAAACTTCCTTCACGCTTTCTGTTTGAAATGCAAAAGAAAAAACAGGGCGTTTTTCACGCACGGGCGGTTTCAACATAACCATTCTTTCAAGTGTGTTTTGTCGCGATTTTGCCGACTTTGCGGAAGTCGCACGCACGATATTCCTGTCCACAAAATCTTGAAGCTTCTTGATTTCTTCTTGTTGGGCAATGTAGGCTTCAAGCTCGCGATTGTATTTTTCTTCTTTCAGGATTTTATATTTGGAATAATTTCCGCGAAAAACATTCAGCTCGCAAGCGGAAATTTCCCATGTTTTTTTGGTTACTTTATCAAGGAAATACCTATCGTGGGAAACTATTAAAAGTGCATTTTTGTATTCAGAAAGGTATTCTTCCAAAAAGCAAAGCGTTTCGTGGTCAAGGTGGTTTGTCGGCTCGTCAAGTATCAAAAGGTCGTTGTTTTGCAACAGCAATTTTGATAAAAGAAGCCTAGTTTTCTCGCCACCAGAAAGCGTTTCGATTTTCTGTGTGAAGTTTTCAAACCCCATGCCGTGTAGCATTTTGTTGATTTTGTATGCGTAATTATACCCGTCGTTTTGCTCAAGCAGTGTCGCGGTTTGCGAATATTTTCGTGTAAGCTCGCGATATTGCGCACTCTCGTGGTCGATTTTCGCCATTTCAACTTCCATTTCGCGAAGTGATTTTTCACGCTGAATGTCCGTTTCGAAAACTTCAAGCATCTCGCAATAAACATCCTTGTCGCTATCAAAGCTTGCGTTTTGTGGCAAGTATCCAATGCTCATGCCGTTTCTTTTGAAAATGCTTCCGCTGTCAAACTGCAAGTTCCCTAAAATCAACTTGATAAGGGTGGTTTTGCCCGCGCCGTTTTCCCCGATAAGCCCGATTTTGTCGTGATTGTCAAGCGCGATATTCACGCTGTCCAAAATCAGCCTGTCAAGATAATGAAATTTTCCGTTTTCTATTGAAACTATCATATGTTATCCTTTTGCCAGTTTATTTCTTTTGAAAACCCACGCAAAATTTCGTTAGACCGTGAAAAAACTTTGCTCCCCAAAAATCCGCGATAAGCGGAAAGTGGCGATGGGTGTGATGTTATAATTTTGTGGTGATGGTCGGGTATGATCGCAGAAAATTTTTCTGCCGGCTTGCCAAAAAGCAAGAAAAGCAGTTGTCCGCTTTGCTCCACCAAGTGCAAAATCGCGTTTCTTGTGAAAGTTTCCCACCCCTTTTGCGCGTGGGAATTAGCCTTGCCACATTCCACCGTGAGAACAGTGTTCAGCAAAAAAGCACCCTGTTTTCCCCAATGCGAAATGTCGCCTGATAAAAGCGTTATCCCCAAATCAGAATAAAGCTCCTTATAAATATTGCGAAGCGACGGTGGTATTTTCTCCCCCACAGGCACGGAAAACGCAAGCCCAACCGCTTGATTTTCTTCGTGATATGGGTCTTGCCCCAAAATCACAAGTGAAATGTCACGCAAATCACAAATGGTGAACGCAGAAAAAACTTTGTCCACGGGCGGAAAAATCCGCTTTTGTGAATATTCCAAATCTAAGAATTCGCAAAGTACGCAAAAATATTCCTTTTGCGTTTCTCTTTCAAAAAATTGCTGCCACCCACCAAGATTGCCTGACAAAAGAAGGGAATTTACCACGTTCGAAAAGGGCTTTTCCGAACTTTCCAAACATTCCAAACTTTCCAAACATTCCGATTTTGCTATTAAATTTTGGTTTTTATCACTTGCCAAAATTGAAACTCTCCCCGCTGATTTTCTTCATGATATCAAGTATGATTTCGCCAGACATGAAAAATTCCCATTCAGTCATGTGCTCATTTTTGTTGTGAATCGTGGTTGGCACGCCGTCGAAAACAGGTCCAACCGCAACGCCGTATTTAAGTTCGCGCGCGTATGTTCCGCCCCCGATTTTTTTTGACTTGGCATTTTCGCCAGTGAAGCTGTTATAACTTTCCACGCAGAGTTTCACAAGCGGGTCTTTTGGTGAAACAAACAGCTTATTTTGGCTGTTAATAATGCTGAAAACGCTCCCCTTTGGTGCAACTTTTGCAAGCTTATCCAAGATTTTTTCCACGGAAGTGTTGTTTGGATATCTGATATCAAGCCCAAAATTGAGCTTGCCTTTTTTGTAAGAAATTGTGCCAAGATTGTGCGTAAGCTCGCCAGAAACATCATCGCGCGAGAAAATCCCAACCGCCTTGCCGTTTGTGTCCTCTGCAACTTTCGCAAGAAAATCAAGCCCTGCCTTTGCAGTGCTGTCGGCACTTTCGTATAAAAGGGTGTGAAGTGCAAAAATCAACTTAGAAATAGAATTCTCACCCATTTCTGGCATAGACCCATGCGCGTTCACCCCGTGAGAAGTCAAAATAATTTTGTCGCCACTGTCCTTAGCTTGAATGTCGCAATCTTCAAACTCGAAACTTTCAATATCACCGCAATAAACCGCTGATGTTTTTTGTGGCACCATGTTCATCTTTTCGCCACCTGAAATTGCTTCAAACCCCGCAAGGTTCAAATCCATATCGCAAGAAACCCAAACGATACCTTTTTCCGAATGTATGGCAGGAAAATCGCTGTCGGGTGAAATTGCAACGTCAGGCATTCTTTCTTTTGTGAAGTAATGCTCCACGCAAGAAGAGCCGTTTTCTTCGTTGCAACCAACAATAAGGCGAATGTCCTTGTTTGGCGCAAAGCCAGAATCTTTCATTTGCTTCAATGCGTAAAGTGCGATAACCATAGGTCCTTTATCATCCTGAACGCCACGGCCGAAAAATTTGCCGTCCTTTATTGTTAGTTGGAATGGTGGAGTATCCCAACCCTCACCCGCGGGCACAACGTCCAGATGTCCCAAAACGCCGAAAAGTGGTGCGTCTTTTTTTCCGCACTTCCATTCCACATGCCCCGCAAAGCCGTCCACGATTTTTGTTTCAAACCCGAAGCTTTCCGCCTTATCCAAGTAAGCTTTCAAACATCTCAAGTTTTCACTTCCAAACGGCGCGCCTTCCAAAGGCGCAGAAAGAACAGTTTCGCACGCGATAATTTCAGAAAGAAAATCAATCATATCGCTTTCATTTCCCACGGCGAAAGTGCGGTTTTCAATTGGCATTGTTTTTTTATTTTGCATAATATTATATCTCCTGTTGGGGCAAGAAAAGTGGCTTTTCCTTGCATTTTATCTTAATAATAGGGTAAAATCCCACAAATTGCCAATATTTGAAATATATCTCATTTGCGGATAAAAAATCCCTTGACAAAATTATTATACACAATTAAAATAATGTAGTAAAGTTATTTGGTCGATTTATCGCAAAACATAAGAAAAAATGCAGTTGATAATGCAAAATTGGTGATGTATGCAAGAAAAACACAGCGGACACAGAAAAAGATTAAAAGATAAAATCCAAAAGTTCGGGTTTGAAAGTTTGTATTCCCATGAAATGTTAGAATTCATTCTGTTTGCAAGCATACCAAGGCGGAACACAAACGACCTTGCCCACAACTTGATTTTGAAGTGTGGAAGCTATGGTGAAGTGTTCACAGCGCCAAATGAAGTTTTGCAAAGTGTTGAAGGGGTGGGGCCCGCTTCGGTTTTGCAAATCAAATCATATCTCAGCCACGCAGAAAGAATCATGGGCGACGACACCCCAAAACGCATTCGCAATCTCGGCGAGGCGAGAAAATTTTTCGCGGAGTATTTCCAAAAGAAAAAACACGAAGAATTTCACATAGTCTTGCTTGATAAGTTTGGCGAGCCAATGGTTCACGATATCTATACCGACAAGCGTGACGACGGAGTTATCGTTCCGGTTGGTGAAGTTATGCAAACGATTTCCGCTTGCAATCCAAACTTTGTGCTTTTTGCCCACAATCATCCGTCGGGCAATGCCAATCCGTCGGAAAAAGACACAGCGTTCACGCGTGGGATTTGGAAAAAGCTTGAAGAATTCCTTGGTATAACAACTTGCGAACATCTTATTTTCGCAAATGGCGAATGTTATTCTTTCCGCCACAACGGCATGCTTCAAAGCGACAATAACAGCTGAAACAAGCGGTAAAATCAAATATCCAAAATTGTAACAAAAAATACAGTCAAATGCTGTATGGAGGACATAAAATGAAAAAAATTAGAACAAGATTTGCACCATCACCAACGGGCTTTTTGCACATTGGTGGGCTAAGAACTGCGTTGTATTCATATCTATACGCAAAGAAAAACGGCGGAGAATTCGTGCTTAGAATCGAAGATACCGACCAAACTCGCCTTGTTGAAGGTGCAACCGAGCTAATATATCACACCCTTTCAGAAACGGGTCTTATTTGGGATGAAGGTCCAGATTGCGGTGGCCCATACGGTCCATACATTCAATCAGAAAGAAAGGAAATTTATAAACAATATGCCGAAAAACTCGTTCAGCTTGGCGGTGCATACTATTGCTTTTGCGACAAAGAACGTCTTGAAAGCTTGACAGACGAGCACGGTCAAAGAAAATACGATAAAAAATGTTTGCATCTTACAAACGAAGAAATCGAAGAAAAAATCAAGGCGGGCGTGCCTTATGTTATCCGTCAAAACATTCCAGCTTTCGGAAGCACAAGTTATATCGACGAAGTTTATGGTGAAGTTACTGTGGACTTTAAAGATTTGGAAGATAACGTACTTCTCAAAAGCGACCAAATGCCAACATATAACTTCGCAAACGTTATCGACGACCATTTGATGGGTATCAACGTTGTTATGCGTGGCACAGAATACCTTTCTTCAACGCCAAAATATAACCTTTTGTATGATTCTTTCGGATGGGAGCGTCCAACGTATATCCACATGCCTCCAATCATGAAAAACTCGAAGGAAAAACTTTCAAAACGCCATGGCGACGCATCTTATGCCGACTTTATCAACAGCGGTTTTATCAAAGAAGCGATTTTGAATTATATCGCACTTCTCGGTTGGGCACCGCGTGAAAACATCGAAAAAATGACTTTTGAAAAAATGACAGAGCTTTTCGGGGTTGACGGCATTTCTAAAAATCCAGCGATTTTCGACGTTGCAAAAATGAAGTGGCTGAACGGTGAATACTTCAAACAAATGAGCGAAGAAGAATTCTTTGAGCACGCAAAACCATATATCGAAAACAGCGATGCGAAAGATTTCGACAGCAAAAAGCTTTCACTGCTCATGAAAACAAGGGTGGAACTTCTCACGGAAATCCCTGATAAAATCAACTTTTTGGGTCATTTCGACGATTTTGATTTGGAACTATACACTCACAAGAAAAGTAAAACAAACCCAGAAGTTGCAAAGGAAATCCTTCCACATTGCCTAGAAACAATCGAGGCGATTGAAGATTGGAACACGCAAACAATCCACGATGAAATGATGGCGCTAGTTGCAAAACTAGAAATGAAAAACGCACCAGTTTTGTGGTGTTTCAGAATTGCAATCACAGGCTCCGCCATGACACCAGGTGGCGCAATGGAAATGGCTGACCTTCTTGGCAAAGATCTTACAATTGAAAGATTGAAAAAATCAATTGCAAAACTTGGCTGATGCAACATTTTGCTTTGCAAAGTTCTGCAAGAAAAAAGGCAAAAGGAAAAAGTCAAAAATAAAAAGTCAAAAATAAAAAGTAAAAAGTAAGGTTTTGCACAATTGGCACAGCATTGTGCATATCAATATAAAAATTCGGGGCACACATCAAGCAGTGATTTGATGTGTGCCTTTTTTTATGTTGGCACAATGTGGCTTGAACTTGCGGTGCTTGCAGAATTTGCGGTGCTTGCACACTGAAAACGTGATACATATTTTTTGAAAAAATACGCATACCATTGTTATGAATAAATTTGATAAGATTTTGAAGATTGGCGGGAAGATTTTTTCGCCTGAAACGATGGTGGTCACTCGGCAGTTCACCACAATAAAGGGGAATCGGTGTGTGATTTATTTTTCCGACGGCATGGTGGATAAGAATTCTATTAACGATTTTGTTATTCGCCCAATTTCGCGCGGGGATTTTAAAATTTCGGCGGATGTGATTGCGGGCAGTGTGATAGACTTTGCGGAATTCAAAACAAGCGGGAACTTTTTCGAATTTGTTTCACCCGTGTTTGGCGGTGAAGCGCTTCTTGCAATCGAAGGTGTGGATAAATATTTTTCGCTGAACACCAGATTTTGGCCGACGCGTGGCGTTTCCGAACCGCCGACAGATATGGTCATCAAAGGTCCACGCGAAGGGTTCAACGAAGATTTTCAAACGTGCATAACCCTTATTAAAAGGCGGATAAAATCCCCAAACTTAAAATTTGAAGCTATGAAAATCGGGAAGTATTCCCAAACCAACGTGGCGCTTTGCTACGTTTCTCGCGTGGCTTCCAAAAGCCTTATTTCCGCCGTTAGAAACAAGCTTGAAAACATCAATATCGACGGAGTGATTGATTCGTCATATCTTAAGCAGTTTCTGAAAGACAGTAAATTTTCGGTTATTCGCGGTGTGGGTGACACGGAAAAACCCGACATTTTGGCATCGCGACTTTTGGAAGGCAGGGTTGCAATCATTGTGGACGGAAGCCCAATTGTGCTCACGCTCCCCTATGTTTTTTTGGAAGATTTGCAAGCTCCGCAAGATTATTATGACGTGCCACACTCCGCAAGCTTTTCGCGGATTTTGCGACTTGCAAGCATGCTTGTGGCACTTTTTGCACCGGGGGTTTACGTTGCAAGTCAGCTGTTTCACAATCAGTTCATCCCCCTTTCACTTCTGCTGAAAATCGCGGGGGAAAGTGCTTCGTTGCCCCTTTCGCCACCCTTAGAAATGCTCGTCACCCTTTTCATTTTTGAAATACTTAATCAAGCGTCACTTCGCATGCCAAAATATGTGGGCATGGCACTTTCTGTTGTGGGCGCGCTTGTGCTTGGCGACACCGCCGTGCAAGCGGGGCTGATTTCCACACCCACTATCTTGATTGTGGCAATTTCCGGAATTGGGGCATACACCATTCCCGATCAGCAATCCACAATTTCAATTTTGCGACTTGCGATTTTGCTCGTGGGTGGTGTTTTCGGAATTGTGGGGATTTTCTGCTTTGCGGTGGCGCTTGCCGTTTATATATCTGGCGAATCGAGTTTTGGTGTGTCGCTTCTCGCTCCTTTCAGCGCGAGGAGCAATGGGGACATAGATGACGGAATTTTGAAAATGCCGTCAAATCCAAGGAAAAATCGTCCGAAAATTTTCAGTTCACCAAACAAAACAAGGGTGGGTGAAACTGTGGGGGAAAGCGAAAAAGGCGATAAAGAAGAGAAATCTGAAAATAAAAACGATAATAAAAGTGAAAATAAAAAGCAAAAAAGCGGGGGAAAATGATATGAAACACTACACGTTCAGACAAATGTTTTTGATTCTTGCATTTCTTTTCCCCCTTTCAAGAATGATTTTGTATCCTTCGGCGCTCGCATTTGCAAGTGGCGTATCGGGTATTATATCGGTTTTCATCTGCCTTGGTTGCGAGCTGATTTCACTTGTTTTTATAATAATCATGTGGCGAAAAACCGAGCTGTCCTTTTTTGAATTGATTGAAAAAACCCTTTCAAAACCCGTCGCAGTTATTGTCGCGTGTTTGTATGTTTTGCTGTTTTTTATAAAACTGATACTTATTTTATCGTCGCAAAAACTCATGATGTATAACGTGCTTTATGAAAATGTAGACGGCTATTTTTTATTTCTGCCTGTTTTGCTTGTGCTTGCGTATGCGGGTGCGAAAAACTCAAATTCACTTGCTCGGCTGTTTGAAATCTCCGCGTTTGGTGTTGCGATTTCCTTTGTCGGGATCATGCTTCTTTCCGCACCCACGGTGAACGTGGCTAACTTCTTTCCAATTTTGGGTGGCGATGTTTTTGGCGGTGTTTATCTTTCTAGTATTTATTTTGGCGATTTCACTTTCTTTCTGATGTTCTTTTCAAAAACCAGAAAGGATACTTGCGAATATAAAATGTTGTTTGCTTGGCTTGTGAACACCGCAGTAACCATGTGCTTTATCGCAGTGTTTTTCGGCGTGTTTGGCAAACTTTCCGTCGGCGGAACATACGCGATTTCCAACCTGTCTAAATACACAGTAAGCTTTTCGCAAGTGGGCAGATACGACTTTCTGTTCATTCTTATCGTGGGTTTTGGCTTTGTGGTTTTGGCGCTCGCAATTTTGCACGCGCTGTTATCTGCGGGGGAATATATCTGTGGCAAGCGGTGGCTGTGGTCGATTATCATTTCCGCAATTCTGTTTGTCACTGTTTATTTCACATCGGAAAATTTTGAAGTTTTCACAAACTTTGCCGTGCGAATTCTTCCGCCGTTTGCGTTTATCATGCAATTTGTGTTGCCGATTATCGGCGGAATAATTGCAATTTTCAAAGGGGGCAAGAATGAAAAACAGAACACTCCAATATAAAATCATGGTTGCCATTTTTGCCCTTCTATTCTTGATTTTTTTGTGTGGAAACTTCGCAACCCCCAAGCTTTCAGAAACCGCAGTGATAACTGCCGTGGGTGTTGAAAAAGCGGAAAACGACGAATTTTTATTCAGCTTTATTATCGAAAAGGTGGGTAGGGACACTCATGAATATAACGTTGTAAAAACAACTGCAAAAACCGTTGCGGGTGGGCTTGAACGCTTAGAAACTGAATATGGGCTCACGCTTAAGCTTTCCTTTCTCAGCCTGTGTTTGGTGGATAAAGAAGTGGCAAATGGCGAAATTTTCAGCGTGATTTCCTTTTTTCTCAACACAAGCGGTGTGCACGATTCAGCGGAGTTGGTGATTGCGCAAACACCGCCATCAGAAATCTTCTCGCAAAAATCCATCGCGGGTGAAACGGGATATCAAAGCCTAAAACGCGTTCTGAAAATTTCCGAAACAACCCCCATTTCCGCCCACTCAATCAATCTTAAGGACTTCACAGAAAATTATTTCTCCACGGGAAAAGATAGCGTTGTGCCACTCGTCGGCATTGAAAAAACAAACGAAGAAAGCAAAATAAACCTAACCTCCGCTTGCCTTTTCAAAGGCGACCAAATCGTGAGCGAAATTTCTTCAGGCGAGCTTTTGGCTTATAACGTGCTGTCTAGCAACGCGAAAAACAGCAGTTTCAATCTTGAAAACGTAACCCTTGAAGACATTCAATCAGATATTCGCTTAACCGTCGTTTCATCATCATGCAAAATTGAAAAGTCAATCCCAAACATCACACCAAATCTCAACATCAATTGCAAAATCAAAGTGGGGCTGCTCGACCAAAGCGTGCCAAGCAAAACCGTCACTCAAGTTTGTGGCATCGCAACTGCCAAATCCCAAATCGCAACCGCTGTGGAAAACTATGTTGCTTCCAACATGAATGCAATCCTTAACCAATCATTCGCCACCAACGCCGACCCGCTCGGCATTGGTGAAAACCTATCAAGAAGCGAAAAATCAAAGTTCCAAACTCTGCTTATGCTAGAGGAAAATTACCTGAAAAATGCCACGGCAAACATCAACATTCAAGTCGAAGTTTTGCAAAACCACAGATTGTAAAGGGTGCTGTGGGGTTATTTTTTATGGGGCTCTGCCCCAAACCCCGCAAGGGAATGATTCCCTTGACCCCTATTGTGGGTTATGCGTGAAAGTTTGTGAACTGAGAAAAGGCTTCGCCTTTTCAAAAGTTTTTAAAACGTGCTCTGCCCATTGGCAATTTAAAAAGCTCTCGCTTTTTCTTGTAGGTTACAACCCCCACAAGAAAGCGAGAGCTTTCTTACATGTCAAAATTTTGAAATTAAAATTAAATTTCTTGCAAAGATGCGAAGCATCTTAAAATACCCTACGAAAGTGCATACCCCCCCCAATCGGGGTCAAGGGTTTCAAACCCTTGCGGGGTTTGGGGCAGAGCCCCATAAAAAACGCCCATTCCCATAAAAAAAGAGCTCCTTGCGAAGCTCTTAAAATCAAATATTATCAGCGATAACGTCGTTCATATCGAACATTCTGCAATCGGATTGTTTTGCCATGAACGCTGCGGCGACGATAGCGCCTTTTGCGAACACATCGCGCGATTCTGCGGAGTGTGACAAGATGATGCGTTCATTTTCGCCGTAGAATCCGACTTCGTGTTCACCGACAACAGTTCCACCGCGAACGGCGTGCATACCAATTTCGGATTTTTCACGCTTACAAGATCTGCCGTGTCTGCCGAAGTTTTCAGCAAGGTCGCGTTCTTCTTTTGCGGAAGAAGCGAGCATGATTGCAGTTCCGCTTGGTGCGTCTAGTTTTTGGTTGTGGTGTTTTTCCACGATTTCGATATTGAAGTCAGCAAGCAAACGCGTTGCTTGTTTTGTTAGGTATGATAAAACATTTATGCCGAGTGACATATTGAAAGACATAAAGATAGGCACGCTTTTGCTTGCGTTTTCAATCATGGCTTTTTCTTCAGCAGTGAAGCCAGTGGAGCAGATAACGAGTGGAGTTTTTGTTGAAACCGCAAAATCGAGCAGTGAAGAGATAGCTTTTGGTGAAGAGAAATCGACAACCACGTCAGCGGAAAAGTCTGATATGTTGTTGGATATGTTTCCATTCAAGCCGTCAGCGCCAATATCCACGCCGAAAACTTCAAAATCGCCTGCGTATTCTTCAACTTTTTTGCCCATTCTGCCGTAGATACCGTTTATGATAAGTTTTTTCATTGTGTAAGCTCCTTATAAAGGGCGGAAACGATATCCTGGTGGCAATCTTCAAGCTCTGTCAGTGGTGCGCGAAGTTCCATTGATTTGTAGCCTTTAAGGGTCATTGCAAATTTAATAGGAATAGGGTTCACTTCGCAGAACATACTGCCCATAAAGTTGAAAATCTTGTTGTGAATTTCAAGTGCGCCCGCAAAATCGCCCGCAAGAGCAAGTTTCACAAGTGAATTCATCTCTGTTGGAATAACGTTTGCCGTAACGGAAATAAGCCCCACCGCACCGAGCGAAATCATAGGAAGAGTCATCGCATCGTCGCCAGAATAAACAGGCGAAACGCCAGACGCGATAAGTTTCATGATAGAAGCCATATTGCCTGAAGCTTCCTTGATGCCGGCGAATTTTTCATGCGCAGAAATCGCCTTTGCAACATCAAGGGTGATGTTCACGCCGGTTCTTGAAGGCACGTTGTATGCAATCACGCCAACGCTTGAAGCGTCCATAATGGCGTTGTAGTATTGAATAAGTCCTTTTTCAGTGCACTTGTTGTAGTATGGTGTGACTGCAAGAATGCCGTCCGCACCGCTCTCGCAAGCGTAAGTTGTGAATTTCACGCATTCTTTAAGGTTATTTCCCCCCGCGCCAACGATAACTTTAACTCTGCCACGGCAAAGATTAAGAACGTGAAGCATAACAGCCTTCTTTTCTTCGGCTGTCATTGTTGGTGGTTCACCCGTTGTGCCAAGCACAAAAATTGCATCAGTGCCCGCAGAAATTTGCTCTTCGCAAAGTCTTGTGAGCTCTTCAAAATCTATCGTGTCGCAAGCAATCGGCGTGACAATCGCCGTGCCTAAACCTTTGAATATCGTCATAGTAGTTTCCTTTATAAATAATTTATCCCACAGAATCCACACAGCCAAGACGCATAGCGACTTGCTGCAAATAAAAAACCTAACTGAGAATACTGTGGCAGTATAAAATGAGGATTTTTGGGAATTTTTCAGTTCGAGGCGTGTGAAGGCGATATTAGTATATGCCGAGCTCGCATCGGGCTGAAAAAACCCAAAAAGACCATTTTAGACGGGGCATGCTGTTTAAATTGGGGGACTTCTTATTTCGCTTTCGCCATAAGAAGTTCCATGATTTGAACAGCATTAGTAGCAGCACCTTTTCGAATATTGTCGGCAACAACCCACATGTTCATACCGCTTTCAACAGTTTCGTCCATTCTGATTCTGCCAACGAAAACTTCGTCTTTATCAGTGGAATCAAGTTGCATTGGATAAATATTGTTTGCAATATCGTCGCAAACGATGATGTTTTTGCCAGTTGCGATAACTTGCATAAGTTCTTCTCTTGTTGTTGATTTTTTCATTTCCACGTTGATTGATTCTGCGTGAGAATGGAAAACTGGAACACGAACAGTTGTAGCTGTGATTTTCAATGTTTGGTCGTGAAGGATTTTCTTAGTTTCGAAAATCATTTTTTCCTCTTCTTTAGTGTATCCATTTTCAAGGAACACGTCGATTTGTGGAATGCAGTTGCCTGCGATTGAATATTGGAATTTTTGTGGTGCTTCACCTTTAAGTCCGTTTTCCAAATCCATGTATCCGCCAACGCCCGCGCCAGAAACGGCTTGGTATGTAGAATAAACGATTCTGTCGATTCCGAAGTTGTCATAAATTGGTTTCAAAGCAACAACCGCTTGAATAGTCGAACAGTTTGGGTTTGCGATAATGCCAGTGTTCCAATCAACGTCGTCTGGGTTAACTTCAGGCACAACCAACGGAATATCATCGTGAGTTCTCCAATAACTTGAATTGTCAACAACAACAGTGCCGATTTCAGCAAACTGTGGTGCGAATTCTTTTGAAGTGCCAGCGCCAGCAGAGAAAAGTGCGAAATCGATATCTTTGCCTTTGATGTTTTCACTGTTAAGTTCAATAATAGTGTGCTCTTTGCCCATGAACATCACCTTTTTGCCAGCTGATCTTGCAGAAGCAAAAAGATAGTAATTTTCAACAGGAAGTTGTCTTTCTTCCAAAACCTGCAAAAATTTGCCACCGACCATTCCAGTTGCACCAACAACTGCCACATTAAATTTTTTCATAACTTTTACCTACCTTTATATATATAAATTTTTATTTTGCAAATATAATAAAAAAGAGCCGTGAATAAATCACTGCCCTATCATATTCGAGTATCCGATTGATGCTCTATTCGCTTATATAATATAGTATGCACAAAAACGCATATATATTTGCGAAAAATACGATAGTTCTCCAAGCAGTGCTTGACAGTTATGCAGGTATTAACCTACATACCCAGCGAAATTTCTTTCACTTCGGCATTTCTACCCTTTCCCACATGTGCGGTACTGATGTGATAATGCTCCTCTACCAAATTTATTATTTAACCACAAAAAGAAGTGGCGTCTTTAAGTATTTTATCAAACTTATATAGTAATGTAAAGCAAAAATAAACAGTTACGAAAAAAATTCAATTAAATTTTTGCAAAAATTCAACTTTTTTTGTAATTTTGCCTTTTTTGATGTATTTTCTATTGTCAATTTTCTTTTTTTATAGTAGAATACAATAGAAATAAAATTATAAAGTATAAACGGGAGTATGAAATATATGGCTAATTTGGCATCACTAACTTCATTTAAAGAAGGGGACAGAAGAAAAGTTATTCGCAACGGGTCAAGATTTGAACATTGGAAAATGTTATTCCTTGGCGGATTCAATTCTATGTTCGTTTTGAATTTGATTGCACTTTTGGCACTTATGCCAGTTATTTTGGTTGGCTACAACTATTTTTCAACAATTTGGGAAACAGCGTCTGTTCTTCCTTTCGCTTCAAGCGTGGGCACAGGTATTATCACGGTTGTGGATACTGCCTCTATCCAATATATAACAACGCAACAAATCTTGCTTGAAAACATGATTTACGTGCCACTTGCAATATTCGCATCAAGCGTTTTGATTGCGCCATTTTTCTACGCGATAAGAAACGCGGAATACGATGGCTCTGTCACTTCATATACAGGCGCAATTCAAGGCTACAAATTCTGTGCTTTGAAATTCGCTGTTTTGGGTGTTATAACTGCACTGATTTGCGAACTTGCAATCGTTGCATATTATTTCTATAACACACTTGTGTTTAATGGCTTGGGCACAGTTGCTTCTGTTGCTTATTTGATTGGACTTGCGGCATATTTGTTCTTTGCGCTTACAATCATGATTTATGCCTACATTTTAACAGTGACATATAAAATGTCAATCGGCGGTGCTTTGAAGCGCGCAGTTGTTTTCACATTCACTTTGCCACTTCAAAACTTGTGCATCACAATTGCAACAATCGCACCAATCGCACTTGCGTTTATCAACAGCTTTGTGCTTTCACTTGTCGTGACGCTTTATATCTTTGTTGGATTCAGCTATATGTTGTCAATCTGGATGGTATACGTTCAAACAATCTTGACAATCGCAACGCCACAAGCTGCAAAGAAAAGCAAAAAATAATTGCAAAGCAACTAAACAAAATAATTATAAACACCTATAAGGAAAAATTATGTATAAGGAATTATCACAATTTTATGATACATTGATGTATGATTGCGACTATGAAAAATGGTCGCAATATTTTTACTCTCACATAACAGCGGGCAGAAGTGGAAAAGTTGTTGGTTTGGAACTTGGCTGTGGGTCGGGCGAGATGACAATAAGGTTGAAAAAACTCGGTCTTGACATCTTTGGTCTTGATATTTCACCCGAAATGCTTGAAAAGGCATATGGCAAGGCGCTGAAAAACCGCTTGCAAATAAGGTTTTTGGAATCATCTTGCGTGGATTTTGAATTCAAGAAAAACCTTGATTTTGTGATAGCACCAATCGACTGTTTTTCTTATGTTTGCAAAAGCGATTTGGAAAAAACATTTGCAAACACAGCAAATCATCTGAAAAGCGGTGGTGTTTTCGCCTTTGATATTCGAAGCGAGCACGAACTGAAAACAACCCACGCGAATAATTTGTTTTTTGAAGATGCAGAAGATATCTGCTGGTTTTGGGAAAATCAACTTGAAAAAGACAGTGTGGAAATGAACATCACAATCTTTGAAAAAATCGACGAACTATATAAAAAGCATGTGGAAAAACAAACGTTTTTCATTCACGAAACGGCTTGGATAACGCAAGCATTGAAAGATGCGGGATTTGAAGAAATTCAGCTTTTCACAGCGTATGGCGAAAGCGAATTTTGTGAAGAATCACCAAAGCTTGCAGTTTGCTGTAAGAAAATATAAGGGGAAATTCAAACCCCACAAGGTAAACAATGAAAAAATCAACTATAAAATTTAATCTTTCTGCCGATTTTTGCATAAGCAAGGCGGAAAGCTATTATGATGATGGCGACTACGTTCTTGCCCTTTCGTATCTTCAGCGTTTGGAAGAGGGCAAACTTTCGCAAGAGCAGTTTGAAGATTACTGTTATATTCGCGCGCAAATCTGCCATATCTTTGGCACAGATGCGGGCAATTTTTGGGCGTTCAAATATTGCGCTAAGCATGGATACAGCGAAAAGCTTGCGCCAATGATTGCTTATGCCACAATCGATAACGATATGCTTTTAAGCAATTTTCAAAAAGGTGAATTGCCTGATTTTTTGCAGGAATTTATCAGTGCGGTTGAAGAAACTGGCGATGTTGATATGGATTCACTGCGCAAGTATCAAACGAAGAAACGCGAGCTTGTTTTTTTAAGCGATAAAATCGCCGACCAAGCGATAGCAGAGGGTGACAAACTGATGAAAGCGGGCAAGTTTGAAGAAGCGATTGTGCTTTTCAAAAAAGTGCCAACCTCTTCAGCAAAATATTCCGACTCACTTTCTGATATAGCGCTTTGCCATTTGTTTTTGGCTAACTATAAAAAGTCATACGAAATCAATAAAATGGTTTTAGAAAACTATCCAAAAAATCTGCAATCAATCTTGCAACTTTTGTCGCTTTGCAACATACTTGAAAAAAACGACGAATTCAAGAAATATCTAGAAGTTGTGCAATCCATGAAGCACACACCAAACGATTCAATCAAGGTGGCAAACATCTTGATCGACGCAAGAGAATTCAAGCTTGCAATCCCGCATTTTGAATTTGCTTTCGACAGCTTGAATTATTCGTTGGAAGGCTACGTGACTTATATTGTCACGCTTTATAACGCGGAAAAACAAAAGCGTGCGATAATAGAAATGAAAGAAATCATAAAATTTTTCCCCGATAACGCAGTGCTTTGGTATCTTCTTTCGCAAATGGACGGCAGAGAAGTGATTTCTTATGAACCGTTGTTTGCCGATGTTGTGGATGTGTGCGAAAAAATTGGGCTCAGAATTGCAAAAAGTGGCAGTTTTTCCGAAGATACTTTCAAAGATAGCAAAAAACTTGCGTATTTGAAATACGCGTGCGGAAAATCAGGCAAGTCAATAGAGTTTTTCGATAAAATTTTGACCTTCAAAAGTGGCGTTGCAATGTTTTGCGAGCTTTTGTATCATCCGCAAACTTCACCCGTGCAAAGGGCGAATATATTGCGATACCTTATGAAAAACAATTTCAAAGGCAAAGTTTTGTTTAGGGGTGCAACTTATAAATACCTAAAAGTGAGCTATCCCGCTTGCACAAATGATAATAATTTGCTGTTCGTGGCATACGCGTTTGCGTTTTCCACAATGGCATATTTCGAAAGCGATTTCGAAACACAGCTTAAGCGTGCAATGGCAAGCTTCGTGCGTGCGTGCAAGAAAAAAGACATTCCAATGGAAGAATATTTCACCCCAGACATGGTGTCTGCTCTGGTTGTGGCAAAAATGAAAAAATTGACTTTCGACATAATCTGCGACTTTGCCGGCGTGGATAAAAAGAAGTTCCTATATATAGGACTGTTGGTGTTTGGCGAAGAATTTAAGACCTACGAAAAAAACGAAAATTCTTTTAATTTGGATATATAAAAAATGCTGTGCAGAATGAAAAATTCCGCACAGCATTTTATTTTTTTAATAATCTTTAAATAATTTTTTATTAATTATGGTTTTTATTATGCAAGTCCTGCAGTCACGATTGCCATTTGGTAAACTTCTTCAGCGTTGCATCCGCGAGAAAGGTCGTTGATTGGTGCATTCAAGCCTTGCAAAATTGGGCCGTATGCTTCGTATTCGCCAAGGCGTTGAGCAATTTTATATCCGATGTTACCAGCGTTGATATCAGGGAAGATGAAAGTGTTTGCTTTGCCTGCAACAGGTGAATGAGGACACTTAGTTTCCGCAACGACAGAAGAAATAGCAGAGTCAAATTGAAGTTCGCCATCGATTGCAAGGAAAGGAGCGCGTTCTTTTGCGATTGCAGTTGCCTTTATAACTTTGTCAACGCTTTCGCCTTTTCCTGAGCCAAGAGTTGAATATGAAAGCAAAGCAACTTTTGGATCAATTCCAAAGCTTGAAGCTGTTTTTGCAGTTTCGATTGCGATTTCAGCAAGTTCTTCAGCAGTTGGGAACAAATTGATTGCGCAGTCGCCCATTGCGTATGAGTTCATAGAGCCGTCTGCATTTTTCTTGTTCATAATAAAGCAAGAAGAAACGATTTTACTGCCTGGTTTAGTTTTGATTAGTTGCAAAGCAGGGCGAACTGTGTCCGCTGTTGAATATGTTGCGCCACCCAAAAGTGCGTCAGCTTTGCCGATTTTCACAAGCATAGTTCCAAAATAGTTCGCACTTAGCAAAGATTTTGTGCATTGTTCTTCAGTCATTTTGCCTTTTCTTAGCTCAACCATAGTGCTGATCAAGTTAGCCATATCGTCATATGTTGCTGGGTCGATAATTTCAGCAGAAGAAATATCAAAGCTGTGCTCTTCAGCTGCTGTCAAGATTTCTTCTTTGTTACCAATCAAGATAACTCCCATAAGTTTGTTTGCAAGGATTCTTGCAGTAGCTTCTAAAATACGGCAATCAGTACCTTCTGTGAATACGATTTTACGTGGATTAGCCTTCAAGGTCTTAATCAAGTGTTGAAACATGTTTATCCTCCAATTCGTCGCTTTGAAACCCCTTATTAATTTCAAGCGAATTTCATTATTTTTTTGCAATATCATTGCATCTTTTAAAAAGTATAGCACACAAAACTAAAAAACACAAGACCTCGCAAAGTATTTTATTGCATAATCTGTTAATAAATTTAAAAGATTCATAAATGCGTGTATATTGAAGAATATTGTGTCAATAATAACACCAAATATAAAAAGAAGTGTAAAAATGGGGGTAAAATGAATATTCGATGTGAGATTTCTGGTGGGCTATATTGTGCTGTTGCGGGTGGCGATGTTTTTCCCGTGGTGCTTTTTGTGGGGTCGGATAAGGTGGTTGGCGATGCCCTTGCGCCGATTTGTGGAAGTTTACTCAAAAAAATGCGTCCGCAGTGCTTTATATATGGCGACTTGCAAAATCCTGTGAACGCGAAAAATCTCCAAAGCACGCTAGATTTTATAAAAGCAGTTCACAAGGGTCACAAAATATTGGTGGTGGATGCGTCCATTGGCAAGCAGTGCGACGTTGGCAAAATCAAATTTGTTGCGGGTGGCATTTCGCCTGGCAAGGCGGTGGGTCGAAATTTTGATGCGGTGGGGGATTTTTCAATAATCGGAATCGTCGCCCATCGCAACGAAAAAACAGGTGGCATTTCCCCCGTGCGATTATTTTCCGTGGTGGAAATGGCGCGCGAAATCGCAAGGGAAATCTATCTTTGCAACCGCAGTTTCTCCGCAAGGTCAAATCCGCAATCAAAAAACCAAACTTCACTTGTCGGAATTTGCCCATAAAAAATCACATTGATGCGCATGATATGTTGCGAGCCAATATCTTTGCATGTGCAAACAAAATAAGATTCCCTCAACCAAAAATAAAAATCACACAATTTTTAGCAATTTCCCAAATTGTGGATAAAAGTCAATAAAATCTATAAAAACATCAAAATAATATATAAATTTTTAAAATAATTGAAAATAATTGTAAAAAAGGTAGAAAAATCAACAAAATAAGTAAAAATTTATATACAGTTTATCAAAAATTAATAAACAGTTTACAGTGAATATGTATTATATAGCCATAAACAAGGTTGCTTCCAAACCGAAACCAAAACAAACAAGAGAAGCAAAACCGGTTTTGTTAAAATTGATAGTACCAGCAGAAAGCTAAGTAATTTTTTATAACCCTCTTATCCTTATAGAAAAGAACCCGTGTAAACGGGTTTTTTTCTATTGAGAAGAAAGCAACGCGAGGCAACGCGAAGCGTTGCAATTAAAAATTAAAAATTAAAAATTAAAAATTAAAAATTAAAAATTAAAAATTGTGGTAATGCACTCGCCTTCGGCTCGTGCTTTTCAATATATTTGCAACTAAATGTAGGAACGCAACTATTTTTGTAGAAGCGTTCATATTTTAATGTCCAAATATAAATTGGATGCATAGGGCGAAGCCCATGCCTTACCACAATTTTTAATTTTTAATTTTCAATTTTTAATTCTTGTGATGTGTTTTGCAAAGCAAAACACATCACAAGTCATCAACATCTTGTACGGGGGTTTCTCCGTTTGGGCATTTTCCGGTGTAGCTTCCGTTGGGGTCGAATTTATAATCTGGCTCTTGATTTAATATGCTTTGCAATTTTTTGAAATCGTTCATTTTTCTTTTCATGCCTTTTTCCTTTTTATTTTATCATTCCCCTTTCCTATTATATATATGCGTTATAATCACCCAATATATACATGCTCTAAATGTGCAAAACCCCACGGCAAGCTCCCACGGCAAAACACACGGCAAACCCCCATGGCAAAATCGCAAAAAAACAGCTTCAAACCCACTGCAAATTCAAAATTTCATTTTAATTTTAAGAATTTACATTACATTTACAAAATTTTTCTTGACAAAATACGTAAACTAATATATAATGATAATCGATATCAATACTGTATAATTATTGATAAAAATATACTAAATTTTATTGTTAATGTTTTGTAAAAATTTCGCAAAATGCAATAAGAAATCTGTTAATTACTTGACAAAGAATATTTTAAAAGAGTATAATAAACAGTGAAAAAGTGAAATGCATATTTTGCATACATTATGAAAAAATTATAGATAGTATATAAGGAGAAAACAACATGGCACAGCACAATATTTCACCAGCATGGGAAGGCTTCAAGCTAGGCAGATGGTCAAGCACATCAGTAAACGTTCGTGACTTTATCATCAACAACTACACTCCATACGATGGAGACGATTCTTTCCTTGCACCAGCGACAGATGCCACAAATGCACTTTGGGCACAAGTTATGGACCTAACAAAGAAAGAAGCTGAAGCGGGCGGTGTGCTTGATATGGACACAAAAATCGTATCAACAATCACATCACACGGCGCAGGATACCTAAATAAAGATCTTGAAAAAATCGTTGGTTTCCAAACTGACAAACCTTTCAAAAGATCAATGCACGTTCTTGGCGGTATTCGTATGGCGGAAACTTCATGCGAAGCATACGGATATACAGTTGACCCAGAAGTAGTGGACATCTTCACTAAATACAGAAAAACTCACAACCAAGGCGTTTTTGACGCATACACACCAGAAATGAGAGCAGTAAGAAAATCAGGTATCATCACTGGTCTTCCAGATGCCTACGGACGTGGCAGAATCATCGGCGACTATCGTCGTGTGGCACTTTATGGTATCGACAGACTTATCGCAGATAAGAAACTTCAAATGGCAACTTGTTTGAAAAGAATGACATCAGATAACATTCGTCTTCGTGAAGAACTTTCAGAACAAATGAGAGCTCTTGCAGAAATCAAACAACTTGGTGCAATTTATGGTTGCGACATTTCTCGTCCAGCTGAAAATGCAACAGAAGCAATCCAATGGATGTATTTCGGATATCTTGCAGCAGTAAAAGAACAAAACGGCGCAGCAATGAGTCTTGGCAGAACTTCAACATTTATCGACATCTATATCAAACGTGATATCGACAACGGAATTTTGACAGAATCTGAAGCTCAAGAACTCGTTGACCATTTCATCATGAAACTTCGTTTGGTGAAATTTGCTAGAACTCCAGAATATAACGCACTTTTCTCTGGCGACCCAACTTGGGTTACAGAATCAATCGGTGGCGTTTCTGTTGATGGCACACACATGGTAACAAAAACTTCATATAGATATTTGCACACTCTTGACACTCTTGGCGCAGCACCAGAACCAAACCTTACAGTTCTTTGGTCTAAAAAATTGCCATCAAACTTCAAACAATACTGTGCAAACATGTCAATCAAAACTTCATCAATCCAATATGAAAATGACGATATGATGAGAGTTTCTCGTGGTGATGACTACGCAATCGCATGTTGTGTATCTTCAATGAGAATTGGTAAAGAAATGCAATTCTTCGGCGCGAGAGCAAACCTTGCAAAATGCTTGCTATATGCAATCAACGGCGGTATCGACGAAGTTTCTAAAGTGCAAGTTGGTCCAAAATTCAGACAAGCATGTGGCGAATATTTGAACTATGACGACGTTATGGAAAAATTCGAATACATGATGGAATGGCTTGCAGAACTTTATGTAAACACACTAAACGTAATCCACTTCATGCATGATAAATACTGTTATGAAAGAGCTCAAATGGCACTTCACGACAGAGATGTAAAAAGATATTTCGCAACTGGTATTGCTGGTCTTTCTGTTGCTGCCGATTCACTTTCTGCAATCAAATATGCAAAAGTTAAAGCGATCAGAGATGAAAACAACATCGTGACAGACTACGAAGTTGAAGGCGATTTCCCAAAATACGGTAACAACGACGACAGAGTTGATGATATCGCAGTTGCACTTGTTCGTAAGTTCATGAACATGATCAGAAAACACCACACATATCGTCAAGGTTACCCAACAATGTCTATCCTAACAATCACTTCAAACGTGGTTTACGGCAAAAAGACAGGTAACACACCAGACGGAAGAAAGAAAGGTGTTCCACTCGCTCCGGGCGCAAACCCAATGCACGGAAGAGATACAAACGGTGCGGTGGCTTCACTTGCATCAGTTGCAAAACTTCCATTCCGTCACGCGGAAGATGGTATTTCAGACACGTTCTCAATCATCCCAGGCGCACTTGGCAAAGAAGATAAAATCTTCACTGGCGATATTGATATCGACGCACTCAAAAAAGACCTATAATCAGAAGTTTGCCTTTTGAAATCTAGGTTTGGGAAGGATACAAAATGGAAAATAATGAAAAAATCGACAACCTTGTCGACATGATTGATAACTTGATGGCAAATGGTCAAGGGCATGTGAATGTTTTTTGCAACGCAGAAGATGGCGAAGTCGTGGCTGAGGCCGTGGTTTCAAAAGATTGCGGTTGCAACGGCAAATCTGCCTGCGCCCAACCAACAGTTTTCTTTGATGAAGATAAGGAAGAAGAAAATTAAAAACAGGCTTCGCTCTGCGAGCTCGATAAAAACAGGCTTCGCTCTGCGAGCTCGATAAAAATTAAAAATTATTGGCTGGATTTAAATTCAAATCCAGACAACAGAAAAATAAGGAGATAATTATGGCAAATCAACAACAAATTGATAATCTAGTAGACCTACTCGATGGATACGTTGAACAAGGTGGACACCACCTTAACGTTAACGTTTTCAACCGCGAAACACTTTTGGACGCTCAAGCGCATCCAGAACAATATCCACAACTTACAATCAGAGTTTCTGGATACGCTGTTAACTTTGTAAAACTTACAAAAGAACAACAAGACGACGTTATCTCAAGAACATTCCACGACGGTATGTAATTGATAAAATGAACTCTAAAGGGTCATGGCAGTTTTGCTGTGACCCTTTTTAAAAGGATTTGTGAGGAAAAAGCAAAAAACAAAAAACAAACTACAAAAGGAAAAATCATGGAACAAAACAACAAAACAAAGGGATATATCCATTCCATAGAATCTTTCGGCACGGTGGACGGGCCGGGGGTTAGGTTTGTGGTGTTTTTGCAAGGTTGCAGTTTGCGTTGCAAGTATTGCCACAACCCCGACACATGGGATGTGAACGTTGGCAATCAAATGAGCGTTTCTGAAATTCTTGATAAATACGAATCTTGCAAAGCGTATCTCAAAAACGGCGGACTAACTGTCACTGGTGGCGAGCCACTTTTGCAACATGATTTTGTTTGCGCACTTTTCAAAGGTGCAAAGGCGCGTGGAATTCACACTTGTCTTGACACTTCAGGGATAACTTTCACGCGGGCAAAAACAGAAAAATTCAACACGCTGATGCAGTATACCGACCTTGTGATGCTTGATATCAAGCACATCGAAAGTGAGGCGCACAAAGAACTTACAGCACATCCGAATGAAAACATTTTGGATTTTGCTTTGTATCTTGGCGAAATTGGCAAAGCAGTTTGGGTTAGGCACGTAGTTGTTCCGTTTATCACGCTGAAAGAAGACGCACTTGAAAAACTCGGCTATTTCATCGGCGGAATTTCCAGCTTGAAAGCGCTAGACGTCTTGCCGTATCACAAAATGGGTGAAGTGAAATATGAAAATTTGAACATGGCCTCACCATTAAAAGACACCCCCGCCGCAACAAAACAAGAAGCAGAAAAAGCCAAACAAATCATCATGCGCGGACTTATGCGAAGATTGAAAGATGATAAATAGCGAATGGATTTAAAAATTAAAAATTAAAAACAGGCTTCGCTCTGCGAGCTCGATAAAAATTAAAAACAGGCTTCGCTCTGCGAGCTCGATAAAAATTAAAAATTGTGGTAAAGCATTCGCCTTCGGCTCGTGCATGCTATTATTTAAAAAGATAAAAGGGCTGTATTCGTGATACAGCCCTTTTTATAAATTTAATTCGTTAATAGTGTAAAACACTTTATCTTCTGATGGGATTTCTTTTTATAGTGCTACCCTCGCACTATATCATCAACTGGGATTTCTTTTTGTAGTGCTACCCTTGCACTATTTCTTCAAGATTTTTATAGTGCATCTCAAGCACGGTGTTATTCTATCATAATTATAAAAAAATGTCAATATATTTAAATAATTGAGTGCACGAGCAACGCGAGTGCCTTACCACAATTTTTAATTTTTAATTTTTAATTTTTAATTAGCGAAGCAAAGCTTCGCTTCGCTTCGCTCCGCTTTTGTTCTATCTCCCCTTTTTCTAAAATATAATAAAGCATGAGCGAATATATTGTGCCGATTTTGATATTGATATTAATCATTTATTGTCTTTTTAAAAAGATACCTGTTTTCGACAGTTTTTGCGAGGGTGCATCGGGGGCTGTGCCTCTTATTGTGATGGTTTTTCCATTTTTGGTGGGGATATTTTTCATGGTGGAGATGATGGAATCTTCAGGGCTTGCGGATATTTTGGTTGATTGGCTATCCCCGTTGTTGGGGATTTTTGGCGTGCCCGAAGGCGTTGTCAAGCTTGTGATTTTCCGCCCATTTTCCGGCAGTGGCTCACTTGCAATCCTAAGCGACATTTTCGAAAGCTACGGGGTGGATTCTTTCGAAGGCAGGGTTGCGTCTTGCATATGCGGTGCGGGTGAAACGGTTTTTTATCTGTCCGCTGTGTATTTTTCCACCACCGATGTGAAAAAAATCGGCGGTGGAATTGCAATCGCCATTCTGTGCACATTCGTCGGTATAATAATATCCCCAATTGCATGCACGCTATTTGCCTAAATCATTTGCAAAAAAGCCTTAAAAAGTGGTATAATATGTGGGAATAATAGAATCATAATTAGAAAATTTCTAATTTTCAAAAGGAGTAAACATGCTATATGTCATTGCGCTTGGTAATGAAAATCTTGATGTATCCGTTCGCGGGTATGCAAGGTTGAAAAAAACGGGGAATATTTATCTCAGGTCAGAAATGTTGCAGTCAAGCAAATTTCTTGCAGACCGCGGATTTTCATTCCAAACTTTCGACAGTTTTTATGAAGAAGAAGAGGATTTTGACCTTTTAAACGATAAAATATTCGACGCATTGAAAAACTTCGCATCGGAAGGCGACGTCTGTTATGTGGTGGACGGCTGTGGTTCGGAAGATATCGTCGCATCAAAATTGGTGAAGTACGGCGCAAAACTTTATCCGTCAGCACCAAAAGGTATTGAATGCCTATCAAAAACGGGTGAAACAAAGTGGACAAGCATATCCGCCGTTGATTATCTTGAAAGCGTTTCTGGCAAAGCTGTGCCAACGCTTATATACGAAATCGACACCTTTGAAAAGGCATCTGATGTGAAACTTAAAATCATGCAGGAATTTGGCGACGAAATCGACGTTGTGTTTTCCGATGGCAAAGTGCAAAAAATCAAAGCGTACGAAATGGATAACTTCGCATCGTTTTCTTATAGGTGCGCTTGCTTTGTTGTGCCACAGGAGCTCACAAAGCGTAGCAAATTTTCATATTCTGATTTGGAAGAAGTCGTGGCATTTTTGCGCAGTGAAAACGGTTGCCCTTGGGATAGGGAACAAACCCACCAATCCCTTAGATCAGCAATGGCGGAAGAAGCTTACGAAGCAATGGAAGCAATAGATTCCGAAGACCCATTCGCCCTTGAAGAAGAACTTGGCGACGTTTTGTTGCAAGTTGTTTTGCACGCACAAATTGCCAAGGAAGAAGGCACTTTCAACGGTGGCGACATCGCAACAAACATCTGCAGAAAGATGATAACTCGCCACACCCACGTTTTTGGTGACGGCGTGGCAAAAACCGCTGGCGACACTTTGGAAATCTGGGAAGCGGTGAAACAGCAAGAAAAGGGTCAAGAAACTTTCACCGACACCTTGAAAGCTGTGCCAAAAACTTTCCCATCACTGATGAAAGCTCAAAAAATCAAAAAGCGTGCGGCTAAAGCCAACTTTGATTGGGCGGATATTTCAGGTGTTTTGGCAAAAGTGAAGGAAGAACTTTCCGAACTTGAAGAAGCCATGCAGGGCAACACCAACATATATGAAGAAATGGGCGATTTGCTGTTTTCAATCTCTTGCCTTTCATCCCACCTTGGCATAAATGCCGAAACAGCACTCGACGATGCGTGCAAAAAATTCGTGGATAGATTCGAAATCATGGAAAATCTAGGCAGTGATAAAGGGCTTGTTTTGACAAAGCTTGACGAAGAAAACTATGATAAATTGTATCAAGAAGCGAAAAAAATCCATAAAGACATGATGGAAAATGACTGATTAATAGATATTTTTGTTGAAAAAATTACGAAAAAAGGTATGAAATTTCTATAAATTGTGGAAAATAAGTAAAATGTTAAAATATTAACGGAAAAATAGTTGCTAATATTTTACGGTTTTGATATAATTATCATGTAATAAATTTGAAAAACAATTTTGGAGGAATAACAAAATGATTAAAGTAGGTATTAATGGTTTCGGACGTATCGGAAGATTGGTTCTTCGTGCGTCAATGAACAATGCTCAAGTACAAGTTGTAGGTATCAACGATCCTTTCACAGATCTTGAATACATGGCTTACATGCTTAAATACGACACAGTTCACGGCAGATTTGATGGAACAATCGAAATTGCTGATGGCAAACTTGTTGTTAACGGCGTAGCTATCACTGTATTTGCAGAAATGAACCCAGAAAACATTCAATGGGCTTCTTGTGGTGCTGAATATGTTGCAGAAGCAACTGGTATCTTCACAACAATCGAAGGCGCTAAAAAACACATGGTTGGCGGTGCTAAAAAAGTTATCATCACTGCTCCATCAGCTGATGCTCCAATGTTCGTTATGGGCGTTAACCAAGAAAAATATACTTCTGATATGGAAGTTATTTCAAACGCATCTTGCACAACAAACTGTCTTGCTCCACTTGCAAAAGTTATCGATCAAGCTTTCGGTATTGAAGAAGGTTTGATGACAACTGTTCATGCAACAACTGCAACTCAAAAAACTGTTGACGGTCCTTCTAAGAAAGACTGGAGAGGTGGACGTGCTGCTGCTGGCAACATCATCCCATCATCAACTGGCGCTGCAAAAGCTGTTGGTAAAGTTTACCCAGTTCTTAACGGCAAACTTACTGGTATGGCATTCAGAGTTCCAACTCTTGACGTATCTGTTGTTGACCTTACTTGCAACCTTGCAAAAGAAACTACTTACGCTGAAATCTGTGCAGTAGTTAAAGAAGCTTCAGAAACTACTATGAAAGGTGTTCTTGCTTATGCAGACGAAGCCGTTGTTTCTTCAGACTTCATTGGCGAAACTCACACTTCAATCTTCGATTCAAAAGCTGGTATCATGCTTAGCCCTAAATTCGTTAAACTTGTATCTTGGTACGACAACGAAATGGGTTACTCAAACAAGGTGGTAGATCTAATCGTTCATGCCGCTACAATCGATGCTCAATAATCATAAAAAAAATTATGACCAACCCTATGGGGTTGGTCTTTTTTTATGATTATTGAGCATCGTGTCCCGCTTAGAGCGGTCTTTTTGGTTTTTTTGCCCCAAAAGTGGGCTCGGCATATGCTAATATCGCCTTCACCCCCTTTTGGGGCAAAAAATTCCAAAAATCCTCGCTCTAAGCTGCTTGCCCCACCTTATCGTAGGTTTGTTTCGAACTGAAAAATTCCCAAAAATCCTCCCCCACAACTGCTTGCCCCACTCGTGCGTTGGTTCGGGGGCAAGCGAAAGCGAAGCTTTCGGCTTGCGTGGGGTGGCTTCGCCACGGTCAATATTTGGGGCAAGCAAAGGCGTTGCCTTTGGCTTGCGGGGGATTGGGGGCAGCTGAAAGCTTTGCTTTCAGGCTGTGTGGGTGGCTTCGCCACGGTCAATTTTGGCTTGTGGGGGTGGCTTCGCCACGGTCAATTGTTGGGACAAACGTAGGGGTCGATGCCCACATCGACCCGCGGGCGTGTGGGGTGAAAATATTAAGAAACAAAAATGCGAGAAATCCGCTGGGATTCTCGCATTTTTTGTTATATATAATATTTTATTCTCTTCCCACCAGATAATCTAGTGTAATATTCAGATAGTTTGCTAAAATTTCAAGCGTGCTAAGTTTTGGGTCGGCTCCGTTATACCATTTGAAGAAATAGCCGTTGGAAAGCTGGGTTTCTTTGCAGATTTTATAAACTGTAATGTTTTCTTTTTTCAAAACTTCTCTCAGTCTATCTTTGAATGGTGGGGCTTGCAAGAAGCTTGTTTTTATATCTTCATCAGTCCGCCCGCTCAAAAAATCCAAAGAACATTGGAAATAATCGCACAGAACTATTGCGTTTGCGAGAGAAATAGAATTGGAATTTTTGCACCAACGGCAAACAATGGAAGGCGCAACCCCAATCGTTTCGCCAAGCTTGCGAGAAGTTATTCCCAATTCATTTTTAAGTTGTGTAATTCTTTCATTAAATATACTCATAACCCACCTTTAAAACATTATGCTACTTTAAGGTCATTTTCGCTTGCAATATGACTTTAAGTGGTGATATAATCAAATAAAAAGGTATAAAATAGATGGGTAAAACTGAAATAATAAATAATATTGTAAAAATATTGCTCAGCGATGAAGGCAAAAAGCTAGTGGCATTTGTGTCTGTTTCAAATAACAAAATAATATGCACGGCAACAGACGGCACACTTTTCAAAATCGACATATCAAAAACGTAGGGGTCGATGCCCACATCGACCCGCGGGCGTGTGGGATAAAAATATTAAGAAACAAAAATGCGAGAAATCCGCCGGGGTTCTCGCATTTTAATGATTATGAAGAATAAAACAGGGTGCACGCAAAAGTTGTGCACCCTATTTTAATATAAAATATTGAAAGCACGAGCACCGCGAGTGCATTACCACACTTTCAGGCGTACGCTACGCTAGCGACACTTTTCACATTCAGGCGTACGCTATGCTAACGACGCCTTTCGCTTAAAAACACCATTGCTCCACAACTATTTTTTAAACTTCACGTCTCCGCACAGCACTTGGGAATAGGAGAAGGTTTTTAATTTTTCTGGGGTTTGGAAGGTGAAAACGGCGGGGAAAATACTTGCGATAACGCCGTGGTGATTTTCGAATTTATTTCTGCCAAGGTGAACTCTGATATTGATTTCACCTGTTTGCGCGCCCAAAAAAGTTTTTACGTTTGAAATTGTTGTTGTATTTTTCTTCATGATATCCCCCTAAAATCAAATTTGCAAAATGCGTGATTATCCACAAATATTATTGACATAGTGTGGAAAAATTATTCAATAAATTTTTGTAAAAATCCAAAATGCAAAACATCGCACCGCACCAAACGCGGTGTTTTTTCATATTATAAAACATAAGGGTACTTATAAAAAGATATGAGGTGAAATATGAACATAGATATTAAGGCGGGGTGGGATTTTATCCTTTCTAAGGTGCGAAAACACCCTGTATTTACTCGAATACTTACTCAAGCGATATTGCTTATAACAACTTTTGGATGGCATAACAGCTCGGATTTTTGGCACGTCATATGCCTTGGCAGTATGATTTTGATGTCGGTTCTCAACGTAAGCGACGGCAAACTTCGCAAATCCACAATTCCCGCCAGCGAGGAAGTCGTGGAAATTTTGCAAGATGCGATAAGTGATATCATCGAATCAAATGCCTTGGATGTTGCCGACGGCTTTTCGGAAAATATAACTGTTCCAATAAGAGATGCCGAAACAAGCGAAGAAGCTGAAAACGTTCAAACAGAAGAAGAAAATGAAAAAAATCAAGAAGCAGAAGAAACAGAAGAAGAAAATGAAAAAAATCAAGAAGCAGAAGAAACAGAAGAAGAAATAAATCAAGAACAACAAGAACAACCAAAAGAAGAACAGCAAGAAGAAAATCAAGACAAGGGAGAATAGTTATGAATGAATGTTTAATTTTATTATATTTGATGTGCGGATGTGGCACAAGCAACGGCGGAAATTGCAGATGTGAAAAAAGGGCATGTGATCGACGTGAAATATGCTGTGGGTCGCCGCAGCCAAGGGAATGTTGCGAAGCGCCACAGCCACGCGGTTGTTGCGGCGGCGACGTGCGCGAAGCCTACGGCGTGACATCGCAAATTTTCACGCTTGCGGGCGGACTTCCATATTGTCCACCGTCATGCCCACCACCATGCCCACCGCAAAAACCGCCATGCCCACCACAGCCAAGGCGAGAAAATCGCCGTTGCGAGCGCAATAATTGCGAAAATTATAACCCAAGATACAGATATTGGTGACCGATGTGAGCGATTTTAAAAAATATATGCAAAAAAAACAATAGTATTTTTCAAAAAGACTAGAAATTTACACTTTTATTTGTTATAATATCTATAAGTACACACACTCATAATTGTGTGCATAAGTAGGTATAAATTTTCACACCGAAAATTGAAATAAAGCAGGAGATGTAAAAAATGAAGAAAATCAAAGACATGAAGAAAATAGCTGTTTTGACAAGTGGTGGCGATGCCCCTGGCATGAACGCGGCTGTTCGTGGTGTTGTTCGCCATGCGATCGAAAATGAAATTGAAGTTATCGGTATCAAAAGGGGCTATCAAGGTCTTTTGGATGAAGAATTTACGGTTATGGATAGAAAGTCTGTAAGCGGAATCATTCAACACGGTGGCACAGTATTGCGCAGTGCCAGATGTAAGGCGTTCGCTACTCCTGAAGGTGAAGCTAAGGCGGCTGATATTTTGAGAAAACACAGCATCGAAGGTCTTGTGACAATCGGTGGCGACG
Source organism: Bacillota bacterium (assembly GCA_044426085.1). Taxonomy (GTDB): domain Bacteria; phylum Bacillota; class Clostridia; order Christensenellales; family CAMQZB01; genus JAWXUU01. Next base: position 33,859 of record JAWXUU010000006.1, on the reverse strand, counting down.
GAACTTTCCGCGGTGCAAAAGCGCTTGCTGAAAAACACGATATCCTAACAATCGGCATCCCAGGAACAATCGATAACGACCTTGCTTACACAGATTATACTCTTGGTTTTGACACAGCTTGTAACACAGCGCTATATTGCCTTAACAATCTTCGCGACACAATGAATTCTCATGAAAGAGTTTCAGTTGTAGAAGTTATGGGCAGAAAATGTGGCGACATTGCGATTTATTCTGGTATTTCTGCGGGCGCTGAAATCATCATCGTTCCTGAAGAACAAATCGAAATGGAAGAAATCGTTCGAAGACTAAACGATTCAAGACGTCGTGGCAAAAAATCAAACATCATTGTTTTGGCGGAAGGCGCAGGCAAGTGTGAAGACTTTGCAAAGCGTATTTCTGAATCAAGTGGATACGACGTTCGTGGCACAAACTTGGGTCACATCCTTCGTGGTGGTTCACCAACAATGCAAGATAGAATGCTAGGATCACAATTTGGTCACAGAGCCATCGAACTTATGAGCCACGGAATCGGCAACCGCGTTATCGGTATCAAAAACAACATCATCATCGATTATGATATCTTCGAAGCGCTTTCAATGCCAAAACGTTTCCACAAAGCTCTGTACGAAGCATCAAAAGTGCTTTCAATGTAATTGCGGATATGGAAAAGTTTATCATCAAACAAGTTTGCGGTGATTATGCGGTGATTGCGGATGAAAATGGTGAAGAAGTGAACATCAGCGTGTTCTTGCTTCCCGACGGCATTTGCGAGGGCGAAGAAATCTTCAGCCCAGCACCATTGCAATATGAAAGGATATAACAATAAAATATAAAAACAAAGGCGAGCAAAAAAATGCTCGCCTTATTTTTTATGTGAATGTGTTTTCGAACTATGTATTTTATGCGACAATGTTTTATGCGATAAATATTTTGGATTAAACATATTTTCGCATGAACGAATTTTCTTTTCGCATGAATGTGTTTTTGAATAAAAAAAATGCAACCCGAAGGTTGCATTCTAATTTCTTATTAGTAAGATCTTTGTTGTGAATTACGTCTTTCTGCTTTTTTCGCTCTTCTGCAATCAGCACAACGTGTAGGTTCGTTTGTGAAACCTTTTTCTTTGTAGAATTCTTGTTCACCAGCAGTGAAAACGAAATCTTTACCGCAGTCACGGCATTTCAAAGTTTTATCTTCCATTATGATATCCTCCATTTTTAATAAATTTCCATGTGTCAATAAAAAATCGCTGGAAACTTATTTCCTAGGGATGGATTAGAGATTCAAGATAATTAAATTATAAAGGTTTTCAGTGGCAAAGTCAACCATATTCACGAGTTATTTGTGTGATTTTTGAAGTAATTTAATAAAAAAAGAAAAAGAAAAGCAAAGCGAAGCTTTGCAAGTAAAGATTGAGGGGGAAAGGGGAAATTAAAAACAGGCTTCGCTCTGCGAGCTCGATAAAAATTAAAAATTAAAAATTAAAAATTAAAAATTAAAAATTGTGGTAAAGCACGGGAGCAAAGCTCCCTGTGCATTCAATATTAGATAAGACAAAAGGAGTGTTACTTTAAACAAGTAACACTCCTTTTTAAATTTCTAAATAATAGTATGCACGAGCAAAGCGAGTGCTTACCACAATTTTCAATTTTTATCGAGCTCGCAGAGCGAAGCCTGTTTTTAATTTTTAATTATCCAAAGTGGTGCAGATTTTTGTATCCAGAAACCTCAGCCCCCAACACTCCTCCGCTTATTCCGCTGGAGTTTCGCTTTTGCCTAGGTAGGCAAAAGAAGAGAAGTCTGTTTTTGGTCTTGGGGCTCTTTCTTCGAACGGTCTATCGTTTCTTGGTTTGAAGTCCCTTCTGCCGTCTCTGCCACCGTCTCTGCCGTCTCTGCCGCCGTTTCTGTTGTCGCGTCTTTCGCCAGTAGGAGCGCCGTCGCGGTTTTCGCGTGGTTTTCTGTCGCGGTTGTATCCGCCATTGTTTGCGCCATCTTTTCTGAATCCGCCGTTTCTGTTTCCGTTTCCGTTTCCGTTTGGTCTTCTTCTGTTGTCGAATGGACGAAGATTATTTGGAATGATAACAAGGTGACGAAGTGGTTCTTCACCTTCAGAAGAAGTTTTCACGCGTTCGTCAGCTGTAAGGCTTGCGTGGATGATTCTTCTTTCGAATGGGTTCATTGGTTCAAGATGAATTTTCTTTCTTAATTTAACAGCTTTATCGCTCATTTTCACAGCTAGTTCTTCAAGAGTTTTGATTCTTCTTTCGCGATAATTTTCGCAATCCACAACGATTCTTTTGAAAGAATCTTTATCTTGGTTTGCAAGAATAGAAGCGATGTATTGAATAGCGTCAAGAACGTCGCCACGGTGACCAATGATTGTGCCACTTTCCATAGAGATAACATTCAAAAGAACGCTTTCTTCAGTTTCAGTCATTTCAACAACTGCGCTGATGCCCATTTTTTCAAGCACACTTTCAACAAAGTATAGTGCAACAACGGCTTCAGTAACCTTTTTAGTGATTGAAACTTTCGCTTTTCTCAAAAAACCGCCTTGTTCCAAAATTGTGATTTCCGCTTGTTCTCTTGTTATTTCAAGTGATTTCAACCCTTCCGCGATTGCGTCTTCAGGATTTTTACCAACAAATTCGTATGATTTGATTTCCATAATTTTTCTCCCTTTAATTCCCTTATCTGTTAATTCTTGCTTGTTCTTTTCTTGCTTCTTCTTCCGCAATCATTTTTCTGAATCTGATAGAAACGATTTTGTTGATTAGGATTGTTGTGAAAATAGAAAGCAATTGGCTTGTCACAAGGTAAAGCGCAAACGCTGTGTGTGACGAAATCGCAAAGAAGCCCATCATTGCAGGAAGCATAATAGCCATCATTTTTTGAGTTTGTTCTTGACCAGCCATTTCAGTTTGAGTTTTTTGTGTTGAAGTCATGATTTTTTGTGATAGCCATGCTGTAAGCACACAGATGATTGGCAAGATGAAGTATCCGTTGATTGTTGAATTTTCCAAAAGTGGAGCAATCATTGGGTTATAACTCATAACCGCGTCAACAGTTACGCCAGTCAAAGTTTCGAAAGTTGAAGCGTCCATAACAGATTGTTTCCAGAACACGTCAGAAAGCCAGATGTTCTTGATCCACAAGAAAGATGGTTGGAAAGTGTCTGTGTATTCACTTGCGATTGCCGCCCAAGCTTCTGGGTCTTCGCCAACAGCAAGGAAAGCCTCACTCATTTTGTTGTATGAATCAATAAGGTTGTATTGAAGGTAGGTATTGAACGCTCTGAACACGATAATGAAAAGCGCCATAGTCACAAGCATAGGAAGGCAAGAACCCATCATGCTGTAACCTTCTTTTTTATAAAGAGCTTGCATTTTTTGGTTTAGCAAAGCTTTATCGTGAGCGTATTGTTTTTGAAGTTTGTCAAGTTGAGGCTTCATTTGCTCCATCTTGAGAGAGTTTTTCTTCATTCCCGCACGAGACCAATAGTCAAGTGGAAGCATAAGCACGCGAAGTGTTGCAGTGAACAGCACGATTGCAAGTCCGATGTTGCCAACTTTGTCGACAAGCCAAACAAGGTAGTCGCCAATAACAGGCATAAGACTTGGAAGTGCAAGTGTGTCAAGTAGTGTGAAAGTCATAATTTTTCTCCTTAAACTTTTTGGGCGATAAAACGCCATATTATATCAACACAAAGTTTTTGCGGTGGGTGGTAGTTTCCCACAATAGGAGTTCACACAAAGGTGGCGGGGGGTACTGTCCCGCGGGTGGCATGTCGCAAATATTTGCAGTGGTATTTTGTTTGAAAGCTAAATAAAGTTTTTATATTTCCGCTTGGAAATGGGTGGCTTATCCTCTCCACTTTTCCCAAACGGGTTACAACGCAAGATTCTTGATGTGGCGAGCAATCCGCCATGCAAAATCCCATGTTGCTCAAGAGAAATCATCGCATAAATCGAACAGGTTGGATAAAATCTACATTTTGCGTCCAGCCCAGCTGATAAAAATCGTTTGTATAATTTGATAAAAAAGATTGCGATGTGTTTCATATTTTTATTGTTGTTTGTTTTGCATAACTTGGGCTTTTTCGTTTTTCGAATTGTCCCCGCCATTTTCAATATATCTGCCACTCTTTTTCAAAAGGTAGGTAAGATTTTTTGAAACTTCCAAAAAGCTTAAACCCAGCACGTCCTTTTTTGCAACTATGATATAGTTGAAATTTGGATCAAAGTGTGCAATAGAAAGGCGAGAAGCTTCTTTGAACAATCTTCTCACGCGGTTTCTGTCGTGGGCTTTGCCGATTTTTTTAGTCACCGAAAATCCAACTTGCACTTTCTTGTTGCGGTTTTTCACCGAGATAAGAAAAAATGGTACAGCGTGCGTTGCCTTTCCGTTTTTATATACGTATCGATATTGGAAGGCTTTTGTCAAGCGGTATTTTTTTTGCAAGGTGAATGCTCCTTTGGTGGTGATATTTTGAAATAAATTTTGGTTGGGACTTTAGAAAAGTTGTGGGTGACAAAATCACCCACAGATTTCGGGAAAAAATATCCCCGTATAGCAAAGAAGTTTCCGCTTTGCAAATTGCAAAAGGGAAACTTTTGTTTCGTGAAATAAAATTAAGCAGTCAAAGCTTTTCTGCCTTTTGCTCTTCTTCTTTTTAGCACGCGTCTGCCAGCTGTTGTAGCCATTCTTTTCTTGAAGCCATGAACTTTGCTTCTTTGTCTTTTCTTAGGTTGAAACGTTCTTTTCATATTTATATTCCTCGCTTTATAGTTTTGGTTGCTCTTGGCATTTTGTCCCTTACCAATAGGGGACAGTATAACAGTTTGATTATATTGTAATTTACACTGTTTGTCAAGAGATTTTATGCTTTATAACGGTATTTTACATGAAATATTTGAAAAGGTCAAATATTTTTTGGCGTATGTCGAATTTTGCCAATGGAAATACGGTTTTTTGCAGATTGACAGCAACATTTTGTGATATTATCTTGCAATCTGTTTTAAAATAGTTTATATTGAAAGAGTAAAATAAAAATAAACAACACGATAAATAATAAATAATAACAATAAACAAATAACAATAAACAAATAATAATAAACAAATAATAATAAACGAAAATATAAAATGGAGGGAAAATTATGGCGAAAGTTGCGATGATGATTCATGGCTTTTTAACGGATAAAAATGATTTTGGCGAGCTTGTGGAACAAGTTAAAGATAAATATGACGAAATTTTCCTTTGTGAAATCCCAGGTCACAATGAAGAAAGGGACTATTCAAGTTTCACAGTTGATGCCACAATTGATTATGTTGAAGATAATTTTTACAGGCTAAGAGCAAAGTATGACGAGATTGATTTATACGGATATTCTATGGGCGGTGCACTTTGCACATATCTTGCTTCAAAGGGTGGTGTTTCAAACGTCTTGCTTTTTGCGCCCGCAAACAAATATTTGAACCCGTCGTATTTGGTTTCGGGATTTGCGCTGTATTACAGGACAATCAAGGAAACAATTGCGGTGTCTTCAAAGGAAACCCGCACAAAGGAAATCGAAAAAGCGTTGGAAGTTTACCTTACAAACACGAAGATTTCTATGGATATAACAATTAAAAAACTCATCCCCTACTACAGCAAACACACCCTTCTCACATTCGCAAGGTTGATAAGGCGAATCAACGGCGAACTCAAACCGTGGAAGGCAAGGACTTGCGTTTTTTGGGGTAAACTAGACCAAATGGTGCCAAAGTCGTCGATAGAATTCTTGTCGGATTATTTCATCGATACCAAGCATTATGTGAAAATTTATGAAGATTATTCCCACCTTATGCTAAATTCAAAATCCCCCGAACGCCTTATCCAAGATGTCGTGAAATTTCTAAATGGCGAAGATGAATTTGGAGATGTTTCGGAAGCGGAATTTCAAAGAAAGCAAAAAAGGGGATTAAAACAGCAATATAAATCAGTAAAAAAACAATTCGTGCCACCATGGTATAAAATCACGGGTGGGCTCACTAAAAAAGTGGACGTAAAAGAAGTTTTGGAAAGTGAAGAAAAATTGCAAATCGAAAACTTGCAAACCCAAGAATCGGAAAGTCAAGAATTGCAAATCCAAGAATCACAAACTAAAGAATTGGAAACCCAAGAATCATAAACCCAAGAAAACGATGTGTTGCAAGAATCAAAATTGCCGACAGAAGAGTTTCAGGATAAGGAAAACAAAGATGCGTGAACTAGAAAAAGAAATTGAAAAATACATATCAGAACAGCCACTCAGATTTCACACCCCACTTCACAAAGGCAGGGACGAAGCGATTTTGAAAATAACTGCGAAATGCGACGTGACGGAAGTTGGCGAATTTGATAATCTGCACCACCAAACGGGGGTTATTGCAAAGATAACGGAAAAATGCCAAGAAGTTTTTTGCGCGAAAAAGTGCTATCTTTCCACCCAAGGCACAAGCCTTGCGAACTTAGTGATGATGCGTGCACTTTCAGAAAAGGGCAGGGTTGCGGTTTTGCGAAGCTGTCACAAAAGCATTTATCACGCGATTGATTTATTCAAGATTGACGCGATTTTTATCGACGATTTCAGCGAATGGAAAAACGGCGAAAGCGTGGATATTCAAAAAATACACGAAGCACTTTGCGAGGGTGCAAAAAGCGTGGTGATAACTTGCCCATCTTATTATGGCGACTATTGCGACCTTGAAGAAATCCGTAAGCTGTGCGACAATTTTTCGGCATTTTTGGGTGTTGACGAAGCCCACGGCACGCATGCTTATTTCATGGCAAGGCGTGAAAATGTGCCAAAAGCGTGCGATTTTGCCGATGTTTTTTCCGGCAGTTTCCACAAGGCTTTGCCAGCTTTCACCGGCAGTGCAATTTTGTCGGTAACGAATGAAAATCTGATACAAGGTTGCGATGATGGGTTTGAAATGCTTCATTCAACATCGCCAAACTATATGAACTTGCTTTCAATTGAACACTGCGTTTCAAGCGTGGAAGACTTTGCAAAAGCGTATGAAGATTGGGAAGAAAGAAGAGCGTGGCTTTCGGAAAATCTCGCAAGTGCGGGTGTTTGCGAAGATTGCAAGGCGGATAAAGGCAAGCTTGTCTTGCGGTTTGAAAACCCAACCACCGTTGTGAATGCACTTTGCGAAGTGGGTATTTTTGCTGAATTTTCCGATTTGTCAAGAGTGGTGTTTTTGCTGAATTTTCTGGATACAAAGGAAGATTATGCAAGGCTTCTCGACGCGATAAAATCCGTGAAAATCATGCAAGATTTCACGCTCGAAGTGGTTGGCGAAAACCATTTGAGCCTTGACGCGATTGAAAACGCAGAAATAATTCCAAAGCGTGAAGTTGGATATTTCCACAACGGCGAAACGGAAAAAATTTTGCTTCGCGATGGCGCTGGCAGAATATCCGCTTGCAACTTTGGCATATATCCGCCATGCTTCTATCTCGTGACAAGGGGTGAAGTGATATCAGAAGAAATCTTGCGACTATCAAGGTGCGGTGTAGACTTTTTCGGTGTGGAAAACGGCATGGTGAAAGTTTTTAAAAAGACGACAATTTCAATATAGTAAATAACGGGTGATAAATAAAAGGAATGGGCGAAAGATATTCCTTTTCATCGGTATAAACAAATTTCAAATAAAATAAACAAAAGCCTTTGCAAAAGCACATTCATGTGGTATAATAAACATTGAAAGTGTTGCGAAAGGCTTTTTTATTGTGAAAAAATATCAACAGTGGTATCACAATGGCATTTTTGCGACAAAAAACATATTTGCGGGAAGAATTTATGAAAGAAGGAAAATTTATTGCATTCGAAGGCACAGAAGGTGTTGGCAAAAGCACGCAAGTGAAGTTGATTTGCGAGCATCTTGAAAAAAAGAATATACCATATATTCTCACGCGTGAGCCAGGCGGATGTGACATTTCTGAAAAAATTAGAAATATAATACTAGACGGCAACAACAAAACAATGACAGACCAAACCGAAGCACTGCTTTATGCCGCTTCAAGAACGCAACACCTTGAAGAGGTGATTTTGCCTAACCTTGCAAAAGGCAAGCTTGTGATTTGCGATAGATACGTTTTCAGTTCGGTTGCATATCAAGGCTACGGCAGAAAAATCCTTGATTTTGTCATGAAAGCAAACTCACACGCGTTTGAAACGCGTATACCAGATTTGAACATTTTCCTAGATTTATCGCCGGAAGAAGCGTTCAAAAGAAAAGGCGGCGCAGATAAAAGCGACCGACTTGAAACATCAGGCGACGAGTTTTTCGAAAGAGTATACAACGGCTTCAAAATTTTAGAAAAACGCGACGACTTCGTCTCCATCGACACAAGAGGCAACGTCGAACAAACCTTCGACCTTATCGTGAAAGCACTAGAAGAAAAAGGAATTTTGTAGGGCGACGGTTGGTGCCTAGATACAAGTGGCTTTGCTACGCGAATTAAAAATTAAAAATTAAAAATTAAAAATTGATGTAAGGCACTCGCGTTGCTCGTGCTTTCTATTATTTGAAGTTTTTTAGTTTGATTTTTGATAAGTGTTTATAATTGCAATTATATAATAATTTGATTGCACAAGGCGAAGCCTGTGCTATACCACAATTTTTAATTTTTAATTTTCACTTTTTAATTCGAGTGGAATAGAAAATTATGGCATAAAAACCCATGCCGTCAAAAAACAAAACAAGCAACCTCAACAACAGGAAAAAAATGATAAACTACACTCCACTATTCAAAGCGCTCCCTTGGGAGAGAATAATGAACTCGGCTCGGGAAAGGGGCAGTTTTTCGCATGCGTATTTGATGTTTTCAAAAGACGGCGAATTTTGCGATGAGTTTTTTCGTCATCAAGCAAGGCTTTTGCAAGGCGGTTGTGGTGATTGTGGCGAGTGTCGGTCTTGCGTTTCGGTGACTAGCGATACATCGCCGGATTTCTTTCTTTTTCCAAAGGAGAAATACACCGTTGAAGATGCGGAAAGAATAATTTCCGAATGTCATATGAAGCCATTTGAATTCTCACAAAAGATATTCTTGCTAAGGGAATTCGACACGGCAAGCCCTGCGGTGCAAAACAAATTGCTAAAGATGATAGAAGAGCCACCACAAAACGTGTATTTTTTTATCACTGCTAAGATTTTTGATATGGTGTTGCCAACAATCCGTTCGCGCTGTGTGAAGTTTTTCTTGAAAGATTTTGAAGCGGACGAGATTCAAAGCGTGCTTGACGGGGTCTACGCCGATCCTGCGCGGGTGAAGCTTGCAAGCATACTCGCCATGGGCAGAATTTCCAAGGGTGCAAGCCTTTATGAAAGCGGAAACTTGCAAGAGATGGCAACTGATGCGATAACTCTTGCTTATAAACTAAGAACATCAAGGGATTTGCTTGCGATAAAGCAGATTTCGGATAAATATAAAACGAGCGCGGAAGAGTTTCTGTATTTATTGCAGATTGTCTATCGCGACATTCTAATGAATAAGACCCACCTTGAAAAGCTAGTGTTTTTCGGAAGTCAAGTGGGTTTATATAAAAAACTGGAAAGCGAATTTTCAGAAAATGCACTTTGCGAGATTGCAAGCGTGATTTCGGCAAAAATTGAAGAACTCATGTTTGGGGCGAGTGCGGAAGGTGTGCTTGATACGGCATTCCTTAAAATTGTGGAGGTAAAAAACATATGGCAGTGATCGTAGGTGTCAGATTCAAAAGGGTTGGGAAAATTTATTATTTCTCACCACAAAACATAGATTTAAAAGTAGGCGACGGCGTTATTGTGGAAACAGCGCGCGGAATCGAATTCGGTAAAGTTGCAATTGGCATAAAGGAAGTTGACGAAAAAGAAGTTATGCAACCGCTTAAAAACGTGCTCAGAAAAGCGAGTGATAAAGATGTTGCACAAGTGCTTGCGTCAAACGAAAAGCGTAGTTACGCATTCAAAGTGTGTCAGGAAAAAATCAAAGCACACAAGCTTGATATGAAACTTGTTGATGCGGAATACACTTTCGACAAAATGAAAGTTATTTTCTATTTCACTTCAGATAAGCGTGTGGATTTCCGTGAACTCGTTCGCGATCTTGCAACTGTTTTCAAAGTGAGAATCGAACTCCGCCAAATCGGCATACGCGACGAAGCGAAGATTTTCGGTGGTATCGCACCTTGCGGAAGACCATGTTGTTGCGCAAATCACCTTGGCGATTTTGAAAAAGTTTCAATCAAAATGGCGAAAGTGCAAGGGCTTTCTTTGAACCCAGGCAAAATTTCTGGGCTTTGCGGAAGACTTATGTGCTGTTTGTCTTATGAAAACGAACACTATTCAGAAACGGCAAAAAGAATGCCAAAAATTGGCTCTCAAGTGGGCACGCCAGATGGCAAAGGCATCGTGACTTCAAACGAAGCACTTAAAGAAGTCGTGCATGTGAAATCAGAAAAACCTGACGGCGGTTTCGAATTCAAAACATACCCGCTTGCAGAAGTGAAGTTCAAAAAACGTGGAAACGCTCAAAACAATCAAGAAGAAAACGACGGCGAAGTTGATTCAACAGCAAAGGATTTGAAGGATTAATTTTCCATTTTGGCTTTGGATTAAATAGATTGTAGTATATAAAAAATAAAATTTTTGATAAACCCTTGAAAAAATAAAAAATCTGTGCTATAATGGTCTCAGTATTAAAATAAAATTTTATAAAGGAGATTTATCATGGCATACGTAATTAGTGAAGAATGTATTTCTTGTGGTTCATGTGCATCAGAATGCCCAGTCAGCGCAATCGCTGAAGGTGCTTCAGCATACGAAATCGACGCAGACGCTTGCATTTCATGCGGCGCTTGTGCAGGTGCTTGCCCAGTTAGCGCAATTTCTGAAGCGTAATAATAACTGAGTATATTTTTGAAATTTTAACTGCCACTTGTTGGCAGTTATTTTCATTTAACGAGAAAAAAAGGGGGCGTTATGGCGGATAAAACAGAATATGTTCTGGAACAGCTAGAATCAGGCTTGGTTATTTATCAGTCGGAAAGCCTTTATAAATTCACCAACGATGCGGTGTGGCTTGCGGATTTTGCAAACGTGAAAAAATCCGACGTGGTTGTGGATTTCGGCGCGGGAAGCGGAGTTGTTTCTTTGCTCGTTCACGCAAGGTATTCGCCAAAACACATTTTCGCGATAGAAATCCAAAAGGAAATGGCGGATATGTGCCGTGCAAGTTTGGAAAAAAACGCGATTGAAAATATCACGCTTTTCCAAGATAAAATCCAAAACGCGTCAAAACTTATAGATTTCAAGGTGGATGTGGTTGTTTCCAATCCGCCATATTATAAAATGGGGGAAAAGGCAGACCCGAAAAACCCAGTGCACGCAATCGCTAGAAACGAAGTGGAAATCAACCTTGAACAGCTTTGCGAAAGTGCAAGAAAAATCATCAAAACCAAAGGTCGGTTTTTCCTTTGCTATCCAACGGCAAGAATATGTGAACTCTTCGCCGTTCTCCACCAAAACGACTTCGGCGTGAAAAGATTAAAATTCATATCCGCCAAAGGTAAACCGCCCCACATCCTGCTGTGCGAAGCCGTCTATGGCTCGCAATGCGAAACAGTGGTGGAAGAAGGCGCAAGCATATAAAAAAGCTTTGCTTTTTTATATGCTTGCAATTAAAAATTAAAAATTAAAAATTAAAAATTAAAAATTGTGGTAAAGCACTCGCGTTGCTCGTGCTTTCTATATTATTAAGATTTTCTTGTAATAGGTTTGCTAAAGTTTTAAAGTTTGGTTTACTGAAATTAAATAATTGATTGCACAAGCGAAGCGACGTGCTATACCACAATTTTTAATTTTTAATTAATAAAGTGGTGCAGATATTTGTAACAACCAACGCTATTTATCTAAAATTGTGCATTACTATATTATATATATAAAAAAACAAATCATAAAAGGAGATAAAAATGCTATACATCGTTTCTACGCCGATAGGGAATTTGGGGGATATGACGTACCGCGCGGTGGAGACACTCAAGAGTGTTTCTATGATACTTTGCGAAGACACTCGTGTTTCTAAAAAATTGCTGGATTATTTTGGCATACAAAACAAGCTTGTAAGCTACCATAAATATTCCGAAATGGAGAAGCTCGATGGCATTTTATCTCAGCTTCGAAGTGGCGAAGACATCGCGATAATTTCCGATGCGGGCACACCGCTCGTTTCTGATCCGGGCAACATTTTGGTTTCCGCGTGCAGAGAATGTGGTATCGAAATCACTGCTGTGCCTGGGTGCTGTGCGGTTATCAACTCGTTGGTGCTTTCGGGATTTGATTTATCTTCTTTCACTTTTTGCGGATTTTTGCCAAAGCAAAAGAAATCGCAGTTTTTGGAAAAGTATAAAACATCGCAATCCACGCTTGTGTTTTACGTAACAAAAAACAGCGTGAACGACGACGTTGCCGACATTTTTAAAGTGTTTGGCGAAAGAAAAGCTTTCCTTGTTCGCGAGATGACCAAGATGTTCGAAGAGGGAATTTCCTTCAACCTTTCGGAAAAACTTCCGCCAATGAAAGGCGAGATGGTTCTCGTTTGTGAAGGCAACAAGCAGGAAGCTGATTTAACAATGCTTTCAGCCGGCGAACACCTTATGATTTATATCAAGTCGGGCATGGATAAAAAAGAAGCAATCAAAAGGGTCGCAAAAGAACGCGGAGTTCCTAAAAATGAAATATATATGTTGCTGTCAGAAAACTAAAATTTTCAAAGTTTATATTTGTGAATAAATTGAAAAATATCGCAAAAAATATGTAAAAACACTTGCGTGAAAAAATCATTTTTGATATAATGCAAAAGTTGTCAGTTTAAAAAGGGGAAATATGAAAAAGATTTGGGCAAAAGTGCTGAAGCACGACAGAAGAATAAAAGCCGACATGATTTATGTTTTGGAATCGCCATACGATAAAGAAGACATATATACCTACGTGTCAGAAATCTGCCAAGCTTTGAAACTCCCAACCCCAGTGGTTATTCAGCCACATATCGACATGTTCGATGAATATTCCTACGTGCGCTTCGTTTCCCACGATTTCGTAGAAGGAGTAGATTTCTTTGCACTGACACTTGAAAGTGGAGACTGAAAAAATGCGTAGCATTTTTTTCAATTAAAAATTCAAATTTAAATAAATTATAAATCGTCTCAAGAAGGTGACATCACTTGAAACGCTTTGTGTTTATCATATACTATAAAAAAGGAGTATTTAGTTATGAAAAAAACAAAAAGTGGTTTTATCGCTAGGGCAGGGCTCACAGCTGCGCTCTATGTTGTTCTCACTCTTCCACTCGGAAGTTTGGCGTATGCGCCATTCTTTCAAATTCGCCCAGCAGAAGCGCTCACGGTTCTTCCGCTTCTCATGCCGTCAAGTGTTATCGGTGTGACAGTAGGGTGCATGATCGTCAACATGTTTGGCGGTGGAATTTGGGACGTAGTTATCGGTGGTGGCATCACGTTTCTTGCGTGTGTTGTCACTAAATTTTCCAAGAAAATTGGGATCGGCGTCATCCCCCCAATTCTTTTCAACGCAGTGGGACTTCCGCTCGTGTTCATAATTCTAGGCTATCAAACAGGATATTGGTACAGTTTCTTCCAAATGCTAATCTCACAATCAGTGTGGGTGTGCGGACTTGGAATTCCACTATACTACATCGTGAAAAAATTGCAAAAACAAGACAATGGATTGGATTTGTATTAAAAAATCGAAGATTTTTTAATAAAGTGAAAAGTGAAAAGTAAAAAGTAAAAAGTGTGGTAATGCACTCGCGTACCGCTCGTGCTTTTCAATATATTTGTGATTAGTGATAGGAACGCAACGATTTAATAGGAGCGTTCCTATTTTAGTATCCAAATACAAATAGCATGCACGAGCAACGCGAGTGCTTACAACAATTTTTAATTTTTAATTTTTAATTTTTAATTTTCACCTTCAGGCGTACGCTACGCTAGCGACACCTTTCAATTTTCACTTTTTAAAACTGATGCAGAAATTTGTATCTGCAGTATTTCGTGAAAACATTCGCTTTGTGAAATATCTATCAAATTTATATATATTTTTAAATAACTCTTTACAAAATGACTTATTTATGATAAAATATTGACATATAAACTATTAAGGGGAATTGTAAATGAAAATTAAGAAACCAATCTCTGACGCTGTTGTGCGCAGAATGCCAAGGTATTATAGATGCTTGAAGGAGCTTGAACGCGCTGGCGTGAAAAGGGTATCTTCAACAACTATATCTGAAATTCTCAACATCACTGCATCCCAAGTCCGCCAAGATTTTTCAAATTTTGGTGAGTTCGGACAACAAGGTTATGGCTACGATTTGGTTTACTTGAAAGCGCAAATTCGCGCGATATTGGGTCTTGATAAAGAATACGGCGTTGTTATCGTTGGTGGTGGACACATTGGTCTTGCACTTGCGAACTATGAAAAGTATTCTCGTGAAGGCTTCCGCATTCTTGCGGTGTTCGATGTGAAGTTTGATCACATCAAAGTTCCACGCGGAGTAGAAATTTTGCACATCGACGAATTTGAAAAATTTGTTGCTGAAAACAAAGTTGATATCTGTGCGATAACAACTCAAAAGGAAACAGCACTTTCTGTTGCGGAAAAGGCGAAAGGTTGCGGAATATCTGCAATTTGGAACTTTGCCCCAATCGACATACATGAAGACAGCGAAACAGTTGTTGAAAATCTAAACTTGAACGAAAGTTTATTCACGCTTTGTTATAAGCTGAACGCAAAGGAAATGGGAGAAGAATAACATGACAAAAATCGAAAGGCAAATTCTCAGCATTCTCAAAGATGACGCGAGAGTCCCAGCATCGCAAATTGCCGTTATGCTCGGCATATCAGAAGAAGAAACAAAAGCAACAATAACAGCGCTCGAAGAAGAAAAAATCATCGTGAAATATGCCGCTGTTGTCAATTCTAATGACGACGAATCATTTTGCGAAGCGCTTATCGAAGTCAGGGCAACCCCACAAAAAAATCGCGGGTTCGATTCTATCGCGGAAGAAATCATGAAGTTCCCAGAAGTGAAAAGCGTGTATCTCATGAGTGGCGGTTTCGATTTGACTGTTTACCTATACGGAAGAACAATAAGAGAAGTAGGACTTTTCATCTCAGAAAAACTATCAGTGATGGACGGCGTCCTCGCAACAGGCACACACTTCATCTTGAAAAAATACAAAGTCGACGGCGTCGATATCGTCGGCGTGAAAGAAGAAAAAAGGGAAATGAATTTTTAAAATCAGAGATTTTAAAATTAAAAATTAAAAATTAAAAATTAAAAATTGATGTAATGCACTCGCGGTGCTCGTGCTTTTCAATAATATTTGCAACTAAATATGGGAACGAAACTATTCAAATAGGGGCGTTCCTATTTCAATATCCAAATATAATTGAGTGCACGAGCAACGCGAGTGCCTACCACAATTTTTAATTTTTAATTTTTAATTTTTAATTATAAAAGCCTTTCAAATAAAACTTAAAAATAAACAGAAAATAATATAAAAAAGCCCTTCAAACAGTTGACATTGCGGGGCTTTTATAGTATTATATAAAAGCTATCGTGCTAGAAACAACGACACGCACGGGAATGTTTGTCATCACGACTAACTCTTAATAGCTTTGGGAGTAACCCTTATTTTTTACTCACTAAGTGCGACACGCACGGAAATGTTTAAAAGAATTCTAAGGAAGTGCACTCGGGCACATACGTTAAGGCATGAGTCGTAAGGAGGTATATAAATGGCAACTCAAAAAATCAGAATTAAGCTTAGATCATATGATCATAACCTAGTTGACAGCGCTGCAGCTCGCATCGTAGAAACTATGGAAAAAGCTGGGGCGAAAATTTCAGGCCCAATTCCACTCCCAACAGATAAGGAGATTGTAACAATCATTCGTTCACCACATAAATATAAGGATTCACGTGAACAATTTGAAGTTAGAACTCACAAGCGTCTTATCGATATCTATAGCCCAAACGCTAAGATACTTGATGGTATCCACTTGCCAGCCGGCGTGGACATCAAAATCAAGCTTTGATTTTGGAGGTAGATAGAATGAAGAAAGCAATTATCGGAAAGAAAATTGGCATGACACAAATCTTCACACCAGACGGTACGTGCATCCCAGTTACAGTAGTTCTTGCTGGCCCTTGTCCAGTTGTGAACAAAAAAACAAAAGAAAGAGACGGTTACGAAGCTGTTCAACTTGGTTTTGAACAAATTCCAGCAAGAAAGCTTAACAAACCAGAACTTGGACAATTTACAAAAGCAAACATCGAGCCAATGAGAACTTTGAAAGAATTCAAGCTTGACAACTTTGCAGCATTGAACATCGGCGACGTTATCGACGTTACAGCTTTCGAAGAAGGCGAAAAAGTTGACGTTCAAGGAACAACAAGAGGTCGTGGTTTCACAGGTGTTATCCAAAGATGGAACCAACACAGACTTAAAATGACTCACGGTACTGGCCCTGTCCACAGAGAAGTCGGTTCAATGGGTGCATGTTCAACTCCTTCAAGAGTTATGAAATGTAAAAACATGCCAGGTAGATACGGTCACGAAAAAGTGACTATCCAAAATCTTCAAGTTGTAAAAGTCGATCTTGAAAAGAATGTACTACTAATCAAGGGAGCAATCCCAGGACCTAAAGGCTCGCTCGTAACTGTTGCGAATGCCAAGAAGGCTTGATTGTAAGAAATACTATAAAGGAAGGTAAAAATTCATGCCAGAATTGAAAGTTTATAACCAAAGCGGTGCCGAAGTAGGCACAATGGAAGTTAGCGAAGCCGTTTTTGGTGTTCCTTACAACGAAGCTCTGATTCACCAAGTAGTGGTTGCTCAACAAGCAAATAAGAGACAAGGAACACACTCAAATCTAACAAGAACAGAAGTTAGAGGCGGTGGTTGCAAACCATGGAGACAAAAAGGAACAGGTAGAGCCCGTCAAGGTTCAATCCGTTCACCACAATGGACTGGTGGTGGCGTTGTTTTTGCAAAAAAACCACGTGACTATTCAAAAGGTCTAAACGTAAAAGCAAGAAGAAATGCTCTTAAAAGTGCAATTTCTTACAAAGCGTCAAACGGCGAACTAACAATTATCGACAGTTTGACATTGACTGCTCCAAAAACTGCAGAAGTTGCTCAAATTTTGAAAAGCTTCAATTTCAAAGGAGGCGTACTTCTAGTATTGCCAGAACTTGATCAAATGGTTTACAGAGCAGGCAGAAACATTCAAAAACTTAACATCACATATGCAAACCTTTTGAATGTTCTTGATATCGTTAAAAATGTTAACTTTGTAACAACAAAAGACGGTATTGCAAAAATCGAGGAGGTATGTTCACTATGAATGCAAGAGATATAATCATTAAGCCAATTCTTTCAGAAAAAAGCTATGATGGCATTGCTACTATGAAATATACTTTCGTGGTTGCAAAATCTGCTACAAAAACAAACGTGAAAAACGCTGTTGAAGAAATCTTCGACGTGAAAGTTTCAAGCGTAAACACATGTAACTATGACGGAAAGAAGAAAAGAATGGGTAAATACGAAGGTAGAAGAGCGTCTTTCAAAAAAGCAATCGTTCAACTTACTGCAGATTCAAAACCAATCGAATTCTTCGAAAGCCTAGCATAACGGAGGAACATAAAAATGGGTATCAAAAGATATAAACCAACCTCACCGGCGAGAAGATTCATGACTGTTTTGACTTACGACCACATCACAACAAATGTGCCAGAAAAGTCACTAACAGAAACAATTTCAAAAAGTGGTGGTAGAAATGCTACAGGTAGAATCACAGTTCGTCACATCGGTGGTGGTAACAAAAGAAAATATAGAATCATCGACTTCAAAAGAAACAAAACAGAAATCCCTGCAAAAGTTGCAACGATTGAATACGATCCAAACAGATCAGCAAACATCGCATTGCTTCATTATGCAGATGGTGAAAAAAGATACATCTTGGCTCCACTTGGACTCAACGTTGGCGACACAGTAATTTCTTCTGAAACTGCAGATATCAAAGCTGGAAACGCTTTGCCACTATCTTGCATTCCAGTTGGTACAGTTGTTCACAACATCGAATTCAAACCAGGCCGTGGTGGTCAAATTGCCAGAGCAGCCGGAATGAGTGCACAACTTATGGCAAAAGAAGGCAAATATGCTACGCTCAGAATGCCATCAGGCGAAATGAGATACGTTTTGGTTGTTTGTAAAGCAACTATTGGTCAAGTTGGTAACCTTGAACACGAAATCGTGAGAATCGGTTCTGCTGGTAAAACTCGTCACAGAGGTATTCGTCCAACAGTCCGTGGTTCAGTTATGAACCCATGCGATCACCCACACGGTGGTGGTGAAGGTAAGTCACCAATTGGTAGAAGCGGTCCGGTTACTCCTTGGGGTAAACCAGCTCTTGGCTATAAGACAAGAAAGAAAAAGAACCGTAGCAATAAATTGATCATCAAGAGAGTAAACTAAGGAGTTTGAGATATGAGTAGAAGTGTAAAAAAAGGACCTTTCGTCCACAAGAAATTACTCGATAGAATCATTGCCATGAACGAAACTAACGAAAAGAAAGTTGTTAAAACATGGTCAAGATCTTCAACTATCTTCCCTCAAATGATCGGACACACAATTGCTGTTCATGATGGAAGAAAGCACGTGCCTGTGTATGTAACAGAAGACATGATTGGTTGCAAACTTGGAGAATTCGCTCCAACAAGAACCTTCAAAGGTCACGCTGGTGATAAGAAAGGCAACAGAAGATAATAAGGAGAACAAATAATGGCTAAAAGAATGAAAGAAAAAACAGCTAGGATCAACGAAACTAGAGATAGAAGACCTAGAGCTGTTGCAAAGCACGTTAGAATGTCTCCAACAAAGGTAAGAATCGTGCTTGACCTTATCAGAGGTAAAGGATATAAAGAAGCTGCAGCAATTTTGATGTCAACTCAAAAATTTGCATGCGAACCAATCTTGAAAGTATTGAATTCAGCGGCTGCTAATGCAGAAAACAACTTGGGCATGGATAAAGATTCATTGTTCGTTGCAGTATGTTATGCAGATATGGGTCCAACACTTAAAAGAGTTATGCCAAGAGCACAAGGCAGAGCGTTCAGAATTTTGAAACGTACTTGCCACATCACAATCGTGCTTGACAGCAAAGTTGCGTAAGGAGGAATTGCATAATGGGTCAAAAAGTTAATCCTCATGGAATAAGAGTAGGAATCAACAAAGATTGGGATTCACAATGGTTTGCAGATAAGAAAGACTTTTCTGTATTTATCAAACAAGATCACACAATCAGAACATTCGTTAAAGGCAAATACGCAGCTTGCGGAATTTCAAAAATCGCAATCGAAAGAGCGGCTGGAAGAGTGCTTGTAACAATCACATCTGGTCAACCAGGAAAACTTATTGGTAAAGGCGGAGAAGAAATCGCAAAGATTAAAGCTTCACTTGAAAAGCTTCTTGGAAAAGGCTCTAATGTTGCAATCAACGTTGTTGAAGTTGCAAAAGTTGATGCTGATGCACAACTTATCGCAGAAAACGTTGCTGCACAACTTGAAAGACGTATCGGTTTCAGAAGAGCGATGAAACAATCAATCGGAAGAGCAATGCGCCTTGGTTGCAAGGGTGTTAAAATCATGGTTTCAGGTCGTCTTGATGGCGCAGAAATCGCGAGAAGTGAAAGCTACCATGAAGGTTCAATTCCACTTCAAACACTTCGTGCAGACATTGATTATGGCTTTGCAGAATCACACACAACATTCGGTGTTATCGGTGTTAAGTGTTGGACATACAAAGGCGAAATCATTGGAAAGTTTAACAAAGGAGGTCGTGCTTAATTATGTTGATGCCAAAAAGAGTTAAAAGAAGACGTGTTCATAGAGGCACGATGGCACATAAGTGCACAAAAGGTAACAAAATTGCATACGGCGATTTCGCATTGGTTGCAGAAGGTCCAGCATGGATCACATCAAACCAAATTGAAGCAGCGCGTATTGCTATCACAAGATTTACAAAGCGTGGCGGTAAAGTTTGGATCAACATCTTCCCACACAAACCTGTAACAAAAAAACCTGCTGAAACAAGAATGGGATCTGGTAAAGGTTCTCCAGAATATTGGGTAGCAGTGGTGAAACCAGGCAGAGTTCTTTTTGAAATCGCTGGTGTTCCAGAAGAAATGGCAAGAGAAGCGTTGAGACTTGGAATGCACAAACTTTCCGTTAAATGTAAAATCGTTAAAAAAGAAACAGAGGGTGGTGAAGGCTAATGAAAGCAAAACAATTGAAAGAAATGACAACAGATGAATTGAACATCAAGTTGCAAGATTTGAAAACTGAGCTTTTTAACCTTCGTTTCAGACACGCAACGGGACAGCTCACTAACCCAATCGCTCTTTCTACTTGTAAGAAAGATATCGCAAGAGTGAAAACTATCATTCGTGCAAAAGAAATCGCGAAAGGTTAAAGGAGACAGTTATGGAAAGAAATTTGAGAAAAACAAGAATCGGTATTGTTTCATCAGATAAGATGGATAAAACCGTGGTGGTTATGGTTGAAGAAAAATTCAAACACCCACTATACAAAAAAACAATAGCTAAGACTAAGAAATTCAAAGCTCACGACGAAGAAAACCAATGTGGAATTGGCGACAAAGTTATGATCGTTGAAACAAGAAAACTTTCTAAGGACAAAAACTGGAGAGTTGCACAAATTGTCGAAAAGGCTAAATAAGTTTAAGGAGAAATTGCTATGATACAACCATTATCACATTTGAAAGTTGCTGATAACACAGGTGCAAAAGAAATCATGTGTATCAGAGTTTTGGGCGGTTCCTTTAGACGTAGCGGCAATATCGGCGACGTTATTATCGCAAGCGTGAAAAGTGCAAGTCCAGGTGGTGTTGTTAAAAAAGGTGAAGTTATTCGTGCTGTAATCGTAAGAACAAGCAAAGGTCTTAAGAGAAAAGACGGAACTCACATCAAATTTGACGATAACGCTGCAGTTATTATTGACACACAAAAACAACCACGCGGCACTAGAATCTTTGGGCCTATCGCAAGGGAACTTCGCGAAAAGGATTACATGAGAATTATTTCTCTTGCTCCTGAAGTGCTATAATTGGAGGAACTATGAACAATATGGAAATCAGAAAAGGGGACAATGTTCTCGTTTTGACAGGGAAAGACAAAGGCAAATCTGGCACAGTCATCTCTGCTTCTCCAAAGAGCGGAAAAGTTGTTGTTATGGGCGTTAACGTTCAAAAGAAACACCTAAAAGCTAGATCTGCTACAATGCAAGGCGGAATCGTTGATCAAAACGGTCCAATCGATGTTTCAAACGTAATGATCGTTTGCGACAAATGCAAAAAAGCAACTAGAATTGCTCACAAAGAAGAAGCTGGCAAGTCTGTCAGAGTATGCAAAAAATGCGGAGCTGTGCTAAGTGCTGCGAAAGTAAGCACTAAATCAGCAACTGCATCTGCAAAAAAATCTAAAAAATCTGCTGAATAATAAGGAGAGTAATAATAATGGCAAAAACTATGGAAAATGCTACTCCTGAAATGGAGTCAGTAAGAGTTAAAGCTAAATATCTTCAAGAAGTGGTTCCAGCCCTTCAAAAAGAATTTAGCTACGAAAATGTTATGGAAATTCCAAAACTTGTGAAAATCACAATGAACACAGGTCTTGGCGATGTTAAAGACAACCCAAAGAGCGTTCAAACTGCAATCGCAGAAATGGAAGCAATCGTTGGTCAAAAAGTTGTTCAAACAAAAGCAAAAAAATCAGTTGCAAACTTCAAACTTCGTGAAGGCATGACAATTGGTGCAAAAGTTGACCTTCGTGGCGACATGATGTATCAATTCATGGATAGACTAATCTCTATCGCACTTCCAAGAATTCGTGACTTCAAGGGAATCCCAGCAAAAGGCTTCGATGGCAGAGGTAATTATACTCTTGGTATCAAAGAACAATTGATTTTCCCTGAAATTTCGTATGAAAAGGTTGAAAAAACAAGAGGATTTGATATTACTTTTGTAACAACAGCTAAAACAGACGCTGAAGCAAAAGCCCTTCTAAAAGCAATGGGCATGCCTTTCAACGCGTAAGGTTTGGAGGAATAGAACATGGCTAGAAAAGCAATGATAAACAAACAACAAAAACCTGCGAAGTTTTCAACAAGAGCATACACAAGATGTTCAATTTGTGGAAGACCACACGCAGTTTTGAAAAAATACGGTATCTGCAGAATTTGCTTCAGAGAACTTGCCTACAAAGGTCAAATTCCTGGCGTAAAAAAAGCAAGCTGGTAAGGAGGTCACAATATGTTTACAGATCCAATCGCGGATATGCTCACAAGAATTAGAAATGCACAAACTGCTAAACACGATACAGTTGAGATCCCTTATTCTACTGTTAAGGAAGCTATTGGTGTAATTCTTCTTGAAGAAGGATTTATCGCAAGTCAAGAAATCGTTACAGGCGAAAACACATTCAAAACAATCGTAATCACTTTGAAATATGGTGCAAGAAAAAGCGCAATCATCACTGGTATCAAGAGAATCTCTAAACCAGGTTTGAGAATTTATGCGAAAAAAGATAAACTACCAAAAGTTCTTGGCGGACTTGGCGTGGCTATCATCTCAACTTCAAAGGGTATCATGACAGACAAAAAAGCAAGAACTGAAGGCTTCGGCGGTGAAGTTATTGCTTACGTTTGGTAATCAGGAGGAGAGATATGTCAAGAGTAGGTAACAAAGAAATCATCATCCCAGCGGGTGTTGAAGTTAAAGTTGAAGGAAGTCTTATCACTGTTAAAGGTGCAAAAGGAACTCTAACTCAACTTATCGATGACGCAAGAATCACAGTTGAAATCAAAGGCGTAACTTTGAAAGTAAAAAGAGCTGAAGAAACTGGCGTTGTAAAAGCAAAACACGGTCTTTATAGAGCACTTATTGCAAACATGATCACTGGCGTTTCTAATGGATACGTTAAGTCACTTCTTGTTAATGGTGTAGGTTATAAAACTGCTGTTGCAGGAAACAAACTAACACTTAATATCGGTTTCTCTCACCCAGTTGTGGTTGAAGCTCCGGAAGGAATCAAAATCGAAGTTCCAGCGAACAACGAAATTGCAATTTCTGGTATCGATAAAGCAGCTGTTGGTCAATTCGCTGCATCAATCCGTGCGATTAAAAAACCTGAACCATACCACGGCTACGGCATCCAATATAAAGATGAAGTTGTTGAACGTAAAGAAGGTAAAGCAGCCGGCAAGAAATAATTTCGAAGAAATTATTTCTGGAAAAATAGGATTGTCAAAGATCAAAATTTGCAATTTTATATCTTTCCAACTAAATTTAAAAACAACGAGGAAACTTCAATTTGCATTGAGGTTTTCTTGAGAGTTTTGAAATAATTCAAATCATATTTTCGCAAAAGTTTTTTGAAATTCAAAAAAGTGGGCTTTGGATACGTTTTAGCTCCTAAAGTAATTCGGATTCAAGCTTAGATTGTGGAAATATCGTTTCAGGGCAAAATCCCTGAAACATAAAGAAAAAAAAGGAGAACCTAAAAATGATTTCTAGAAAAGATAGAAATAAAGACAGAATCAAACGTCACAAAAGAGTTAGGGGTAAAATCAGTGGAACTGCAACTTGCCCAAGACTTAACGTTTATAGAAGTGTTGAAAACATTTATGCACAAGTTATCGACGACGTAGCTGGTGTAACAATTTGTGCTTCATCAACTTTGGACAAAACATTGAAAGCTGAAATGGCTGGATTGACTAAGAAAGAACAATCAGCTTTGGTAGGCAAAGATGTTGCTAAAAAAGCCCTTGCAAAAGGTGTGGAAGCTTGCGTATTTGATAGAGGTGGATACCTTTACACAGGTCGCGTACAAAGCTTAGCAGACGGCGCAAGAGAAGCTGGACTTAAATTCTAAGGGGAGGAGCTCAAATGGAAAACGTTGAAAACAGAAAACCTGAAAGAGATAACAGAGGAAAAAGACCTCAAAGAAATGATAGAAGAAGAAATCAAGAACCAGCTGATGATTTGATCAGAAAACTTATTTCAGTTAACCGCGTAACTAAAGTAGTTAAAGGTGGTAGAACAATGAGATTTGCAGCATTGATGGTTGTTGGTGATGGCAAAGGCAATGTTGGTGTTGGAATGGGTAAAGCAAACGAAGTTCCAGTGGCAATTGAAAAAGCCGTTGCACAAGCAAAACGCAACATGACAAAGATTTCAACTGTTGGAACAACAATTCCACACGAAATCGTTGGCAAGTTCGGCAGAGGTAGCGTTCTTATGATGCCAGCTGCTGAAGGTACTGGTGTTATCGCCGGTGGCCCAGTTCGTGCCGTTTTGGAAGCATGCGGAATCAAAGATATCAGAACTAAATCACACGGAACAAGCAACCCAATCAACTGTGTTAAAGCAACGATTGAAGGTTTGAAAGCTTTGAGAACTGCAAGTGAAATCGCAGCTATCAGAGGTAAATCCGTAGAAGAAATTTTGGGCTAGGAGGATACCGAGATGGCTAAAACAGTAAAAATCACACTAGTGAAAAGCACAATTGGGTGCAATAAAGCGATGAGAGCAACAGTTACTGCTCTTGGATTGAAAAAAATTGGTCAATCAAGAGAAATCGTAGCAAACGAAGCGATCAGCGGAATGATCTTCAAAGTGAAACACCTTGTTTCAGTTGAAGAAGTATAATTGGAGGACATAAACATGAGAATTCACACTATTTCTCCAAGCGAAGGTTCAGCCGTTAAGGCAAAAAGACTCGGAAGAGGTATCGGATCTGGTCTTGGCAAAACAAGTGGTAAAGGACATAAAGGTCAATGGGCTAGAAGTGGTGGCGGTGTACGTCCAAACTTCGAAGGTGGCACAATGCCTTTGTCACGTCGTATGCCAAAACGCGGATTCAACAACATTTTCCGTGCGGAATACGTTGTTGTTAACGTTTCAACTCTTGATAAATTTGAAGCGGGCGCAGAAATCACACTAGAATTGCTTCTTGACTTGGGTCTTGTAAACTCAGTTAAAGGTGCAAGAGGTTTGAAAGTTCTCGGCGACGGAACTTTGTCAAAAGCTTTGACAGTGAAAGCTGCAAAATTCTCTGGAAGTGCAAAATCAGCAGTTGAATCAGCTGGTGGCACTTGCGTGATTGGTTAATTATAAAAATAATCTCAGATTTTATGTGGTCACTTATGTGTGAACCGATAAAATCTGGGAAAAAATTTAAAATCCCACCAAATTTTGTTTGGTGAGATTTTTGATAACCGAAAGAGAAAAAATAGCCACAGTAAAGTGGTAGGAGGTTAACAATGTTTGAGACATTAAAAAATGCTTTCAAAGTTAAAGAAATAAGAACAAAAATATTCATCACACTTGGTTTTGTGCTTTTGTATCGCGTTGGTTGTTATATTCCTGTTCCAGGAATTTCAGCAAGCGGATTTTCTAGCGTTATTGACGGTAATGACTTCCTAGGAATTATGAGCGCAATCTCTGGTGGCAGTTTGTCATCAGGAACACTTTTTGCGATGGGTATCAGTCCATATATCAATGCGTCAATCATCATGCAACTTTTGTCAATCGCTATCCCAGCTCTTGAAAGACTTTCAAAGCAAGGTGACGAAGGCAGAAAGAAAATTGCACAATACACAAGATACCTAACATTGGTTCTTGGTATTATCCAAATCGTTGCAATCTTGATCAGCACTGGTGAAAGTGGAATGGATTTCAACGCATTTGGCACAAGTGCAAAATGGATGACATATATTCTCACATCAATCATCTTCATGTCTGGGGTTGCCCTCACAATGTGGATTGGTGAAAGAATCACAGAATACGGTATCGGAAACGGTATGTCACTTCTAATTTTCGTTGGTATCATGTGCACAGCTGGCGTTGCAATCGCTGGACAAATCGAAGCTATTTTTGGCGGAGACCTTTCAGCACTTTGGGCACTTCTTGGATTCTTTGTTGTTTGTATCGTAATCTTCGGATGTATCGTAACAATCGACTTGTCTGTAAGAAATATCCCAGTTCAATACGCAAAACAAGTTAAAGGCAGAAAAATGTATGGCGGTCAATCATCAGTTATTCCAATCAAAGTGAACGGAAGCGGTGTTTTGCCACTTATCTTTGCATTTGCAATTCTTTCAATGCCACAACTCGTTGCAAGTTTGTTCTGGCCAAACAGCACTTTTGCTATTTGGTGGGCAACATATCTTGGCAGTGGCACATATATCTATTCATTATTGCTTGCAGTTCTCATCGTGTTCTTTGCATATTTCTATGCTATGATTCAATTCAACCCAGAAGACGTTGCAAGAAACATTCAAGCAAATGGTGGTTTCATCCAAGGTATCAGACCTGGCAAACCAACATCAGATTATCTTTCAAAAATTTCAAACAGAATCACATTGTTTGGTGCTATGTATTTGGCAATGGTAGCGTTGATTCCATCACTTCTTTTCACAGCAATCGCTGGAACAAGTGGTATTGGTCTTATAAACGCATTCAGCACAACTGGTCTTCTTATCGTAGTTTCAGTTGCACTTGAATTCAACAAACAAATCGATGCTCAACTTATGATGCGTCACTATAAAGGCTTCTTGAAATAAGAGAACCTTAAAAAATTCTAAATGCAAATCTCGCTTCCCACAAATGGCGAATTTTCTCAAAAGCCTTCTTGAAATACATCCAGTATTCCTGCGAAGTCTTTGGAAAAAATTAGCTCATTTGTGAAAATCGTGCTTCACATTTATAATTTTTTAAAATTCTCAGAGAACCTTAAAAAATTCTCAGAGAACCCTAAAAAGTTCTCAGAGAACCCTAAAAATTCTTAGAAATTTTTAAAACGACTTAATTTAAGGACATAAACACAAATTGAAGATAGGATCATGGGCAATCGGGGGGATAACTCTCGATTGTCTGTGGACTTTATTTTCATATATAAGGAAAAGGGGACACAGCCCCTTAGAGGGATTAAAGTATGAACATTGTACTAATGGGAGCACCTGGCGCCGGCAAAGGCACACAAGCTTTCAAAATTGCAGAAAAGTATCAACTCCCACATATTTCTACGGGAGATATTTTCAGAGCTAACATAAAAGGCGGCACAGAGCTTGGCGTGCTTGCTAAAAGTTATATCGATAAAGGTAAACTTGTTCCCGATGAAGTTGTTATCGCAATTGTTGCTGACAGAATCAAGCAAGACGATTGCAAAGATGGCTTCATGTTGGATGGTTTCCCAAGAACGGTAAATCAAGCGGAAAAACTCGACGAAATAACAACAATCGACAAAGTACTCAATATTGATATGGACCTCACATTGCTTCTCGCAAGACTTACAGGAAGAAGAGTTTGCAAGAACTGCGGAAAAAGTTTCCACATTTCTTTCTTTTCAGACTGCAAATGCGACGAATGCGATGGCGAAGTTTATCAAAGGGCAGACGACACAGCAGAAACTGTTGGGTCAAGACTTGAAGTTTACACTTCTCAAACTGCACCGCTTATTGAATACTATAAAAGTCAAGGAAACCTTTGCGAAGTTGATGGAAATCAAGATATCGATAAGGTTTTTGAAGCGATTCAAAAGGTATTATAAAATTCATGATTAATATTAAAAGTGACAGTGACATTGAAAAAATGAAAGTCCCAAACGGTATTGTTCGCGATTTTCTTTGTGAAGTAGAATCAAAAGTTAAGGTGGGTGTTTCCACTTATGAAATTGATAAGTTCGCAAGAGAATTCATAACAAAATTCGGGGCAGTTCCATCTTTTCTGAACTATAATGGTTTTCCTGCATCGATATGCATTTCTATCGACTGCGAAGTTGTGCACGGCATACCTTCAAAGAAGAAATTCATCGAAGAGGGACAAATCGTCAGCATTGATTGCGGTGCTTATAAAAATGGATATCATGGCGACGCGGCAAGAAGTTTCTTGGTGGGCAATTGTTCCGACGAGAAAAGACAGCTTGTTGAAGTGACAAAACAAAGCTTTTTCAAGGGTATTGAAAAGGCGGTTGTGGGAAACAGATTGGGTGATTTATCACATGCAATCGGCGCCCATGCCGAAAGTTTTGGATACGGCGTTGTTCGTGAACTTTGCGGACACGGAATTGGCAAAAAACTTCATGAAGACCCAGAAGTATTAAATTATGGCACAGCGGGAAGAGGCATTCGCTTTTCTAAGGGAATGGTTATCGCCGTTGAACCAATGATTAATATGGGAACTGAAAAAGTCGAATTCTTTGATGACGGATGGACTTGCAAAACGCGAGATCGCCTTCCTTCAGCTCACTATGAAAACACGATTGTGATAACAGATGGTGAGCCACTGATTTTGACATTGTAGTAAGGAGAGATATGGAGAATTATCAACCCCAAATCGGCAGGGTTTGCAAAGCTATCAGCGGAAGGGATGAAGGAAGAAACTTCATCATATACGCCATTATCGACGAAGAATACGTTCTTATCGTGGATGGTAAAACACGCCTGCTTGCAAAACCGAAGAAAAAGAAAATTAAGCATTTAAAACTTCGTGGGGAAGTGATGGATAAAATTGCTGAAAAGATTATTGCGGAAAAACTTCTGCATGATCCTGAAATAAAGAGTGCTCTGAGAGCATTTAATATCGAATAGGAGGACATTATGGCTAAAGAAGATATGATTGAAGCCCAAGGCGTCATTTTGGAAGCGTTGCCAAACGCAAATTTTAAAGTTAAGCTTACTAACGGATACGTTATCACGGCATACATTTCTGGAAAACTTAGAATGAACTATATCAAAATCATTCCAGGCGACACAGTAACACTTGAACTTTCACCATACGATTTAACAAAAGGCAGAATCGTTTGGAGAAGCAAGAACTAGTTTTGATATTTTAAAAACAGTTTGGAAATATTCAAAACAGACTAAAAAAATAAAAAACTACAAAACGGACAAAAAAAGACAAAAAAATGCAAAACCCTTGCAAATCGCAACTTTTTTTCGCAGATGTCATCAAGTGGTGAAAAATGCCGAAAAACCCGCGAAAATAAAGGGAAAAATGCAAAAAATAGTGCAAAATAGTAGACAAATCTGCTGTGCTTGTGCTATAATAACCTAGTTAAACTTAAAAATATGCTCTTTTGCAAAAAGGTGCATAAAAATCACAAAATAAGCTACTTAATTGAGCAAAAATCCTAAAGGAAGGTAGAAAAATGAAAGTAAGACCATCTGTAAAACCAATGTGCGAAAAATGCAAGGTTATCAAAAGAGAAGGTAAAGTTATGGTTATTTGTCCAAAAAACAAAAGCCACAAACAAACACAAGGCTAATAAGAAAAATAAGCTCCAAACATTTGGGGCTGTTTTGCCTATTATATTTTCATGGCACAACTGCTGGAACAAATCCAGTGGGATATTTTTGTGTCAGTAGCTACTTGGCAAATGCCAAGGAATAATTTTTGCTTACGAAACAATATAAAGAGAACTGGCGAGCACTCTTCCACCGCAATGCGTAGTCACCTTGATATTAGTTTTTGTATATAAAATAAAACCATAAAAGCGGAGGTTTAAATATTTATGGCTCGTATCGCAGGTGTAGATTTACCTAGAGAAAAGCGTGTTGAAATCGGTATTACGTATATATTCGGTATCGGTAGAACAACAGCAGTTAAAATAATGCAAGAAACCGGCGTTAATCCTGACACTCGTGTTAAGGACTTGACAGAAGAAGATGTTTCAAAACTAAGAGATTATATCGAAAACAACCTAAGAGTTGAAGGTGAACTTAGAACAGAAGTTGCCCTTAATATCAAACGCCTAATCGAAATCGGATGTTTCCGTGGTGTACGTCACAGAAGAGGTCTTCCAGTGAGAGGACAATCAAGCAAGAGAAATGCTAGAACAAGAAAAGGTCCAAGACGTACTGTGGCTAAGAAGAAAGGCTAAGGAGGATTAGGACATGGCGAAAAAAGTAATCAGAAAAAGAAGAGAGCTTAAGAACATTGCAAACGGATGTGCGCATATTCAAGCTTCATTCAACAATACAATTGTTACAATAACAGACACAAATGGTAACACTATTTCATGGTCATCAGCGGGCAGCCTTGGCTTCCGTGGCTCAAGAAAAAGCACACCATATGCTGCTCAACAAGCAGCTGAAGTTGCAGCAAAAGCAGCAAAAGAACACGGTCTTAAAAGTGTTGAAGTATACGTGAAAGGTCCTGGTCAAGGCAGAGAATCTGCGATCAGAGCATTGCAAACAGCGGAAATTGAAGTAACTCTTATCAAAGACGTTTCTCCAATTGCACACAATGGTTGTCGTCCGCCAAAACGTAGAAGAGTCTAATGGAGGAAAGCAGTAATGGCAAGAAATACACAACCAATTATGAAAAAATGCAAGTCTTTGGGTATTGAACCTGCAGACATGGGATATTTTGGCAAGAAGACAAACAGAAAGCCAAAAATCAGCAAAAAGAAACCTTCAGAATACAGCCTTCAACTTAAAGAAAAACAAAAAGTTAAATTCATTTATGGTCTACTTGAAAAACAATTCCACCACTATTATGAACTAGCTGATAAAATGAAAGGTATCACAGGTGAAAACATGCTTTCACTTATCGAAAGAAGACTTGACAACACATGCTACAGAATGGGCGTAGGCACAACAAGAGCAATGTCAAGACAACTTGTTTCACACGGTCACATCACAGTTAATGGCGCAAGAGTTGATATTCCATCATACCTTGTGAAAGCTGGCGATATTATCGAAGTTAAAGATAACAAGAAAGATAACGGCGTTTTCAAACTTATGAAAACAGCTAAAAAAGCTAGCCAACCAAAATGGGTTTCTTTCGATAACGAAACATTGAAAGGCAAAGTTTTGGCACTTCCAGAAAGAAGTGACGTTGATGCTATCATCGCAGAACATATGATCGTTGAGTTCTACTCAAAATAATAAGTTTTATGCGTTTTTATGTTGGATTATTCCAATATTAGTTGAAGGAGGATTGCAAATCATATGATGGAGATTAAAAAACCAAATATAACAGTGACTGAATCTCAGGATAAATCAAATTGCTCGATTGTACTTGAGCCACTAGAAAGGGGCTTTGGCACAACTCTTGGCAATGCACTCAGAAGAACTTTGCTTTCATCACTTCCAGGGGCAGCTTGCGTTGGTATCATGATTGAAGGGGTAAAACACGAATTTTCAACAATTCCAGGCGTGAAAGAAGACGTTGCAGACATCATCTTGAACATCAAAAACCTAGCAATTAAGACAGCATCAACAAGCACAGATTTCAGAAAATCAATTTTCATTTCTAAGCAAGGTCCTTGCGTTGTGACTGCGGCAGACGTAGAAACAGATGCGGAAATTGAAATTTTGAATGCTGAAAACTCATACCTATGCACAATCGACGAAGGCGGAAGTCTCAATATGGAACTCGTGATCGGCAGAGGCGTAGGTTATAAGAATGCAGATTGCAACAAAAGTCAAAAGAATCCAATCGACTTTATTGCAGTTGATTCCATCTATACTCCAGTGAAATCAGTAAGTTACAATGTTGAAGCAGCGAGAGTTGATCAAAGCATTGATTATGACAAACTCACATTGGAAGTTAATACGAATGGAACATTCTCAGGAAGAGAAATTGTTTCACTATCAGCGAAAATCATGCAAGATCACATCAAGTTGTTTGTTGAAGACAACATGAGCGATATGGATATCTTGATTTCACGTGAAGAAGATAAAAAACAAAAAATTCTTGAAATGAGTATCGAAGATATGGATCTTTCAGTGCGTTCATTCAACTGCTTGAAAAGAGCAGGAATTCACACGGTGGAAGATTTGATCAAAAAGAGCGTGGACGATATGCTCAAGTTCAGAAACCTTGGCAAGAAATCACTTGACGAAGTTCTATTGAAACTTGAAAGCTACGGTCTTGAACTAAAAAACAACGAAGAATAATAGGAGTAGATTTACTATGAGAAAACTAGGTGTTACAACTGAGCATCGTTTGAGTATGATCAAAAATCTTGCATCTGACCTATTGTGGTATGGCAAAATAGAAACAACTGTGACAAGAGCTAAAGAAGTGCAAAAATACGCTGAAAAGCTTATCACACTTGCTGTAAACACATACGATGACAAAATGGAAGTGGAAAAGATCACTAAAAAAGATGGTAAAGAAGTTACTATCAAAACAATCAACGATGGTCCTAAGAGATTGGCTGCAAGAAGAAAAATGATGTCTAAACTAGCTGACATTCAAGAAAAGAAGCTAGATAAAGAATCAAAATCAGAATATGCGGCAAGAACAAAAGACGTTAACCATCCTTTGATGGAAAAAATGTTTGGCGAATACGGCCCAAAATATGCTGCAAGAGCTAAAGAACTCGGTCAAGGTGGCGGATACACACGTATCTACAAACTTGGCATGCGTCGTGGGGATGCAGCAGAAATGGCTATCATCACTTTGGTGTAAGCCACAAACACAGAACAGCTATAAAAAGGGATTTCCTTCGGGAAATCCCTTTTTCGCGTTCTGGTTTGCGGCTTACACCAAAGTGTGCCCCGCTTGGAGCGGTCTTTTTGGGTTTTTTCAGCCCTATGCGAGTTCGGCATATACCAATATCGCCTTCACTCGTCTAGGACTGAAAAATTCCCAAAAATCCTCGCTCCAAGCTGCTTGCTCTGGGTCATTGGGGGGCTTTTTTCCGCGAAGAATGCCCCGAAGGGGCATTCTTGTGGCGGTGTGGGGCATTGGCTTCGCTCAATGCATTCAATTGTTTAAGTTTCAAAAACAGCCTATGGCTGTTTTTGAATAGTTGGCGGTTTAGGGGGAGTTTTGGTTTTGGTTTTTATGGGGGTTCTTTTCCGTGAAGAATGCCCCGTTGGGGCATTCTTGTGACGGTGTGGTTGGTTTCAATTGTTTTTAAAAATGCCCTTTGGGCATTTTGTGGTTTGTGGTGTGGATTTTGCAATTATTTTAATTTAAACAGCCTTTGGCTGTTGTGGATAGGTTTGTGTAAATTTGTAGGGGCAAACAGCAATAATTATGTGGAGAGAATGTGCGAACACGTAGGGGTCGATGCCCACATCGACCCGCGGTCGGGCGTGATGATGTCATTATAAAAATGCTGTGCGAAATGAAATGTGGTGGCGGACACATGTAATGTCTATTTTGATGTGGCAATAAATAACGTTTAATGAAAAAGCGAGAGCTTTTTCACATATCCAAATCAAAACTCTCAACCCCGAATCCCAACCCACAGAAAAGGCGAAGCCTTTTCACACCCCAAAACTCCAAACCCCAACCCCCAATAAGGGTCAAGGGTGGTCACCACCCTTGCGGGCGTGGGCAGAGCCCACAAACTCTCCCCAAAAAAAACCACCCCAAGAAAAAGCGAGAGCTTTTTCACATATTCAAAATCAAAACTCCCAACCCCAATCCCAACCCGCAGAAAAGGCGAAGCCTTTTCACACCCCAAAACTCCAAAACCCAAACCCCCAATAAGGGTCAAGGGTGGTCACCACCCTTGCGGGCGTGGGCAGAGCCCACAAACTCCCCCCCCCCACAAACAACCCCCCCGAAGAAAAAGCGAGAGCTTTTTCACATATCTAAAATCAAAACTACCAACCCCAATCCCAACCCGCAGAAAAGGCGAAGCCTTTTCACACCCCAAAACTCCAAACCCCAAACCCCAATAAGGGTCAAGGGTGGTCACCACCCTTGCGGGTGTGGGCAGAGCCCAC
>JAWXUU010000012.1:0-62280 GCA_044426085.1 Bacillota bacterium | reverse complement strand
GGGGGGGGTATACTGTCTGTAATTAATGGTACGTAATAAGGATAGTGCCATAAAAATAGTAAGGAGAAAGAATTTATGAAAACAAAAACAATCTCAACGAAAATAGTAGCGCTAATAATTTGCCTAGCCCTACTTTTCTCACTAACAGTAACCCCAGCAGAAATAGCATTTGCTGATATTGCAGTTGATGGACTTACTGTGACTGGTGGCGAGAGTGACACTGATTATACTTATGCAAGTGGAGTGCTTACTATTCTAACAGACGCAGCTCTAACAATAAGCGGTACAACAACAACGGATAAAATTGTTGTTACGGCAACAACAGCAAATATTTCTCTTGATGATCTAAACATTGATGTCAGTGGAACATCAAAAGCAACTGCTTTTTCAATTTCATCTGGTTCAACTGTAAACCTTACAATTGTTGATGGCTCAACAAATGTTTTGAAAAGTGGTGCAAATTCAGCAGGTTTAGAATCTTCAGAAGGTACTATGCTAAAAATTTATGGTGGAACAGAAGAAACTGGAACCTTGACAGCTGTTGGTGGAAATTATGGCGCTGGTATTGGTGGTTCAACTGGTGAAGCCGGTGGAACTATTGAAATAATTAGTGGTCAAATTTTTGCAACTGGTGGCTCTAGTGCTGCTGGTATTGGTGGTGGTAAGGCTTCAGCAAGTGGAGCAATCACAATTTCAGGTGGAGAAGTTACTACAACAGCTGGTTCAAATGCTGCTTCCATTGGTGGTAGTGGCACAAATAATGGCACAATCACAATTTCTGGCGGCGTTGTATATGCTAACGAATATAATTATGATAATGAAATTAAAAGTGGCGGTATTGGGGGCTCTTCATCAGCTTCCTGCGGTACTATTTTGATATCTGGTGGTACAGTATATGCCTATGGTTACAATGGTATGGCTGCTATTGGCGGCAAGAACAATGATGATGCTGGATATGGTTCAATTTCAATAACTGGTGGTACAATATACGCTGAAGGCGGAAGTGGTGCTGCTGGTATTGGTGGACAAAATAAAAATGCAGGTGGAACAATAACTATTAGTGATGGTGTAATAACTGCCATTGGTGGCACTAGTGCTGCTGGTATTGGTGGTGGAACACAAGGTGATGCAGGAACAATAACAATCACTGGCGGTGAAATCACTGCAACAGGTGGTAACTTTGGTTCTGGTATCGGTAGTGGCGATGATGGACTTGCTGGTTCAATAACAATCACAGGTGGAACAATCACTGCAACAGGTGGTGTTGAAGCCGCTGGTATCGGTACAGGTGATGGAACTGATACTACAGATGAAACGAGTGGTGAAGTCGTATACGATACTACAACTTTGGCAATCTCAATCACTGGCGGAACAATCACTGCAACTGGTGGATTATATACAAATGGCAGCACGGATGAAGTCTATTGCGAAAGCATTGGTGGCGGTCAAAACGTCGCTACACTTGAAAATGTTTCAATTTCAGGTGGCGTATTTGCAAACTTGTTTAATGATTCATATCTTGCAAATAGTCTTGCAATAAGCACAGAACTTACAGATGGATACTACAAATTGGTAGCATCATTGACAAGTGAAGATGAAACTGCATTCGAAGATATAAGTGATCTTGCTAGTGACCTAGCAGATGTCGAAGGGTTAACAAATGAACAAATTTCTTCAATCAATACAGCTGCTGCAACGCTTGCTTCATACAGCAGCACAGTTCTTGCATCTGACGAAACAATTGTTGAAACTGTAAACGCAATTGATGCATTGTTTGAGGCTGCAAATGATAATATTACATATGGTTCAAATGATGTAAGCTTAGCAGCTGGCGTGAAAGAACTTGATGAAACTGACATTGCAGTTGAATCAGCAGCAGTTTCAGGTCTTGCACTATCAGTATATGGTGATGGCTCAGACATTGCGGAAGAAACAGAAGTTTATATCGCTGTAACTCAATATTCAGCAGTTGAAAATGAAGAATCAGATATAGTTCTTAGTATCAAACCTTATGTTAAAGTTGGTGAAGAAGAATCTCAAATTGACAATGCAGATTTGAATACTCCAATAACAATCACGCTTGAACTTCCAGGTTATGATAAAGAATGGGTAACAATCACTCATAAATCTGAAGGATACGACACGGAAATTTATGAAAACATCCCAGTTGTTAATGGTTTTATAACATTTACTATCACTCACTTCTCAGAATTCGAAATCACAGAAGGTGAAGCACCAGTTGTGGCTTCAACTTCAAGCAGTTCAGGAATCAAAATTTCTAGTTCATACACAGTTGGTGGAACTTCATCAAGCTCAACTTCAACAGAAGAAGAAACAACAGAGCCAGAAGCAACAGAAACTCCAGCAGCGACAGAAACTCCAGTCGCAACAGAAACACCAACAGCAACAATCGCTCCAGTTGTTCCAGAAGAAACACAAGCAGATTCAAGCAGCAACGCATGGATTTGGATTGTCCTAGGAGTATTGGTAGTCGGCGGTGTTGCAGGAGTTGTTATCTACAAAAAGAAAAAACAATAAAAAATGCACAGCATTTTTTAAATTAAAAATTAAAAACAGGCTTCGCTCTGCGAGCTCGATAAAAATTAAAAATTGTGGTAAAGCATTCCGCTATCGCTACATGCATTCAATTTTATATTGAAATGCACGAGCACCGCGTAGGGGAGAACCCATGTGTTCTCCCGCCCCACAAGACGGACAAACTATGCAAAAAAACCACCCGCATGTGTCGATGCTATGCAAAAAACATGCACCCACCCGTAGGGGTCGATGCCCACATCGACCCGCGGTCGTGCATAACAAAAATAATTATGCAAAATCGCCATGCGAACGCAAAAAAATAAATGTGCAATCCACATCAAAACGGGTCGATGTGGGCATCGACCCCTACGAGATACGCACAAAACCAACAATAGCATGCACGAGCAAAGCGAGTGCTTACCACAATTTTTAATTTTCACCTTTCACCTTTCACCTCGCGTGAAACAGGCACGATAAACAAAAAACATCGTCGCCCAAAACCAACACGCGAAACCTAAACAAAAACGCTAACCCCTTTTCCGAAAGGAAAAACTAAAAATCTATATTATACAGAAAAAAGAACGCAGAGTGAGCTATAAGGCTTTGCGTTCTTTTTTCTGTCCCCCTTCTTTTTTTCTGTCCCCCTTCTTTTTTCTGTTTCCCCTTGCCCCATTCTCTTTTGTGTGCTATAATAAGTAAATCAGAACAAAACAAATCAAAACCAAACTAAACCAAACAACAGGAAAACGCAATGAACACAAATGAAATTCTAAAAAAATACTTTGGCTACGACAACTTTCGCCCAGGTCAAAGCGAACTTATTAACGCAACAACAAACGGCGACGACGTTCTTGGCATCATGCCAACGGGGGCGGGCAAGTCGGTTTGTTTCCAAGTTCCCGCGATATATTTCGACGGCATAACAATCGTGGTGTCGCCACTCATTTCCCTTATGCAAGACCAAGTTATGGCGCTGAAAGAACTCGGAATCCCCGCGGCGTACATAAATTCAAGCCTATCACCACGCCAAATCGAAATGGCGCTAGACTATGCCAAAAACGGCAAATATAAACTCGTTTATGTCGCCCCAGAACGCTTGTTGTCGGAAAACTTTCTCCACTTTGCAACCAACGCGAAAATTTCCATGCTGACAGTGGACGAAGCGCACTGCATATCACAATGGGGTCAAGATTTCCGCCCAAGCTACACCGACATTCCAAAATTCTTGGAAAAACTTTCGCAAAAACCCGTGGTTTCCGCATTCACTGCAACCGCCACAAAAACCGTGCAGGATGATATAATTGAAAAACTGCAACTGAAAAACCCAAAAGTGCTCGTGACGGGCTTCGACCGTGAAAACCTATATTTCGAAGTCGCACGTCCCCAAGGCAAAAAAGAAGCACTGCTGTCTTTTATGGCTAAAAACAAAGATAAAGTGGGAATCATATATTGCTTTTCAAGACGACTTGTCGATGAAATCTGCGAAACGCTAAACAAAAATGGCTTTTCAGCCTCGCGATATCACGCGGGTCTTTCCGAAAGCGAACGCACAAAAAACCAAAACGATTTCCTTTTCGATAGGGTGAAAGTTATGGTGGCGACAAACGCATTTGGCATGGGTATCGATAAATCCGATGTCAGCTTTGTGTTGCATTATAATATGCCAAAAGACCTAGAAAGCTACTATCAAGAAGCGGGCAGGGCAGGTCGCGATGGTGCACCCGCAAAATGCACGCTGTTTTATTCCCCAAGCGATGTGAAAAACAACACTTGGCTGATTGAAAATTCCAAAGATGCCATGGGGCTAGATTTGAAATCGCAAAAAATCCTCATCGCGGGCGAAAAGAAACGTCTAAAAATCATGGCGGACTATTCAAAATCGCAATCGTGCCACCGCAACTTCATATTGGAATATTTCGGCGAAAAGCCAACATCCCCTTGCGGGCATTGCTCCGCTTGCAACGCAAAATACGAATCTGCCAACATCACCGAAGATGCAAAAATGATAATCTCTTGCATTTCAACACTTCGCGAACGTTTTGGCGCGCAGATGATAATAAATGTCCTTTCGGGAAGCAAATCCAAAAAGGTGATAAGTTTCCGCCTAAACGAAAGTTCATTTTATGACGCGAGCGATAAAAGCACAAAATATCTCAAAAATGTCGTTGAAACACTCGTGAATCTCGATTATCTTTCCCAGACGGAAGATGGACTTCCAATCCTGAAAATCACCGAAAAAGGCAGGGATTTTGTCCGCATGGGTGGGGAAATTGAAATGAAGTTCACCAAAGCGGAAAAAGTGCCAAAACTTCGCAAAGCCGATAAGCTTACAACTCCCGCAGATGCAACGCTTTATGAAGCACTAAAAATATTAAGGTTCAATCTCGCAAAACAACACCACGTTCCCGCATATGTGATTTTCACCGATAAAACCCTTATCGAAATGGCGGATGTCATTCCAAAAGATAAAGAAGAAATGATGTCAGTCTCAGGCGTCGGCGAAGTCAAATTCACAAAATACGGACAGATTTTTTTGGATGAGATTGCTTTTTTTCAAAGTAAAAATTAAAAAGTGAAAAGTGAAAAGTGAAAAGTGAAAAGTGTGGTAATGCACTCACTTCGTTCGTGCTTTCAATTTAAAGTCTTTTTACATTAATAGATTGTTAATGTTAAAGCGTTTGGTTACTTGTAGCCAAATATAATTGAAATGCATGTAGCGTAGCGTAATGCTTACCACACTTTTCACTTTTCACTTTCAGGCGTACGCTACGCTAGCGACACTTTTCACTTATCAACACTATTTCCTAATTTTATCTAAAATATTTATTTGGCGTATTTCAAAATAAAAATCAAATCTCTCTTGAAAAAGCACATTTTATGTGCTAGAATAAAAGGATAATTCAAAAGCAATAAATTCAAAAGCAAAGCAAAAGGAGAAACCATGAAAGTAAAAGAAATTGTAAAACTTCTAAACGCAGAAATTTTGGTGGGTGAAGACAAAACGGAACGTGAAATCAAGGGCGCGTTTGGCTCTGATATGATGAGCGACGTTCTCGCGTTTGTTTCCGACCAAGCAATGCTTCTCACGGGGCTTGTGAATCCGCAAGTTGTCAGAACGTGCGAAATGATGGATATCAACTGCATAGTTTTCGTGCGCGGAAAACGTCCCGACGAAATGGTTTTGAACCTTGCAAAAACAAAAGATATGATTATCATCGCAACGGAAGAAAAAATGTATCCCGCGTGCGGAATTTTATATTCTAACGGACTTGGGAGGGTGCAAGAATGAACTCACTCAAACTTGAATACGATGTTGATGGCGAAAACTTTGCATCAGCTGGCGAAGCATCAGAAAGCGTAAAAATCAAACTTAAACAGCTTGGCATTCCCGCCCCCACAATAAGAAAAGTTGTGATTGCGATGTACGAAGGCGAAATCAACATGGTCATCCATGCCGATGGTGGCAAGGTGTTTGTGGAAATTTTTCCCGACAAAATCGAATTGTTGCTTTCAGATAAAGGCAAGGGAATTGCAGATGTGGAAAAAGCCATGCAAGAAGGCTATTCAACAGCAACCGATGATGTTCGTTCGCTAGGATTTGGCGCGGGCATGGGTCTTCCAAACATGAAAAAGTATTCTGATTTTATGGAAATCAAATCGGAAGTTGGCGTTGGAACAGATGTGAAGATGATAATCAATTTATAAAACAAACGGACTTGCTTAAAAACCCAAATTGTTTTTTTATAAGGGTGAAAAAATGAATGATAAACAAGGCTCAACAGTAAGGCTAGATAAAGATAAATGCAAAGGTTGCGTGGCTTGCATGCGCAAATGCCCAACCCAAGCCATAAGGATAAAAGACGGCATTGCCATGGTGCACTATGAAAAGTGCATCGGCTGTGGCGAATGTATCCGCGTGTGCAAATCACATGCAAAGCGTGCGGTCTACGACAGTTTGGATATGCTTTCAAACAGCAAGTTCAAATATAAAATCGCACTCCCATCCCCGTCACTTTATGGTCAGTTTAATAACCTTGAAGATGTAGACATACTTCTCACAGGGCTTATAAACATGGGCTTTGATA
This sequence comes from Bacillota bacterium, assembly GCA_044426085.1. Taxonomy (GTDB): domain Bacteria; phylum Bacillota; class Clostridia; order Christensenellales; family CAMQZB01; genus JAWXUU01. The sequence continues at coordinate 55,657 of JAWXUU010000012.1, read as the reverse complement.
GGGTGTTCGAAGTTTCCGCCGGGGCGGAACTTGTCAGCGAAGCCACGAGAAAACTTCTCAAAACCGAAGGGTTCAAAAAACCGATAATAAGTTCAGCTTGCCCTGCAATTGTAGAACTTATTTTGCTTAGATTTCACGATTTGAAAGATAATCTTTTGCCACTTCTTGCCCCCGTTGATGTGTCGGCAAAACTCGCACGCGAGCTGGTGATAAAAGAAACAGGATTGAAAAACGAAGAAATAGGCGTGTTTTTCATATCCCCATGTCCCGCCAAAGTGTTCGCAATCCAAAACAAACTTGGCACTTGCGAAAACCGAATCGACGGCATTTTCTCGCAATCGGAAGTTTATTTTGCACTCGTGAAAGAAATGAACAAAATCACCACACCGCAAAACATCCACAACAGCGGAATTCTCGGCATAGGCTGGGCTTCTTCTGGTGGCGAATGTGCGGGCGTCAGACTCGATAAATACCTATCAGCCGACGGCATAGAAAATTGCATAAGCATACTCAACGAACTTGAAGATGACAAACTCGACGGCATTGATTTTATCGAACTCAACGCGTGCCCAAGCGGCTGTGTTGGGGGAGTTTTAAACATAGAAAACCCGTTTGTCGCTAAAACAAAAATCCAAAACCTAAGAAAATTCATGCCCGTTTTCAAATCTAAGTTGCAAGACTTTGGCAAAGTGCCCGAAGATATGAAATGGGAAGTGCCACCAGACACAGCCGATGTTTTCAAATTTTCTGATGATAGATTCCAAGCTATGCAAATCATGGCAAGAATCGAAGAAATCGAAAGCACGCTTGGCGGAATAGATTGCGGAATGTGCGGTGCACCAAGTTGCAGGGCTTTCGCAGAAGACGTAGTTTTGCACGGCGAAGATATTTCGCAGTGTGCAAAGAAAAAGGGGGAAGAAAATGAAAGTATTTGAAATTGCTGAAAAACTTAACGCAAAAACGCAAGTGGAAGGCGAAAATCACGATGTAGAAAGCGTATATTGTGGCGACTTTTTATCTTTTGCCATATCAAAACAAGGCGAAAAAGCCTGTTGGCTCACCGTTATGAACAACGTGAACGTCATGGGTGTTGCATCACTTTGCGACACTTCTATGATAGTGCTTTGCGACGGCACGACTCCTGATGAAAACATGTCAAAGCGTGCGGATATGATGGGTGTTTCAATCTTTTCAACGGAAAAATCCGTGTATCAAATCGCTGTCGAACTTTCTCAAATGGGAATAAAATAATGAAGTGCTACTACGACTTTCACATCCACACATGCCTTTCACCTTGCGGTGGTGAAGATAACACCCCCAACAACGTGGTGAATTTTGCGAAAATGCTTGGCTACGATGCGATTGCTGTTTGCGATCACAACATCGCAGGCAACGTTTCTGCATGCCAAAAAGTGGGCGAAAAGGTGGGTTTGATTGTCATTGCTGGCATGGAAGTCACAACAAGCGAAGATATCCATGTGGTGTGCCTTTTCAAAACGGCAAATCAAGCAAAACAGCTTGAAAAAATCGTGCACGACCGAATGCTGATAATGCCAAACGATAAGAAAATTTTCGGCGAACAAATTTTCAGAAACGAAAACGACGAAGTCACTGGCGAATATCCAAACATGCTGTTATACGGCGTTGATATCGGCGTTTATGAAATCGTGAAAATCGTGGAAGATATCGGCGGAATCTGTTTCCCCGCCCACATCTTCAAAGAAGGTAGCGGAATTCTCCCAATCCTAGGCACGCTAGACGATTTGATTGGCTTTAAAATAATAGAAAAGGGCAGAAACATCCCAAACGAAAAACTATCCGAAGGCAACCTTTCAAAATACTACCCCTTGGATAACTCCGACGCCCATTATCTAGAAGACATGCGAGAAGCAGAAAACTTTTTGGAATGCGAGAAAAACATTGAAAGCATATTTGAATTTTTGAAAAAAATTCAAATAATTAAAAATTAAAAATTAAAAATTAAAAATTGTGGTAAGCACTCGCGTTGCTCGTGCAATCTATATTTGAAATGGTTATAGGAGCGTTACTTTTTAATAGTAACGCTCCTATACTATTATCTAATATTTGGATGCATAGGGCGAAGCCCATGCCTTACCACAATTTTTAATTTTTAATTTTCAATTTTTAATTATCCCACTTTGCTTGACAACTAAGCAAAAATCATTTATAATACAAATAACTTTTAAGAGCAATACGAGATATTGACAAGGTTTCAACAGTTCACGAGTGGACAACTATCAAATAGGTGCATTTTAGCATGCAAAACTATTTCAATAGCATTCGAACTTTTCGCCTGTCAAAAAAATGACGGGCTATTTTTTTTGTAAGTAAACGGAGGCAGAATGAAACAGCAAATTAATATATTTGAAAACGGAAAAATAACATCTTGCGATTTGGAAAATGTCAAGGGATATATTTCTGATTTGCAAATTACGAGTAGCGATTCAAATATCGCTATTTTCCCTGGTTTTATCGACGTGCATGTGCACCTTCGCGAACCGGGGTTTTTTCATAAAGAAACGATAAAAACAGGCACAATGGCGGGGCTTGCAAATGGCTACACAGCAGTTTGCTCTATGCCAAATCTTAATCCCGTGCCAGACAGTGTGGAAAATCTTAAAGTTCAGCTTGACATCATCAAAAGCGATGCAAACTGCGAAGTTTATCCATACGGAGCAATCACAAAAGGTGAAATGGGCAGTGAACTTGTAGATTTTGAAGCACTCGCACCATACTGCGTCGCATTTTCCGATGATGGCAAAGGTGTTCAAAACGCAGAAGTCACAAAAAAAGCCATGGCGGAAATCGCAAAAACGGGCAGAATTTTCGCAGCGCACCTTGAAGATGACGAAATCAGAAAAGACGGCATGATTCACGATGGCGAGTATGCAAAAAAACACAACATCCCAGCAATCCCATCAGAAGCAGAATACGGCATGCTTGCACGCGACCTAGAACTCGTGAAAGAAACGGGCGTGAAATATCACGTTTGCCACCTTTCAACAAAGGAAGGTGTGGATATGATAAGAAAGGCAAAAGCGCAAGGCCTTGATGTATCGTGCGAAACAGCACCACACTATCTCGTTCTCACAGAAGATGATTTGCAAGACGACGGCGCGTTCAAAATGAACCCACCATTGCGTGCAAAAGAAGATAGGGAAGCACTTCTTGCAGGCATAAAGGACGGCACAATCGACATGATTGCAACCGACCACGCACCACACACAAAAGAAGAAAAATCAGGCGGACTCAAAAAAAGTGCCATGGGCATCGTAGGATTGGAAACAGCATTCCCAATGCTTTATACCCACCTTGTGAAAACGGGTGAAATCACACTTGAAAAACTAGTAACGCTGATGACAATCGCCCCACAAAAGCGATTTGGAATAAATCAACAAATGGCGGAAAACTACACAGTTTTCGATTTAAACGCAAAATACGAAATAAAATCTGAAAACTTCCACTCAAAAGGTGTAAACTCACCATTTATTGGAAGAGAAGTTTTTGGAAAATGCATAAAGACAGTAAACGGAGGAAACGCATGGAAAACAAATTCACAAGAAAACTAGTCCTTGAAGACGGCAGTGTCTATTTTGGTTACAGCTTTGGCGCAAAGCGCGATTCATTGACAGAACTTGTGTTCAACACATCAATGGTTGGATATCAAGAAATACTTTCAGACCCATCATATACCGACCAAACAGTGGTGATGACATACCCAATCATCGGAAACTATGGCATCTGCGATGAAGACTACGAAACTCACAACCCAAGCCTTGGTGGATTTGTGGTGAAAGAATACACTCCAAACCCAAGCAACTATCGTGCAACAAAACCACTTCAAGAAGTGCTTGAAGATAACAACATCCCAGCGATGTACGGTGTAGACACAAGAAAACTCACTCGCCACATCCGCGATTTGGGTTCTATGAAAGCGTACATGACATCGCCTGAAAAACCAACCGAGGAATGTTTGGAAATTTTGAAAACGACAAACCTTCCTGGCGATGAAGTATCGCGCGTTTCTTCAAGAAAAAAATGGTACGCAAGAACTGCGCACGCAAAACTTGAAGTTGTGGCAATCGACTGCGGAATAAAATTGAACATCATAAGAAGTTTGAACAGGCGTGGTTGCAACGTGACAGTTGTGCCATACAACACAACAAAAGAAGAAATCATGAGTTTGAAACCAGACGGAGTTTTCCTTTCAAACGGACCTGGCAACCCAGAAAGCGTTGCTGTCACAACAGAAGTTGTGAAGTCACTTATCGGTGAATATCCAATCTTTGGAATTTGTTTAGGTCACCAACTTATTTCACTTGCATACGGCGCAAAAACATATAAACTCAAGTTTGGTCACCGTGGCGGAAATCACCCTGTGAAAAACCTTTCAAACGGCAAAATTGAAATCACAAGCCAAAACCACAGCTATGCAGTGTGCGATGATTCTATTGCCAACACTAAACTTGAAGTTACTCATGTAAATGTTCTTGATAACACAATCGAAGGTGTGTCTTGCAAAGAAGATAAAGTTTTCTCTGTTCAATACCACCCAGAAAGTGCCCCAGGCCCAGAAGACAGTGGCTATTTGTTCGATGTATTTGTCAAGATGATGGAGGAAAATAAAAATGCCTAAAAGAGATGATTTAAATAAAATTTTGGTTATCGGCTCAGGTCCAATCGTTATCGGACAAGCCGCCGAATTCGACTATGCCGGAACGCAAGCATGCCTTGCCCTAAAGGAAGAAGGCTACGAAGTTGTGCTTGTGAATTCAAACCCTGCAACAATCATGACAGACACTTCAATCGCGCATAAAGTTTATATGGAACCACTAACGCTTGAAGCGGTTGCAAAAATCATCCGCCACGAACGCCCAGACGCAATCATCCCGGGAATAGGCGGTCAAACGGGCTTGAACCTTGCAATGCAACTTGCAAAAAAAGGTGTGCTTGACGAATGCAACGTGGAAATTTTGGGAACTTCAATCAACAGTATTGATAGGGCAGAAGATAGAGATTTGTTCAAAAAACTATGTATCGACCTCGGCGAACCTGTCCTTGTTTCCGACATCGCAAAAAACGTTGAAGAAGGCATGGAAATCGCAAGCAGAATCGGATATCCAGTTGTTTTGCGTCCCGCTTTCACACTCGGCGGAACAGGCGGTGGATTTGCGGATAACGAAGAAGAACTTATCCCACTAATTAAAAACGCATTGAAACTTTCACCAGTCACAGAAGTGTTGGTTGAAAAAAGTATCAAAGGTTATAAAGAAATCGAATATGAAGTAATCCGCGATAAAAACGATACAGCAATTGCGATTTGCAATATGGAAAACATCGACCCAGTTGGCGTCCACACAGGCGACAGCATCGTTGTTTCCCCAAGTCAAACGCTATCAAACAAAGAATACCACATGCTGAGAAACTCAGCACTAAGAATAATAAGAGAACTCAAAATCGAAGGTGGTTGCAACGTGCAATTTGCCCTTGACCCACATTCTTTTGACTATTTCATTATCGAAGTAAACCCACGCGTAAGCCGTTCTTCAGCACTTGCGAGCAAGGCGACAGGCTATCCAATCGCTAGGGTTTCAGCAAAGATTGCAGTTGGCATGACGCTAGACGAAATCCAAATTGCAAACACACCAGCTTCATTCGAACCAGCGCTAGACTACGTTGTAACAAAAATCGCGCGTTTCCCATTCGATAAATTCAACTCCGCTTCAAACAAACTTTCAACACAAATGAAAGCAACAGGCGAAGTTATGGGTATCGGAAGAACAATGGAAGAAAGTTTGCTAAAAGCAATCAGATCACTAGAAGTCGGCGCCGACCACTTGCAAATCAAAAAATTCATCGATTGGAAAACAGAAGATATGCTCGCGTATATCGCCGATGGAACAGATGATAGAATTTTTGCAATAGGCGAACTTCTAAGAAGAGATATCGAACTCTACACAATCGCGAAAATCACAAAAATTGACATGCTATTTTTGAACGTTTTCAAAAACATCATCGATTGCGAAAAAGAATTGAAAGCTTCAAGCATCGAAGATATCGAAATCCTTAAAAAAGCAAAATACACAGGCTTTGCCGACAGCTATATTTCAAGAGTTTGGGATATGGACGAAGCAGAAATCTACGATATAAGAAAACTCAATAACATTTCGCCAGTATATAAAATGATAGACACATGCTCAAGCGAATTTGAAAGCTACGTGCCGTATTTCTACAGCACATTCGAAGCGGAAAACGAATCGATTGTGACAGAAAAGAAGAAAATAATCGTTCTTGGCTCTGGTCCAATCAGAATTGGTCAAGGTGTAGAATTCGACTATTCAACAGTTCACGCAATCATGACAATCCGCGAAAGTGGCTATGAAGCAATCATCATAAACAACAACCCAGAAACAGTTTCAACCGACTACACATCAAGCGACAAACTATATTTTGAACCGCTAACAGTGGAAAACGCAATGGAAATCATTCAGCTTGAAAAACCGTATGGCGTGATCGCATCTCTTGGCGGTCAAACAGCAATCAACCTTGCGGGCAAGCTTGCAGAAAGGGGTGTTAATATCATCGGCACAAGCGTTGAAGCAATCGAAAGGGCGGAAAACCGCGAAGTGTTCGAAAAAGTTATGAAACAGCTTGATATTCCAGAACCAAAAGGTGGTGCAGTAACAAACATTGCAGATGGTTTGAAGGTCGCAAACGAAATTGGATATCCAGTTCTCGTTCGCCCAAGCTATGTTCTTGGCGGAAGAGCAATGCAAATCGTAGGAAACGATGAAGGGTTAGAATACTATCTTAAAACAGCAGTTCTTGTCGACGAAAAACAACCAGTTTTGGTTGATAAATACGTCCAAGGTAAAGAACTAGAAGTCGATGCAGTGTGCGACGGAACAGACGTGTTTGTCCCTGGCATTATGGAACTTGTCGAAAGAACAGGTATCCACTCGGGTGATAGTATCAGTGTATATCCAACGTTCAGCGTGTCTGAAAAAGTCAAAGAAACAATTTTGGACTACACAAAAAAACTCGGTCTTGGCATAGGCATTATCGGTCTTTATAATATCCAATTCATCGTGGATAAAAACGAAGATGTGTTTGTTATCGAAGTAAACCCACGCTCAAGCCGAAGCGTTCCATTCATATCAAAATCAACAGGTCACAGCCTTGCGGATATCGGAACAAGAATTATTCTTGGAAAAACTTTGAAAGACCAAGGAATAACAAGCATATACCCACCAGAAAAGAAAAAATGGTACGTGAAAGCACCTGCATTCTCTTTTTCTAAAATCGCGGGACTTGATGCTTATCTATCACCAGAAATGAAATCAACAGGTGAAGCGATTGGCTACGACAGAAGCTTTTCAAGAGCGATGTATAAAGCACTTCAAGCAAGCGGAATGAACGTTGCAAACTACGGCACAATCTTTGTGACTATTGCAGATGAAGATAAAGATGAAGCACTTCCACTTGTCAGAAGATTTTATGACCTTGGCTTTAATATCGAAGCAACAAAAGGCACAGCAGAAATGCTTAAAGCCCACAACATAAGAACAAGGGTGAAAAAGAAACTTTCAGAAAACAGCGAAGAAATCCTTGAAAGCATAAGAAAAGGCTACGTGAACTACGTGATAAGCACGCGCGACATCAATTCAACAATGGAAGAAACCGACGGCTACATCATTCGCCGTTGCGCAGTTGATAACAACGTGACAATGTTCACTTCTCTCGACACAGTGAAAGTGTTGCTTGAAGTTTTGGAAGATATCACCCTAACAGTTTCAAGAATAGATGCAGACTAATAAAAAAGGATAATTATGAACCAATCAATATTCGAAATCACGCAAAACAAAAAAATCGCAAAAGATGTTTTTGAGATGATAATAAAAGGTGACACAAGCCACGTCAGCGCGTCAGGTCAGTTTGTCAACATCAAACTAGAAGGCAAATTCCTTCGTCGCCCAATTTCAATTTGCGACTACGATGGCAGCACAATCACGCTAATTTATAAAGTGGTGGGAAGTGGCACAGCGCAAATGTCGCAAATGCAAGCGGGTGAAAAGCTTGACCTTCTCGTGGGGCTTGGCAACGGGTTCGACACTTCAAAATCGGGTGAAACTCCACTTCTTGTCGGCGGTGGTGTCGGCGTTCCGCCAATGTTCAATCTCGCAAAAAAACTCATCTCGCAAAACAAAAAAGTCACTGTTATTCTAGGCTTTGGCAACATCGATGAAGTTTTCTATAAACAGCAGTTCGAAAACATCGGCGCTAAAGCAATAGTCACAACAGTGGACGGTTCTTTTGGCGAAAAAGGCTTTGTCACAAATGCAATCCCAAGCGAATATTCATATTTCTACACATGCGGTCCGCATGCAATGTTGAAAGCGCTGTCAGAAGCAACAACCACAAGCGGTCAACTTTCTTTTGAAGAAAGAATGGGTTGCGGTTTTGGCGGTTGCATGGGTTGCAGTTGCGAAACAAAATACGCAACAAAACGCATCTGCGTGGATGGCCCAGTGCTAGAAAAGGAGGAAATCATATGGTAAACACAAAGGTTAATCTGTCGGGTTTTCTTATGGATAACCCCGTTATTCCCGCAAGCGGAACTTTCGGGTTTGGTTATGAATATGCAAATTGGTACGATATAAACATCTTGGGAAGCATATCCCTTAAAGGCACAACAGCAGAGTCAAGATTTGGCAATCCAACCCCAAGAATTGCAGAATGCAAGGAAGGGATGATAAACAGCGTAGGTCTTCAAAACCCCGGTGTGAAAGCGGTTGTGGAAAGAGAAATTCCAAAACTTAGTGAAGTGTTCCAAAAAAAATCAATTGCAAACATCTGCGGTTTTTCCATTGAAGAATACGTCAGCGTTGCAAAGGAATTTGATAAATGCGACGATATTGCAATCTTGGAACTAAACATAAGCTGTCCAAACGTCCACAACGGCGGTATGAGTTTCGGCACGTGTGAACAATCTGCCTATGAAGTGACAAAAGCGGTGAAAGAAGCAACAACAAAACCACTTTATGTCAAGCTTTCTCCCAACGTGACAGACATCGCAAGCATAGCAAAAGCATGTGAAAAGGGCGGTGCAGACGGCATATCAATGATAAACACACTCCTTGGCATGAAGATTGATTTAAAAACAAGAAAACCTGTAATTGCAAACAAAATGGGTGGTTTTTCAGGAAGAGCAATCTTCCCTGTCGCAGTTCGCATGGTGTATCAAGTGTATGAAGCGGTGAATATCCCAATCATCGGCATGGGTGGCATTTCAACCGCGGAAGACGTAATAGAAATGATGCTCGCGGGTGCAACGGCTGTTCAAGTTGGCGCGGAAAATCTCGTGAACCCTTTTGCTTGCAAAGAAATAATTGAAAATCTCGCAGTAGTTTGCGAAAAATATAATATAACAAATCTATCAGATATAATCGGAGGTGCCCACAATGGCTAAAGATGTAATAATTGCGTGTGACTTTTCTTCAAAAGAAGAAACTTTGAATTTCCTTGACAAGTTCGAAAACGAAAAACCTTTCGTGAAAATCGGTATGGAACTCTTTTATGCCGAAGGTCCACAAATCGTGAAAGATATAAAGGAAAGAGGTCACAAAATTTTCCTAGACCTAAAACTTCACGATATCCCAAACACAGTTAAATCAGCGATGAAAGTTCTATCAAACCTAGATGTTGATATGACAAACCTTCACGCAAGTGGCACAATCGAAATGATGAAAGCAGCCCTTGAAGGTCTAACAAAACCAGACGGCACTCGCCCAATCTTGATTGCAGTAACTCAGCTTACAAGCACATCAGAAGAAAGAATGAAAACAGACCTTTTGATTCACGAAACCCTTGAAAACACCGTTGCTCACTACGCCCAAAACGCGAAGAAAGCAGGGCTAGACGGAATCGTTTGCTCTCCGCTTGAATCAGCAAATGTTCATGCAAAACTCGGTGCAGACTTTCTCACAATCACTCCTGGTATCCGCTTTGCGGGCGGGGATAAAGGCGACCAAATCCGCGTGACAACACCAGCAGATGCAAGGGCGCTAACAAGCGACTATATCGTGGTGGGAAGACCAATCACAGCAGATAAAGACCCAGTTTCAGCATACAAAAAAGCGTGTGCAGAATTTCTTGGCAACTGATAAAATAACAACTAAAACAACAACTAACAAATAGGTAAAAAGAATATAAGTTTAAAGGAGAAAATCATGGAAAAAGCAATTGCAAAAGACCTTTTGAAAATCAAAGCAGTATTTCTAAGCCCACAAGACCCATTCACATGGGCAAGCGGAATCAAATCGCCAATCTATTGCGACAACCGCCTAACGCTTTCTGATGTGGAAGTGAGAACAAACGTAGAAACAGGCTTGAAAACACTTATAGAGCAAAACTACCCAGAAGCGGAAGTTTTGATGGGCACATCAACAGCAGGCATTGCCCACGCCGGCATAACAGCACACATGATGTCACTTCCAATGGGGTATGTTCGCAGTGGCAACAAAGACCACGGAAGACAAAACCAAATCGAAGGCAGACTTGAAAAAGGACAAAAAGTCGTTGTTGTGGAAGACTTGATTTCAACAGGTGGCAGTGTTATCGAAGTTGTTGAAGTTTTAAGAGAAGCGGGCGCAGAAGTTTTGGGTATCGTTTCAATCTTCACATATGGCATGCAAAAAGGCGTGGATAGGCTTGAAAAAGCAAACGTGAAAAACGTAAGCCTTTCAAATTTGGACGCCCTAGCAGTTGTCGCAACTGATGAAGGATACATAACAGCAGAAGAATCAAAAATGCTACTAAAATTCCGCGAAAACCCAAGCGATTCAAGCTGGCAAAACGGATAATAACAGGAGAATTTGTATGATAAAGCACCTAACAGATATAACGGATTTTTCAATTGAAGAACTTGATATCTTGATTGAAGAAGCGGAAAAAATCATGCACGACCCAGCGGGGTATTCAAAGGTGTGCGAAGGCAAAAAACTCGCGTCGCTATTTTTTGAACCGTCAACGCGAACAAGACTTTCTTTTGAATCGGCAATGATAGAACTTGGCGGAAGTGTTATTGGCTTTGAATCGGGCGCAAACAGTTCAGCTGCCAAAGGTGAAAGCATAAGAGACACCGTGAAAGTTGTTTCAAATTATGCCGACATCATCGCAATGCGACATCCCCACGAAGGTGCGGGAATCGTGGGCGCAAAGGAAAGCCATGTGCCCCTTATAAACGCGGGCGACGGCGGACATCACCACCCAACCCAAACACTTGCAGATCTCCTCACAATCAAAAGCGAACTTTCCCGCCTAGATAATCTCACAATAGGATTTTGTGGCGATTTGAAATACGGAAGAACAGTGCACTCACTTGTTTCTGCACTTTCAAGACATAAGAATATCACAATGGTGTTTATTTCTCCCGAAGAACTAAAAATGCCAGACCACATAAAAAACAGCCTTGAAAACAGCGGTGTTTGCTATCAAGAAACAAGAAATCTCGATAAATCATTGCCAAGTCTTGACGTTTTATATATGACGAGAATTCAAAAGGAAAGATTCGATTCGCTAGAACAATATAAACAAGTGGAGGGCAGTTATATCCTAACTTGCGAAAGCATGAAACTCGCAAAGGAAAAAATGTGCGTGCTCCACCCACTCCCTCGCGTGAATGAAGTTTCTGCCCACGTCGATGCCGACCCACGTTCGTCATATTTCAGACAAGCGTTCTATGGCAAAATCATGCGCAAAGCACTCATTATAAAACTTCTCAAAGAAACGCCAGCCTACTGCGGTTTTATGCCACAAGCATACAACGGCGACAGCGTTTTCAACGGCAAAAATATGGTTGATTCAAATATTTCTTGCCACAATAAAAAATGCGTGACAAAGTTCGAAACAGAACTTGACGAAAGGTTCTATAAAGATGCAAAAGGCAATGTTTATTGCGCTTATTGCGACAGCGAAATCCACAGCGAAGAAACGCCAGAATTTGAAAGATTGATAATATCTGGAAAATAAAAAACATAATAAAAAGCAAATAAAATGGCGATGTATTTCAGCCATTTTTTGCATATAATCAAGTATGAAAAATCAAAAAAATAAAATTTCTATCAAAAAAATCCATAAATAAGTTGTTTTTTAGGCACTTTCGTGATACAATGCTATATATTGATGAAGAATCACGAATGATACAAGCTACTGATAAGGAGATAAAAAAATGTTTTTTCAAAAAGATATCGAAACTATGGATAGAAAATCAATGCAAAGTTTACAGCTTGATAGATTGAAGCATATGGTTAATTATTGCTATGATAAAGTTCCGATGTATAAAGAAAAGTTTGATGCGATTGGGCTAAAACCAAGCCACATTCAAACACTTAAGGATATAAGTTTAATTCCATACACAACAAAAGAAGATCTTCGCGAAAACTATCCATATAAGCTTTTCGCAGTTCCACAAAAGGAAATTGTTCGCCTTCATGCGTCTTCTGGAACAACGGGCAAACCAATCGTTGCGGGCTACACTCGTGCCGATCTTGATATGTGGTCTGATTGCGTTGCAAGGCTTATCACTGCTGTTGGCGGATCTGATGAAGACATCGTTCAAATCGCATTTGGCTACGGACTTTTCACAGGCGCGCTTGGTCTTCACCAAGGTTGGGAAAAAGTTGGTGCATCGGTTGTTCCCGCTTCTTCTGGCAACACAGCAAAGCAAATCATGCTACTTGAAGATTTCGGTGTCACAGCACTTGTCGCAACGCCGTCTTATGCAATGTATATCGCGGAAAGTATCAAAAACAAAGGTTGCGACATGAGCAACTTCAAATTGCGCTTGGGTCTTTTCGGCGCGGAAGCTTCAACAGAAGAAATGCACCGTGAACTTTCAAAAACTCTCGGAATCCTTTCAACGGATAACTACGGCCTAACAGAACTCATTGGACCTGGTGTTTCGGGGGATTGCCACTTGAGATGTGGTATGCACATCAACGAAGACCACTTCTATCCAGAAATCGTGAACATTGCAGAAAACAAAGTTCTAAATGAAGGTGAAGAAGGCGAAATGATAATAACAGCCTTGACAAAACAAGGTATGCCAATTTTGAGATACCGTACAAAAGATATAACATCGCTAAACTTCGAGCCATGCAAATGTGGCAGAACATCAGTTCGTATGGGCAAAATCAAAGGCAGAACCGACGATATGCTTATCATTCGTGGCGTGAACGTGTTCCCATCACAAATCGAAGCAGTTCTCATGAACATCGAAGAAATTGGAAATCACTATGAAATCTTGGTTACTCGTGAAAATTATCTTGATAAACTCACAGTAAGCGTAGAAATGCGTGATGAATCACTTCTCGATTCATATGGCAAACTTGAACAATTAAGAATCTTCGTGGCTCAAAAAATCAAAGAAGTCCTAGGCCTTGAAGTAGGCGTGAAACTCGTCGAACCTTTCTCACTAAAAAGATACGAAGGCAAAACACAACGCGTGCATGACGAACGAAACAAAGCGTAGCTTTGCTTCGTTAATTAAAAATGAAAAATGAAAAATTAAAAATTATGGTAAAGCATTCACTGCGTTCATGCATGCTATTTTAAATAATTGAAAGCACGAGCACCGCGAGTGCATTACATCAATTTTTAATTTTTAACTTTTAACTTTTAATTTAAAAAGCTATAAAGCACAACCCAACATATAACAACATCGCACATATTAAAAAAATCGATATAAATTATAAGAGAGGATAACTTATGAAAAAAATACTACTAGGAAACTCGGCGGTTGCACGCGGGTTTGTTGAAGCTGGCGGAAGGGTAGCAACGGCATATCCGGGCACACCATCAACAGAAATCACTGAAGAGATTGCAACCTACGACGGCATTTATGCCGAATGGTCACCAAACGAAAAAGTTGCCGCAGAAGTTGCTTGCGGTTCTGCAATTGCGGGTGCAAGAACAATCTGCAGTTTCAAGCACGTCGGTCTTAACGTTGCCGCAGATGCTGTTTTCACAGCTGCCTACACAGGCGTAAACGGCGGACTTATCTTTGCTGTTGCAGATGACCCAGGAATGCACTCGTCACAAAACGAACAAGATTCAAGATTCTATGCAAGATCAGCTCATATCCCAATGCTTGAGCCATCAGATTCACAAGAATCAAAAGATTTCGTTTTGAAAGCGTTTGAAATTTCCGAACAATTCGACACGCCAGTGTTTTTAAGAATGACAACGCGCGTTGCCCATTCAAGAAGTATTGTTCAACTTGGCGAAATAAAAGAAGTGCCACTAAAAGAATATAAAAAAGATATCCCAAAATACGTTATGGTTCCAGCAATGGCGAAAAAACGTCATATCGTGGTTGAAAAACGCGACGAAGATTTAACTGTTTTTTCAAACCAAACAGATTTGAACTTCTATCAAATCAACGATACAAAACTCGGTGTTGTCTGCACAGGTGCTGTGTATCAATATGCAAAAGAAGTTTTGCCTGACGCTTCAATTTTCAAAATTGGTATGGTTTATCCACTCCCAATCGATAAGCTTAAGCAGTTCGCTTCACAAGTGGATAGGCTTGTTGTTATCGAAGAACTAGAACCTTATATCGAAGACGGTATGAAAGCAAAAGGTATCGCGTGCGAAGGCAAAAACCTATTCTCCCTTCAAGGCGAAATTTCAGAAGACATCATAAAAGAAAAACTTCTTGGTATCACATCTGATGTGAAACCACTTGACCTTCCAATCCGTCCACCGGTTATGTGTCCGGGCTGTCCTCACCGCGGAATTTTCCATATTCTCAAAAAGAATAAATTCAACGTGACGGGGGACATCGGTTGCTACACTCTCGGTGCTTCAGCGCCACTTCTTGCAATCGATGCAGTTATCTGCATGGGCGCTTCAATTGGCATGGCAATGGGCTATGGCAAGGCGCGTGGCAAAGAATTCGCAAAGAAAACAGCCGCTGTTATTGGCGATTCAACATTCATGCACTCAGGAATCACTGGCCTTGCAAACGCGGTTTATAACAAGGGCGAAGGTATCGTCATCATACTAGACAACTCAACAACAGGTATGACAGGTCACCAACAACACCCGGGAACAGGCAGAACAATCAAAGGTGAAGAAACAACAAAAGTCAACTATGTGGAAATCGCAAAAGCTTGCAAAGTTTCCGCAGTTGAAGAAGTCGATGCATATGATATCATCGCATTCGAACAACTTTTGCATAAATTTGTAAAAATCGACGGCGTGAAAGTCATCATTGCAAAACGTCCTTGCATATTGCTTCCTGGCGTAGAAATTTTCAAATATAAAATCAACAGCGAAACTTGCAAAAACTGCAAACTTTGCATGTCTATTGGTTGCCCATCAATCTCAATCCAAAACGGCAAACCAACAATCGACCCTGCAACTTGTCGTGGCTGTGGCGTTTGTGCAACGCTTTGTCACTTTGATTGCATCACAAAGGAGGTGTGATATGAACAATAATTATAACATTCTTATTTGTGGCGTAGGTGGTCAAGGCACACTTCTCGCATCAAAAATTCTCGGTGAATACGCACTGCTAAAAGGCATGGACGCGAAACTTTCAGAAGTTCACGGCATGAGCCAACGTGGCGGAAGCGTGGTAACATATGTGAAAATCGGCGAAAAAATCAACTCGCCAATCCTGTTCACAAAACAAGCAGATATCATCATGAGCTTTGAAACTTTGGAAGCCTTAAGATATGCCGAAATCTTGAAAGATGATGGCGTTATCCTTTATAACTCACAAAGAATCATGCCAATGACAGTCGTTTCAGGTGTGTGTGAATACCCTAGCGACATTGAAGCGCAAATTCAATCAAAAACACCAAACGTGTTAAAAATTGATGCCTTTGATCTTGCAAAACAAGCGGGCAACGAACTAACTGCAAACACAGTCATGATTGGTGCACTTGCAAAATCGCTACAACTTGATAAAGATGTAATGCTTGAAGCGATTAAAAATCTTGTGAAACCAAAAATCTATCAAGTAAACGAAAAAGCATTCATGCTTGGATATAACGTCTAAAAAATAGGGGGAAAATTATGCCAATATTCAATAAAGAAAGAGAGTGCATGTCTAAGGAAGAAAAACATGCATTCCAAAGTGCGGAACTTATAAGACTTGTAAATCTTGTCTATGATAAAGTTCCATTCTATAAAAAGAAGTTCGACGAAGCGGGAATCACACCAGCTGATATCAAATCAATCGACGATATCGTGAAAATCCCATTCACAACAAAACAAGACCTACGCGACAACTATCCATTCGGGCTTTTGTCAGCTGATAGGGAAGATATCATTCGCCTTCACGCATCAAGCGGAACAACAGGCAAACCAACCGTTGTTGGCTACACTCAAAACGATATCGACATCTGGAGCGAAGTTATGGCTCGTGCCCTTTCAAGCGCGGGTGCAACAAAAAAATCAACAGTCCACGTCGCTTATGGCTACGGACTTTTCACCGGCGGACTCGGCGCACACTACGGTGCAGAACACCTCGGCGCTGTCACAGTTCCCGCATCTTCAGGAAACACAAAACGTCAAATCATGCTAATGCAAGACTTTGAAGCAAATTTTGTTTGTTGCACACCATCATATATGGTGTACCTCACAGAAGAAATGGAAAAAATGGGACTAGACCCTAAAAAAGATTTACACCTTGAAGGCGGACTTTTCGGCGCAGAACCATGGACAGAAGAAATCAAAAACACGCTAGAATCAAAACTTGGCATAAACGCAATGGATATATACGGCCTTTCAGAAATCATCGGACCAGGTGTTTCAATCGACTGTATGCAGCACTGCGGAGCGCACGTTCAAGACGACCATTTCTATCCTGAAATCGTCGATCCAGACACTCTTGAAAGAGTTCCCGACGGAACAACAGGCGAACTTGTTTTCACAACAATAACAAAAACAGGCATGCCACTTTTGCGTTACAGAACGCGCGACATATCTTCAATCGATTCAACACCTTGCAAATGCGGAAGAACAACAGTCCGTATGAGCAGAATTATGGGCAGAACAGATGATATGCTTATCATTCGCGGAATCAACGTGTTCCCATCACAAATCGAAAGCGTACTTATGGATATCGATGATGCAACACCACACTATCAATTGATAATCACAAGAAAAGGCACACTAGACGAAATGGAAGTGCAAGTTGAAATGTCAGAAAAATTGTTCTCTGATGAAGTGAGAAAACTTGAAGCAACTAAGAAAAAACTTCAAAACGATTTGAATTCAATCTTGAACATCAAAGCAAAAGTCACATTGGTTGAACCAGGCACAATCCCAAGAAGCGAAGGCAAAGCAAAACGCGTTATCGACCAAAGAAATCAATAAAAATCGCTATTGACAAATCACAAAACATGTTATAAAATAAGAATAACACTAAAGCAATTCCAAAAGGAGGACATTTTATGATAGAGCAAATTTCAGTTTTCATGGAAAACAAATCAGGCAGACTATACACACTAACAAAAGCGCTAGGCGATGCTGGCATTGACCTTACAATGATGACAATTGCCGACACAGCGGAATTTGGCATCGTGAGAATCATCACAAACCAAAACGACAAAGCTATCAAAGTTATCAAAGAAGCAGGCTTCACTGCAAAGACAACTCAGCTTATCGGTATTGCAGTTGATGACAAACCAAACGGACTTTCACAAACACTTCTTAAAATTCAAGAATGCGGAATCAACGTTGAATATCTATATTCAATCGCAAGAACAGAAAAGAATTCTGCACTCATCTTGATAAAAGTTGAAGATGTGAAAGGAGTTATCGAAATTTTGAAAAATGCAGGAGCAGAATTAATAACAGAAATTTTCTAAAAACAAAAGGAGCGATTATTATGATTCAACTTTATGTTGACGTAGAAAAATACGTGGCAAATATTGAAAAGATAAAATCAACCCTAAAAAACGGAACAAAGTACTGCGCGGTTGTGAAAGCAAACGCCTACGGACTTGGCTACAAAGAAATTTCAGAAGCGACGCAAAACAATGTTGATTGTTTTGCAGTCGCTTTTTCGTTTGAAGGGCTGGCAATGCGTGAAGAGGGTATCAAAAAACCAATTCTGCAACTATCACCATACGAAAGTGAATATCTTCAAGATTCAATAAATCAAGAAATCATGCTTTCAACTTTCTCACTTTCTCAGCTTGAAGAAATTGAAAAAACTGCAAAAAGCGTGGGAAAATCAGCAGTGGTTCAAATCAAAATCAACTCGGGCATGAACAGATACGGCGTGAAAGATTCGGGATATTTGAACGATATGCTAAACAAAATAAATTCATCAAAAAACCTCTCTCTTGCAGGGGTGTTTTCTCATCTTTCAGGGAGGGATGAAGAATTTGCATACGTGCAAAAATCAAACTTTGAAAAACTCACAAATCACATCAACACCCACAAGCACATCTCCGCATCATACGGCACAAGGCTTTCGCAAGATTTCCACATGAATATGGTTCGCGTTGGCATTGATGCAATAGGAACAGGCGAAGATGACTATACAAAACAAACCGTAGCCCTAAAATCAGAAATCGTCGCATTCCAAAGTGTGGAAGCGGGCGAATATATCGGATATGGTGATTATTTCAAAGCAAATGAAAAAATAAATGTCGCAATCGTGCGCGGTGGCTATGCAGACGGTGTAAATCGTTTGTTAAGAAACGGTGGATGTGTTATAATAAATGGCAACGCTTGCAAAGTTCGCGGAACAATTTGTATGGATTGCTTCATGGTTGACGTTTCAAACGCAGATTGCAAAATCGGCGACAGCGTGGAAATTTTTTCTGAAAATATGCCACTTGCAACCTATGCAAACACAATCCAAACAATCCCGTATGAAGCAGTAACGCAAATTTCCCAAAGGGTGAAAAGAGTATACCTATGAAAACAAAAAGCGAAATAAGAAGCTATTGCAAGAAAAAACGCGACGGCTTTTCAGCTGAAGAAATCGCAAACGCAAGCGAGAAAGTTTTGAAAAACATAACGCAATCAAACCTTGATTTGCGTGGCAAAACAATCATGGCATATAACTCCATTCGCGGAGAAATCAACCTTGCGAAGCTTGAAAATTTAACTGATAATAAAATATATTATCCAACAATCCAAAACGGCAAAGTTGTTGCAAAAAGCGAAAATTTCAAAATCGGCAAGTTTGGAATAAGCGAACCCACAAGTGGCGAAATCGATAAAAACAAAATCGATATCTGCTTTATCCCCGGTGTTGCATTTTCAAAAAACATGCAAAGGATAGGCTTTGGCAAAGGTTTTTATGACGATTTTTTGAATGATTTTCAAGGCGTGAAGATTGGCATAACATACGAAGAATTCCTTTTTGAAAACATAACGGGGGAAAATTTCGACATCCCAATGGATATAATAATAACGGAAAAACAAATAATAACGAAATAAAGAGGACACTATGAGAGTAATAAGTGGCAAACACAGAGGCAGAATTCTGCACGAATTCAAGGGCAAAGATATCCGCCCAACAAGCGACAGGGCAAAAGAAGCAATCTTTTCAATCTTGCAAAACGAAATAGTAGGCGCAAGCTTTCTCGACCTTTTTGCGGGCTCGGGAAGCGTAGGCATAGAAGCACTTTCGCGCGGGGCAGAAAGGGTGGTTTTTTGCGATAAAGAAAAATTTTCATGCGACCTTGTGAAAGCCAACTTGAAACTTTTGAACATAGAAGCGGAAGTTTTGCTTACTCCAGCGCTTTTCGCACTCAACAGATTTATCACGCGAAACCAAACATTCGATACGATTTTCCTAGACCCGCCATACAACACAAAACTCGGTGTGGATGCGGTTGAAATCATCGATAGAAACAAGCTGATAACAGAAAACGGCATGGTGATTTTCGAATGTGCCGAAGGTGAAAAACACAGCTTCAATTTGGAAAATATGACGCTTTTCGACACTAGAAAATACGGCAAAGCAATGTTCTATTTCTTTGAATATAAAAGTGAAGAAGAAGCGGAAAATCAAGAATAAAACCATCAAAAATATCTAAAATAAAACAAACAAAAACCCCAAACTAAAAAGCAAATAAAATCAAAGGAGAGCATTATGAAGCAAAAAAAATGCCTAATTTCCGGCAGTTTCGACCCGATAACAAAAGGTCACGAAGAAATGATTAAAAGAGCATTAAACCTTTTTGATAAGGTTGATATCGTCATCTTTGAAAACCCAGAAAAGCGATATTTGTTCCCGCTTGAAACTCGCCTTGATTTCATAAAAACGCTTTGTGGAAGCAACGAAAAAATCCATGTTTGCGCAAGTGGCGGTCTTTTGGTTGACTATGTGAAAGCAAACGAAATAACAGCTGTCCTAAGGGGAATAAGAAACATGGCAGACTTTGAATACGAAGTGCAAATGGAGCAAATCAACAAACAACTCAACCCAAATTGCGAATGCGTGTATCTCGCGCCGTCGCCAAACATCGCTCAAATAAGCTCTTCAATCGTGCGCCAACTTCTCAAGTTCGGTGCGGATATATCCTTTGCCGTTCCAAAGGAAATTCAAAGCAAAATCAAAGCTGAATATTCAAAACTAAACAACAATTAAACAAAAATCTAAATGAAAAACAAATGAAAATAATAATACTATAACACGGAAAAACGAAAATAAAAAAGGGAAAAACAAAGTAAAAAAATGGAAAAAGGAATAAAAAAATTCATTGGCGACAAGCATTTTTATAAGCATGTCTTCATAATAGTTGCACCCATTGTGGTTCAGCAACTTCTATTCTCGCTTGGTGGATATGTCGATAACCTCATGGTGAATGCGTATGGCGGAAACAGCCTTGCTTATGGCGGTGTTTCTTCTGCCAACAGGTTGGTTCTTATATTCAACTTCCTGTTTATTGGTCTATCGGCGGCATCGAGCATATTTTTATCGCAGTATTTTGGTGCGGGCAACAGCGACGGTATAAAAGCGACCTTCAATCTCGGTTGGATTTCCGCAATCATCGTGGGCGGACTTGCCAGTGTGTTCATACACTTTTTTGGCAACTCAATAGTGGATATATATATCCAAGACCCAATTTCAAGGGCGTATGGCTATCAATATTTGAAAATAATCAAGTTCGGCATGATAATTTGGGCAGTGAACATGGCACTTTCCACTTCATTTAGAACAGTTAAGCAAACAATGCTCCCAATGATAGTGGGAATTTGCGGAATTTGCATAAACACAGGCATGAACTACATCTTGATTTTCGGCAACTTTGGCTTTGCGGAAATGGGTGCAGAAGGTGCGGCGATTGCAACAGTTTCAAGCAGAATTTTCGAAGCAACAGTTTTGTTGATGTTCGCAATTTTCTGGAAAAAGTCGTATTTCAAAGGCTTTATAAAGCATGTAAAACTCAAAAAAGAACTCATTGTAAACTATATGAAAAGGGGATTCCCCCTCGTCGCAAACGAACTTTTGTGGGCGACAATGGTTGCGGTTTTGATAATCTTCACAACCTATAAAAACGACACATGGTACACATCGTATGCCTACGCACTCAACATCTGCGATTTGTTCTTCGTGTTCTTCTCTGGGCTCGCAAACGGAACAGCTATCATCGTTGGGCCACAGCTTGGCATCAGCGATTTTCAAGGTGCAAAACGCGATGCAAACCGCATGCGTGGTCTTTCAGTTGTGGTGGGTGTTGTAATGGCAATTTTCATGGTGATACTATCGCCATTCGTGTTGCAATTCTTCTCGCCAACAGCAGAAATCGAAAGTCTTGCAATCAAAATCATCATCGTGGTTGCAGTGTTCTTGCCGTCATATTCATATAACGCAACATCATTTTTCATCTTGCGTGCGGGTGGCGATTCACTCAGGGCATTCCTTCTCGATCAAGGCGCAACAATCCTTATCGCACTTCCAATTTCAATTTTCATGGGTGTGAACGCCGTATCACTTGGTGTCACAGTGGTAGAAATCTATCTCGCATCCCACATTGCTGACGTCTTAAAAGTGTTCATAGGCACGCGCTTTGTCAAAAACGGAAAGTGGCTAAAAAATATAACAGTATAAAACAAATTTAACAAACAAAATAAAAAACAAGCTCCAAACCAACCGCCCAAAAAGCCGTGGTCAGGAGCTTTTTTATTGCCAAAAATAAAATATCTGCAATCCTTGGCAAAACAAAGCAAAAACGTGCAAAGTAAAAACAATAAAAAGCTAAAATTTTGAAGAAATATCCAAAAAAATCGACAAAAATCAATAATATTTCCATTTAGATATTGACATTTATATGCTAGTATGTTACAATACAACAGTAAAATAGATTTCGGAGGAATGATATATGAAAATGACTCTCAGATGGTATGGCGAAGGATACGACAGTGTAACGCTTGAACAAATCAGGCAAATTCCAGGGGTTGAAGGTGTGATAACAACACTATACGGCACAAAACCTGGTGAAGAATGGGAAATGTCAGAAATTTTGAAAATGAAAGAAACCGTTGAAAACGCAGGTTTAAAAATCATGGGTATTGAAAGTGTAAACATTCACGACTCAATCAAAATCGGCTCGCCTGATCGCGAAATCTATATTGAAAATTATAAAAGAACACTTGAAAAACTTTCAAGCGTTGGCATAAACATGGTGTGTTATAACTTCATGCCCGTTTTTGACTGGACAAGATCAAACCTTGCAAAAATGCGTCCCGACGGTTCAACAGTTCTTGCATACAACCAAGAGGAAGTCGACAAAATCGACCCAACTTCATTTTTTGAAGACATGGATAAAAACTCAAACGGCTTTGTTATGCCAGGTTGGGAACCAGAACGCCTTTCAAGAATCAAAGAACTTTTCGAAGAATATTCAGAAATCGATAACGAAAAACTTTTCGCAAACTTGGTGTATTTCCTTGAATCAATTATGCCAACATGTGAAAAATGCGATATCAACATGGCAATCCACATCGACGATCCAGTTTGGAGCGTGTTCGGACTTCCAAGAATCATCACATCAAAAGAAGCTATTTTGAAGCTTATGAACGCAGTTCCAAACAAAAGAAACGGCGTAACGCTTTGCACTGGCTCGCTTTCTTCAAACCCAAACAACGATATCCCTGATATCATCAGAAGTTTGGAAGGAAGAATCCACTTTGCACACGTAAGAAACACAAAACACGATGCACCGGGAATTTTCGAAGAATCAGCACATCTTTCTTCAGATGGTTCACTCGATATGTACGAAATCGTGAAAGCACTCTACGATATCGGCTTTGAAGGCCCAGTCCGCCCCGACCACGGAAGGGCAATCTGGGGCGAAGTTGCAATGCCAGGATACGGACTATACGACAGAGCACTAGGCGCAACGTATATCCAAGGCCTTTATGAAGCTATCGTAAAAGCAAACAAATAATAAATCAAACCAAACGAAATAAACAAAACAAAATCAAAAACATAAGGGTTTTTAGAAGTGCCCATAAGGGGAAATTATGTTAAGAGTTATGATAATAGGTTGTGGCATGATTGCCCCAAAACACATAAACGGCTTTTTGGCATACGGAAGTGATTGCAAAATCACCGTTCTTGCAAACCGCAACGTCGCAAAAGCGGAAGCCTTGAAAAATCAGTTCAATCTTGATTGCATTTGCGTGTCTGATTATAAAGATGGTCTCAAGCATTGCGACGCTGTCGTGATTTGCACGCCACCTGCAAGCCACAAACAAATGGCAATCGACGCGTTTGAATCTGGCAAACATGTGCTTTGTGAAAAACCACTTGCGCAAAGCCTTGAAGATTGCGATTTGATGATAGAATCTGCAAAAAAGCACGGCAAAGTTTTTTCTTCAATCGCGCAAAACAGATTTATTCCCGAAAACGCAAAAGTTATCAACATGATAAAAAACGGCGACCTTGGCAAAGTTTTCCACACATCAGTGCAGTCGTATTGGTTCAGAACCGACAAATATTACGATATGGATTGGCGTGGCAAATGGGAAATCGAAGGTGGCGGTGTCACAATGAACAACGCAATCCACCACATGGATTTATTGCTTTGGGCGGGTGGTATGCCGTCGGAAATCACGTCAACTTTCTCAAACTTGAACCATAAAGGCTCAAACGAAGAAGATATTTCCATTTCAATTTTCAAATACCCAAACGGCTCTCTTGCAACAGTAACTTGCTCTATGCTACATCACGGCGAAGAAAAAGAAATCTATTTCCAAGCAGAAAAAGGCGGTGTTTCTATCCCTTTCAAAGCAAGATGTTCAAAAGGCAGGGCAGACGGCTTTGGTGTGGAAGATGAAGAAGGCAAATTGAAAATTGAAGAAATTTATAAAAGTAAGGTGTATGACAAACCAGAGCGTTTCGACGGTCAAATTGCAAACTTTCTCGATGCAATCTTGAAAGGGGATAATCTTTTGATTTCGGGTGAAGATGGCAAAAATGCACTTGAACTTGTTGTCGCAATCTATAAGTCGTCAATAACAGGCAAACCAGTAATTCTTCCGCTTGCAAAAGATGATAAATACTACACTCTTTTGGGAAGAACAGAAGACGCTCCAAGATTCAATTCGTAAAAACGCACCGCAAAACAAACAAAAAACAATCAAAAAAACAACAAAAAACAATCAAAGGCAAACAAAAACAATAAAGAACAACCAAAAACAATTATAAACAAAAAACAAAATGGCATGTCACATATTTCGTGATATGCTATTTTCTATTGACAATAGAATACCACTATGTTATAATGTTAGAGTACTAGTTCTTTGTGGCATAATAAAGTGCACAAAAAGGGGATTCTAAATGAAAAAACAAATATCAGAAAACAGTTCTGTGGGAAACAGAATTTATCAAACAATAAGAAACAACATAATAAATTTGAACCTAGCGCCAGGAACAGCAATGAGCGAGCAAGAACTTTCAGTGAAACTTGGCGTATCAAGAACGCCGGTTCGCGAAGCGTTTATCAAACTTTCCAGGGAAGGGCTTGTGAGCATCGTTCCGCAAAAGGGCACATTCATTTCAAAAATAAACTATCACCTTGCCAACGAAGAACGCTTCTTGCGCGAATCAGTTGAAAGGGCAGTTTTGGAACTTTTCGTGAAAGAAAAATCTGAAGAAGGCGTATATAGATTGCAAAGAACAATCGAAAAACAAAAGAAAGCATCTCAAGAAAAGGACTACATCAAATTCATGGAATACGACGACCAATTCCACCAAATCATGTATGAAGATGTCGATAAATCAATGAGCTACGATGTCATCGTATCAGTTGGCGGAAACTATCGCAGAATGAGATATCTTTCTATGCTTGTTGAAGACGTAGTTGAAAAAAACATCGCTCAACACCAACAACTCCTCGATTGCATAATCGCAGGTGATGAAGAAGGCGCAAAAGAAGTTCTTCGCAACCACGTGAGAAAAGTTATGACAGAAAAAGATGATATCGTTGAAAAATATCCAGAATATTTCGAACAAACAAACATCATTTCCGATTCAGTTGAAATCATTTCAGATAACAACATCTTCAAAGAAATGGCAAAAAACAAATAATAAACCAAATCAAAAATCAAATCAAATAAATAAACAAAAACAGTCGAAATTTCGGCTGTTTTTTTGTTCGTATTTTCAAAATCCAAAATCCAAAACCCAAAATCCAAAACCCAAAATCCAAAACCCAAAATCCAAAACCCAAAATCCAAAACCCAAAATCCAAAACTGAAAACCTAAGAAAAAAAGTCTAAAATTTCACTGTCGGTTATTGGCATATCTTTGGGGCTCAACTTCTTATTTTCATCTTTTGGGGTGGGCATGAAGTTCTTTTTCAAATAAAGCTTATCAAAAGTGTATCTTTCCCCAGCCTTGCCAGAATGCGCATTAAGCGCGAGAATTTCAAAGTGAGCACATTCCCCCTCGCATGGCAAAACAGTGGAAACAACACCTCCATCACCTGAAAATTCCCCCACCAATTCACCACTTTCCAAATCAAAAATTTGATACTTGGCAAACTCTTGCGTCCCCACCAAAATTTCTAAAAAATCACCGCTTTGCATAATGCTAGGGGTCAAAACCCGCGGGTATGAATATTTCAAACTCTTCAAAATGGGAAAATATCTGCTTGAAATCAGCGTTGTGCCAACATAACTTTTCGGCGTGTCGCCAGTGGATTGCAAAAGCTTGCCGTTTTTCAAATATTCATCGCGGTCATAACTCAAAACGCTCACGCTTTTTGGCATCTCAAAATCGCAAATTTCCCCACGCTCACCAAAGTATGCCTTTGCGTTTTGAATAGGTGAAGAACTTCCCTTGATTTCAAGTGGCAAATAAGAATAATCACGATTGCCAAGCCAACAAAAGAAAGTATCGCTTGTGGTGTATCCGCAAGCATAAGCATCAAAATTCCCATTTTCATCGCCGTTTGTGCCAGTTTTTGAAGCGATAAAAGGTGATATCTCTTTCAAATCTTTGCCAGTTCCGCTCGCAGTGCATTCCTTTAACATATCAGTCACGATATAAGCCGTGTCTTCCCCAAAAATCTGATTTTCTTCCAATTCTCTGCTGTATAAAATGTTTCCGTTTTCATCTTGAATTTCTCTCACAAACGCGGGCGATTCAAACTTGCCACCACGCGCCAAACACATATATCCCGAAGAAATCTGCAGTGGCGAAATCCCATCAAAAAGCCCACCAAGTGCAATTGCAAGCCCGTTGTCTTCACTGGATAAATCCATGCCAAGTCTGCTTGCGTAAAGCTTAGCCTTCTGCGGTGTAAGTGCGTCAAGAATCTTCACGCTAGGCACGTTCAAACTCTTTGCAAGGGCAGTCTTTGCCGTCACATCGCCGTAGTAAACATCCAAATAATTCTTCGGCTGATACCCCGAAAAGTTTGTTGGTTGGTCTTTTATAACAGAGTTTTCAAAAATCACATTTTCTTCAATTGCGGGCGCGTAAACAAGCAACGGCTTTATAAGTGAAGCGGGCGATCGCTTTTGATAAATCAAATCGTGTGAACTTTCAAAAACCCCCAAAACCCCGCAAGAATCGTTGTCAAGTGCAATCAAAACGCAATCGGAAGTGATTTCCCCCTTGCCAAGCGATTGCAATTCCCCCTGTTTTTCAAGGTCGATATAAGTGAATATCTTATATCGCTTTTTGGAAAGTTCACTCTCGGAAATCCCCAAAACCTCGGCGGATTCCTTAAGCGTGTGGTTGAAATAATCATAATTGATATTGCTGTTTTTTGTCGTTTTAAGGGCGATTTTCTCGCATTTGGCACTTTCAAATTCTTCATTTGTGATATATCCCTGCAAAAGCATAAGCTCAAGAACAATATCTCGCTTACCACAAGCGATTTCAATACTCTTTATCGGCGAATAATTTTCAGGCGAAGCAATTATCCCCGCAAGCATTGCAGATTCAGAAACAGAAAGCTCGCATGGCTTTTTATCAAAATAAAGTCTGCTTGCATCGGAAATCCCGAATGTGTTTTCCCCAAAATATATCACGTTTAAATACATAGTAAGAATTTCTTCTTTGGTGTATCGCTTTTCAATCTCCTTTGCAAGCGCCACTTCGGAAATCTTTCGCGAAAGCTTCTTTTCGGAAGACAAAACAAGGTTTTTTGCAAGTTGCTGAGTGATTGTAGACCCACCTTGAAGTGCTTTTCCGCTTTTCAAATTCACAACCCCCGCCCGCAAAATTCCGTGTAAATCAACGCCGTCATGCGACAAAAATCGCTTGTCTTCCTTTGCAATAAACGCCGAAAAAACATGGTCGGGAATATCAGAAGAATCGCAAAAATCCATGTTCGCAAGGGGAGCAAACTTATTATCTTTATCGTAAAACTGCAAAAAAACAAACTTTTCAAGATTGTTTTCAAAGGCAATATCAATATCTTTTGCACTGTCAAAAATCCTATAAAAGGAAATCCCGCACATCGCAAAAAGCACCACCCCAACAAAAAATATTAAAGCAAGAACAATTTTCAAAGCTTTCATCATCCACCACCACATCAATTTTTAAATAGTGTTTGCATTTTGCATGAAAAATATAAAAATAATGTAGCAATGAAAAAATAAAAATCTCATAAAAATAAATAAAAAAACAAAGATAAACCCCCTATTCTCTTGAGTTTTAACAAAAAAAATTATATAATTAAATTAATATGCCCATATTATGCTCCGCATCAAAATTTTTGAATGCCAAGCACTATCGAAATTCTAAGGGAGAACAACTTGAACAAGTATTTTATAAAGACATACGGATGTCAAATGAACGTCCACGACTCAGAAAAGATTGCGGGTCAAATCGAAAGCCTAGGCTACACAGAAACAAAAGAAATCGCTGATGCCGACATCATCGTTTTCAACACCTGTTCTATCCGCGAAAACGCTGTTGATAAAGCGTTTGGCAACATCGGTGCGCTTAAAAGTATGAAGCGTGAACATCCCGAAAAAATCATCTGCGTTGGCGGTTGTATGACTCAAATCCAAAAGGATGCCGAAAAGGTTAAAAACACCTTCCACTTTGTGGATATCATCTTTGGAACATTCAATCTTCACGAACTAAAAGAAATGATACTAGAAAAACAGCAAACAAAAAAACGCGTAATCCACATTCCAGAGCTTTCAAAAGACATAATCGAAGACGGTGAAATCGCAAGAACATCTTTCCCAAACGCATGGGTTAATATCATGTTTGGTTGCAACAACTTCTGCACCTATTGCATAGTTCCCTACGTTCGCGGAAGAGAGCGTTCAAGAAGCATATCAGAAATCAAAAAAGAAGTTGAAGCCCTTTTGAAACAAGGTTATAAAGAAATCACACTTTTGGGTCAAAACGTCGATTCATATGGCAACGATTTGAAAACCCCCGAAGCAAACTTTGCAAACCTTATGCACGAGCTTGCAATTTTGCCTTATAAGTATCGCCTAAGATTTATGACAAGCCACCCAAAAGACTTTTCAAAAGAAGTGGTGGACGTGATGAAACAGCACGACAATATCTGTTCCTATATCCACTTGCCAGTTCAAGCGGGTTCAAACAATGTTTTGAAACTCATGAACAGAAAATACACTCGCGAAACTTATCTTTCTCAAATCAAAATGATAAAAAGTGAAATCCCAAACGTCGGAATAACATCAGATATCATGGTTGGTTTCCCTGGCGAAACAGAAGAAGACTTCTTGGAAACTATTTCACTTGTGGAAAAAGTGCGATACGATTCCGCATTCACTTTCATTTATTCTGTAAGAAAAGGCACAAAAGCAGAAACCATGCAAGGGCACTTGCCAGACGAAGTGAAGTCAGACAGAATCGAACGCCTAATTGCAATCCAAAACAAAATCTCAAAGGAAATCGCCGATTCCTACATTGGCAAAACTGTTGAAATCCTTTGTGAAGATAACAAAAACACATACCATTGCGGAAGAACAGACAACGGCAAAATGGTCACTTTCTACACAGAAAGGGAAGACCTTATTGGCAAAATGGTAAAAATCAAAATAACAGCCACAACAATTTCGCAACTTAAAGGCGAACTCGAAAGCGTGGAAGAATAAAAGAAAAACAAAAAGAAGAAAAAAGAAGAAAAAGAAGAAAAAACTAGGGGAAGAAAATGGCACTAACACCAATGATGAAACAATATTTCCTTATGAAGGAAGAATATAAAGAATGCATATTGCTATATCGTCTTGGCGACTTTTATGAAATGTTCTATGACGATGCAATCTTGGTGTCGAAAGAACTTGATTTGACACTCACAGGAAGAAACTGCGGTGAAGAAACAAAAGCACCGATGTGCGGAGTGCCATATCACGCGGTGAACCAATATATCAACCGCCTGATTGAAAAAGGACATAAGGTTGCAATCTGCGAGCAAGTCACAAAGCCAAGTGCAAAGGGCATTGTTCAGCGCGAAGTGGTGAAAGTGATAACAGCGGGCACTCTTGTGGAAACAGATATGCTCACCGAAGATAAATCAAATTTCGTTCTTGCAATAACAGAAAAAAACGGCAAATTCGCCCTTGCGTGGTGCGATATTTCCGTTGGCGAAATCTTCTGTTGGGAAGGCAAGGATAAAGGTGACGTAAGCGAAGTTTCCGAAATGATTCTTGATATCGCCCCTGCCGAAATCATCGCAAGAAGCAGTGTGAAGCAGTATTATTTTGCAATCGCCGATAAAGAAATTGTCCCACAATTCCAAAGCTACTACGAATGGGCGTTCAGCGAAGATAACGGCGTGAAAAAAGTAAAAAAACAACTCGGCGTTTCCACCCTTGAAGCGTTCGAAATCAAAAACACAGGCATATATTCCGCGTGCGGGGCATTGCTTGAATATATCGAAGAAACACAAAAACGCTCACTTGCCCACCTTGATAAACTTTCAGTGGTAAGAAAAAGCGAACATCTAAGAATAGATTCAAACACAAAACGCAACCTAGAAATCTTGCAATCAAATCGCGACGGCAAGCCTTATGGAAGCATATTGTGGCTACTTTCAAAAACTCAAACATCAATGGGTGCAAGACAACTCAAAGAAGTTC
Source organism: Bacillota bacterium (assembly GCA_044426085.1). GTDB lineage: Bacteria > Bacillota > Clostridia > Christensenellales > CAMQZB01 > JAWXUU01. Next base: position 25,072 of record JAWXUU010000012.1, on the reverse strand, counting down.
TCAACTCACCACAAATAAGCATAGGCAAAATCGAGGCGCGTCACGATATCGTGGAAAGCCTTGTTGAAAATAATATAAAACGTGAAAAGGTGAAAAACCTTTTGTCGGATGTGCGCGACATTTTCAGAATAAGCGGAAAAATTTCCCTTGGCAACGTAGAACCAAAAGACCTTATCGCACTTCAAACATCTCTTGGAATTTTGCCACAGCTTAAAGAAGTTTTGAAATCCTTTGGCTCGCAAGAAATGACAAAGCTTGAAAGCAGAATCTCAGTTTTCCCAGCCGTCCACGAAGCGATAGCAAAAACTATTGATTCAGAACTAAAAGGCAACTTGCGTGACGGCGGATACATTCTGAAAAATTTCAACAGCGAACTTGAATTGCTTGCAAATCTCACAAAAAACACGCAAACTGTTATAAACGAAATGCAAACTCGCGAGCGTGAAAAAACTCAAATCAAAAACCTAAGAATCAAAGAAAACAAAGTCTATGGCTATTTTATCGAAGTTTCAAAGCAACATCAAGACATGGTTCCACTGGGCTACGTAAGAAAACAAACAGTTGCAAATTGTGAAAGATACATAACTGAAGAACTTAAAGAACTCGAAGAAAAAATCTACTCAGCAAAGGAAAAATCCATTGCACTAGAAGAAGAAATCTATGCGCAATTGATTTCGTTTTTATCAGGCTTTATAGGGTCAATGCAAGAAACAGCAATGCTGATTGCAAACCTTGATGTTCTTCTTGCCTTTGCAATTGTCTCAAGAGAAAACGGCTACGTAAGACCGCAAATGACAACCGCAGACAGCCTAGAAATCGAAGGTGGTCGCCACCCAATTGTGGAAATTTTGCAAAAGAAAGAAATCTTTGTCGCAAACGACACCCACCTGAACACAACCGATTCGCGAACAATCATTCTAACAGGTCCAAACATGGCGGGTAAAAGCACATATATGCGTCAAATCGCGATAATAACATACCTTGCCCACCTCGGTTGCTTTGTTCCGGCAAAGCGTGCAACAGTGCCAATCTGCGACAGAATTTTCACACGTATTGGTGCATCAGACAACCTTATCAACGACCAATCGACGTTCATGGTGGAAATGGTGGAAGTTTCCAACATCTTGCAAAATGCAACTAAAAACTCACTTGTCATTTTGGATGAAGTGGGCAGGGGCACATCCACAATGGACGGGCTTTCTATCGCCTTTGCAGTCACAAAATATATAACGGAAAAAATCAAAGCAAAAACAATCTTTGCAACCCACTATCACGAACTCACGGAACTTGAAAACGTTTCTGAAGGTATAAAAAACTATAAAATTCTCGTGAAAGAACAATCGGGCAAAATCGTATTTTTGCGAAAAATCACCCGTGGCAGAGCAGAGCGAAGCTTTGGTATTGAAGTTGCATCCCTTGCGGGTCTGCCAAAAGAAGTTTTGAAAAATGCAAAGAAAATCTTGAAAGATTTGGAAAGTGTAGAGCTAACTTGCGTTCAAGGCAAAATCGATTTCGACGCACTCGAAAAAGAAGACGCACCACAAATTCCGCAAGAATATATAACAGCATGCGAAGAAATATTGTCGCTTAATCTCGATGATTTATCGCCGAGAAATGCCTATGAAACACTCGCAAGAATAAAAGAAGAATTGGAGAAATAATATGCCGAAAATCAAAGTTTTGGACAGCATAACATACAACCAAATATCCGCGGGGGAAGTTATCGAACGCCCATCAAGCGTAGTGAAAGAACTCACAGAAAACGCCCTTGATGCGGGTGCAGAAACAATAACGATATTCATTTCCAACGATGCCAAAAACATCACAATAATTGATGATGGTGTCGGCATGGAGCGTCAAGATGCAAGAAATTGTTTCTATAAACACGCAACAAGCAAACTTTCCGGTGCAAAGGATTTGGAAAACATGACAACCTACGGTTTCCGTGGCGAAGCGATTCCATCAATTGCATCAATTTCCATGATGACAATAAGAACAAAGCACGCCAGCGAAGAAGTGGGCACAGAAGTTGTTTCAAAGGGCGGTGTTATCGCAACGGTTGAAGATTGCAGTATGGAAAAAGGCACGGAAGTTATCGTTGAAAACTTGTTTTTCAACACTCCTGTGCGTGAAAAATTCCTAAAAGTACCAAAGTCGGAAGAACGTGAAATCACAGTTATGGTGGAAAAACTCATTCTCTCAAACCCATATGTCGCATTCAACTACTATCTAAACGGCAAAAAAATATACAGCGTTTCTGGCAAGAATCTTGAAAACGCAGTGTTTGAAGTGTATTCAGGCGACTATATCGAAAATTCACACTTTATCAACGTGGTGAGAAACGATATTTCAATCAAAGGCTACTTTTCTAAAATTGATTTCCCAAAAGGCAACAGAACATATCAATCTACATTCGTCAATGGCAGATACGTGAAAAACGAAACACTTTCGCAGTGTTTGAACACAGCATATCGCCCATTTGTGATGAAAAAGTCATTTCCGTTTTTCGTTATGCACTTTGATTTCTTGCCACAGTTTGTGGATGTGAACGTATCCCCAACAAAAACCGATGTGAGATTTCAAGATACAAAGCTAGTTTTTGGCACAATTTTCAAAGCGGTCACGGAATTTTTGAAAAGCGAAACAGAACCAGTTGAAGATTGCGGAATTTCAGGCGAATTCCCACTGGGTGGCAAAAAGGAAATTCAATATATCCACACAATGACAAAAGAAGAAAGCGAAGTTTGTCTTAATGCGTCATTTTTCGACCCGCCACCACCAAACGCTTTCGAACTTTTGCGAAACTATAAAGAAGATAGAACTATCGAATATGTAAAAGAAGAAGACGCCGATAAAATTCAAAAGAAATTCGACGTGGAATTTTCTTTCACACCAAAGGAAGACCTTTCCTATCGCGAAGTGCAAATGCTTTCAAAACAAATGTTCGACAGCGAAGAAATCGCAGATATAAAAGAAGAACCACTGACAGAAGCGGAAGAAACCGACGTTATAATCGAATGGCAAAAAGAACTCAATCGCAATTTGGATAAAAGCGATATAAGGATAATCGGTCAACTGTTCTCAACTTATATAATCGTACAAAGTGGCGATAAAATGATGATAATTGATCAGCACGCGGGTCACGAAGCAATGCTTTATGATAAGTTCAGAATAATCGTTTCAAAAAAGAACGTGGAAAGACAAGAAATGCTTGTTCCCCATAAACTCGTTCTAAACCCAATCGAAGAAGATTTCATTCACGTTCACCACTATTCATTTATGGATTTAGGGTTCAGAATATACCCAACCGATGATGAAGGAGTGTATGAAGTGTGGGATATCCCAACCGAGCTTATCGGAATGGACATACAAGGCTTTTTCAACGATGTGTTCACCGAAATCGAACAGTTCCACGATGAACTTCCAAACTTTGTCCGCATGAATTTGATTCAAAAAGCGTGCAAACATGCCGTGAAAGCGGGTGATGTTTTATCAATTGAAGAAATTGAAGCGCTCGTTGTGAAATTGCGTGACAACATCAACATGAAATGCCCGCACGGCAGACCAGTTGTTGTGACTGTTCCAAAAAAGGATATCGAAAAATGGTTCAAGAGAATAATATAAACAAAATAATCGTGATTGCAGGTCCAACCGCATCAGGCAAATCAGCCCTAGCAGTGGAAGTTGCAAAAAAAACGTCGGGCGAAGTGATTTCAGCTGACTCAATGCAAATTTATAAAACGCTTGATATCGGCACGGCAAAAGTCACAACAGAAGAAATGGATGGCATACCGCATCATCTTATCGACGTTTGCGAAGTGGACAGCGAATTTTCTGTCAGCGACTTTGTGGAAAAAGCAAGCGAGAAAATCATCGAGATAACAAAGCGTGGCAACACTCCAATCATTTGCGGTGGAACGGGACTTTATATCGACAGTCTGCTTTTCAAAAGGTCTTTTGGTGGCACTGCCAAATCAGAACAACTGCGGGAAGAATACAAACAAATTTTGCAGGAAAAAGGCAATCAATATCTTTATGATATGCTTGCAAGTGTGGATAAAGAAACCGCCGATAAATTTCACATAAACGATGTGCCAAGAATCATAAGGGCGCTAGAAATTTATCATCTAACGGGCGTAAAAAAGTCGGAAATGAAAGAAGAAAAAATCCCCAGATATAACTTTTCTGCATTCTATATCGATGCCGAAAGGGAAGTTTTGTATCAGCGTATCAACTCCCGTGTGGATAAAATGGTGGGGGAAGGATTGTTTGAAGAATTCGACAGCGTGTTTGAAAAATATCCAAACTGCGAAGAATTTTCAAGCATGAAAGCAATAGGCTATCGCGAAATTTTCAACCTGAAAAAATCCATTTGGACAAAGGAAGAAACAATCGAAAAAATCAAGCAGTTTTCAAGAAACTATGCAAAAAGGCAGTTCACATGGTTTAAAAACGCCGGCGTTTGCACTGCGATTCCAAAAGAACTTTCAATAAGTGAAAAAGTTGATTTTGTAATCCAAAACTATAAAAACGAACAATAAAAAATGATATAAATCAATAAAAAAGCAATAAAACAAAATATAAAATGGTATAAATATAAAGCCGTTGTCAAGAATTGTTATAAAACTCAAAGGGGTAGAAAACGTGAAGACACAGCTTATATTGCAAGACATCATTCTAAATCATTCAAGACGGGAAAGAAAACCCGTGACAGCCATTTTATGTGGCGGAGAAAGCATAACGGGAATCGTGCGTGGTTTTGACCAACAAGTGGTTATTCTAGACACGAAACAAAACCAACTTATGCTTTATAAATCCAACATACTATACGTGATTTCAAGCGACTTTATTCTCAGCGGAGAAACAAGGCTTGAATAAGGAGAAACATGACAAGCGAAGCAATGTATATCAAAAATATTGAAGAAAGCCTAAAACCGCAGTTTGAAGCTGTGGAAGAAATCGCCCAATTCAATCAAGAAAGAGTTCTTGAAGCATTCAAGAAAAACAGAATATCACTAAACCACTTTTATGGAAGCACAGGCTATGGTTATGGCGACCTTTCAAGAGATACGCTGTATTCGCTGTTCGCCGATATCGTGGGTGCCGAATCAGCAATAATCTCTCCAATGATTATGAGCGGAACACATTCAATCGGCATGGCACTTTATGGACTACTAAGACCATACGACAACGTTCTCAGTGTGACAGGCAGACCATACGACACACTCGAAGAAGTTCTAGCGTCAAAAAATGGTTCGCTATCTGATTATTTTATCAGCTTTGAAGATATTTCACTTTGCGGTGACAACTTCGACTTTGATAAAATCAAACAGATGATGGCTAAAAAGAAGTATAAAATGATATACGTTCAACGCTCGCGTGGCTACGCATGGCGAAACGCACTTTCAATCACGCAAATCCAACAGCTTGTGGATTTTGTGAAATCAATCGATAAAGATATCATTGTGTTTATCGACAACTGCTACACAGAATTCGTCGATACAAAAGAACCCACAGCGGTGGGCGCGGATATCATCTGCGGTTCTATGATTAAAAACCCAGGTGCGGGCATTGTGCCAACAGGTGGGTATATCGCGGGCAAAGCGAAGTATATCGAAATGATAGGTGGCAGATTCACAGTTCCGTCAGTTGGGCTTGAAATCGGCTCGTATGAACTTGGCTATCGCATGTTCTATCAAGCGATGTTTCTCGCGCCCCACACAGTTTCGCAAAGCGTGAAAGGTTCACTTCTGTTTGGAAAAATGATGGAAGACCTAGGCTATGAAACACTCCCGAAAGCGGGCGAAAAGTGCGACGACATCACAAGGTGCATAAAATTCAACACCGAAGAAGAAGTTTGCAGTTTCATTCAAAACATTCAAGAAGTTTCCCCAGTCGATGCCCATGTGAAACTAGAAGCGTGGGATATGCCGGGCTACACATCAAAAGTTATCATGGCGGCGGGTTGCTTTGTTGGCGGTGCTAGCTCTGAACTTTCAGCCGATGCACCAATTGTTGAACCATACATCGCCTATATGCAAGGCGGTCTCACGTATGAACACTGCAAATACGCAGCAAAAGTCTGCGCGAAAACACTTAAAGAAAAGAGGAAATAAAAATGAGATATTGCGTTTTGGATAAAGAAAAAGTTTGCGACAACTGTGGCGATTGCGGACTTTGCGAATTTGACGAAAACAAAGTTTGCGACAACTGCATGGCATGCGTGACGGGCGGAAAAACAGAAATGAGCATAACAATCGACAAAATCGTTATGCCAACCTCAGCACACAAAGTATACAAGAAAAAATAGAGGATAAAAATATGAAATTTGATTTTGATTTGGTTGGAAAAGTTGGCTCTATGGCGCTTATTTCCAAACAGGATAACGATATAGACTATAACATTTTCGCGAGAATTTCCCGCGAGCTTGCCCCAGGAATGATTTGGGTTTCTTCTGGTGCAACAGAAATTGGAAGAATAGACTACATAAAAAGAAACGGCTGTGAAATCGACCTTCCAATCGAGATTGCAAAAACCGACTATTCAGCGCAAGGTCAAGCAATCCTTATGGAAAATTACAGAAGATTTATCAACCCGAATTATTCAGTTCGACAAGTTTTGGTGGAACACAGCCACTTCAATAACCACCTTTGCGAAAATCACCTAAGAGAAATGCTTTACCGTTGCAAAGGGCAAAATGCAGTTCCAATTATCAACTATAACGATGCAGTATCCGATGAAGAAAACAGAAAGCTAGAAATTGAAAACCTTTCAAAAGGTTGCGACCAAATCGTGCAGTGCATTGATAACGACGAAACAGCAACAAGGGTTGCAAGGCTTGTGAAGTCAAGACAGCTTTTAATTTTGTCAAGCACCGAAGGCATTTTGCAAGACCCAAACGACGAAAGCACTCTCGTGAAAGAAATCAGCGGTAAAAACCTTTACGAGCTGATTGAAAACATAGATAACCACAAAGTAAATTGCGTCGGTTCTTCGCGCGAGCTTGCTGGCGGGGCAGGTGCAAAGCTAGAATTTGTGAAAATGGCTTGCGAAATTGGCACAGAAGTTATTATCGCATCATCAAAATATAAAATATCCGACATCCTGTCTGGCAAAGTGAACTCAACGCGAATAGGGGTCAGATAATATAAATCAAATAATATAAAACGGATGATATAAAACAGATAATAAAAAGATACAAAAAAAGTGCAGGAAAGTTTTTTTCTGCATTTTTTAAAAAAATTTATTTTTATTTTAATTTTAAGTGTATATTAAGAGTATGGATATAATATATAGCCATAAAATAAAAACGAATTCGAAAATTGGAGGCAACTTATGGATCAATTCGAAAATTATAATAACGAAGAAAAAAACGAAATCACAAACGTAGAAAACAATCAGCCAAACGAATACAAAATGTACGGAATGCAAAATCAGCAAAACGTATACGGCAAAGTTTATGGTCAGCAAGAAAACAGCACGCAAAGCGAGCACCCACAAGGTTGTCCACCTGATGGAAATCATCCACATCCACATCCAAATCACCCCCGCCCACCAAAACCACCAAAGATGGGAAGAGTGTATTTATTGGTCATTATTTTCGCCCTTATCGCAAGCTTTGCGGGAACGGTGATTGCAAGTGAATTTGCAGTTGAAAAAACAGTGACAGACCAAACAGTCGTGCTTTATCAATCAGCGGTAACAACAACAACTTCATCAAGTGATGCAACTTATGCAAGCGTTTCAGCTTCGGTTTCAGATACAGTTGTAGAAATCTATACAGAAGCAGTTTCAGCTTCAAGATTTGGTCAATACGTAACAGAAGGCGCGGGCAGTGGCGTTATTATTTCAGAAGATGGCTACATCATCACAAACGCCCACGTAATCGATGGTGCAACAACAGTTTATGTTCTCACAACAGAAGGAACAACATACACAGCAACAGTTATTGGCTCGGATTCTGATGCCGATATCGCAGTGATAAAAATCGACGCCTCAGGACTTCAATCAGCAGTGTTTGCCGATTCCGACAGCTTGGTTGTCGGTGAAGAAGTTATCGCCGTTGGTAACCCTTTGGGCGAGCTTGGTGGCTCTGTGACGGCGGGAATAATTTCCGCACTAGACCGTGAAATCGAAGTTGATGGCGTGGTGATGAACTTGCTTCAAACAGATGCCGCAATCAATCCAGGAAACTCTGGTGGTGGACTATTCAACATGAATGGCGAACTTGTCGGTATTGTGAATGCGAAATACGCAGATGATGATATCGATAATATCGGCTTTGCAATCCCAGCAAACGATGCACTTTCAGTTGCAACCGACTTGATTAAAGTTGGTTATGTGACGGGCAAACCGGCGATTGGAATTTCAGTGTTTGAAGTTTTAAGCATAACAACTGCAAAACAATACGGACTTTCTATGGCGGGCGTTTATATCAGCGATTCAACAAACTCAACAGACTTGCAATATGGCGATTTGATTTTGGCAGTAGACGAAACAGAAATCACATCATCAGACGACATCGCAACAGCACTTTCAGGCAAGGAAATTGGCGACACAGTTGTTGTCACAATCCTGCGCGACAGAAACACATATCAAGTCACAGTAACGCTTGTGGAATACAAAGGCTAAAAAAGCTATGAACACCAGAAAGGTGTAAATATAAAAAACATTTACAAAATAACAATACGCAAAAAAAAAGGAAAACTTCGCCGTTTTCCTTTTTTTGTTTATATATTAAAATGTTAAAATTCAGTTTTCAACTGTAAATCAAACCATAAGTTCTTCATGCGGGTTTGGGGTAACCACCACGGAATAATTTGTGTGATAAATCGCAAGCCCCAGGTTGCCGTGTGTGGGTTTTTTAAGGTTTCTTGCAATTGTGTAATCAACAACAGCCTTTTCGCTTGTCTTGGCATCGGAATGATATGCGGCGATTTCCGCACAAGTAATCAAAACGTCGTCGGAAAGATTTTCAAGATTGCATTTGCAAACTAGGTGCGAGCCGAAATATTTGTTGATATGAAACCACACATCATCAGCTTTTGCAATCCTAAAAGAAACAAAATCGTTTTGAAGTGCACTCTTGCCAAGGTAAACATCAACCCCACCAATATTGAATCTTTGCGGATTGATTTCCTTCTTGACAGCCTTTTTAGAAAAGTTCTTCTTGCTTTTTTTGCCCGCTTTCAGCTTAACTGTCGGCACTTGCAAAACCTTCAATGCATAAAGGTCCTCGTAAATCAAATCAAGGTCTTTAAGGTCAGTCATTCGCGAAAGTGTCGCAAGAATGTTTTTTAGCGTAGTGATGAAGTTTTCAGTTTCTTCAATATCAACAGAAACCCTCAAGTATGTTCTCTTTTGCTTTGCGTATCTCTTGTAATAATTCTGCGCATTTTGCGAAGCCGACATACTTTTTTGAAGTGGAATACGCACGATTTTCATATCGTCGTAATAATTCTCGCATTCAAGAACATCATCTTTATATTTCACTTTGTATATATAAGAAGTGATAAGCTCGCCATATATGCGGTTTTTTTCAATATCAGAGCAGTCTTCAATCTGTTTTTTCTGATTTTTCAGTTTCTTTTCGTATCTAGAAATAGCATTCTTGATAACATTTTTAAGTGCTCGGCTCTTTTCGTTTATGCGAATTGCATTGTCTTTAGTTGTGTAAAAATAATCGAGCGCATCATTCAAACTGTCAAATGAAATTTGTTTAAGCGAAAGCGTTTGATATGGCGTGAATGCATAATCCTTAACTTCCCCTTTTTCGCCCAAATAAACAGTGGAAAGAATATCCCCACCGATAAATTCATCAAATTTTTGCATTGCAACCGATTTATCAAAACCAACGGGCACATCTTTATAACAATCTCCAAAACAGAAATTTGCAACCTCGCAAGCAGTTGAAAAAGCAAACCCCATAAATGATGCCAAAACGTAAGAAGCAAAGTCGCCACCATCGAATTTATTGATACCAATTGCAATATCATCGCATAAAAATGGATTTAACTTGTCCTGTGGTTCAAAGTCGTATTTCATCCCCGCAAGGGTAGCTCTTTTCGCATCGTCAAGTGAAAATTGTTTCAAAACGCCCAATATTTTGCCCTTGGAATCCACAAGGAAAATGTTGCTTTGCCTTGCCATAAGTTCAACGATAAGTGTGCAAGTCACGCTGTCGGAAAGTTCGTTTTTGTTTGTGACAGTAAAGTGGAAAATCCTTTCCCCCTTTTGGCAAGCGACCTGTGTTATCTCGCCATTTTGCATGTATTTTCGCAGTAGCATGCAAAACGATGGTGGAGAAGCAGGGTTGTCCTTTGTCGCAGTTGTAAGGTGCAATCTTGGCGAAGAAGCGTTTGCGGAAATGATGAGTTTTTGGTTTTTCCCGTGCGCGTAAATCTGCATGTGAATTTCATCTTTTTCCGGCATAGTGATACGGTTGATTTTCCCCGTAGTCAGAAGAATTTCAAGTTCACTGCCAAGTTTATATAAATTTATTGCGTCTTGTGGCATAATTTCATCCTTTTTATGATTTTTTCGACTTTTTTTAAAAGAAAGTCGCTTTTGTTATATACATTATATAGTATTTGTTTGCAAATATCAATGAAATATGATATGATAATTCGGTAAAAAAATGAAGTTATGTAAAACTTGGAGGTAATATGAACAGCAAAATCGAAAAAATTGAAAATAGTCAAGTGAAAATCACTATGGAACTAAACAAGCAAGAATGGGATCAAGAAGTCCTAAACGCATATAACAAAACAAAGGGCAGATATTCTGTTCCAGGATTCAGAAAAGGCAAAGTGCCAATGAAAGTTTTGGTTTCAACATACGGCGAAGGTATCTTCTTTGAAGATGCTGTGAACGGTGCTTTCAGAAAGTATTACCCAGAAGTTTTGGATGCTAACACTGATTTTGAAGTTGTTGGCTCACCTGATATCGACGTTGAAGATATTTCAGAAAACGGTATGACAATGGTCGCGGTTGCACCAATCAAACCAGAATTTGAAATCGGAACATATAAAGGTATGAATCTTGAAAAAGTTGAGTATACTGTTACAGACGCAGATATCGATGCAGAAGTTGCAAAAAAAGCTGACCAAGGTTCAAGAATGGTTGATATTGAAGGCAGAACAGCAGAAATGGGCGACACAGCAAATATCGATTTCTCAGGTTCAATCGACGGCGTGAAATTCGACGGTGGCACAGGTGCTGGCTTTGATTTGGTTTTGGGAAGCAATTCTTTCATCCCAGGATTTGAAGAAGGCGTTGTTGGCATGAACATCGGCGACACAAAAGTTATCGACGTACCATTCCCAGAAACATACCACGAAGAATCTCTTGCTGGCAAAATGTCACAATTCGAAGTTGTTTTAAACAGCTTGAAAGCAAAAGAACTTCCAACACTTGATGATGAATTCGCAAAAGACGTTTCAGAATTTGATACACTTGCAGAAATGAAAGCAGATATCAAAGCAAAACTTGACGCTTCAAACGAACAAAAATCATTGAACGAAACAGAAAACAACATCCTAAAAGCGATTTGTGAAGCAACAGAAATCAACATTCCACAAGTTATGATTGAAGACAGAGCAGAACAAATGGTTAAGGAATTTGAATACAAACTTATGTATCAAGGCTTGAATATGGAAACATATTTGCAATACACTGGTCAAGATGTAGAAGCTTTCAAAGCTAACTTCATTCCAGAAGCTGAAAAAGCTGTGAAATCACAATTGGTAGTTGATAAAATCATCGAAATTGAAAAAATCGAAGCGTCTGATGCTGATATCGATGCAGAAATCGAAAAAATCGCAGTAGAATCTGATAAATCTTTCGAAGAATATAAAGCACAAATGCCACAAGAACACGTTGAATACGTAACTAAAAACGTAATCATCAACAAATTGTTCGATTTCCTAAGACAAGAAAACTTGAAATAATTCGAATAGTAAGGAGAAAAACATGGAGCCAATTCAAATGAGTTTAATTCCAATGGTCGTTGAACAAACCAACCGTGGCGAACGTTCTTATGATATCTATTCAAGACTTCTCGAAGATAGAATCGTGTTTATCACAGGTGAAATCAACGATATCTCTGCAAACATAGTGATTGCACAATTGTTGTATCTTGAAGCAAAAGATCCAGCAAAAGATATCAGCTTATATATCAACTCCCCAGGCGGAAGCGTATCTGCGGGTCTTGCAATCTACGACACAATGAACTACATCAAATGCGACGTTCAAACAATCTGTGTCGGCATTGCAGCAAGCATGGGTGCATTCCTACTTTCAAGTGGTAAAAAAGGCAAAAGATTTGCTTTGCCAAACGGCGAAGTTATGATTCACCAACCACTCGGCGGTGCTCAAGGTCAAGCAAGCGATATCGCAATCCAAGCAAACCACATTCTAAGAACAAAGAAAAAACTCAACGAAATCCTTTGCAAAAACACAGGAAAATCAATGAAACAAATGGAAATCGATACCGACAGAGATTTCTATATGTCTTCATCAGAAGCAGTTGAATACGGAATTATTGATAAAATTTTTGAATCCCGCATATAAGAGCACTTTTAAAAATTTTAAATTCCCAAAAATAATAAAAGAGTAATATAACAAACAGAAATAGGAGTATAAATGCAAAAAGAAAAAGAAATTTTGTGTGATTTTTGCGGAAAAAGTGGTGATGAAGTAAGAGAAATGATAACTTCACCAAACGGTTCAAACATTTGTGATGAATGTGTGAAAGCGTGCGAAGATATGCTCAAAGAAAAACAAAACCAAGCGTTCTACGACAGTGAAATAAACCTTATGGCGCCGGCAAAAATCAAAGAACACCTTGATGAATTCATCATCGGTCAAGATCAAGCCAAAAAAGTGCTATCAGTTGCGGTTTATAACCACTATAAAAGAATACTTTCTAAAAAGACAGAAAAAGAAGACGGCATCGTTATGGATAAAAGCAATATCTTGCTTCTAGGTCCAACGGGAAGTGGAAAAACCCTTCTTGTGAAAACCCTTGCCAACATCTTGAACGTTCCTTTTGCAATGAGCGATGCAACAACCCTAACAGAAGCAGGCTACGTCGGCGAAGATGTAGAAAACTGCCTTCAAAAATTGCTTTTGTCAGCTGATTTCAACGTTGAAAAAGCAGAACAAGGGATTGTTTATATCGACGAAATCGATAAGATTGCAAGAAAGTCAGAAAACATGTCGATAACGCGTGATGTTTCAGGCGAAGGCGTGCAACAAGCACTTCTTAAAATTATTGAATCAACAATTTCTTCAGTTCCTCCACAAGGTGGCAGAAAACATCCACAACAAGAATTTATTCAAGTGGACACAACAAACATCTTGTTCATCGTTGGCGGAGCATTCGTAGGTCTTGATAAAATCATCGAAAAAAGAGGGGACAAATCTTCGCTAGGTTTCGGCGGAATAATCACCGACGAAAAGAAGGAAGATTTTTCAATCTTGAAAACAGTTCAACCACAAGACTTGACAAAATTTGGTCTAATCCCAGAATTTGTCGGCAGAATCCCAGTCGTTGTTTCAACAGAACCACTCGACGAAAGTGCACTTGTGAAAATCTTGAAAGAACCTAAAAACGCGCTTGTAAAACAGTATCAAAAACTTTTCAAAATCGACGATGTCGAACTTGAATTTGAAGATGAAGCGGTAAGTGCAATTGCTAAAACAGCAATGGAACTCAAAACGGGTGCAAGGGGACTTCGCGGAATTTTGGAAGGACTTATGCTTTCACTTATGTATGATATCCCAGAAGATAAATCAATCGAAAAGATTATCATCACAAAAGAATTCGTGGAAAAAACAGGCTCAGCAAAAATCTTGCGCAAAACAGCATAAACAAAACAAAATAAAACAAAATAAAAACATCAAAGAAGCGAATAACCTCGCTTCTTTTTTTATGCGCAGAAACATTTTTCGAAAACAGCACTTTTTTTCTTGATTTGAAAATTAAAATCCATTATAATATATAAAAAGATTACACCAAGGAGAAACCATGAATTTTTTTGCAAAAATAGAAGTGGAAGAAGCATTCGACGCTTTTGGAACGGCTCACATAACAGCACTTTGCATTATGCTTGCGATAATTGCACTGCTTGTAATATTCAAAAACAAAATCAACGCAAACCAAAAGGCAAGCAACACAATAAGATACACTATTGCAATAATTTTTATCTTGCAACAGATTGCTTTCACCACTTGGAAAATAGCAATCGGCGAATATCAACTCAGCGAAATTTTGCCGTGTCACCTCTGCGCAATAACAATATATATGTCGGTTTATTCTCTTTTGTCACGCGATAAAAGATTGTATCCGCTGATATATTTCACAGGCTTTTGCGGTGCGCTCCAAGCGCTTCTAACGCCAAGCATGAGCGGATATAACTTTCCGCATTTCAGATTTTTCGAATACTTCACATCTCACTCAACAATAATAATAGTGATTGTGTATTTCCTAATAACCGACGGAATCCAAATAAAAGCAAAAGAATTTATCAAATCTTTTCTTTCACTGCAAGTTCTCGGCATTTTCGCAATGATTGTAAATCTGCTCACAGGGGGAAATTATATGTTCCTTGCCTACAAGCCCGATTCATCTTCAGTGTTCAACCTTCTCGCAGATTGGCCGTATTATATCTTGCAACTTGAACTCGTCGCATTTGTGTTCATGGCAATTTTCTCAGTTCCGTATCTAATAAAATACAAAAAGGAATTTTTCAATATAAAGCTGTCATCAAACAAAAAAGATAAATAATAAACAATTAAAACAAAACCAAACAAAAACAAAACCAAACAAAAACTAAAACCAAACAAAAACAAAACCAAACAAAAACTAAAACAAAAAACATCAAAAAACACCTCAAAAGGGTGTTTTTTTTCATTAAAAAGTCGAAAGATACTTGTTTAGTGCATAAATAATCTCCGGCGAAGCAATTTCCGAAATTGGTGAAAGTCCATAATATTTTTTATGCACGCCCGCCGAATTCTTTCGTTGATTTCCACCCCCAAAACCACCCATGCCACCCGCCATTTTCACAACGCTTGCAATGTCCAAACCGCCAATATTTCCCATTTTCGAAATATTTTCACCACCGCCAAATCCACTCATTTTGAAAAGCATATCAGCGGGATTATTAAACACATTTTTCATCTCGGCAAGTTGCGGATTTTGCTCAGCCATAACTTCAAGTGGTGATTTCCCCTTCATATTTTCCGCCATTTTCATCATATTTTGCATTTCTTCTAAATTCATATCAACAATCTCCCACAAAATTCATATATTTTAATATATTCCTACAAAATAATATGCAAAAAGGAGAAAAATAATGCCAAAAGATTTAAAAGCTTACATAAAAAACAACAAAGCAAACAAAACAAGTCCGCTAAACGGCAAAAATGCCGAAAAATTCGCAGATGACCTATCTTCGCTAAGCCAAACTGAAGCGAGTGATCAATTTGCCAAAATGCTCGCAATTTCCAAGCAGAACGGCACGCTCAACAAAAGTGAAATGCTGCAAATGCTGTCGCAAATAAAAAACAACATGTCAAATGCCGAATATCAGAAAATGAGAAGTATAATTCAAAATCTTTAAAGGATACTCCAAAATCAAGAATCAAAATATTTTGAAACCCCCTTTTCGCTAGGCGCAAATGCGTAAAACATAAAAATAAGCGCGGGCACAGCAATGCAAAGTATCATGGCAATTTGAATATCAAAAGAAAGCAAACTTTCGCTTTCGCTGTCACTTTCGCTTTCAGTTTCCGCCGTGACTTCGCCATCAACGCCTTCCACGGTTTCGGAAGTTTCAATGTAATAAGTGTCCGCAAAGGAGAGCAGTTTTGGATGTGTCGGAATGGAAAGCTGTTCAAATCCAGCCGTATCCACATATCCAAAATCATCGCTTATTTTCACGTAATAAAGGGCGGTGTCGCCATCTGTGTACAGTCCGTAAAAATAAGCCTTTTGCCCCGCCGTGATGTTGGATACAACAGTGCTTTTATTCTGCTTAGAATAAAGATTAGTATCCTTTATCGCGGTGATTGTAACCTCTGGAAAAAGTGGCAATGCCATATCGGAATCAATATAAATTTCATCTTTTTTCACAAATCCGTATTTTTTCACGTAGGAACTTTCAGTCTTTGCGTATTCACAAGAATAAAAGTCATCAGTCTCGCCAGTGATAACAACGTAATATCCAATTGGCAAATAAAACATCGGCGTCGTTTCAAGCTCGGAAGCATAAAACCCCACTGTGGAAGTTTCCGCCCGCCCGTATATTTCCGCGCCAAATGCGAGTTTTTCATTTTGAAAAGTAAATCCAAAACAGAAAAAACATATGAAAATCGAAAGAGAAATAATCTTTTTCATGATAATAATTCCTATAAACGTACGACTATATTATATGTGAAATTGCCAGGCAATATATAACCTTTTTGGCGGATTTTGTAAAAAAATAAAAATTGATAATATGCAATCATATGAATCCACTATCAGCAATAAAATAAACAAAAAGAAAAAAGGAAGAACTATGAAAAAGATTACTATTTTTATTTGTATTGTCGCACTTGTGTTGTCCCTTTGCGGTTGCACAAGCGAAAAGAAAGATTATGAAAACGTCTCAAAAGTGGAATGTCACTATTTTGTCGGCGAAAGTGACAGCTATTATGTCACGCTCACCGCGGGAAGCAAAGAAGACCCCTTTGTCATCGATGGTTGGGCGGGGAAGTTGTATTCTTATGCAAAGTTGACGCTAGAAGTGAAATCGGGATATGCCGACGAATATAACTATCAAATTGCAATAGGGGAAGAGGGCTTTTCAGGCACTTTTGTGGACGAAATTGTGGGTGGAAATCTGACTGCGGAATTTTCCCCTAGCGAACTTACCGAGCTTTCCTATAAAATCATAATATCCCACGGTGATAAATCAGAAGAAATATATCTCGAAAGCGTGATAACAGACGACATGATAAAATGGAACGAAGCAAAGGCGATTGCAGCAAAGGAACTATCGCAAAACATAACAGAAATGCAAAGCGAAATAAGCGATAATTATGAAGTGTATATCAAGTTTGTCTACGATAAAGATAACGGGGTTGGAAGCTGGTATGTGGCATACTCAAGCGAAGATGATTTGTGCGCCGTGCTTATCGACCCAACATCGGGTGATATCACCGCAAAGAGAATGTAAATAATGTGAAAAAGTGCTTGCAAATAGGTCGCAATGTGTGATAAAATAATACAAAGCGTAAACTTGTTTGAGGTAATAATGAGCACTGAAATGAAAACATCAAATTTAATAATCAAAACGATAGTAGTTCTCTTGATAATAACGTTATTCATAACGTCTGTTTTCATGGTGTTTTTGCCGGGAAAAGTTTCTGTCGTTGCAAGCGATCTTGGCATGGAAAAATTGTCGATAGCGTTTGAAAAAGCCAACTATGAAAAAAGCGGAGATATCAACTCTCTTGCAACAATTTTGAACTACGAAATATATAACGAAAATTTTGAAGAAATTGCAGAATACGGCATGGAAATGCTAAATCATCAATACTACGAAGCCTACGTTGTATTTCTCGGTTCAAGTTCTCTCACATCAATGGGCTACGACGCCTTTATAGAAACCTATATCCTTGAAGCGTTATACGAAATGGAAATGCAAGAAACTGCAATTGCTGTGCTGTCAAACAGGCTGTCAAAAGGCTACGAAGATTTTGGCGTTGGCATCATCTTGTGCGGTGTGGTTTCAGATGCAGGGGACAGTGAATTTGCATCTCAAATGCTCGATCTATACGAAAGCAATTTGGTTGGAGCAAGCGATATAAAACAGTATAACATCATTTTGGAAGCACTCATGATTTCAAGCGGAAGCGAATATGAAATATGGGCAGAAAGATTGGAAACCCTAAACGAAAAATTTGCATAAAAGTTCAAAGCATTTGAATTTTAAAATAGATGGCATTTTTATAAGTGCCATAAACAAGTAATAAATAAACTCAAAGGAAGAAATATGAAACACGAAAAAGTATTAGTGCTAGATTTTGGCGGACAGTATAACCAACTCATCGCAAGAAGAGTTCGTGAACTCAATATCTATTCAGAAATGGTAAGTCCAAAAACATCGATTGAAAAAATCAAAGAAATCGACCCGATTGGTATCATTTTCACGGGCGGTCCAAACGATGTATTTGCGGATAACGCTCCAAGAGTGCCGATGGAAATATACGACCTCGGTATCCCAATTTTGGGCATTTGCTACGGCAGTCAACTTATGGGCGCAGACCTTGGCGGAAAGGTGGAAAAAGCACCAGAACGCGAATATGGCAGAAGAGAAATCACGTATCTTGATAGCGTCCTTTTTGAAGGCGTAGATAAAGAAAATGTTTGTTGGATGAGCCACACAAACTATGTGTCAGTGCTTCCAGAAGGGTTCGAAATCGTTGCAAAAACAGCGTCTTGCCCAATCGCCGCACTTCAAAACTCTGAAAGAAAACTTTATGGTGTGCAATTCCACCCAGAAGTGTTCCACACAAACCAAGGCATGAAAATTCTTGAAAACTTCCTTTGGAAAGTTTGCTCTGCAAAACGCGACTGGACAATGGCAAACTTCGTGACAGAATCAGTTGCCAAGCTCAAAGCAACACTAGGCGACAAAAAAGTGCTTCTCGCGCTTTCTGGTGGCGTAGATTCAGCTGTTGCCGCATCGCTTGTCCACCAAGCCAGCGGTGAAAATCTTGTCTGTGTTTATGTCGATCACGGCTTGATGCGTAAAAACGAAACTGAAGAAATCGAAAGAGTATTCAAACATGAACGTGGCATGAACATGATCACAGTTGATGCAAGCGAAGATTTCTTGGGTGCGCTCAAAGGCGTTTCAGATCCAGAAACAAAAAGAAAAATCATCGGCGAAAAATTCATCAAAGCATTTGAAAAAGCTGCTAAAGAAATCGGTCAAGTGGACTATCTTGTCCAAGGCACAATCTATCCAGACGTGGTTGAAAGCGGAACAGAAACATCAGCTGTCATCAAATCACACCACAACGTGGGCGGACTTCCAAGCGTGGTTGATTTCAAAGAAATCGTTGAACCACTAAGAGATTTGTTCAAAGACGAAGTCAGAAAAGTTGGTTTCGAACTCGGGCTTCCAGAATCAATCGTCATGCGTCAACCTTTCCCAGGCCCAGGCCTAGCAATAAGAATCATGGGAGAAATCACCCCTGAAAAACTTGATATCTTGCGTGAATCAGATTGGGTATACCGCGACGAAATCGCAAAAGCCGGTCTCGATAAAGAAATCTGGCAATACTTCACAGTGCTAACAGGAACAAGATCTGTCGGAGTTATGGGCGACGAAAGAACCTACGACTACACAATAGCCCTCCGCGCCGTAACCAGCGTAGACGGCATGACAGCCGACTGGGCAAGAATCCCCTTCGAAACCCTAGAATCCATCAGCGTCCGCATAGTAAACGAAGTAAAACACATAAACCGCATAGTCTACGACATAACCAGCAAACCCCCAGCAACGATAGAATGGGAATAAAGTAAAAAATCCCCGAACCCCTTATAAACAAAGGGATTCGGGGCTTATTTTTTGCCCCGTGATACGTTTTTGATACGTTTTTCAAATTTTTTCGTTATTCGTGGTTGCTTTTTGACTCATTTGTTGCTATTTTATCCACGTTATTTTCAGTGATTTATATTATGATATTTTAATTATTTTAGGCATCTAGAAACTCTGGTTCAGCTGTGCATTTTTGTGTTCTCTCAAAAAGTTAATGAGAGTGCCATGTCATCTTCGTGCGAACAGACCCCGCTGGCAACATAAAAGCAGACAAAGAAAAATCCACCGAACTTACCCGCGGAGCAGTGGCAACCATCATGGCACTTGATAGAGCCTTGCGAAATAGAAATACAGATAGCGTATATAATAATCGTGGGATATTTATTGTTTAACGATAATGTGATATACTATCGATGACCACATATAAAGTTGGATTATTTATATTAGATGAGTAGCAGAATATTTTTTTGGGGGGTGGAATAAAAGTTTGCAATTTATTTGTTGACTTTTCATTGATTATGCTGTATTATTATGTTAATCAAAAGGGAGTAGCTGGCACTGAATAGTGTTTATCCTATCGTCATTACGATTTGAACTTTGTTTAAATCCGGTTGATAATTAAACAGCAAGACTTTTATTGTGTTATTTATGCAATATGAGTCTTGCTGTTTTTATTTTATATATATGAACATAAAAACAAGCAATTAAAAGGAGAAAAAAATCATCATGGACAGTGCCAGTATGACACTATTAATTACAATTATTATCTGTATTATTCTATCCGCGTATTTTTCATCAACAGAAACGGCATTTTCAAGCCTTAACAAAGCAAGGCTCAAAAGCTATGTTAAACACGGAAACCAACGTGCTAAACTCGCCTATGAACTTTCAGATCAATTTGATAAAATTCTTTCAACTATTTTGATAGGAAACAATATTGTTAACATTGTTTCAGCTTCACTTGCAACAGTGCTATTTACAAGACTTATGTCGCATGATGAAGCTGCTGCTGTTATTGCTTCAACTGTTGTAATGACAATCGTAGTGTTGATTTTTGGTGAAATCACTCCAAAAATTTTAGCAAAAGAAAACCCAGAAAAAATTGCAATGCTTTTTGCGCCACTTCTTAGAATGTTCATGATAATTTTATTACCACTGAATTTTCCTTTTAGTCTTTGGAAAAAACTTTTGAATAAAATATTTAAGTTTAAAAAGGACAAAGGACTAAGTGATGATGAACTTATAAATATAATTGAAGAAACTGAACAGCTAGGTGGAATTGATGAACATGAAAGTAAATTGATTAGAAGTGCGATTAAATTTGATGACCTTGAAGCAAGTGATGTTTTAACTTCAAGACAAGAAATAATTGCTATTTCAAATAAACTTAGCATGGAAGAAGTCAAAAATGTTTTTTTAGAAAATGAATATTCAAGAATGCCAGTATATGATGAAAACATTGACCAAATCGTTGGATTCATTTTAGAAAAAGATTTTTACAAAATACTGCTACAAGATAAAATCGACTTTAAAGAAATTATAAAACCATTATATTTTACGTTGCCCAAAATGAAAGTTTCCAATTTGCTTAGAGAACTTCAATCAACTAAGATTCACATGAGCATCGTTGTAGATGAGTTTGGCGGAACGATGGGGCTTGTTACGGTCGAAGATATTTTAGAAGAATTAGTAGGTGAAATTTGGGACGAACATGATAAAATTGTTAATGAGTTTACTGAAATAGATGATAATAAATACATTGTTCTAGGTTCTTCTAATCTTAAGAATTTCTTTGATGAATTTGCAATTTGTTTAGAATCAGAAAAATATGATAATATCAAAACAGTATCTGGATGGGTTATTAAAACTCTGAATTATATACCCCATGCTGGTGAAACATTTAAATATGAAAATATGAACATCAAAATTAAAAAAACAAAATATAGCAGAATTTTAGAAATTGAAGTTCATGTTGAGAGTTAAACAAAACAATTGTTTTAAGCATTATAAGCATAATTCAAGCAACTAAATAACAAACACAAAGAGTAACTAAATCAGTTGCTCTTTTTCTTTACAAAAAAAGGAGCAAAAATGAACATATTCAAAAAGAGAATACGAGATAAACCAGAAATGAGATCGAGTGAACTTGATGAGTTTATTCGTGGAGAAGATTTGCATGGTGGGGTGAATAGCGGTCTGACCAAAGACTTGGTTGAAATCATGGAATCAGACCTATTTATTAATCATTATATAATTTAAAATTGCACACCAAAACTTCTTCGCCACCAGCTGATAAAATTCAGCCTTGCGAAAAGGAAGAAGATGAAATAAAAATTCATGCTATGACACTTGCTGAAACTTATGCAAATAAGAACAAAGTGCAGTACGCAAGAAAATGCATGAAAAATTGGAGTGACCTTGGATTGAAGAATATTGAAGAAATAAAAAATATGTCGCCAGTGAAAAGTGACAAACCGCAAATGGCTGTGGCAAGTGGAACAGAACAAATTTTATCGCGAAACTATTCTGATGAAGAAATCAGGGAAGCCTTTAAGCGTTTAGAAACGCTAGATTAATTTTAAAAATGGTGTATCGAAATTTTTTATTGTGTCTCTAAATCTATAATAGAGGGTAACCATATAGTAAATGGTTTTGTTACTTTTGTCAAAAGTAACGCAAAAGCACTTTCGACACATGCCTTAAGGCACTGTATCAAAAATGCATGCGCTTTGCCTGTGGCAAAGGGCGAAAAACAAGGGTATTCCCTAAAAACGGAGGTGATAACTATGGAAAGAAGTATCTCTGTCATGGTGGGAAAAGGCTCACTACGACACAACGAAAGGGCGTTCAAAGCAGACAACGTCGATAAGGAAAGAACGTCAAATAACATCTGTTTTTGCAAAGAAAACTTGAAGACTGTCTATCATGATTTGTTTGATGAAGCAGTAGAAAAGTACAACGCTAAGCAAACAAGGTCAGATAGAAAAGTGGAAAACTACTACGAAAAAATCTGCACATCCAAGCAAGAAAAACTCTTTCATGAATTAATCATCCAAGTCGGAAACAAAGATGATATGAACGCAAGAAGTGAAAACGGTCAGCTTGCAAAAGAAATTTTGACAGACTATATGCAAGACTTTCAAGAGCGCAACGAGAACCTAAAAGTATTCTCAGCACACTTGCATATGGATGAAGAAACCCCGCATCTGCACATAGACTTTGTGCCATACATAACGGGCAGTAAACGTGGCATGGAAACGAGAGTTTCACTCAAACAAGCACTGCTTGAGCAAGGTTGTAAAAGCAACGGCAAAGGTCAAACAGAGTGGAAACAATTCGCAAATAAGGAGCGAGTGCAACTTCTCGATTCAATGCTTAAATTTGGAGTTGATTGGGAATATAAAGGCAACACAAGCAAACATCTTTCAGTGCTAGATTTCAAAAAGCAAGAACGAGAAAAAGAGCTTGCTGGACTTGAAAAACGGCTTGATGATAAAAAAGATATTCTTGCAGATATTGAGGAGTCGGAAAAAGACACAAGCAAAAATATCCCAAAGCTAGATGACCCAGCGTGGCAACTCCCTCCACCAACCTCATTCATGTCAGCTCGCACCTATCATCAAAAAATAGCAATGCCATTTTTTGGCAAATTGTCATCTGAATTTAAAAAATTGGGTAAGATAGCGACAAAATTGCTTACGAAAAACAGGCAACAATCAAGAGAGATAGCTGCCTTGCAAGCTGTCTTAGAAGGCGCAATAAAAGGCTGTGAAGATGCAACAAGACTTTACAAAAAGCTATTCGGAAAAGCGGAAAAATACGATAAAATCCGCAAAATCATCGGTCCAACTAAAGTAGATAAAATGCTTTTGGATCATGATAAACAACAAGTTAATCAAACAAAAACACAAATAAAAACAAATAATAAAGGCGGTTTCAGCCTTTAAGGAGAATTAATTATGAACACAAAACTAAACAGTGAAGAAACTTATGAAGAACTATTAAAAATATGGAAATCTATGGGATTTGACAACATGGATGCAAAAACGGAAGATGGTGAAAACCTGTATTTGTATGATGAGGGAAATAAGCTGTGGTACACAAATTTGGACGGAGTATACTATCCAAACATACTGCATGATCCTCAGGACTTGTATGGCAAATATGGCGCTATTCGATTGAAGTTTTTGCAAGATAATCAGCCTGAATTGGTTGAATATATGGAAAAGCGTAACTACCTAGCTAGCTATTTGATGAAATATAACGAAGAAGCTAGTGCATCTTTCATTGATATGTTGAAGGATAAACTTGAAGGTTACAAAGACGAAGTTGTAAAAAATCCTGAATACTCGCATTTTATTGATAAAGAAATCAATAAAATGGTTTTGGATGTTAATAGTGCAATCATTGCAGAAATAAATCAAATATAGGAGTGTAAATATGATAAATGATTTTATAAATAAAGAAGTGTATGAAGAATTGCTGAAAATTTGGCAAGACATGAAAGCACCTGATTTGAAAGTAAAAACACAAGACGGTCACGATTTGTATAAATTCGTTCCCGAAAAACACAATCTATACACATATTTCAATGGGGTATATTATCCATATGTTCCAGCGTTTAAAGAAGTAAAATGTGGCTTCTTCGGTTGTGCAAGAGGACGTTTTCTGAAAGAGAAAAAAGAAACAGAATTTCTGCTCATGATTCACGAAAATAAGCTAGATAGCTACCTCCGTGACTTCGATGTCAAAGCAAACAAAATCTACAATAGACGAATGCAAGAAGAACGAGACTTCATAAAAAGCATAGACTCGCCCTTTGATAAACGAACATGCGTTCAAATCACCAACGATATCAGCGACATAGTAACCGCTGAAATCATAGAATCCATGGTGGAGGATTTTGGAGAGATAGTAATGTAAAAAAGGCGACTGCAAGGATTTTTCTTTGCAGTCGCCTTATATTTTTTCTTGTGTCTTTTATTCTCTTCCAACCAAATAATCGATAGTAACATCTAAATAATCTGCAATGGCGATTAATGATGAAAGACGTGGTTCGCTACCTTTTTTCCATTGATATATTGTGCTTTTAGAGTTTAGAACATGTTTGTTTAAATTATATTTTGTAATAGATTTTTCTTCCAAAATTTTCGATAATCTATCGTAAAAATTTATGTTTGTATTTTTAACCGTGATTTCATCAATTTCAATTCTTCCTGAAAGAAATTCAATTGAAACGCCAAATAAGTTACTCAATTTTATAAGGGTTGAAAGTTTAACGTCTGAGTTATTATTGATCCAAGTAGAAACATTATTCGCATAAACTCCGACAGCTTCGCCGAGCGTGATTGTATTGTATCCATGTTCACTCATCAATTCTTTAATTCTTTCGCTAAAAGTTCCCATATTAAACCACTCCTTATATTAAAATTATGGGGCTATTTTGGCTTAAATGGTTGATTTATTAAAATTACGGG
>JAWXUU010000005.1:0-140181 GCA_044426085.1 Bacillota bacterium | reverse complement strand
GTATTAGAGCGTTATTTTAAAAATAACGCTCTTTTTTTGTATAATAATGGGACTCGAACACGGAGCGTTAAGAAAAATATGCGATGAAACGCATGTTTTTTAGCGGAGCGGCGTGATAGTGCAGTGAGCAAAGCGAACGCAACGGAGCGAGTCCCTTCGGGTACACCATTAGCATAAAGAGCGTTATTTTTGAAATAACGCTCTTTTTTTTGTATAATAATGGGACTCGAACACGGAGCGTTAAGAAAAATATGCGATGAAACGCATACTGATTGGAGGTGGTCAAAAAACTGCATGCAAAAGATGAATAGAATAATAAAAGCAAAAACAAAAACAAAAAGGAAAACAAAAATGGAAAAATGTAACAAAAAGATTGAAAAATCAAAAAACGTAATGTATAATGGAGGTGGCACATATGAGCATACTATCTAATGTTTCAAGCAGGTCGGTGGATATACGATTCTGGTAAATGGATATACGAGCAATTTAATTGATAGACTGAGGATATTATTATGAAAATAGGTTCACGACTTTATGTTTTTGACAATTCAATATTTTTGATTGATAGAAGAAGAATATTTTTTATTATTGCAGCTGTCTGCACATTTGCTTTTTTGGGCAGGTTCATTGATAATACAATGAATTTTTCAGTTAGTGCATTTGTTGAATACTGTAAGATAGATAGAATTTGGTTTATAGCTTTTGTTATCAGTAATCTTATTCATTTCGTGACCTATTATAATAGCTTAAAAGCACAATTGAAGTTTATTGTTACTAAAGATGGATTGCTCGTAATGCAAGGAGGTAACCTATATCGTTTGCCATGGAATCATATATTTATATCAAAAAAGAAGAATATAAATTTTGAGACAGAAATATGCTTTTTTATTCAAGATATCAAGAAATTAAAAGATAATAGAACTTATTCTGATGAATACGATAAGTATTTTGTTAATAAAACCTTTGTCTATAAAAAAGAACCTTCGATTATTTGTGATGAAGATAAAATTAACAGAAAGCTAGAAAAAGCCTGTGAAGAATTTTCAAATTGGCAAAATAGTGCCAATTTAGAAATGAAAAATATAACAACAGAAAAATTGCCTGCGTATTCGCTTTATTCAAAACTTAGTCGTGCCATGTGGGGTAATACACTTATATCATATATAGGATTTGCAATGTTTTACATAATTTATCAGATAATAACATAAGTTTTCCTATTGGCACTGGTATTGATGCATCTAAAATGAATAACACAACAACAGAAATATCAAGGGGTAACATTTTTGATTAAAAGCAACAAGCACTTTATCAAAAATGGCAATAGGTTTTCCGCTGGGCTTTTCACTTGGTTCAACATACTATAATATGCCAGATGTTTCGTATATAGATGGAGAAAGCGTGACCACTGGAGGCATGTTGGTGATTGCAGGCTTGTATTCTACACAATCGGAACAAGATGGTGTGAGTTATAGCGGATTGTCTTTACCAATTGGTTTTGGCGCAGGTATATCATCTGTCAAGAATAATTCTGAAATCATAAAAAAAGGGAATTTATTTAATGAATAAAAAATCAACTTTATATAAAATATCTTTGTTTTCGCTTATTATATTAGTTTTTATGATGAGTTTTATTTGCGTACATAAAGATGTTTTTGCAAATGTTGATTCAGGTGAGCTTTCGAACGAAATAATGTTTCAAAAAATAGAATGCTTGCCTAATGAATCTCTTTCGCTTGTGGGCTTTGCTATGAGTGATGATGAAATGGTCGGCGGTGCTGTGCTTGAAGATAATGCACTATTTTTTGATGATGATTATAGCTATATTGTCTATAAATTTTATGAAGAAACGTTTTATTATAAGGTTTATAACCCCAATAAAAAATATGTCGAACTTGGATTGGATAGCGACGTTTTAGTATTATTGTATTATGATTATAGCTGCGTTATATCGCTACATAATGAGACCGCACTAATAGAAAATCTTGCATCATCAATCTATTCGCAAGAGTTTTTTGATAAGTGTGATATTTATGAGAGTACATTATCAGATGGAACAATATATAAATTAAAAATCGGCTTAATATTTGATAGATTAATTCGTTATCACAATGGCGAAAAAGATATTGTCTACTGTAAATTATCAAGCACATGGGTTCAGACGGTTGCCTTGTTTGTTGTAGTTATAATATATTTTGCAAAAAAGCGATACTCTAAGCGAAAGCAAAAAATGATTACCGATTAAAATTGTGGAGTTATTAAACAAGGAGTAACGTAAAAATGAAGAAGAAAAGAAATATCGGATGAAATAAATATTGATAATAAGGTGAAGTATGATTAAAAAATTAAAAATTATTTTCTGCATAATTCTTATTCTTTGTTTGATTATTCCAAAATTGATTGGAGTTGTATCTTATACTGATAAAGGTGACAATTATGAAAATTCATTTGTTGAAGTGGATGATATTCCAACATTTTTCACTGATATAAAAAATTTCTATATCAGTGAAGATGAAAGTCTTTTGATGGTTGACTATGAAAGATGGGGAGTGAATTATCTTTCTGTGACAGATAAAGGCACTCAATATTATTTTAAGTATGACGTTAGCGATTTTGCGGATTTTGGAAAAGATGAAGAAGAAAACAATTTAATAATTTTTGCAAAAGATTATCTAATATTTAATTATTCGCAAGGCGTTATCACGTATATTGAAAACGAGAACAATACATATGCTAATCTAACTGATTACTATGATTTTTCATTTGATCAATACACAGAAAATGGTTGCGCTTACATCTTGAATAGAGGAGTGTTTGTCGATACTCTCGCTGTTGAAGCTGAAAAAGGTGCTACAATTATCGATAGAACTTATAAATTCGATTTTATAGTGGAATGCATGGCAATAATTGCTATCGTATATATTATTGCAAATCAAGTTCTGAAAAAGAAAAAAGCTACTACTGATAAAAATTAGCAAATATATATTTTTAATAACTAAGGTTAGTATCGCAATAACCATAATGTACTATATCCCAATTATATTGGCACTGCTCGTGTTTCGCTAAAAGAAATAGGGAACATACAATTATGATAACTACCATGACCAATAAGTATAAATTGATGACAATACAAAAGCAGTAATAACTATAAGTATCAAATTATTGCAAAAGGGGTGTTTGACTTAGCGGTGGTTATTGCGATAAGGTTGATGTTTGGTTGGGCGATGTTTGGTGATTTTATTTAAAAATGGCGTGAAAAAAAGTAGGATAGCATCCTACTTTTTGTTTTGAATTCGTATTTATTATTCGTATATTTCCACTTTATCGTCGCCATCGATTTCTTTTATGCTTACTTTTATTATTTCGGATTTTGAAGATGGGACGTTTTTGCCTACGTAATCTGGGCGGATTGGGAGTTCGCGATGTCCCCTATCCACAATCACGGCGAGCTGGATTTTTGCTGGGCGCGCGTGGCTTAGGATTGCATCTATGCTTGCCCTTGCTGTTCTGCCCGCAAACAGCACATCATCGACAATGATAACCGTTTTATTTTCGATATCGCAATCAATGCAAAGGCTTTTGTCGCTGGTTTTTTTATCCTTAGAAATATCGTCGCGAAAGTTTGTTATATCCAAAGTTCCACACTGAAGTTTGTCGCCATAAAACTTTTCGACGTTTTCTGCGATACGCTTGGCGATTGGAACGCCACGCGTTTTCACACCGATAAGCACGACATCTTCCAAATTTTCATTTTTTTCAATTATTTCATGGGATATGCGCGAGATTGTTCTTCGCAGTGCTTCTTTATCCATGAGTGTTGATTTCAGATTCATATTTATCTCCACAAATAACAATCCACAAAATTTGATGAAAATTCCGCGGTTGATTCTTTTCTTAGATTAATTTTTATTATAAAGTTTATTCTTTACAGCGTTTCTACAATTTTTGAAAAATCAATATCCACCCCTTGCACCCTTGCGAGCGTTTGGAGAACATTCACAAAATATTCAGGGAGTGGCGCAAAAAATGCCATTTCTTCCTTACTTTCAGGATGCTTCAAAACAAGCTTAGAAGCGTGAAGAAGTTGACCTTCCAATTTGAATTTTTGTTTTTCAAACCCATAAGTTTTGTCGCCCACAACGGGATGACCAATGTGGCGAGCGTGCACGCGGATTTGGTGGGTTCTGCCCGTTTCAAGGGAGAATTTCACAAGCGCGTGGGCATCAAACTGATGCAATACTTCATATTTTGTGATCGCAATTTTGCCGTCGTATGTCACAGCCATTTTCTTGCGGTCGGTTTTGCTTCTGCCGATTTTTGTTTCTATCACATCTTCGGTTTTTTTGAATACACCCTCGCAAAGGGCAAGGTAGATTCTTTTTGCAGTTTTCTTTTCAATTTGTTTTGCAAGCGAGCCGTGAGCTATGTCGCACTTTGCAACAACCAACAGCCCTGATGTGTCTTTATCGATTCTGTGAACAATGCCTGGTCGCAACACGCCGTTTATTCCCGAAAGATCGGAAAGCCTTTTCAACAGTCCGTTCACAAGCGTTCCCGAAAGGTCGTGGGTTGTTGGGTGGACAATCAAGCCTTGTGGCTTATTTATCACAGCAAGCATATCATCTTGATACACGATGTCAAATTCGATATCTTCCGCCGGCACTTCCAAAGATTTTGGCGGGTGCACTTTTGCAATAAACACATCGGTTTTTTTGACTTTACCACTCACCTTGCAAGGTTTTCCCAAAAGAAGAACGTCGCCTTCTTCTATCATTTTTTTTGCTTGCGAGCGTGAAAGCTCTAGTGCTTTTGCAACAAAGGCATCTATTCTTTCGCCGATGTCGGTTTCTTCAATTATCAGTTGTTTTTCTTCCAATATATTTTCCTTATTATTCCCCTTGGGAATTGTTTTGTTGTTTCTTTTGTTTTTCAGCTTTGTATTCTGTCACTATTTCATAAATAAGTGCTATCACCAAAAGGAATGTTCCCACCGTGAGAAAGATATCCGCAACGTTGAAAATCGCAAAGTTGATAAGGCAGAAATCAAACATATCAATAACGTATTGATGACTTACCCTATCGATAAAGTTGCCGATTGTTCCGCCCATAATCATGGCGATTGTTATTATTTCAAACTTTTGCAAAAAAGAAAGTTTGCCGTCAACTTTTTCTTGCTTGATTTTCCACATATACCATGAAAAAGCAAAAAGCGCAATTGGCGTGATGATATAAAACGTGACCATATTGCCCGACATCATAGAAAATGCCGCGCCGTCGTTATGCACGTATGTCAAATGAAAGACATCTTGCCAAAGCGGAATGGATTGACCAAGCGACATTGTGCTGACAACAGCAAGCTTGACAATTTGGTCCATCGCAACGGCGAAAATGATGATTAATAATTCTATCATAGTTTTTTCCTTTATCAGTTGTTTTTTACAACAGTCACGTCGCCAGAGATTATCATATAAACCCCCTTGGCAACTTCCAAAAGTTCGCAATCAAGCGCGAAAGCCGCACCCGAAAGATAATCCATAACACGTTGAGCAAAGTTGCCCACGAGATTTTCTGTGTATACAATGACAGATTTACTGTCTTTTAATAGTAGGATTGCTGTTTCCACATCGTCAAAGGTTTTTGGCGTCACAGAAACCAAGCTCATCTTTCCGGTTTTTTCCATCATTATTGAATCGTTCATAATCCTTATCTCCTTTGTTATCTTTCCCCAAACAGCGCCGTGCCAATTCGAACCATTGTTGAGCCATACTTTATCGCGTCTTCAAAATCGTCACTCATGCCCATCGAAAGCACTTCAATTTGTGGATAGATAGCTTTTTGTTTGTCGTATATTTCCCGCATTTGCAAATATAGGTTTTCACCATTTTGGTTTTCCAATTTTGGAAGCACTGTCATATATCCTTTCAGCACAACATTTTGCAACTGCATGGCTTTTTTTGTTATTTCTTCAACTTGGGTGTCGGCAATACCGCTTTTTTGTTCTTCACCGCCAATGTTCACTTCCAAAAGAATGTTTTGAACAACACCTTTCTTTTTTGCAACATTATCGCATTCAAAAAGAAGTTTCTCGCTTGAAATTGATTGGATTGTGCCAACTTCGCCAACAAGATATTTAAGTTTGTTGGATTGCAATGCGCCGATAAAATCAAATGTGATATCCATATCTTTTTTATCACGCCATTCCTGCATGCGGTTTTCGCCAAAGTGGGATACGCCACACGCTTTTGCCACGGCGATGTTTTCACAACTTTGCATTTTTGATGCCGCCATAACAATTGGGGTTTCGTTATATTTATATTCGGGTGAAGAAATTATATCATTCACCTTTTTGAAAATTTCATTTATTCGCGTTTGCACATTTCACCTTTTTTTTGATTTATTGTGTTGATTTTTATTTTATCGCATATTTATATTTATATATTATAACATATTTTACTGCGTTTGTCATAGAAAAACGTATCTTTTTTGATGATTTTAGCTGTCTTTTGGTGTATTTAACTTTTTTGGTTGCTGTTGTATAATAAAAAATTTTATGTAAATAATAAAGACGTCAACCCGTTCACATTTTGTGGGGTTTTATCATAGGATGAAATAGAAACATACATAAAGGAGATTTATTTTGGAAATCAAAAGAGGGGATTTATTCTTTGCAGATCTCTCCCCCGTTGTGGGAAGCGAACAAGGGGGCGTGAGACCAGTTCTTATCGTGCAAAATGACATAGGCAATAAATATTCGCCAACAATCATCGCAGCCGCAATCACAAGTCAGCTTGGAAAAGCAAAGCTCCCCACCCATATCGAAATTTCAGCCGAAGCAGGGCTCGCAAA
The DNA here is from genome assembly GCA_044426085.1 of Bacillota bacterium. GTDB lineage: Bacteria > Bacillota > Clostridia > Christensenellales > CAMQZB01 > JAWXUU01. The sequence goes on along the minus strand of JAWXUU010000005.1, from coordinate 133,338 downwards.
AGATTCAGTTATCTTGCTTGAACAAATAAGAACCATAGATAAAAAAAGACTAGGCGAAAAAATAGGAGAAATTCCACATTCCACCATGAAAAAAGTGGATAACGCGTTGAAAGTTTCGTTGGGAGTTTTTTGAGTTGCGGTGAAGGGATAGGTGGGGGGAGTGGGCGTCATTGCTGTTGTGGTTTTAATGGTGGCATGACGCGAATTAAAAATTAAAAATTAAAAATTAAAAATTGTGGTAAGGCATGGGCTTCGCCCTATGCATTCAATTGTTAGATATGATAATAGGAGCGTTACTATCAATAAGTAACGCTCCTATAACCATTTCAAATATAGCATGCACGAGCAACGCGAGTGCTTACCTCAATTTTTAATTTTCAATTTTTAATTTTTAATTCGAGCTCGCAGAGCGAAGCCGATTTTTTGCCTAGTATTCTCCTAGGAACTCGTTGTAGATTGCTCTTATTGTGTCGATGTAGTCTTCGTTTGCTACGCCAACGATGATGTTCATTTCGCTTGAGCCTTGGTCGATCATGACAACGTTGATGTCATTTTTAGAAAGCGCACCGAAAAGTCTTGCTGATGTACCTTTTGTTTGTGACATACCGTGACCAACAGTTGCGACAAGCGCCATGTTTGAAAGGATGTGGATATCATCAGGCTGAACAGCTTCGCGGATTTTTTCGATGATTTTTTCACGCTTGCCACCGGCAAGTTCGCTTTCTGCAATAACAACAGAAAGTGTGTCGATTCCACTTGGCATATGTTCGAAAACAACGCCGTATCTTTCCAAAACAGAAAGAATTTTTCTTGCAAAGCCGACTTCGCCGTTCATACTGCCCTTTTCGATATAGATAACTTCAAAATCACGTTTGCCCGCGATACCTGTTATTACACTTGAATAATCTTTTTCGTCGATTTCAGGAAGAATCATTGTTCCTGGGTGGCTTGGGTCGAATGTGTTTTTGATGTTGATTGGAATTCTCGCACTTTGAACAGGGAAAATCGCGTCGGCATGCAACACTGATGCGCCCATATATGAAAGTTCGCGAAGTTCGCGATATGTTAAACATTCGATTGATTTTGGTGAACGAACAATTCTTGGGTCAGCCGCAAAAAATCCATCTACGTCTGTCCAGTTTTCATAGATATCTGCTTCAACACCGCCCGCAACGATAGAGCCTGTGATATCAGAACCACCGCGCGAGAAAGTTTTGATTCCGTCTGGTGTTGCACCATAGAAACCAGGAATGATTGCATACTCCACTGTTTTAAGTCTGCGTTTGATCATATCTTTTGTGTAGTCTTCTACGTATTTTCCGTTTTCGTCAAATTTGATGAAGTCGGCTGGGTCAACAAATTCAAAGCCGATATAATCAGCGATGATTCTGCCGTTCAAATACTCCCCACGAGAAGCGGCATAGTCGCCAGACTTGCTTTCCAAGATGCCCGCTTTCACTTCTGCAAGTAGGGCTTCGATATCAAGTGTGCTTCCCAATTTTTCGCAAATTTCTGTGTATCTCACAGCGATTTCTGAAAATGGCTCGTCGCAATTGTTTACATTTTGAGCAAGGTTTGCACATTCATAAAGTTTATCAGTGATTTTGATATCATTGCTGAATCTTTTGCCAGGTGCACTTACCACAACAAATTTTCTTTCGGCATCGCTTTTTATAATCTCTGCCACTTTTTTGATGTTTTCTGCAGAACAAAGTGATGTTCCGCCAAATTTACATACTTTTAATCCCATGTTTTTTACTCCATTTTATCCTATCTTTTGTTATATTAATTCAAAAGCTTATATTCTTCTGCCTTCGAAATAGTATCTTTTTTCATAAGCTTCACCCATAGAAAATGTCTTTCTTGGATAGTTGCCGTTTGCCAAAATTTCTTCAAAGAAGGTATCTTTGTTGATTGGTTTAAGCAAAAGCCCAACCGCGCCTTCTTCCCTTGCGGTGATTTTTCTTAGGGAATCTTCACCGTGGATATAGTCAACTTCACCACCGTTTTCCAAGATGAAATTATCGATATAATCTTGGACTGCTTTATAAGCCTTGCCAACATCAGATGAAACTGAAATTTTGATTTCTTCACCGCCGTATAAAACTGTGAAAAAGTCTTCACCTTCAAAATTTTTCAAACCCGCAATAAATTTTTCGCTGTCCGCACCAAGCATAACCCTGTGGATTGGTTCAAACTGAAGCGAGTTATCATATATATTTACAATTTCGCAGAGTGCGTATCTTGCCAAAGATGCATCTTCACCGCTGTTTTTCTTGTTTTCGTAGCACGCTTTTGCAGTTGCAAGAGAATGGTTTCCGTCGCCAACGGCAAACATCAATGTGCTTTCATCCGCCACTTTTGCACACTTTGCGATTTCCGCATGCATGCATTTCGTGTTTTGGATTTTATAGCCCGTGATACTGCCACCGCCACCGATAAGGTCGGTTTGATATAAAATCTCACCCTTGATTTCTCTTGCCATGTTCATAACGCTGTCTTTTGCGTCGTCAAAAAGAAGCATGACGTGGGGGAATTCTAGCGGTGCGTTTTCCCTTATTTTCACGCGTGGGGGAATTCTTTGAATAATCGTTCCTTCCGTTGCGCGGATAACAGCTTTATCTTGTGGGTTGAATGAATATTCTTCAAGGTCTATCAAAAGACAAAGCCCACTTCTTATTTTGCCGTTTGGCAATTTTCTTTCAATGAAAGTGATGCCTTCGAATTCGCCAAAGAAATCTTCCGAAATCGCCTTATGCATTTCGCTTTCGATAGTTTTTATTCTTGCAGTGTTATCTTCTGAAAGATAAGCTTCTGGGAAAACCATGTGGTATGTGGAAATCTTGCCTTGTGTTTTTTTTGCAATTTCTTCCCAATATTCTGGCTCGCTTGTGTATTGATCGCATGCGACAACTGAATATTCAGAAGTCACTTTTTTTGGCGTTAAAATTTTTCCGTCGTATGTATACATTTCCACCCTCTTAAACTGAACTTATTGCGTATGCTAGCGCTGTTGCAAGCGCGAGAATTATCAGTCCGATATTGTATTTCACCAGTACTGTTTTTATTGCAACAACAAACTTATTTGGAGTTTTTTCTTCACTTTTCTTATTCATCGAAAATTCCTCCGTCTGTTTTCACAAGTCCGTAAACATGTTCTAGTGCTATTGTGATCATTCTTGCATCGGCAAATCTTAGAAGTTTTCCAAACCTTGCCATAGAAATGATACCTGTTTCTTCCGACACGATGATTGAAAGCACATCTGTGCGTTCTGATATGCCAATCCCCGCCCTGTGGCGAGTGCCTAGTTCTTTTGGCAACTTCAAATCTTGCGAAAGTGGCAACAAACATCCACCCGCGAATGCCCTATTGCCCGAAATCAAAAGTGCACCATCGTGCAGTGCTGAATTTGGGAAAAACACGCTTTCCACAAGCTGACTTGAAATTTGCGCGTCCAAAATTGTTCCGCTTTGCGCGATTTGGATTGGTATGCTTGTTGGCACAACAATAATCAACGCACCTGTGTTTTGCTTTGACATATTTTGGCAAGCTTTTATTATATTTTCTATTACGCTTTTAACTTCTTCAGGCGTGCCCTTGAATGATGTTATCGCAACTTCACCCATTTTGGTGTTTCTTGATTTCATGATGATATCGCGTTTGATTTCGCTTCCGTACAAAATAAGGAAAACGATTCCGCAATAGTCAAAATAAAAATTGGATATCTTGGCAACAAGAGTGAGCCCCGCAAGGTTTGCAAAAACAGCAAGCACAGAAACCACAAGTGTTAAAACAATAAAAAAGCGTGCATTATATTTTTTCGCAAGCCAAAAAAGCAAGAAAAAATAAACTGCAGTTATTGCTATGTCGACAATCGTTATCACGTCTAGATTCAGACCCATAATTGATACTGGCATATTGCACCCCCTTGATTTTTTCAATAATTTTTACGCATAGTGTAAGTTTTACACCATACCATTATATAATACTATATGTTTTAAAAAAAATAAAGCAAAAAACGCAGTTTCCAACAGAAAAAATGTTTTTTGCTTTATAATTTTATTTTTAGTTGTTATTAAAAGTCGAATGGATTTGACGGCTTATCACTTTCGCCGTTATCACTCATTTCGTAAGGGTTTTGCGATGTGTTCTTTCGCTTTAGTGCCCCGTCTTCCAAAATCACCGTTTCACCAAACAATTCGACGTTTTCAACCTTGGAAGGAGCAGAATATTCGATTTCGCTTTCTGGCGCTTTCACTTCCTTTGACAGCTTTCTTATCTTCAAAACTGCGAGAAGTGCGAAAACCGCAACCATGATAACGCTTACAATTGTTGTGAAACTGTCGTCATAGAAAATTTCATGCACTTGGGAAGTTTCTTTTGCTGTGGCAAGCACTGTCATGATATCGTCACGCGAGAGAGTTGCTATTATAATTTCTGAAACCTGCGTCATGCTTGTTTCTATTGCTTCTTTGGTGTGCACTTCAAAGATATACTGCGAATTATCGTTGCCTGTGTATATAACATCGGAATTTGTCAGCGATTCACTGCAAACGCCATCTTCCCAAACGTACGAAAAGAAATTCGCGCACATAACTTCGTTGGTTGTGAAATAAAAGTTGTCGGAAGATATGCCCATGTGCATGAATGGTCTTTCTGAAAGCATCCCTAGCGTGTATTGCTTATCTTCTGGCGGAGCGTTTAAATCATAGCCGAGATTTTCCGCTTCTTCAATGAAAAATTCTTCGTGATAATCTGCAATTTCGTTTGTGTAGATATAAAGGTTATCCCCAACTGCTAGGCTATCTAAGTTCACATAAAGCGCTATGCTGGAAAGTTCCGAACTTGTCAAGCTTGAAACAAAATATTCCGAGCCGTGAAGTCCGTCTTCTTCCGCACCCCAAAATGAAACCATGATGTTGTAGCCTAAATCTTCTTGCTGTGAAAGTTCGTAGGCGATTTCAAGTGCACCTGCAACCCCCAAAAGGTTTGTATAAAAACCTGTGTTGCCTTCTTCGCCGTCGTAATAATAGTTGTCATAATGCGCACCGATAATTATTGTTTGTGCACAGTTGTTGTTTATATACCCAACCACGTTTCTGCTTGTTTTGTGTTGGGTTGTCACCGTTGTCGTGTTTGATGTGTCCACAAGTGGCGTATATAAAAATTCATCGATATAACTTGAATAAAGCTTTTCAAAGCCGTAGCTTTCTAGCATGCCCGCAAGAGTTTCTGCTGTGGCGCTTTCTTCATCTGTTCCACTTCCACGATATGGATGAAGCTCTTCCAAATAAAGTGCTGTTTCCACGATTTTTTCACCGATTGTGCTGTCGTCGATATTTGCAGAAATCAGCATTATGCCGTATTCATCTGCGTTTGCCGTTTGTGTTGAAATTGGCGAAACAACCCCGATAAGCACACTTGAAATCAAGAGGATTGACAGCAGAATTTTAAATTTAAAATCTTTCATAATCCCCCCTTAAAAAATCAAGAATACAACTTGGAAAATTATATACGGCACTGCGTATGCTTGCAAAATTTCCTTGCCATAGCCCTGCTTGATATAACGTTTTTTGACAGCGAAAAATGCTGGAAAAAATATTAGCATTGTCGCAAATGGTTCAAATGCCATAAGCCCAATAGAAACAAACGCACCGCTTGGGATAAACATTAAAAGTGATAGTCCCCCCAAAATCAAATTTCTTATCACGAAAAACGGCATAAGGTTTTTGAAAAGTTCGCGGGTGTTGCATGGTATTTCCCCACGCGTTGACCAGCCTGCAATAAAATTATAAATTGATATTGTGATATACAACATCAAGATTTCAAAAAAGGCGACAACTGCGACAGTGCCCCAATAAAAGGCAGTCATATCAACACCCACAAGCATATCAGAAAACATGCTGATATAGGAGTTCATTGTCATCTTTGTTATAAACAATCCCGAAAAACCAAATGTGGCATAAAGAAGCAACATCCAAACAAACGATGGGATTTTGTTTCCTATCGCTTGGATTTCGCCATCCTTTCGACACTGTGGTTTGTAGTATTGCATTTGTGGTTGCATTTGATATACTCGCATAGGCTTTTTCCTTTTTGTGGTTTATTTCATAAGATGTAAAATCATATCTTCAATACAACCGTTTTGGTTCATATTGCCCGATTTGATTTTCCAATCGATAATTTCTAGGTATTCGACAGCGTTTTTAAGCTGAAGTTTAGAAAACTTGCTCGCTTTTTGCGAAAGCACTTTCACGGCGTATTCCTTCACGCCAAGAACGCTTGCAATTTCGCTGACACTTTTTTGCGATGTTCTTATAAAAAACATACGCTGAAACATTTTAAAAAGCAAGCTTTGCATTTGAAAAATTGTCATTTCGCTTTGCATTTCAAGAAGCAGCATTCTTGCAACAACTCCGTTTTTATCGGCTATTGCATCGGTGAGCTTGAATATGATTTTTTCAACTTCTTTTATTGAACAATCTTCGATGTGCTGATTTGTTATTTCGCTTCCCGAAACAAACAACACAAGCTTTTCTGTTTCCTTTGATATTTTAGACATATCGCACATGCAACGCGAAACGAGTTCCTGTGCGTTTTTGTTTGATATGCTTTTGCCGTTTCGCCTTGCGTAAACTTCCACCCATTTGGAAAGTATGTTTGCGTTTTCCTTTGAACAGTCGATAAGTTCCGCATCGAATTTTCCCTTGAGTGGCTTATCAGTTGTGATGACAAACACGCTTGTTGGGTTTGGGTTTTTTATATATTCTTTTAGAACCTTAATTGATTCCTTATCAGAAAAATCGGCATATGTGAAAATCACAAGTCGGTTTTCAGATAAAAATGGCAGTGAATCTAGCGCGGAAAAAAAACTTTTATAATTATCCACAATATCGATGTTTAGTTCGGGATTTTCCACCCCCACCATCGCTTTGATTTTCTTCACGCCTTCCGAAAGAAAAAAGATATCTTCGCCGTGGAAAATAAATCCCGCGGGGAAAGTTTTATATTCAGTTTTAGAAAACTCCAGATACTTCATATTTATCTCCACGAAAGCAACCCACAAAATTTGATAAAAATTCCGCGGTCGCTTCTTTTCTTCGATTACTTTTTATTTTCAAGTTTTTCCTATCTTGATGCTTCGTATGATTCGTTGCTAGTGAAAATTCCGTCGGTTATGTAGTAGGTGTATCCCGCGGATGAAATTTGATATGTTGATTGCAAATCACTCACATAAACTCCGCTTCCCGAAAGGTCGAAATAAACTCCGTCATATTCCACCGTTTGATAACCTGAAAAGCTTACATTTCCGCCTTGGGATTGGAAATCCGAAAGTGTGTTTGCGCCCGTTGGTGTGCCGTTTAAAAACTCGGCATAAATTGATATATCAAGGTTTTCACCGCCCGAAACGCTGATGTCTTGATAGTAGTTATCATAAACAATCACGTGCACTGCCAACGTTTCCACATTGGAAAAATCTAAACTTCCGCCCGATTGGCAGAAAATATAAGTTTCGCTTTCTGTTTGGATTGTCAAAACTTGCGTTGATGTGTCGTAAAAAGTTATCCCTGGCTTATCGATTGTGATAAAAGACACCGCAATTGGCACAAGGCAAATCCCAAGCATGGCATAAGACAAAATTTTGATTTTTCCCTTTGAAACTGCATCTGAAACAAGCCCAGACCTTATAAGCATGAAGCACCACCCGCCAACAACAAGCCCAAGTGGGATTGTGAAATACAGCGCAAGTGGAATAACTTCTTCCACAAAGCCAAATATGGTGATAGTGTAGTTGAAAATTTCGTTTGTGAAGTATGGGCAAATCCCCGCGATGATATAATCGAAAGAAAACAAGTTGCAAATTGCTATCACGCCCATTCCGATAAGGTTTGCAACGTACACAATTGAATAAATTGGCACGACAATAAGGTTTAGCAAAACTGATATCGTGGATAAATATCCAAAGTGATAACAAGATACAAGTGCGGTTGAAACAAATGCAGAAATCGCAAATGCCACCGACTTTTTAAGCTTTCTAAATTTCAAAAACTCAAGGTGTTTTTCTATTTTTTCAGGGAGTATTGCAAGTCCCAAAACAGTCAAAAAAGACAGCTGGAACCCCACTGTGAAAATTATATAAGGAGAATATAACATTATTATAAACGCAGACAGCGAAATTGCCGTGAGCCTATCTTTGATAAGCCCAAACCGCGTGAGAATTATGCCGATAAAAATCATCAAAAATGCACGCACTGAAGACGCTGTGAAATCGCAAAGATACACATAAAAAAGCAGTATCAACAAACACGCTCCGTTATATATCGCTTTTTCTTTCAGTGAAGAGCGAAGTTTTAGCCACGAGAACATTCTGAGCAGTCCATAAAGTATGCCGATGTGAAGACCAGAAACCGCAAAGATATGCGCAACCCCACCACGGCGAAGAAGGGACAAACTTGTGTAGTCCACAAGTGCGGAATCGCCAAACGTCATGGCGTAGGCAATGCCGACGTTATCACCAAACATCTCTGTTTGGATTTCCAATATCGCATTTTTTATATAGGTTGCAAAAGTGTGGCGGTGATAGCTTTCTGAAATTTCTGAAATGCTGGCGCGATATGTTATTCTTGATGAATACTGATAGTTTATAGCGCCGTTTTCAAAGATTTCGATAGGAGTGATTTCACCTTCAAAAGTCACAACATCACCAACTTCATATTCACCGGAATTTTCATATGTCACGATTATTCTGCCAAGCTTTGTTTCGTCGGCAACAGTGATATTTTTTGCGACAAACTGCGTTTGCGAAACTTCGATTATCTCGCAAGAAACAACACCTTCATAGCTTTGATACAGCTTGGAATAAACAATCTGCTGAGTGAATCCAAGGCAGATGCCAAGAATGAAAAACGCAAGCATGAACATCGCTGTTATGATTTTCGGAACTCCGTCACCGTTTTTGATTAGGCAATAAACAAACCCGAAAAAACTTGCAAAAAGGAAAAATACCGCGAGAATTTTGAACGTGCTTTGATAGCTTGAAAGCGCAATGCCAAACACCAGCGAAACACAGGAGAAAAATATCGTTCTGTTGTTAAGTTTTCGCATATTTCCCCCTTTTTTCTACATTTTATTTATTTTATCACGGCAAACGCAATATGTCAAATATTGGGGATATATTATTGGGGTTGTAGCATGGAAAATTCTGCAACAGATTTTTTAAGAAACATGCCATGGGGCATTTTTTTATAGGTTACAGTTGCATATTGATTGAAAATAGTTTAAAATAATAAATCTTAACTCATAAGCTAGCAAAATTATGCGTATACTATTTTAGAGTTCTTATAAAAAACAGAAGTGGGGTGAAGCGTTGAAATTCAGATTGACTAACAGACAGAAAAGTGGGCTTTTGATTGTTCTTGCAAGCTTGCTTGTTTTGTATTTTAAAGATGTGATTTTGCTTGTTTCGCGAGTGTTTAGTGCAATTTCGCCACTGCTTTTGGGACTTTTGCTTGCACTTATCATGCGACCGCCCATGTGCTTTTTTGAAAATAAAATCTTTTCAAAGCTGAAACTTTCCTTCAAACTTACGCGGATTTTGTCGCTTGTTTTGACTTATTTGCTGTTTGTTTTGATTATTTGCTTCGCACTTTATGTTCTGCTTCCGCAAATTGCAATAAGCATTTCTAATTTTGCGGAAAAATTGACCGACCTTGCACTTGGACTGAACGAATTTTTGCGACGTGCGATGGAGTTTTTTGGTGCGAGCGAAGATATGATTGCTGAAATGGAGAAGGTTGTTTATTCGTCGGTGAAAAATATTGGCACTTTCATATTTGAAAATCTGCCAAACGTTGCGAGTTTTGCTTTTGATATTTGGAGCCGTGTTGCAACTTTTTGTTTTGCTGTTATCTTTTCGATTTATATTCTTTTCGACAAAGAAAAACTCGGCCGTGCACTTTCCACCCTTTCAAAAAAACTTTTTCGCCCTACTGTTGCGGAAAAAATTATACTTTTGGAACGTGAAATCACCGAAGGGTTTTCAAACTTCTTTTCTGGGCAAATGGTTGAAGCTGTCATTTTGGGCGCGCTTTGCTTTGGTGGCATGCTGATTTTGGGGTTGCCATACGCACCGCTTGTTTCCACAATCATGATGGTGACCGCCGTTGTGCCACTGATTGGCGCGTTTATCGGCACGATTCCGAGCGCGATTATAATCTTGCTTGCAAGCCCACTTCACGCGGTGATTTTTATCGTGTTTATTCTCGCACTGCAACTTGTTGAAGGCAACCTTATTTATCCATACGTGGTGGGTAGCAAAGTTGAACTGCCCCCACTGGTGATTCTTTTCGCAGTTCTAGCAGGCGGAAACCTTTTCGGTGTGTGCGGAGTTCTTATCGCCGTTCCCCTTGCATCAGTCGCGTATAAATACTTTATTGAATATTTGAATACTAGAGCTTAGGAGAGTTGGGTTTCTGGATACAAAGTTCTGCACTGGTTTTGTAAATTAAAAATTAAAAATTAAAAATTAAAAATTGTGGTAAGGCACTCGCCTTCGGCTCGTGCTTTCAAATATATACAATATGAAAAGAGCGTTACTTGCAGCAAGTAACGCTCTTTTTATAATGATTTCAAATATAGTATGCACGAGCGAAGCGAGTGCTTACCACAATTTTTAATTTTTAATTTTTATCGAGCTCGCAGAGCGAAGCCTGTTTTTAATTAGCATACTGGTGCAGAGTTTTGTATCTAGACACCTCCAACACCTCTCAATCCTCACTATCGCTCATAAGCCCGAGTTCCATGCAGAGTTCTGCCAAGTCTTTATCGGGGTGCATGGCTTCGAAAAAGTCGAAACCGCTTTCGTTTGGCACCATTGTTTCTAGTGGAGAGATTGATCTTTTTGTAAGCTGTTTTGAATCGGCGTATATTTGGAAATCTTCACGCGAGAAGAAATCTTTGTTCACGACGTTCTTGAGTTCTTTTATAAATTCAGAAATGTTTGACAAATCTTCATCGATTGGATATTTTTGAACCACTTTATTATAATAAGAAATAAGCTTTAGTTCGTAAACTTTAAGTCGCAAAATGTTTTGATTAAGCGATTGTTTCGCTTCCGCTTGCACGATATCTGCCCTTTCCACAAAACTTGCAACACCTTTTTTAATCTTTTGCATATTTTCTTTCAAAATGGCATTTTCCCTTTTCAAAAGTTCATTTTCCCTTTTTATAAGAGTGATATATTCGCTTATTTTAGCTTGATTGTTTTCCATAACGGACTCCTATTATTTCATTTTTTTCGCTATGCTTTTCAATATGTCCGTCTTGATAGTGTGAAGATTTTCAGATAAGTCAACTTTATAATTTTCTGGATTGTAAAGTCTTTTATATTCGTCCCAAATACTGTTGCGTTCGCATTTTGCATATTCAATAGTTTCTTCAAAGGTTGGCAACGGTTTTTTCAATTCGCCGTTTTCAATAACCGTTTCGTGAAGGTCGCGCATTGTGTAGTCTGTTATCACCATGCGTTTCCACGTTTCCACTGGGTGGAAAATTTCAAGTGGGCTTCCGTCGAACGTTTCGCCTTTAAGGGTGATAAGATCAGCAAGTGCCATATTGTTTTTCTTGTTATATATTCTTTGCACAGTTTTAAGCGCAGGGTTGGTGATTTTTATCATGTTGTTTGATATCTTGATTTTTGGAACGAGTTTACCATTTTGCGAAATCGCAGACATTTTGTATACCCCGCCAAGCGCCGGCAAGTCATATGATGTTATCATCTTTGTGCCAACACCCCACATATCAATTTTTGCGCCCTGTTGTTTAAGCGACATAATAAGGTGTTCGTCAAGGTCGCTTGAAGCACAGATTTTTGCATCTTCAAAGCCCGCTTCGTCAAGGAGTATTCTAGCTTTTTTTGATAGGTATGCAAGGTCGCCAGAATCAAGTCTTATGCCAACGGGTTTATATCCATTTGCTTTTAGTTCTTTGAAAACTTCAATCGCATTTGGCACGCCCGAAGCAAGAGTGTCGTAGGTGTCAACCAAAAGTAGGCATTTATCAGGATACAATCTTGCATATTCACGGAAGGCATCTATTTCATGATTGAAACTCATAACCCAAGAATGCGAGTGAGTGCCCTTTGGGTCTAGGTTGTATTTTTTTGCCAAAAACACGTTTGAAGTGCCATCCGCACCACCAATCATTGCCGCCCTTGCACCGTAGTTGCCGGCATCCGCGCCTTGGGCACGGCGAAGTCCGAATTCTAGAAGCGAATCGCCACCGCATGCTGATTTCACTTTCGCAGTTTTTGTTGCGATAAGCGTTTGATGATTGATTATCGTTAGAAGTGCTGTTTCCACAATTTGCGCTTCAATAATCGGCGCTTTGATTGTAAGAATTGGTTCGTTTGGGAACACAACTGTGCCTTCTGGCATTGCATATAGGTCACCTGTGAACTTAAATGTTTTAAGATACTGCAAAAAATCTGCAGTGAAATAGCCAAGTGTATCCAAAAATTCAATGTCGGAATCTGTGAATTCAAGGTTCAACAGATATTCCACCGCTTGCTCAAGCCCCGCTGATATGCAGTATGAAATTTTGTCACCCTCTCGAAAAAATAAGTCAAAAACTGCCTCAACATTTTTTTCATCGTTTTGAAAATAACCGTTCGCCATTGTAAGTTGATAAAAATCCGTCATCATTGTTAAGTTTCTCATACGCTACTCCTTTTTCTTTCGTGCTGTATATTTTTATTATATATTTAATGTGTTATATATTTTTTCGTGTTATATATTTTCTTTTTATTGTTGTTATTTTATTGTTCTTGATTTATTTCAGCTTGGTTTGCTTCTGCAATTTCTGCATTTTCTGTATCTTCACTTTGCGAAACTTCTGTTTCCGCTTCTATCTCTTCTGCGATTATTTCTTTTTTATCACCCACTGTGAAAAATCCGTTTTTATATAAAAACACTGCAAACACAATTCCGCCGATAACCATAAGTCCGCTGAGAACTTGCGAAACTCTTATAACTTCGCCGATTGTTTCTTTCAAAAAATATAGGCTGTCTGTTCGCATACCTTCGATTATCATTCTTGCAAAGCCATACCAAACGAAGTATCCACAAGTGATAAATCCGCGTGAATCTTTGAATTTTTTGTTGAGAATAAACAGCAGTGCAAAGCCCACGATATTGGCAGAAAATTCATAAAAGAACGTCGCAAAATACCAATTGCCATTAATCAAAACTCCCATTGGGAAGAATTGCATCGCTAGGTTTGTGATAAGTCCGCCGTGTGCTTCTTGGTTGAAAAAGTTGCCCCATCTTCCAATCGCTTGACCCAAAATAAGACCCACAACCAAGCAGTCGAGCAAGTTCAAGATTTCATACTTTGTGAACTTGCGTTTTTTTGAAAAGACAATCGCCACGATAAACCCGACGATAACACCGCCGTATATCGCAAGTCCGCCATCCCTTATTGCAAAGATATCCGCAAAAGACCAGCTTGAATCGAATTCAAAAATCACATAATAAAGTCTTGCACCAATAACTGAAAGTGGCAAAAGCCATATCATAAGATCCAAGATTATCTCGCTGTCCATTCCCCTGTTTTTCACAAGGTGGGCTGCAACAAGGCAACCGAGAATCATTCCTGAAACTATTATCACGGCATACCAATATATGTCCATGCCAAAAACTGTGAAAGCAACTCTGCTTATTCCGTCCATTTTATTCTCCTATTAATACTTTTTTGATTATACACAATCAATTATACCCAAAAAATTTTCTTTGAACCTTTATTGTTGATCGTCCCATTTTTTTATTTTTATATCTTTTTCATTGCCGTTTCCACACGGATAATAAAACCTTTCGTTTTTCACGCCGTCTGGCAAGTATTGTTGGTGAACATATCCGCCAAAATCGTGGGGGTATAAATATGTGCTTTCGCCGTTTCGCTTTTCCGCCCCTTTATAGTGCCTATCCATAAGATGAACAGGGATTATATCATCTGAAGAGTTTCTCGCCGCCTCGCTTGCCTTTGCAAGTGCGACCACAACAGAGTTGGATTTTTCCGCAAGACAGACGTATATTATCCCTTCAGCAAGCGGTATTCGCCCTTCTGGCATACCGAGTTTTTCAACCGCATTTAGCGCAGAATTTGCAATCAACATCGCTTGCGGGTCTGCCATGCCAACATCTTCCGACGCGTGAACAAACAGCCTTCTTGCGATAAGCCTTGGGTCGCAACCTGCGGAAATAAGCCTTTCGGAATAATATAATGCCGCATCGGGGTCACTGCCACGAAGTGATTTGCAAAATGCAGAAAGCATGTCGTAATACAGCCCGTCGTCCACAGAAATACTGCGTTGCTGCGTGCAATCTTCCGCATCTTCAAGGGTGATTTTTATCACGCCGTCACTGTTTGGATTTGTTGATTTCACAGCAAGCTCTAGTGCGTTATATCCGCTTCGCATGTCGCCAGCAGCCGCCCACACCAAGTGGGAAATTGCTTTATCTTCTATTTCAATATCGTAGTTTTTAAGCCCGTTTTCGCTTGTCACGGCATTTTTCAAGGCGTAGAAAATATCATCATCTGAAAGCCTTTTGAATTCGAAAACTCTGCAACGTGAAACGATTGCGGGAGTCATTGCGATAAATGGGTTTTCCGTTGTTGAACCAATGAAAATTATCGTGCCTTTTTCTATTGCGGAAAGCATACTGTCTGATTGGGATTTTGAAAAGCGGTGGCATTCGTCAAGCAAAAGATAGGTATCTTTATTGTAAAACTTCTTATCTTCTTCCGCCTTTTTGATAACTGCTTTCACATCGGCAACACCGCATGTCACGGCGTTCAGCTTGGCAAAGTTGCCTTTGCATGTGTTTGCAATCACGTTGGCAAGGGTTGTTTTTCCCGTGCCGGGTGGACCCCAAAAAATGCAACTGCCAAGCACGCCACCCTTGATTGCACGTTGCAAAAGGGAATTTTCTCTGATCAGATGTTTTTGACCAACAAAATCTTGCAACATGTCCGGTCGCATTCTTTCGGCAAGGGGTTTGGAATTTGGACGTTTTTCCGCTATCATATCAAACATATCCATTTGTCTTCCCCCTTTTTTTAGCGTATTTTTCTTATTATATCACAAATGATTTTATTTTGCAAAAAATTCATAATGAAATTTTAAAATATACCGCAAAACAGAAAAGTACTGCGATTTGTTGCCATAGGGGAACATTTGTGGTATTATAAAATAAAAAAGGAACTTTTCATGCTTGAAAATATTAACAATGAAATTTCGCGATTTGAATTTCTTTCTGGCAACACACTGAAAATCATTGCATTTGCTTCCATGATTTGCGACCACTTTGCGAAAATCGTGCTGTTTTGGTGGTTTTACAGCATGTATTATTTGCAATATAAAGCGGGCGCGATTGCCTTTTCGGAAATTGAGTCGCTATACAATTTGATAATTGTGACCATGCCTGCTATCGGCAGATTGGCGTTCCCAATATTTTGCTTTTTTATTGTGGAAGGGTTTATCCACACAAAAAATCGCACGCGATATATGGTTTTGATGGGGATTTTTGCAGTTGTTTCCGAACTGCCATTTGACCTTGCATTTTATGCGTTTATCACTGGAGAAATGTATAATTTTGTTGGCTCTTTTATTTATCAAAATGTGCTTTTCACAATGCTGATTGGTCTTTTCGCCCTTTTGTGCATTGAAAAAATCCAAAATTCAGACATGAAAATTCAGTTGCAAGTTTTGTTGCAAGCTTTGGCAATATTCGCGTTTGCTTCGCTCGCTGATTTGTGCAAAACTGATTACGCAAGCGAAGGCGTGCTTTTTATTGTCGCATTTTATTTGCTGAAAGACAACCGAATTTTTGCAAGCGTTTCTCACCTTGTTATATACGCCCTTTATGAACTTTCTGTTCCGCCGATTATGTATTTTGTGGCGACTGCCCTTATTTTGCTTTATAACGGCAAGCGTGGAAAATTGAAAATGAAATACTTCTTTTATATCTTCTATCCCGCTCACCTTGCAATCTTTTATGCAATTGTATATTTTTCGGGCTGGATGGGTGTTTTATAAATAAATTACATAAAATACTTGACAAATAATTATATTATAATTATAATATAATTATCTTTACCAGAAAAGCAACTAAAAATGAAACAAAACAATATTATGATTAAAAACGAGGTGATTATTATGAAAGAAGAATATGATTTCTCAAATGCGGTAAAAAATCCGTATGTAAAAAAAACAAAAAGACAAGTCACTATCAATATCGATGCCGAAACTATTGATTTTTTTAAAACTCAATCATCAAATAACGGTATTCCATATCAAACTTTGATAAATCTTTATTTATCAGATTGCGTTTCGCAAAATCGAGAACTCAATCTCACATGGAAATAATGCTTTATATGTCCATTCAATAAAAAAAGCCCCGAACTTTCGTTCGGGGTTTGTTTTTGATTTATTAGATTCTTTCTTTAACTTTTGTTGCTTTACCAATTCTGTTTCTGAGGTAGTAGATTTTAGCTCTTCTAACTTTACCACGTCTTACAACAACGATTGAATCGATTTTTGGTGAGTGCATTGGGAATGTTCTTTCAACACCTACACCAAATGACATTCTTCTTACTGTGAATGTTTCTCTCACGCTACCGTTCTTTTTAGAGATTACTGTTCCTTCAAATGCTTGAATTCTTTCTCTTGTTCCTTCCACGATTTTTACCATTACGCGAACTGTATCACCAATTCTGAATGGAGTTAAATCATCTCTCATATACTCTTTTTCGATTGCTTGAATCAAATTCATGACTTTAATCCTCCTGATTTTTAATACTTGATGTTCGTATCCTGCAGAGGAACATCCGAGTCACCCAAATATATTAGCATAAAAAAAGCCTTTTGGCAAGTAAAATAAGGGTGTTTTTGAATTAAAAATTTAAATTTAATTCAAAAATGAATAGTGAATAATGAAAAGCACAAGCGACACGCGAGTGCCTTACCACAATTTTTAATTTTTATCGAGCTCGCAGAGCGAAGCCTGTTTTTAATTTTTAATTTTTAATTTTTAATTTTTAATTTTTAATTTTTAATTTTTAATTTTTATTTAAAGGCACGCAGTGCCTTTAAATAAACGCCTCTTCAATGTGATAAATTTCTTCACCGACAATCTCGATGATATCAAAACGATAGTTCCAATTTTCACCAAATTCCCACGAAAAGACTATTGCGGTTTTTTTGATTTTGTTTTGTTTTGCTTTATCCACACGCTCGGATGGGTTGAAATCGGATGGGTGGGTTGAAGCTTTCACTTCCACGATGGCAACCACGTCGCCTTTTTGGGCGATGATATCGATTTCGCCGACGATTTTATCTTCCACTATCCATTCAAAGTTTCTACGCACAATATCGTAGCCTTCGTTTTTCAAATATTCCACAGCCATGTTTTCCGCAATATTTCCAATCGCTCTTGTGTTTTCACCCATTCTCATAAAATCACCCGCTTTAAACTTTTTGAATTATTTTTCTTCCCAAAATTTTCTTGTGAAACTTCTTCTGTGAATTTCGCAAAGTCCGTGCTTTATGATGCCTTCCGAATGTGCTTTTGTGCCGTAGCCCATGTTTTTTTCGAAAGCATAGTGCGGATAAACTTCCGCAAGCACTTCCATTTCACGATCCCGCGTGACCTTTGCAACGATTGAAGCACACGCGATTGTGTAGCTTTTCGCATCCCCTTTCACGATTGGGACAACTTTATCTTGTTTCAAATCCACATAATCCACAAGCACCGCATCAACGGGTGTCGAAATTTCTTCAATCGCCCTTTTCATACAGTTTTTTGTGGCATTTAGGATATTTATTTCGTCAATTTCAGCTGGAGTCGCCCTTTGGATTGAAACTTCGATTGCGTTTGTAAGTATTTTATCAAACAGCATATCACGCTTTCTTTTTGTGAGTTTTTTAGAATCATTAACACCGTCGATAATCTTACCTTCGGATAAATCCATAACAATTCCGCAAACCACAACGTCACCTGCAAGCGGGCCTCTGCCAACTTCATCTATGCCGAGCACCGCTTTATTTTCACCGAAAAATTCTCTGTCAAAATTATGCATTGTCTTCTTCCATCTTGCGCATTTGTGCGACAGAAAGTTGGCTTGGGTCGACTGTTGCAACTTCAATAATAGGGGTTTCTTCGCCAAATTTCTTCTTCTTTTTATCGACTTTCTTCACTTTTTCTGCCGTTTCTTGGTTTTTGCCAAAAATTTCGTAGTATTTATCGAGTGTGATATTCCCCGTTCTGCCCTTTCTGAAATCATCCAAAATCGCAGCAGCACCGCGGTCGTAATCAAAATCGCCACCGCGAAGAAGGAAACCACGATTTTTGCAAATTTGTTCGTAGATTTCAAGTGCGGGTTTTGAAACGTCCACTTTATATTTTTCTTGGATAAGCTTTGGATATATCGTAACAATCGTTTTCAAAAATTCAAGTGCCAATTCGTTTTTATCCAAAATATTATCGTTGATTGAACCGATATAAGCCAAGTTTTTAGCCGTTTTTTGGTTTTCAAAGCTTGGATAAAGCGAGCCTGGCGTGTCGCAAAGCTCCATTTGTTCGTCCACATAAAGCCATTGTTTGCCACGCGTTACACCGGGTTTATCACCTGTTATCGCACGCTTGTTGCCACAAAGGTTGTTGATCAGTGTGGATTTTCCGCTGTTTGGGATTCCAATAACCATAAGACGCATTTTCTTATTGACTTGTTTTTGTTGGTTTCTTGCAATTTTTTCTTTCAAAAGTTGTAATGCTTTTTTATAAACTTCCTTTGCTGCGCCTGATTTTGTTGAAATCGCACGCACGCAAATATTGCCACCCTTTTGAAAGTGCTTAACCCAAAGGGCTGTTGCACGGTCGTCGGCAAGGTCGCATTTATTTATCACATACATATGTGGTTTGTTTTGAATTCTCTTTTGGAATTCTGGGTTCAACGAAGAATACGGCGCTCTTGCATCAAGCACGTATATCACTCCGTCAACCTTTTTTATTTCGTCGTCCATCATGCGAAGGGTTTTCGTCATGTGGCCGGGAAACCATTGTATTACCATTTTATTTTTCTCCAATAATGGGGTTATTTTTCAAGCAAGTCGGGACGCTTTTGTTTTGTGATTTCCACCTGCATATCTCTTCGCCACTTTTCAATTTGGGCGTGGTTGCCAGAAAGGAGAACCGAAGGCACTTCCATATCTTCAAACACGCTTGGGCGGGTGTATTGTGGGTATTCAAGCAATCCATCTGTGAAGCTTTCATCTTTCAAACTTTCGCTGTCTATCACGCCATCAATAAGCCTTGAAAGGGCGTCCACAACAACCATTGCGCCGAGTTCGCCACCCGTGAGAACATAATCGCCGATGGAAATTTCACCGTCGAAATACTTATCCAAAACGCGTTGGTCGACGCCTTCATAATGCCCACACAAAAGGATTATCCTTTCAAGTTTAGACATGTTTTCCGCCGTTTTTTGCGAAAATGTTGCACCTTGAGGGGACATATAATATCGCTTTGCTTCGCGGTTTGGGTCGATTGCGTTTATTGCGCTTGCGATTGGCTGAGCCATCATCACCATGCCCGCACCACCGCCAAAGGGATAGTCGTCACATTTTTTATGCTTGTTATCCGCAAAGGGGCGGATATCCACAACTGAAAGCTGAAACAAATTTTTTGCCCTTGCACGCTTCAAAATGCTGTGCTCAAGTGGGGCAAACATCTCGGGAAACAGCGTTAAAATTTCAATCTTCATCGTCAATTTCGTCCGTTTCGCTTGTCACGGCAGTTTCGCCATAACGTTTTTTGTTTATAGTTATTTTCTTTTTATCCGCATCAACAAAAAGCACCACATCTTTCAAGCTTGGGAACATAACTTCGCCTTTATCCGTTTTCACAACAAATATATCTTGCGCGGGATGTTGCAAAATATCAACAACCGAGCCAAGCCTTTCGCCATCTTCAAAAAAGACGTCGCAAACTTTCGCTTCGAAGATATAATAGTCGCCATCAGGAAGTTTTGGAAGTTGCTCTCTTTCGATTTCAAGCTTGATTCCGCGAAGAAGTTCTGCACCGTTGCGGTCTGGCACATGTTTGAATTTGACAAAAGCAAATTCTCCCGCGCCCCTTGAAGACTCAACTTCAAAGATTTTATCGCCCGCAAAAAACTTCTTATAATTCAAAAAACGGCTAAGGTCGCCGGCATACACCTTGACCTTAACCTCTCCTTTGATTCCCTGTGCTTTTATTATTTGTCCAATAATAATTTTTTTCATCACAATTCTCTTTTATTCTTTTTCGCCCATTTCTTTGATTTCAACATAGTAGCGACCTTCTTCTTTTGAAGATGCTGCTTTAACAATTGTTCTCATAGCTTTTGCGATTCTGCCTTGTTTGCCAATGACTTTACCCATATCACTTGAATCAAGTTTCAAGAGAATAGTTTTTTCGCCACTTTCGCCTTCGACAGTTTCGATTTCAAAATTATCGTGACCGACAAATTCTGTAACCATGAATTTTACAAGTTCTTGAATCATTTTTTCACCTATTATTTACTTTTTTTAACTTTAGTTCTAGATGGAGAAAGTTTGCTTGATTGTTCGATAATTCCAGATTTAACCAAAAGTGATTTAACTGTTTCTGTTGGTTGAACACCACATGCCAACCATTTTTTAGCGATTTCTGCATCCAAAACACATTCTTTTGAACGTGGGTTGTAGTGGCCAACACTTTCAATATATTCGCCATCTCTTGCTTTTCTTGCATCACAAACAACTACTCTGTAAGTTGGTGCTTTTTTGCTTCCTAGTCTTGTCAATCTCATTTTTACTGCCATTTTCATGACCTCCAATATAATTTTTAAAATTTTCTATATTTAGAACCCATCGGTTCTTGATACCTTGTTTTGCTTCTTGCAACTTCTTAAAACGGCAAGCGTGGCATTTTGCCTTTTCCGCCTTTCATCATCTTCATCATTTGTTTTGTTTGTTCAAATTGTTTTAGCACTTGATTTACTTCTTGGATTGTTGTTCCGCTTCCTTGTGCTATTCTTTTTCTTCTTGAACCGTTGATGATTTCGGGTCTTCTTCTTTCTTCTTTTGTTGTTGATCTTATGATTGCTTTCATGCGTTCGATTTTATTTTCGTCCACCTGAGCATCTTTCAAATTCACTTTGCTCATGCCGGGAATCATTGAAAGCATTCCTTGCATATCGCCCATGTTTTTGAGTTGATCCATTTGTGAAAGGTAATCTTCAAGGGTGAAGATATTTTCCTTGAAACGCTGTTCCATTTTTTTGAGTTCTTCTTCGGAAATTGCCGATTGGGCTTTTTCGATAAGGGAAAGAACATCGCCCATGCCGAGAATTCTTGAAGCCATTCTGTCGGGATGGAAAGTTTCGATATCAGAAATTTTTTCGCCAATACCGCAAAACTTGATTGGAGCACCAGTAACCGCTTTGATTGAAAGTGCCGCACCACCACGAGTGTCGCCATCGAGTTTTGTTAGAACCACGCCTGTGATTTGAAGTGTTTCGTTGAAAGTTTTTGCAACATTAACAGCGTCTTGACCTGTCATTGAATCCACCGTTAGAAGGATTTCTGTTGGATTTACTTCCGCTTTGATTTTTGCAAGCTCGTCCATGAGCTGTGTATCAATGTGCAGTCTTCCTGCTGTGTCCAAAATCACTACGTCGAATGATTTTTTATCAGCATACTTCACCGCTTCTTTTGCTGTTTTGATTGGGCTTTGAGTTCCCTGTTCGAAAACTTCCACCCCGATGCTTTCTCCGCCAACTTGAAGTTGTTTGATTGCCGCTGGGCGATATATATCGCACGCAACCAAAAGCACTTTCTTGTTTTGCTTTTTAAGCATGTTTGCAAGCTTGCCACACATTGTGGTTTTACCCGCACCTTGAAGACCACACATCATATAAATCGACGGACCTTTGTTTGCCGTTTCAAGCTTTGATGCTGTGCCACCCATAAGGGCGCAGAGTTCTTCGTTTACAATTTTTATTACTTGCTGAGCTGGCGACAAACTTTTCAGAACGTCTTCACCAACCGCCTTTTCGCTGACACGTTTGCAAAAATCTTTCGCAACCATAAGGTTTACGTCCGCTTCAAGCAAAGCAATACGAACTTCACGCATAGCTGTTTTGATTTCCAGCTCGGTAAGTTTGCCTTTTTGAGTCAGTTTTTTGAATATATGATTTAGCTTTTCGCTTACCCCTGAAAAAGCTGCCATGTTTACTCTTCCTCCAAAACGTCCAAAACACTTTTTACAATGGATTTGGCTTCCTCGGATTTATATTCCTTGGTGCAAATATCTGTAAGTGCGTTTTTTCTGCTGTTAATTTTCAAGCAATCTTCATACTTTTTAAGTTTAGATTGCCCCTTTTTTATTGCGTCTAGCACGCTTTGACGCGACACGCCAAATTCTGACGCTATTTCGGAAAGTGACGAATCGAAATTGTAGTATCTTTCCAACATATCCGCTTGAGTTTTAGTGAGAAGCTCACCATATATATCAAACAGCATGCTGTAAATCAAATCTTTTTCCATTTTTATCACTCTTTTTTATCATTTTTGCCACCGCATAGCAATTCTGCCACACACAGCATAGGTATAATAGCATATTTTTATGGGGGTGTCAAGTGAAATTGCTTGTCTAGTATATCTTTATTAATTAAAAATTAAAAATTAAAAATTAAAAATTGTGGTAATGCACTCAGCTTTGCTTCGTGCTTTTCAATATAATAGTAAACAACAAAAGAAACGCTACTATATAAAAATAGCGTTCCTTTTTTAGTGTCCAAATATAAATTGAGTGCACGAGCTTGCGAGTGCCTTACCACAATTTTTAATTTTTAATTTTTAATTTTTAATTAAATAAAAAATCTCCGATTTTTTATTTCGATTTTTTATATGATGGCTTCCGCGAAACTTTTTGCGTCGAATTCTTGCAAATCGTCGATTTGTTCGCCAAGTCCGATAAAGCAGATTGGCATTTCTTTATCTTTTGCAATTGTGATTGCAACGCCACCTTTTGCTGTGCCGTCAAGTTTTGTGAGCACAATTCCATCGATATCAACAGCTTCATTGAAAGCTTCCACTTGGTTGACAGCGTTTTGACCTGTGACTGCATCTAGCACCATGAATTTATAAAAGTGTGCTTCTGGATATTCTCTTGCGACAACCCTTTCCATTTTTTCAAGTTCTTGCATAAGGTTGACTTTGTTGTGAAGTCTTCCCGCTGTGTCCACCAAAAGAATGTCTGTCCCTTTTGATTTTGCCGAAGAAACACCGTCGAAAACAACTGCTGCTGGGTCTGCACCCGCGGATTGTTTGATGATACGAACTTTGCTTCTTTCCGCCCAAACTGTAAGCTGTTCTGCTGCCGCCGCACGGAAAGTGTCCGCCGCAACAAGCACCACTTCTTTCTTTTGTGATTTGAAATAGTTTGTGAGTTTTCCGATAGTTGTTGTTTTGCCAACACCGTTCACACCCACCATCATAATAACGCAAGGCGTTTGGATTTCTAGGGTGTTGCATTCTTCAAGCAGCTGTGTTATTATCTCGCGAAGGGCAATTCTCACACCGTCAAGATCGGTGATTTTGTTTTCTTTCACTTTATCCTTAAGCATGTCAATCATATCCATAGAAGTCTGTGGAGAAACGTCGGCAGAGATGAGCGCAAATTCTAATTCTTCATAAAACTCGTCATCTATTTTGCCTGTGAATATGCTTGAAACTGCAGAAAAAAGGTTGTCTTTTGTCTTTTTTAAGCCTTGTTTAAATTTATCAAATAGTCCCATATGTTTTCCTTTTTATTAAAATTTTTCTCACGAAACATCGCTTATAGAAACAGAAACGAGTTTAGAAAGTCCTTTTTCTTCCATCGTAACGCCAAACAGATTGTTGGCAACTTCCATTGTCGATTTTTTGTGGGTGATGATTATAAATTGTGTTGCGTCGGCAAAGTTTTTGATGTAGCTTGCAAATCTTCTGCAATTTACATCGTCAAGCGCCGCTTCGATTTCGTCGAACACGCAGAATGGCATTGGTCTTGCACGCATGATTGCGATGATGATTGCAATTGCTGTGAGTGCTTTTTCGCCACCTGATAGTAGCGTCATGCTTTGAAGCGTTTTTCCAGGTGGTTTGGCTTCGATATCTATGCCGTATGTCAGATTGTCGCCACTTTCGTTTTCGATGAGTTTCAGTTTTGCGTTGCCACCGCCAAACAGTTCGGAGAATATTTGGTTGAAGTTTTCGCCGATTTTTTCAAACTCGTCAAAGAATGTGTTGTTCATTTCCAAATTCAAGCTGTCGATAACTTTTCTTAAATCTTCGCCAGCTTTTTCCATGTCTTCTTTGTGGGATGTCATTTCGTTGTGACGCGAAAGAAGATTTGCGTATTCTTCGATTGCACCTGTGTTGATGTTGCCAAGTGCGAAGATTTCGCCTTTTAGTTTCTTTATTGCTAGCTTCGCTCCGCTTGGGTTGTAGGCTTCGTCCTTTTCGCGGGCAAAGTCTATTTCGCCATATTCGTCGCCAAGCGATTCAAACAGCATTGTAAGTTCGGAATCGTCCTCTGCACTGGTTTCAAGGCTTTGTTTTTTCGCTGTAAGTTTTTGAACTTCGATTGTGGCATAGCCCTTTTGAACGTCGAGTTTTTGCAAGTTTTCCGAAAGGGTTTTCTTGAAGCTTTCTACGCTTGCGATTTCGCCTTTCAAATTATTTATATATGTTTGGTCGATTTCTTCAAACACTTCCGCTTTCAAATCTGCAATTTCGCCCTTGATTTTATCGTGGCTTTCATCGCATGATGCAAGCAAAAATTCGTTTTGCGATACGTTTTCCAAAACGGCACTTTCACGCTGTTTCGCGTTTTGGATTTCGCCGTTGATTTTCGCAAGCTGAAGATTTTTTTCCGCAAGCAACGAAGCAATTTCGTCGGCTTTTGCAGTGGCTTTTTGCAAGTTTTCTTTCAACGATACAACTTCACCAGTTGTTTCTTTGCCAGACTTTTGCATTTCGCGAGAAACGCTTTCTAGGCTTTGTTTTTCCTTAGTGATTTCAAGCGTACGTTCTGACACGATTTCCAATTTTTGATTCACACCGCGAAGTTCGAAAATTCCACGCTGTTCTGCAATGGAAACACTTTTCAAACTTTCTATGCTTTGTGCTTTTTCCACTTCAAGCTTTTGCATTTGAGAAGATATATCAGAAACCACTTTGCGTTCTTTATCAATCGTTGTTTGCAAAACTGAGAAAAGCGATTCAAGGTCGCGCTGTTTGGTGGCGGCTTTATCCCTTTCGTTTGCAATATCTTCAAGGCGGTTTTGATAGGACAGAACATTGCCCACACCTTGCTTTGCTGACCCGCCCGTAACCGAGCCGGAAGTTGCGAAAATTTCGCCAAGCTTTGTGACAATTTTAAAGCCGGAATTATATCTTTTTTGAACCGCAATGCCGCTGTCTATATCTTCAACAACGACAACTGCACCAAGCAAACTTTCGAAAGCTGTTTGATACTTTTTATCAAATGAAACAAGGTCGCAAGCAATGCCAAGCACGCCATTTTCGCGAAGAACCGACATTTGGTCGCCACGCAAGCTTCTTGGTTTCACGGTGTCTAGTGGCAAGAAAGTCACTTGACCATAGTGGTTGTTTCTGAGATACGATATAAGCGATTTCGCATCTTGAACGCTAGGCACAACCACGTTTTGGAAAGCGTTTTGAAGTGCTGATTCAATTGCCATTTCAAGCCCTTTTGGAACTTTCACAAGGTTTGCGACAGTGCCGTTGATTTTTGAAGATAAAGTTTCGTTGTGATCTGAATCCTTAAGCAATTTTTTGACCGCTGAAGAATACCCTTCATATGAATTTTGCAATTCTTGCACCATTTTCTCGCGAGCAGTGCTCTCGTGAACGAACTTTTCGCAAGTTGCGATGTTTTCTTTTATTTTATCAAGCTTCAAGCTTTTTTCCTGAACGCTTGCTTCACCTTCGAACCGCTGTTTATGAAGTGCGTCGATTTTGTCAAGCACGCTTGCACCGCGGGCGTTGCATTCTTCTTTTTCCGCCGTTTTGGCTTTAGTTTCTTTATCAAGCACAGCTTTTCTTTCAGACAGTTCAAGAATTTGGCTTTCGATTGAATTCATTTCAAAATCCAGCTTTGCAATCTCGCTTGAAAGGTCGCTTGCAGAATAGATGTTTTCCTTTTCACGCTTTTCGAATTCTTCGATTTTTCTTGCGATAGCTTCCCTTTGTGCGACAACTTCGCCGTATTCAAGGTTTAGATTTCCGCCTTCATTTTCTGTTTTTTCAACGCTTTCGAGAAGTTTTTCAACTTCTGATAAGATTGCCTTTTGCTTTTCGCCGTCTTCTTTCAAGCTTCTTTCGATTCTCGCAGTTTGGTCTTGAACGCTTTCAAGTTGAGCGTACAAGAAATCCACTTTTTGTTCGTGCAATTTGCGTTTGCCATCTTCTTTTTCCTTGAGCAGTGAAAAATCCAATTGCTTTTGGTGGAGCTGTTTGATTTTATCATCTGCGCCGTCCATATTATCTAGAATTTCGATATATTGCGCGTTGGCTTTTTCAAGGTTAGATTGTTTTTGCGATAGCTCTTCTGAAAGTGCTTCAATCTTTTTGAGAACTGTTTCTAGTTCTTTATTTCTTGAATCTTTTTTGTGGATATAATAGTTGACTTCGTTATATTTCAAGCTTTCCTTTAGCGTGAAATATTTTCTTGCCGACTCCGCTTGCGATTCAAGTGGCAAAAGCGTTCTATCGATTTCTTGCAAGATATCTTTATATCTTATAAGGTTTTCATCCGTTCTTGAAAGCTTGCGTTCTGATTCCGCACGCTTTTGTTTTGCACCCGCGATGCCTGTTGCTTCGTCAAACAGTGCTCTTCTTTCTTCCGGTTTGGAATTGATGAATTCTTCAACCTTGCCTTGTCCGATTATTGAATAACCTTCCCTGCCCATTTTGCTTGAGCGAATAAGGTTTGTGATATCTTTAAGCCTTGATGTTTTGCCGTTTATTAGGTATTCACTTTCTCCACTTCTGTAAAGTTTGCGAGTGATTGTGACTTCGGCATATTCAAGTGGCATTGCACCATCAGCGTTATCAAAACACAGCGAAACTTCGGCATACGAAAGAGATTTTCTTTTGGCTGTGCCGTTGAAAATCACATCCGACATTGAAGAGCCACGTAGGATTTTTGAGCTTTGTTCACCCATTACCCAACGAATGGCATCGGCAACGTTAGATTTGCCACAGCCGTTTGGTCCAACGATTGCTGTGATTTTTTCTCCCGGCGTTATCTCCGTTCTGTTATAAAATGATTTGAATCCGTAGATTTCGATTTTAGTTAGTTTCACCTTTCCACCTGCTTTGTGTTTTTTATTTCCCTATATTTCCTGAGTTATTTTATTATCCCGTATTTTATCAGTGCGTTTTTTGCACAAGCTTGGCTTGCTTTTTTCTTGCTTTCTCCACAGCCTTTTGCAACTTTTTTGCCGTCAACTTTAAGCGACGTTTCAAAATACGGCGATTGTGGGTTGTGGGAAACATCCGTTGAATCATAAGAAATTTCACCGAGTTTTTCACCTTGGATATATTCTTGCAAAGTTGTTTTATAATCTGTTAAAACATCTTGGCTTACGCACATTTTGATTTCTTTTTCCAATGCGCGAAAAATAAATTCTCGGCTTTGTTCTTCTCCGCCGTCGGTATATATTGCGCCAACGATACTTTCAAAGACATCCGCAAAAAGCTTTTTTGAAGCGTCAAGCGACCTTGCGTTGTCATCTCGCCTAACAAAATCCCAAAGCCCCAATCGCTTTGTTGCATTGCGAAGATTTTCCGTGCATACAATTTGCGCGCGAAGCTTTGTCATCTCGCCAACGGAAAGTTTTTTGTGGGTTTCAAAAAGATACTTTGCAATTGCAAAATTCAAATAAGCATCCCCAAAAAACTCAAGTTTTTCATAATTTTCCTTTCTTTTGTTGAAAGATGAATGGGTAAGCGATTTTATCAAAAGTTGTTTATCTTTGAATGTGTAGCCAATCAGTTTTTCGATTTCTTGTGTGTTCATTTATTCTCGCTTATTGCTCTTGTGTATTTTCATTCATCACTTCTTGGATATTATCGATGAATTTTGATTGGTGCAATGCGAAGCATTGGTGGATTGATTTTGCAATTGAATCCGCCTTTGAAGAGCCGTGACATTTCACGATTGGTTTTTTCACGCCGAGCAAAACTGCCCCGCCGTTTGCGTTGTAATCAAGCTTTGATTTCATATCTTTAAAAACACCTTTCAAAAGTGCACCAGCAATCTTTGTTTTGAGCGAAGACATAATTCCTTGTTTCAAATACGAGAACACTGTGAGAATTGCACCTTCCATTGATTTGAGACCAATATTGCCCGCAAAGCCGTCAGTTACGATAACATCGTAGTCACCAGAAAGGATTTCCCTTGCCTCCATATTGCCAACAAAGTTGATACCCTTTGTTTCTTTCAAAAGTTTGAACGCTGTTTTATTGAGTTCGTTGCCCTTTTTATCTTCCACACCGTTTGACAAAAGTGCTACGCGTGGGTTTTGATTGCCGTGAGCTTTTTTCAAAAAGCTTGAACCCATGATTGCAAATTGAACCAAATATTCCGCTTTACAATCTACGTTTGCGCCGATATCAAGCATGACAACTTCCGAACCTTTTGCAGATGGCATAGAAGGTGCAAGCGCTGGGCGAGCGATGCCGTCGAGTCTGCCAAGTTTGAAAAGTGCACCCGCAAGAACCGCGCCTGTGCTTCCCGCAGAAACAAAACCAACACAATCTTCCTTTTCTTTCAAAGTTTCCAAACCGCGAACGAGTGAGGAATCCTTTTTTGATCTGATTGCTGAAGTTGGAGCGTCGTCGTTTGTGATAACTTCCGTCGCGTTCAAAATTTCAATTCTGTCGCTTGCGCAGTTGTTTTCTTTCAAAATTGCTGAAATTTCTTCTTCTTTTCCAACAAGCAAGACGCCAAATCCTTCTTTTTCTTCTATTGCTTTTATTGCACCTTTAACAATTTCTGCTGGTGCGTTGTCACCGCCAAATGCGTCAACTACGATTTTATTCATTTTGGTTTACCCCTTGCGTATTTTAGATTTTATATACATTTTTATATACTTTTTTATTATACAATATTTTCCTTGATATCACAAGGAAAAACACCTAAAAAATCAAGGTGTTTTGCTTTTTATATTGAGTTTTACCGCATTATTGCGATAGCAAAGATAGGAAAATTCCACCGCAACGTTTTATTTGTGGCATAAAAAAGGCATGAAAAAAGTGCAGATAAAAAATCTGCACTTATAATTTCACTGTTAAAGAATTAGTCTTCTTTTACTTTTTGAACCACGATTTGTTTGCCATCATAGTAGCCACATTGTTTACAAACTCTGTGTGATAGCTTCATTTCATGGCAATGTGGGCATTCGCTGATTGTTGGAGCTGTTGCTTTCCAGTTTGCGAATCTTGTGTTACCTCTTTGTTTTGATATCTTTCTTTTTGGTACTGCCATATTGTTGCACCTCCTTACTTGATGACTATTTTTTTCATAAATACCACCCTATTATACATACAGCCTTGTTGTTTGTCAATCAATTTTGCATGATTTTCAGATATTTATGGAATAATTGCGTAGTTTTTTCTTAGTTGCAAGCTAGCGCCAAAGTTTCTCTTGCGATAACGAGTTCTTCGTTAGTTGGGATAACCAAAACTTTAACTTTTGAGTTTGCAGATTGGATTTCTGTTATGCCGTTTGCATAAACTTTTCCGTTTGAATATTTCTTGTTGAGTTCTGGATCGATTTCTACACCAGCGTAGCCAAGAGTTGACAAAACATCGTTTCTTACAACTTCTGTGTTTTCACCAACGCCACCAGTGAAGACGATACAATCAACACCACCCATAACTGCGATGAATGAACCAACGTATTTTTTTACGTGATAGTTGAACATATCAAGTGCAAGTTTGCATCTTTCGTGTCCTTCTTCTGCGCCTTTGCAAAGGTCTCTGAAGTCACTTGAAACACCAGAAATACCAAGCATTCCTGATTTTTTGTTTAGGTATGTAATAGTTTCTTCAACTGTCATTCCTGATTTGTGGCTGATAAATTCGATTGCTGCTGGGTCGATATCGCCAGATCTTGTTCCCATTGGAACGCCTTCAAGCGGTGTTAGTCCCATAGTTGTATCGATACAAATTCCGTCTTTCACGCAAGCGAGAGAAGAACCGTTGCCAAGGTGACAAGTGACGATTTTCAAATCGTTTCTGCCAAGGTATTTTGCAGCTTCGCCAGAAACAAATTGGTGGCTTGTTCCGTGGAAACCGTATTTTTTGATATTCCAGTCTGTGTATGCTTCGTATGGGATAGCGTATAGTGCGGCATAATCAGGCATTGTTGAATGGAACGCTGTGTCGAAAACACAAACGTTTGGAGTTGTTGGCATTGCAGCTTGACAAGCTTTGATACCAGAGATGTTTGCTGGCATGTGGAGTGGTCCGAGTTCTGCATTTTTATCGTTGATTACCATAACGCTGTCGTCAACAAGAACAGATCCTTTGAAGTCTAGTCCAGAGTGCAAAACCCTGTGACCAACAGCAACGATTTCGTCCATTGATGCGATAACGCCGTTTTCTTCACTTACAAGGTTATCGAGAACCATTTTGATTGCTACGTCATGAGTTGGCATGTCGCTAGCGATTTCGAAAGAGTTTCCACCCTTGCCTTTTCCGCTTAGCTTGCTTCCTGCGATTCCGATTCTTTCACAAAGACCTTTTGCAACTACACTTTCATCGCTCATGTCAATCAATTGATATTTAAGTGATGAAGATCCAGCATTGATAACTAGTATATTCATTATACTACCCCCGTGTTTATAATTTTATTTCTAATATTTTGTTTTTATAACCTTGTTATTATATAATAAATATGTCGATTTGTAAAGGGTTGTAGCGTAAAAAATCGCAAAAATCTTTGTTTAATTTTTATCAAATTCCCTTTTGTTATGGGGAAAATCACACACTTTTGCAAACTCGCTTTTTTATTTTGATTTTTTTGTTATTTTATTGCAAAATACTGAGCGATTTGCAAGATTAATCTTCAGTTGCACGCCAAAAAAGTGCACAGTGCAATCTCGCCACCAAAAAAGGCTTGATTTTATGCAAAATCCCATTAAAACCATACATTTTTTTTGGGTGGTGTGGTATAATAAGAAAAAAAGACAGCACAGCCAGGAGAAAATATGATAACTGCAATTATCTCGGAATTCAATCCCATAACAAACGGGCACAAACATATAATAAAAAAAGCATCGGAAAACGGCGACACTGTCATTTGCATTATGAGCGGTAATTTCGTTCAGCGTGGGGAAGGCAGTATTTTGCCAAAACACGTGCGCGCAAAAATGGCTGTTCTTGCGGGGGCGGACATGGTTTGCGAACTGCCCGTGCACTTTTCTTGTTGCAATGCAGAAACATTTGCGTTTGGCGCGATGAAGTTGATTTCTCAAATCAAAGGGGTGGACAGAGTGCTTTTTGGAAGCGAATGTGGCAACATCACAAGGCTTCAAGCACAGGCGGACTTTTCCGAAGATAAATATTTCAAAAAATCACTTTCGAAAAATCTCGCGAAGGGAACAACTTTCGCAAAGGCAAAATCAGACACCCACCTTGAAAGCGGAAGCGAATTTTCGTTATCGCCAAACGACGTTTTGGGGGTAGAATACATCCGCGCGGGGAAAAAAGTGGGGTTCAAAGGCGAATTTGAAACTATCAAGCGAATCGGTAGCGACCACGACAGCGAAAATCCACAGGGGGAATTTGCAAGTGCGAGTTTTATCCGTTCTTGCCTTCTTGCGGGCGACACTGAAAAAGCCAGACAATACATGCCAACAAAAGCGTTCGAATTGCTTTTGGAAAGCGATATTGTAGACTGCTCTTCACTGGGCGTTTTGGCAAGTTATCAAGGCATTTTTGGGAAAGAGCGCGAAGATATTTCGGAAGTTTCCGAAGGGCTTGAAAACTTGATGTTCCAAAATGATTTCGACGGTTTTTCTGAATACGCAATGAAGATAAAATCCAAGCGATACACCCTTGCAAGAATCAAGCGAATGAGCGTGAAAAACGTTTTGAACATCACTAAATCTGACGTGAAATTTGCAAAAAAACACGTGAAATTCTTGAAAGTTCTCGCCGTGAAAAAAGAAAGAACCGACTTGTTTTCTCAAGATTTAGGAATTAAACTTATCAAACGAACAAAAGATATCCAAACCCTAGGCAAAAAACAGAAAAAAATCCTATCCCAAATGCAAAAATCCGACCTTGTTTATTCAATCTTCTCAAAAGAAGTTCAATTGCAAATGGAAGTGGCGGAGGGGAGGGACGTCGGGGGGATGGACGTCGGGGGATGTTAGATACAAGTGACTTTGCCACTCGAATTGAAAAGTGAAAAGTGAAAATTGAAAATTGTGGTAATGCACTCGCGTTGCTCGTGCTTTCAATTTAAAGCCTTTTTTACATTAATAGATTTGAAAGGTTAAAGCGTTTGGCTTTTTGTAGCCAAAATATATTGAAATGCATGCAGCGATAGCGGAATGCTTTACCACAATTTTTAATTTTTAATTATAAAACGTGGTGCAGAATTTCGTATCTAGTAACCAAACGCAAACTCCCCTTCTACCCAACTTCCTTTCCGCATACAATAACAGCGGGGGTGGTTATGAAAAATCGGTGGGCGTTTTGTTTTTTGTGTTTGGGGGCGATTTTACAGGTGGTGATTTTTCCCGCTGTTTATATCGATGCATTTTATTTTGGGCTGACACTTTTTTGCGAGAAGCTTTTGCCTTTGCTTTTTCCTTTTTTTGTGTTTTGTGGTGTGCTTTTAAAAACGGGAATTCTGCTTGAAATTTCACAGAAGTTTCTTTCTGCACCATTTGAAAAAATCGGGCTGTCACGACATTTTCCCTACGTGTTTTTGCTGGCATTTTTGTCGGGATATCCCATGAATGCTAAGCTTGCTTGCGACCTTATGCAAAGTGGCGAAATTGACAATCGCGAGGGTGAATCGCTCGCGTTTTCCACATCTTGTTCTGGCATTTTGTTCGTTGTTGCCACCGTTGGCACAATCATGCTAGGCTCAACTTTGATAGGCGTTTTGCTTATGCTTTGCCACATATCGGCTTGTCTTCTTGGATACTTTTCACTTTGTTTTTTCGACAAAATATTTTTTCATCAGCCAAAAATCACCGCGGTTTCACAAATAAAAATCAAAAGGGACACATCATCTGAGTTCAGCATTTTTGAAAGTTTCACCCAAAGCGTTGCCACCGCACTTCAGACAATACTGCTTGTGGGTGCATATGTTTGCATATTTTCTGTCGCCACAAAAATGCTTGAAGTTATCGGATTATTTTCTGTTTTCAACACGCAAATAAGCGGTGTTATACGGGGGATTTTTGAAATAACGCAAGGCATTTCCACCCTTGCGACGCTTGAAATTTCACCTTTGAACCTTGCTTTTATTGTGGCACTTATTTCCTTTGGTGGGGTTTCGATAAACATGCAGTCGCTTGGGATTTTACTTCCGTTTGGCATTTCAAGTGGGCGATATTTCACGCTGAAAACTTTGCAGATGTGTTGGGGTTTTATTGTGACTTTCATATTTTTTTCGGCATTTTTCGCATAAAAAAACTGCAACGAAATTTTCAAAATCGTTGCAGTTTATCACTGTTTAAATTATATTTCTAAATTTGCAATCGCTTCTTTTTCAGCTTTTTCCAAAAGCATTTGTTCACGCTGTTTGAGTATTTTTCCAAACATTAACGAAAACACCACAACGGTTGTGCCTATTGCGATAAAATCCGATATTGCTTCGGCATAAAACACGCCATCCACACCAAGGAATATTGGCAAAATAAGCAGTGCAGGAATAAGCAAAACAAGCTTTCTTAAACAAGCAAGGCAGAGTGAAATTTTCGCTTTACCAAGCGCAAGGAATGTGTTTTGCATGCCTGTTTGAACGCCCATAAGGGTGAGCCCTGCAAAGAAAATTGGGATATATTGCTTGCCATAAGCAATAACAATTGGGTCTTGGTTGAATATTCGAACAAACAATTCTGGAACTGAAATCGCACAAATTGCGATTATGAATGCGATTGTGAAAGTTACAGTCAAGGTGAATTTCACCGCACTTTTCACCCTTTGCATATTGCCACTTCCGAAGTTGAAAGAAACAAACGGCGCAGCGCCTTGCGCAAAGGCAGAAACCGGCACGAGAACAACTTGCAAAAGTGAAATGCAAATGCCCACTGTTGTTATTAAATAATCCGTCATATCCCCGCCATAATTAGTCATTTGAATGTTAAAGACAATTTGAACGGCGGCTTCTGTCACGTACATAATAAACGGTGCAGCGCCAAGGGCAAGGAATGATTTGATAATCTTTGGATTCGGTTTGAAATTTTTCAAATCCAGCTTCAAAATTCCCTTGCCAGAGAATAGGAAACTCATGATATAAATCGCACTGCAAAACTGCGCGATGATTGTCGCAAGTGCAGCGCCCTTTGTTGCCATGCCAAGTCCGAAAATGAAAATCGGGTCTAGCACGATGTTGATCACAGCGCCCAAAATGACGCTTTTCATAGCGCGAGTTGAGAACCCTTGTGCAGTTATGAACACGTTGAGTCCGAGTGCATACATAACGAAAATCGTGCCTATCATATATATTGATAGGTATTCATATGCGTATTGGAAATTGTTTTCCGTTGCGCCAAAAGCAATCAACAAATCCGCTCTGAAAAGCATGATAACTGCCGTCATAGTAACGCCAAAAATCGTGAGCATAAAGAACGAGTTGGACAAGATTTGTTGTGCACCTTCACGGTCTTTTTCGCCAAGTTTTATTCCCACAAGTGGCGACGCACCATAAGCACCAAGCGCGGCAAAAGCAGCGACTATTGCAATTATTGGATATGCAACTGTCATCCCCGCAAAGGCAAAGTTGCCAATTTCCGAAATGTTACCTATGTATATTCTGTCGACCATGCTGTATAGCATATTGACAAGCTGAGCCACCATCATTGGAAGGGCAAGCTTCACAATGCATTTTTTTATTGGGTCGGTTGACATGTTTATTGCACGTGCAGTTTTTGTTTTTGACATATTTTCACCTTAAATCACTATTTTATTTTCATTTATTTTACCAATTTCCATATATAAAAAGCATTATATACCTTTTTTTGAAAATATCAAAGCAATCTTGAGCCAAAAACTACTTTTTTTAATAGATTTTTATAAGCAATTGCGCTGTTGCAATGGCATCGTGATACGCTCTGTGTGCATTTGTGAGATCTATGCCAAAATGTTCGCAAAGCGTGCCAAGTTTGTGGTTTTTTACGTTTTTCACAAGCATTCTTGCAATGTCGAGAGTATCCCACAATTCGTTGTGGAAAATATACCCTTCGCGAGCGGCTTCTTCGTTGATAAATTTCATATCAAACCCCTTCAGATTGTGACCGCACAAAACTGCACCGTCGCAGAATTTAAAAAAGTCGGGAAAAACCTCGTCGATTGTGGGCTGACCTGCCACATCTTCATCAGTTATGCCTGTTATTTGAGTTATTATCGGCGGAAGCGAACGAAGTGGGTCGACAAGCGTTGAAAATTTTCTTATTATAACGCCGTCCACGATTTCCACAGCGCCAATTTCTATTATTGTTTCAAGTTTAGAATCAAGCCCTGTTGTTTCAAGGTCGAAACAGACAATACGCTTTTCTTTCACGCGTTGCGAAACGCTTTCCCTTTTGCTTTCGAAGATGTTTTCTTGCGTGAACACTTCTATTTCTTCGGGGAAAATAAGGTTGTATTCTTCCGGCACAGCCTTTGATTTTGAACGTGGGTCTTCAATGTCTTCGGGGATTTTGCAAGCGGAAATCGCCTTAACCACTATTTCCACATCTTTCGAAAACGAGTTGTTTTCCGAAGAGCCGGAAATTATGATTTCTGCACCGTCAAGTTCACTGCAGATTTTGTTATATTTTTTCGCTTGGAAGATTTTGCACGTTATGCTTCCCGAAACATCTTCAAGGGTGAACACATAAAAGTGGTCGTTCTTGTTTGGACGTGGATTTTTGATTTGAATTCGCTTAAGGTTTGTAACCTTTCCACAAACCACAACAAACTTGGCTTCTCTATCCACTGCGGAAATAAACGCGGGGGCAAGATCCACCTTTGCACCAATCAGTGGCTCAATTTCTGAAAGCAGAATTTCCACGGGTTTTTCTTGCACGCTTGAAGCTGTTTTGGCGGTGCTTTCAAATTCTGAAATCACCACTGTTTGCACTTCAATTTCTTGCAAAAAACAGCGGTATAGATATTTTGTGAGCTCTTTTTCTAGCGATGTTTTGAAGTAGCCTGCAAACCTTTCGCCAATTGAATAAATCACCAAAAATTTATCTTCAAACTGCTCAACCGAAATTTCTCCCTCCCCTTTTGTACTTCTCAAAAATGAAGATTCGCGAGTTATGAAATCCTTAACTTTTTTTGCGATGATGTCGCAAGCACAGTGGTTTTTTATTTGTTTTATTGAAATTTCAAAATCCGTTTTTATTATGTCGCAAAAAAAATCTTTAACCATATCTTGTTTCTCGCCTGGCATGATTTCTTTCACCAAAAGTTCGATTTGGACTTTTTTATCCTTTTCGCAAAGGTTTACTTGGTGGATTTTAATTTCTTCGCTTTTAAGCTCGAATTCGTCCCACAGCATTTTTTCTATGTTCATTTTATTTTTCCACCTTTAATTCTGTTTTGATTATGTTGTAGAAGATATCCATATCATCCTCGCCAATGCTTTGCAAAACTTTGCCACCTTTGAAAATCACAAACTTTTTATCACCGCAAGCTATGCCAATATCCGCTTCCTTACCTTCGCCAATGCCGTTGACAACACAGCCCATAACGGCGATTTTATATCCCTTTTCCGACGCGATTCCACCAACCATTTGCGAAACCTTGGCAGAAACTTTTTCAACGTCATAATTGCACCTTCCGCAAGTTGGGCACGAAATCACTTCAACATATTTTTCAAGCCCGCAACCGCGCAGAATTTTTTTTGCAAAAAGCACTTCGTTTATTGGGTCGGACGTAAGCGACACCCTGAGCGTTTCACCAATGCCATCCAAAAGCAACGCGCCGATGCCGATTGCAGATTTCACTTCACCCATCTCGCGAGTGCCAGTTTCCGTCACGCCGATGTGCAGTGGATAATCCGGATAGCTTTCGCGAAATAAGCGGTTTGCCTCGACCGTTCTTTTCACATCGCTTGCCTTAAGGCTTACGCAGATGTCGTGAAAGTTGTGTTTTTCTAGTATTCTTATGTTTTCATAAGCAGAGTGAACAATGGCTTTTGCCGTTCTTCCAAACTGCATTTCACTTGATTTTTCAAGCG
Source organism: Bacillota bacterium (assembly GCA_044426085.1). Taxonomy (GTDB): domain Bacteria; phylum Bacillota; class Clostridia; order Christensenellales; family CAMQZB01; genus JAWXUU01. The sequence continues at coordinate 95,772 of JAWXUU010000005.1, read as the reverse complement.
AGCCCAAGTTTGCACCAACGCGGATTGGCACACCCGCCATTTTGCAAGCGTCGCACACCGCTTTGATTTTATCTTCACTTCCGATGTTTCCTGGATTGATTCGGATTTTAGACGCGCCGTTTTCCACCGCCCCGATTGCAATTTTATAATCAAAATGAATGTCGGCAACAACGGGCACGGGTGAATTTTCCGCTATTTTTTTGAAGTGTGGGATATCCCCAAGGGTTGGCACAGCAAGGCGAATGATATCAAGCCCCGCTTCTTTCATTTGTGATATTTCACAAAGGATTTCCTCTGTTTTATCTATTTTTTTTGAAATCATTGATTGAATAGCAATTTTGCCACCACCAATTGTTTGATTTCCAACTTTAATCACGTTCATGATTTCCCCTTTCTGACACTTTTTATAAGTGCACCACATTATTAATAACATAATACCACACTTATTTGCATTTGTAAATTGACTTTTAATAAAAGACAAAAAGTCAGCAAAAAAATTGCTGACTTTTGCCGTTTTAGCTATTCAAACTGATTCCAAAAATCATTTTCAACAAAGCCGTACGAGCCCAAAAGGTTCAAGACAGAATCGACGATGAAAGTGTAGTCATCCCCCGTCACGCCGTATATCTTTTCGATATACGCTTGCAGATCGGCATTATCCGCCGTCACCTTGGTTGGCGACACGTTATAAAGCGTTTCAACAAACTCAAGCGCCGACAAGATGTTTTCTTGATATTCACTGCTAGAACTGTCGGAACTTGAAACAAGCTGACTATAAATCGATTGCATATCCCCCATGAGATCCGCTGTTATGTCGGTATAAAAATAGCTGTTTTCAAGTTGAGAATCAATGGCGCTTACCGCTAGGTCCGTGACCGCATCGCTATACGCACTGTTCGCACTGTTTTGCGAGTTGATATAGTTTGCATAACTTGATTGCGCGTTTGAAACGGAATATCCGCCAGTGCTGTCGAAGCCATAAGACGAAAGGTTTTCGCTTAGCACGCCATAAGGGTTTGTGTTTTTCAAATACTCTTGCTGAGAAAGAGAAATTGAATTGTTCATGTCTTCATAAGCTGAAGCCTTTGCAATTTCATACTGTTCAAGTATTGCGGCAGCCTGAGCTTCCGCTTGCGCTTCAAGTTCTTCAAGATATGAACTTGTTGACCTTACAGCAAGAGTGACATAGTCGCTTGCCGTTTCGGTTGTTTCTGTGGTTGTTGTTTCCTTTTCATCGCTATCAAAAACACTGCTTGGATAAGCTTCGTATGGATTTGCCGTGTGAAATGATGATGAATATGAAGTGTCTGTACTCATTTTGTGTTATCCTCCTTTTCTCCGTAGAACATATAATACGGATTTTCTTTTATTGTTATGTTGTATCCAATCTCGTCGAAAAAGCACTGCACCACGCCTTTTCTGTTTTCAAGAGCGGATAAATAAATTGTGCCAACGGAATATTCACTGTAGGCATTGCCTTTCAAAATATAAGAGCCAATACAAACCAATCTGGTGCAAAGATTGATAACAGCTTCCGCTGAAATTTCCGTGAAGTTCAAAACAAACGCAAGCGTGATTGCCGTTATCAGTAGCCCCGAAAAAATTGCAGGTATCAAAAATTCCGCCATTTGTTCGTTTCCGCGATACGTCAGAAGCTCGTCTTCGTCCTTTGTGGAAAATCCCGAAAAAATCAAGTTGATTGTCTTTTTGGTGAACTTGATATTTGCAAATTCCGATTCCGCTTTTGCGTTTTCAATCCGCTTGTCATAATAGTCAATCTTTTTTTGACTTCGCGTTTTTTCACGCTTTTTCTTGAGCCACGCCACATAAAGTTCGCACTTGCGATTTTCGTTTTCCTTTTTCAAATATTCCTTTAGCTTAGAATAAAGTCCGTCGTTTGAAGAAATATATGAAAAATATGTTGAAAGTTCGTTTTGCACCCTTGCAACTTCTGGGGATTTCTTCTTTTTTATCTTTCCGCATTGGCTTGATAAAAAGAATGTTGAAAGCCCCAAAATAAGAGTGAGCGAATATTGAAACCAAAAATAATCATCTTTCAGCCTCGAAAGTTCAAACGTTGCCTCGGTGAAGTTTATCAGCGTGACAACCATGATTATTGCGGCAATCACAATAAAATACAGCGTTTCTAGAAGTAGTGTTTTGTTTCTGAAAATATTTCTCATTGCTTCTCCTTATTTCTTATTGATAGAAATAACCCCTTCAAGGGCTTCCCTTGTCACGTCGATTTGATGAGCTTTTTTGATTTTGCCCGCTTGCTTTTTTGCGAGAATTGTGAGCGGAACAGAAAGCACACTGCCCACAAAAGACAAAAACGCAAGAAGTATCACTTCGGAATAAACCTTAGAAACACACCAGAACAAAATCAGCAAAAACAGCGAAATTTTCATTTGTGCATTGTGACAAAACAGCTGGGCAAACTTATCTTTTAGTGCGTAAATCAAGATGATTATCACCAAAAATAACCCAACGCCATAACTTTTATCCACCTGAGTGAAATAGTATTCATAATTCAACCCAAGATGCACCACAAGTGGCAAAATCGACAAGATAAACGCCATTACGTGAAATGTTAGTTGCTTTCTTTTCATGCTGACACCACCGCCGTTTGAGTGTTTTCTGAGCCATCAGTTGCCACGCTTTCACTTTCTGCTTGCGAAGTTTCTTCCGTTGTGCTTCCGATTGTTGCAAGCACAAAATCAGACACATCCGAAAGGCTTGCTTGGTTTTTCTTTGCAAGCTGTTCGCCTTCATAAAACAGCTTTTTCATGGTTTTCTTATCCTGAGCTGAAAGGTATGATGTGTCGACAAGCTTTCTTTCTGACGCGAGAAAGATTTCAAACATTCTCGTGAAATCTTGAATGGAGCTGACTTCTGTTTCCAACGCTTCTTTCGCCTTGGATAAATCTTCTTGAATTTGCGAAATCGGCATGCTTTCTATTGTGTCTGATGTCGATTGCTTCACATCCGAAAGAGTTTGCATAATTGTGGAAACTTCGCTTTTCAGTTCAGCAAAAATCGTTTCCTTTTCGCTGTCGAATTCCTCCTTGTTTTCCTTATATAGATTCACAAGATACTTGAATTTGGAAAACACTGCAAAAACCATGCTTACCCCCGTGACAACCGCAAGTGCGTTTGGCATTATGTATTTATCTATATACTCTTGCCACAGCTCTATTTGCGCTGAAATATCATCTGTCGAGCCTGAAATGCTTGAAACTATGGTTTCCACAGCAGTCAAATCTTCAACTGTCGCATCTTCATATTCCTGTGCGCTTGCAAGGCTTACGCCACTGCAAATGCCAAGTGCAACAAATGCGACAACGCAGATAAGGCACAAGACAAGCCAGAGAAAGTTTCTGTTATTTTTATTCATTTTTAACCTCCGTTATTTTTTATAAAGCTTTGAATTTGAGTTATCACTTTGCTTGTATCTTTATCTTTGTTATCAAGTTCTAAATCAAATTGCAAATCTTCGAATTGTGCAGATTCATCAGTTTCCCGAGTCCAATAAGGCAAGTTTCGAAAATCACCTTCGCCAATCGCCCTGTGTCTGCGTTCTAGCTTGTTTAAGACATTCAAATATATTACAACGCAATTTTCACTTCCCAAAAATTCAAAGATACTTTCAAGTTGAGAAGGCATTGCAGTTATCACATAATCGCCATCTTCAAAAGCAGACTTTTCAAAACCGTAGCTTCCCAAAAGTTCTTTTTGCGTGCCCGCCACAAACACAACATCGCCAATATCATCATCGAAAACTTCATTTTGAACTTCGCTGTAATAATAGCTGTCTATCTGCCCGAAAAGGTCGGTTTCATCCGTCACTGCAACCTTATACACATGCTGAAATTTCAAAGAATACGCAATGTGGTTTGCAAGCGTTCGCTTTCCGCAACACTGCTTTCCAGTTATAATTATTGTTTTCATGTTTCCCCCTTATAAGCAGAAGCCAAAATTGACGCCTGCCGAAGTGCCACAGCCAATCATTGTCAATGTCCCTGTTGCTGTAACCCCTAGCCAAGATGAGTAGTATATTGTTGAACTATTATAACTGTATACAGCACTTCGTGTGAGCCAATTGCTTGCAGAAGCACCATATATATTCTTTATCAAACTTCCACCGTCGCGATAGTATGGATAAAGCGTGGAATCCTCCGCCCCTGTATGCAGTCCAATTTCCGCTGATGAAAACAGCCATAAATTAGCGTCAGTATCAACACAGTTACCATTGAAGTATTCAGAAGATTTAACAACTGTTTTGATATTATCTTTTATCGTATCGGGAAGAGTTTCCAATATGGCTGGCAAATGTTCATACGCCATCTTCATATTTGGATACGAACCCTGTGCACCACTGGTATTCCACATAGAATATGTTGTATGATACAAATATTCCGTTCCAAATGTCACTGCTGCATAACCAGTTCCGTCACTTTTTTCATCGTGATTGAAGCCCATGATAGTTGCATATCCTGTCCAATCATCAGTGCAAGTGAAAGAAATTGTATCGCCTACTTCATATACATTTTCAACAATACCTTTTTCAACAAGTTCAACTATGCCTTCCCACAATCTGTCACCTGCGGTAACCACAAAATTCACATCAAGTTCTGGCACTACATACACATTGCTTTCAATTGTGTCTGGCGTGGCGAATGTTTTTAGTATCCAACCTGCCCTGAGCGTTGCACCATCACTAAGTTCCCTCACGATACTTCCATCGCTTTCGTCCAGTCTGTAGCACTTCACTTCGGTTGCGCCATCTGGCACGACAATTTTCAGCTTGTTATACCCACCAGCGCCACCGCCAAATTTTATTATATTTGCCATCTAGTCACCTCTCAAAATAATTCTTATTGGGATATCCACTTCTGGCTTATCCCCCCAAGCATAAAGACTTATTGCACCGTCCGATTGCCCTGCATCTTGCACATTTGCAACTTGCAAATATTCAAGCTGGTCTACCGTTATTGAAAGACTTGGCAAAAGTTCTTGATTTGAAGTTGCCGTCACACCTGAAACAGCAAGGGAATAACCAAATGGGGCATCTGTGCCACTCCAAGTGTCTGCATAAAGCGTTGCCGTTTGATATGTCGACTTTCCCACCTTTGCAACAGCCACAGCCGATACCGAGTTCAAATCTTCTTGCGACGCTTTTTCTGATATCGCAAGGGCATTTGCGTGCACGTTTTCCGTTGAAACATACCCAGAGCCTTGAAGGGTTACAAGGTCAGCCTCAAGCGCGTAGGCACCGATATTTGCAATGTCAATTTCATATTCTTCTTGAGTGCCTGTGTAGCCACCATTAAGAGCATGTTCGTATGCCGAAAGCCCCGCAGGACCTGTTTCACCTTGAAGCCCCTGAGACCCTTGAGCACCTTCTGGACCTTGAATGCCTTCTGGACCTTGAATACCTTGAGCCCCCGTTGCACCTTGCAAACCTTGTTCGCCCTGTTCACCTTGAGGCCCTTGTTCGCCTTGAACACCTTGCTCGCCTTGAACACCTTGAAGTGCACCAAGACTTTCCCAATCGTTTTCAAGTTCGCTGAAAATAAAGATTTCTTTATCTTCTGATGTCACTTGATAGGCATTTTCGTCACCGTTTGGCAGCGCTGATTTCAAGTCGTATAACGTGGCATATATATCCGCAATAGAAAAGCTTCTTCCGTCTTCGCCGTCGTCACCTTTTTCACCTTGATAACCTTGAATGCCTTGCACCCCTTGCGATCCTTGTGGCCCCGTTGTGCCCGTTTCACCGGTGTCACCCTTTTCGCCTTGCACACCTTGAACACCACTTGGACCTTGAATGCCCTGCATGCCTTGCGACCCCGCGACGCCTTGAACGCCTTGTATGCCTTGCGAACCTTGTGGACCTTGAATGTTTCTTGCCGTTGGGATTGTTGCCGTTTCGGAAACCGCCCACGAAATATCACCCGTTTCAGATACTGTTGGAACAAGTGCGTAGCCACGCTCGCCTTGATTTCCCGTGTTGCCCGTGTCACCTGTGTCACCTTTTTCGCCAGTGTCGCCTTTTTCGCCTTGGTCGCCTTTCAAGCATTCCACAACAGTCACATCGCCTTCGTCATAAACATCAACAGTTTTGAATTGCAAACGCGAACGTTGAGTTATCTCCTCCCCTTCGTCATTCAATATGATGTGACCAGAAGAGCCAGTTGCTTCCCAAGTTTCGCCGTCGGTTGACGTTTCCAAAACCTTATCGGAATTTATCCTTATAAACTTCACGTTGGTGCTTGCAATCTTTTCCGCGATTGATTCCGCAAGCGTGGAAACATTCCCGCTTGCGTTATCCATTGGAAATTCACTTGCAAAATCACCAGTGAGAAGATAATCAATAAGTCCGTTGAGTTTTTGTTCGCCAAGCACATTGATTGGAATATAATCGAAACAAGCTTTCAACATACTCGCACTCAGTCCGTCGCCACCTTCCATATCTGTGTCGGTTGGTCTGTCCGAAAGGTCGGCAATTCTGTTGCCTTCATAATCGGAGGATTTGAGTTTATAATCTTCTATTGGCATATCACCACTCCTTTCTTGACTTATCTATCAAATCAAAATTTTCGCGAATTTCGTCACGCGACATTTGCATTGCTTGGGATTTTGGAATGAACTGACGATCCTTTATTGTTTGGCGAGTGCTTCCAGTTGATTTTGGCATGTTGAAATTTTCTTCCCCACCACTTTGCATTCCATAGCTTTGCGTTCCATAGCTTTGCGTTGGCATTGCGTATCCTTGCATAGGCATTTGCATGCCATAACCTTGCATACCGTATCCTTGCATAGGCGTGCCGTAGCCTTGCATTTGCATTTGTGGCATCTGTCTTCCAAACCCCTTTTGCTTGTAGGAATTGATAACTTCAACAAGCCTTTTTTCCTTTTGAATAAGGTCATAAACCTTGCACAAAAGCGATTGTATTGTGATTTCATCTTGTTTGCAATTTGCCCTGCAGTTTTCAATGAATGCGACAATCTCTTCTTCCGACTTTGGCGGAGATTGCATGCCTTGCATTCCCCCACCTTGCATGTTTTGACCTTGCATTCCTTGCATACCCCCACCTTGCATATTTTGCATGCCTTGACCTTGCATTCCTTGCATACCTTGATTTCCGCCACCAACTTGTGGCAGATTGCCGTTTTCATCAAGCAATCCACCCATAAGTTCGTTGCAAAGACCGCTTTTGAGCACTTCGTTTCGCAAATCTTCTTGCGACATATTCATTTTGTTATTTTGTTGATTCATTTTATCTCCTTTAAATTTTTTTGACATTTCTTTTATTTTGCGTATCCCAAAACTTCCACTTCTTGATAAATACCAAGAACGCCAAAAGGCTTATAAAGTTCGTCGGAATACAACATAAGTTGACTCTTTTGGAATTTCTTTAGCGACGGCTTGAAAAAAAACGTTGCTAGGTCTGACGTGCTGAATGTGAAATTGCTAAAATCCACATCGGAAAAGTCCATATAATCCCCAATATAAGACCCAACATCGTTGAAAGTTGAAGTTGATGATCTCGCCCTTATTTTACACTTTGTGTGCGAAAAGGCTTTCAAATCGCAAAGGTTGCCCACCTTTCGGCTGTTTTTGCGAAAGGCTCGAAAACCAAAGTCGTCAAGCGTTGTCACATAACAGGAAAAGATTGCCTTTTTTGAAAGAACCACTTCGCCATCAGAAACCGTTGCAACATCGTCGGCATATGCGTAGGAAACCAGCTCGCCACCTTGCTCTCCGCCGTATATTGGCTTAAGCATATCGGTGTTGAAAATTCCCACGTATCCGTTTTCCGTCACAAAAAGCAGTCTGTCGTTGTTTTGAAAAATCTTCGTTGCCGGAAAGAAAATCCCGTCTTCTTCCGCCCCGATATCCGTCCAATAATACCACTCGTATTCAAAGTCGGTATCGGTGTCTATTGTCTCGCGCGAATTCGCCATATATATGTTGCCATTAACCGCAATAACCAAATATTCGCGGTATAAACACATGCTGGCATTTTGCAGGTCAGATTCGTTTGTCAGCCTGCCATTCACGAGTGTAGACCTTGGAAAAAGGTTTCTTTCGCCGTAGTAATCCACACTTGAAATGCCCATAAGACCATAGTTTGTAAGCACCACTGGGTCGTTTAGAAAATCTCCGCAAACCTTGCCACCATAAGTGTTTGAAATGGCATAGTTTGGATAGGTTTTTGGAAGCGTTTCCACCTCTGTTAGCACAGTGGAACAAATGCACGTTTGGTTTTCCGACGTCACCAAAAGATTCGACGACACTTGGAAAAACCCTGTCACTGGGCCGTTATCTATCCCTTCATAAGCAAGCACGGGAAAATACGTTGGGTCGGAAAGTCCCGACCAAAAATACCCGTCGCCATATCCCCCCGCAAACACGCGTTCGTCAAAGCAATAAAACACATTGCAATTTGCAATTGCGTTATCCACTTCTTGATAATAAGTGATTTCAATTTCTGTCATATCGGCGGGTGTTGAACTGAGCGTGAGAACATTTTCATAAACTGTGTACGCAGTTGTTTCAACTCCCGAAACAAGCACAGAAAGGATTTCACAATCACCATCTGGCGCGTATGGGATAAGGGTTAAATCTTTTGTTGAGCCGTCCACTTGAAAATAGTTTCGCTGTTTCCCCGTGAGAAGGTTTATGCCTTGATATTCCGTGACTGTGCCGTCGCGTGCTATCATATAAGTAAGTGGCACAAACGCCCTTTCCATCTCGTTAAAAACGTGCATATAAATATCATCGCCAAGGTTTTTGGTGGAAATATATCCGTCGCTTTCAGAAAGGTCGGAAACTTCGCCATCTTCATCCACCTGTTCAAACTGAAAGCCGAAAATCTCGCTTCCCGCATAGGCGATTATTCGCCCGAAAAAGTCCACAAAATAAGGGGTTTTTTCGCAGTCTGCAAGAAACATCTTTTCGTTTTCTTCGCGATAAAGATATATCACGCCATCCGAATGAACAAACAAGCAATCATCTAAATTCTTTGATGCAAACGCGTTTGTTATTCCATCTTCAAAGGGCTTTTCAAGGCGAAATCCTGGGCGAGTTTCCACCGCAGTGTTGAATGTTTGATTGTAGTCTTTATACATATTCACCATCATTGGCGACCTTCTATCAGACACGAAACTTTCATCTTTGGAAAAGTCTACACCCGCGAGTTCTGCGCATACTTTTGTTACTGTTTTCATGGCGCAAAACCTCGCTTATGCAAGTTGACAAACTGTATTTTGCTTGGCTTTGAAAGCCTTGCAATCCTCGATTGATACTTCGCTTCAAAGATTTCATAATCGCCAGAAATCTTCAAAAGGTCCGCACAAACGCCGTAAACCGCAACACCGCAAACATCGTCGGTAAATTCAAGCACAGTGGAGTTTGGCGTGCTGGCAAAAAACATAGTTGGCACTTTTTCATAGGTGATATCCACGCTTGGATATTCCCTGCCAAACCTTATGATGTCATCAGACACAACAAAAGGCACGCTTTTATCAAAAATACAGCACTTCTTCACTTGCTTTGTTGAAACGGGAAGTGCCACTTCCCCCGCGATTGGGATTACTGTTGTGGTTTTGATAAGGGGAACCACCGAAGCGATTTCAGAAAACACACTGTTGATTGCAACGATTATTTTTTTGTCGTAGTCGCTGTCGCTTGTGAAGTTATAACCGCTGTTTTCTTCATCGTATGTCGATGGTGCGGAGGTATAATCTTCGCACATTTGCATTGTATATTCCTTTAGTTCTCCTAGCTTCATACATCCTCCTTTGGGAGGTGAAAATTTTCCACGCTCCCTTTTTTTGTTTGTTTATTGATTTGTATTGTTATTTTGTTTTGTTGTTATTTTTTTATTTTTGTATTGTTGTTATTTGTTTTTCAATAAACCTACGGAAGGATGAATGTCGAAATTTTAAGACCCGTACCGCTGAAAAGCACGCAACCTTTATTTTCGCCATAAAGCTTTTTATACTTGCCACTTTCAAGGGCAAAGCAAATTTTTGAGTTTGCAGGAACAGCCATTGTAAGGTTTTCTGTTCCTTGAAGTCCTTCGCCAGCTTCCACCACCAAATTGATTGCTGATGAAGTGGCATTTTCCGCAATAAACATAGTTTTTCCGTCTTTTGATGTTAGGTCGTATGCTGTTTGCGCTGTCATTGCTGTGGCAGTTGCAACTGTCACAGCTGTGTTGGCTTTTTCAATTTTATTCATGTTTTATCTCCTTTTATCTTTGATTTTTAAACGTATTCTTCAATTTTGAATTTCACGAGTTCTTTTGGGCGAATAACTTTAGATCCGTAAAGAGAAAGCCCTTTCACCGCATCACAGAACTTGCCTTGTGGGCGGTATGCTTCCACTTTTGCAACTTGCTTGGCATGCGCAACCGCACGTTTTGTGAAAAGGAAACAGAGGTCGTCGCCGTCTTCCGTTGGCAAGTTGTTTGAAACGTAAATTTCAACGCCAGAAGTTTTGCCAACAAATCCGTTTGTCACAACTGTGCTGTTATCTGTGTCCAATTTTTCCACAGCTTGTTCGATTTTTTCCAAAAATTCTGGCGTTACTGCCGCGCAGATTACACTTGAATTTTTCACGCCGTTTTTGAGAAGTACAGTTTTGCCTTCTTGTAAATATTTTCTCGCGTTGTCTGAAGAAAGTTCTTCAACTTCAATCGTCACGCCAGCACCTTCACACATGATTGCGCCGATGTCGCTGTCTTCCCTGTCCGCCATAGATTCGTTGCATTCGTGCAAAATGTCTTCCATCATGCTTTGTTGTGATTGACGCTTATCGATATCGTCGACAATAACGTTGAAATATTTCGCCTTGTCGATTGTGAGTTTCACTGCTGTATCTTCAAGCGTTTCTGCTTCTGCGATATCTCCGCCGTCATAATCGCCAATCGTTGGGCGCGCAAGCCCCAAGATGTTCACCGCGTCGCCTTTTTCAAGAAGTTGACCTTCCCAATTGCGGTTTGTTAGCGGTGCTAGCACCAATAGTTTTTCGTTTTCCACTTCGATTTTTTCCGCCCAAAATTCTGGGACAAAGTTTTTATATGCCATTATAATTCTCCTTTAGTCTGTTTATTTTGTGGGAACTTTTTTAAGTCCCCTTATTTTGAATTAGTCTTTTTTGCAGTGCTACCACTGCTTTTATTGTTTGTTTTCACGCTGTTATCACCCCAACGGTTTTTCGCAAGGGTTGCAACTTTGCTGTAAAGCTGACTGTCGCCACCTTGATTTGCATTCGCCATTTGGTTTGCATTCACCGTTTGGTTGGTGGCTGTGTTTTGAGCCGAGCCGTTTGCCGAGCCGTTTGCACCAAGCATGCTTTGAATAGCACTTTGAGCACTTTCCGCTTTTTCTTCTTGGCTTGGTGGGGTGTAGTTTTTCAAAACCATTTGACCGACACCGCCGTTTGGCAAAAGTTTGCAATAATCTTCAAAGGTGATGTGTCCAGATTCCAAATATCCCTTAAGCGCATTTTCCACAGCTGTTGTTGTGTATGGACTTTTAGAATAGATTTCAACTTTCAGATGTTTTATTGCATCTTCGATTTGTTTTTTAGAAATCCTTTTGCCCTTATCCGTCACAAACCCTGAAGGCAAATACATTTTATAAAGTTCAAGCCAAACCCTGCCGAGTTTTTCGATGAACTTACGCATCTTTGCAATCTGCCTTGAAAGTGGCATTTGTTGCGCCGATTGCACCGCAAGAATTGCCGTGCCCGAAGCAGCTTCGGGATTCACAAGCCCAATTGAGTTATCCGAAGCACCCGCAAGTGCACGAGTAAGCTCGATAAGTTCTGATGTGTAGGCTTCTGCATCGCTTGAAATTCGCACGGGCGAAAGATATGTTATCGCCTTTGCAACATCCGCAACGCTTGTGCCACTTACCCCGATTGCTGAACCAACTTCTGTTATTGATTCGGGATTTTCCACCATGTCGGTGAGATACGCAATCTTTGGGTATGCCCCGTCCATAATGGAAACGCCACGTCGAGCGTAGTTTTTGTTGATTTCAATCTGGTTTTGCAAGATTTTCGTAACTTCGCCAAGCCCGCGGATATTCCCCGCGTTTTCACCCCATGGGAGTATGGAAATGGGATAGGTTTCTAGGCCTGTATCTTCATCTTCCACCAAAACCACATGTCTTGTGAACTTGGAAAAATGCACTGTGCCGTTTTCCTTCCACATCTTCAAAACGCAAGTTGTTCTTTCCACGATGTCGTCGAAATCATCTTGATCCTTCCTTATCATTTCAAGTTGCTGTGGCAAAAGACCAAGGCTTTCACCTTCCGCTTTTATCCTTACAATGCTGTCGCGATAAGGTAGCATGATAAAATCTTGCTTTTCCAAATCGGTTTCCTGTTCGCAACTGAAAATGATATCCCGTGCATCTTTAATTTCGCAAACCACATCTTTATTTTCTTCGTCGAAATAGCAATAAACCGCCGAAACGCCCGAAACAGATGCGTTCAAAAGCACTTCATAAATAAGGTTATCCATATCTTGCTTTTCCCAGATTTTATCGATTCTATCGGCAAACGCTTGCTGAACTTTCGATTCTTCCGATTCTATATAAAGATTCATGCCGTTTTGGCTTATTTGCGAAACCTTATAACTCACGATTGGCTCGATAATGTTCACGACGGGGCGTGGCATGTTATCCGGCGGGGAATCGCCCCACTGGTTGCCCTGAAAAAATTCATGGGCAGTTTCTACTTTCTTGAAATATCCCGCGATTTTCAACCTGCGCTTGCATTTTTCATACAGCGTGTAGTCGGGAATTGTCGCTAGGGAATAATTCATGCTTCCACCTCAAACTTGTTGATATAATCAAGATATTTTCCGCTGGTGTCTTCCTTTTCTTCCGATTCGGATTTCTTTTTATTCGGTTTGGCGGGCTTTTCCACACTGGCATTGCCAGAAATCACATCGCCGTTTCCCCTCATTGCAAGATAGAAAAGTAGTCCATAAGAAATTATTTGATTTATAAGTATTAAGATATAAAGCATCAATGTTTGAGTTTCCATTTTGTCCTCCTTTGAACTTTGTTATATCTTTGTTATTTTCATGCCGACATCGCCATTGCGTTTTGGGGTTTTGATAGGCTTTTTACCGCTTTTTTTCTGAAAGCTTGCAAAATACCTTATCGCATCCACGCTGTGGGTGAGTTCGTGTGGGTGGTTTGCACAGTCGAACACCTTTGAAGTGTCAACCAGTATGCTACCCAAACACCGAATCAGGTTGGTGCAACAAGAGAAAATTTTAAGCCGTGGGTTTTGATTTCCAAATTCGTCAAGCCCCACTTTCAAAAGTTCCTTAAGTTCGAACCAGCCAACATCACGCCTAGCGTTCGTCTTTTGCAATGTTATGCCGTATTTTTTGAAGATTCCCGCAACGCTTTGACCGGCTTCGCGATTGCGATTCCACATGTCGGGCGGTGCGATGAAAGCTTCAATGGGTTGTCCCCTTGCGGTGTCTTTTATCAATTCTGCACATTCCGAAATGATAAGCCCGGGCTTATAAATTTCTTTGAACACATAGCAGTTTGAAAAGCTGTCAACCGCGATAAAGTAGCAAGCAAGCATGTCAAGTCCATAATCAAACACGCAAAATATTCGCGATCCTTGTGGTATTTCAAATGGGTCGCAAACGTGGGTGTCTCTTGAAAACTCAGGAAAAAATCTACCTTCGAAAATGTCCCAATTGCCATAAAGCAACGCTTGTTTATCTTTTTGCGATAAATTTTCAAGCCGTTTGACATAGTCTGGGTCTTTATCCATAAGAAACTTGTTTTCAAAAACCAAACTTGGTATGAAAATTCTGTTTCCCGTTTCAAATTTTTGAAGTTTTCCCCACTCGCCAATATCCACAAACCGCTTTCGCACAAAGTCGTGACCAACACCACCAGGATTGGTGGTTGATTTCACGCCTTTTGGAAAATCGTTTGCACCCCGAACCCTTGAAAGCATATAAAGATACATGCTTTCGGAAAAGTGAGTAAGTTCGTCAAACCGCACGATGTCATATTCCGTCGATTGGTATTTCCAAACGTCACTTTCCTGCCCGATATACCCAAAATCAATAATCGAACCGTTCACAAACTCGAAAGAATGCTTGCTTTCGCGATAGATATATATCCCCTTTGGATAAACGTCTATCGCCGTTCTTAGAAGTGACTTTTCAAGTTCCACCAAAGTTCTTCGCAAAAGAATTTGCTTGGATTTTGGATACTTGATTGCGAAAACAAGACTGTCGACAATCTGTGCGTAACTCTTGCCACCACCAGCGGCGCCACCAAAGAGCGTTTCAAATGCTTCGCTCCTTTGAAACTGATGTTGCTTTTTTGTCAGCTGAATTGTCAGTATGTTATCGTTCATAAGTCCTCCTTTTTTTGATTTGGGTTTTGGTTTGGGATTTTGGGTTTTTGGTTTGGTCTTTTGGTTTGGGTTTTGGGTTTTGGATTTGATTTTTGAAGTTTGATTTAAAGCGTTTTGCCTTGCTGTTTTTTTGATAGTTACTGGTTTTATTTTTATGATTTCTCCCGCATGGAGCATTTTTGTTTAGCCCTAGCAACTAATCTTCCAAAACTTCAAGTGCAATCTGCGTGAGTTCCGCATCCGGCATATTTCCCCACTTGTTTGGCATGCGATTTTTTAGATACATCGCGATTGCCGAAACGTTTGGTTCGATATACTTGCTCTCCTTTGCGTATTCAACAAATTCTTCTTCGGCAAGCTTTCGCCCCGATTCGGAATATGTGATTCGCTTGAGCTTTATCGGCTTAGAAACATTTTTATCGTATCCAATGCACCTTTTGAAAAGTGCGTCTTCCACACGCTTGTCCCTTTTTTCATCTTGCGAAACTGACATTTACTTCACCTCCTTGCTACTTCCCTAATATCATATACTAAAAAAAACTTTTGTGCGTGCCATGGCACTTTTGGGAAAATCAAATGGCACAAAACTGATTTTTTTCATCCCCACTTTGGCTTTTTTGAATAAGGGATTGAAAAAAAATTTGTGGCACAAAAAAATAATTAAATTGGCACACATTTTTTTTATCAAATGCGAAAAATGGCACAATGCAAGTCACTTTTTCGCAAAAAACGACAAAAAAAGAAGGTGGCAAAATGGAATTTTGCCACCTTCTTTTTTAATTAAAAATTTAAAACAGGCTTCGCTCTGCGAGCTCGATAAAAATTAAAAATTGAGGTAAGCACGTGAGCAAGCTCCCTGTGCATTCAATATTTTAAGTAGAGTATATGAAAAAGGAGTGCACAAGTTGTTTGTACACTCCTTTTTTATATTGGCTTACTTTTACTTTTTCTTTTTCCTTACAAATTTGGCTTTGCTCAAATTTGCACAACTTTTCCAACCACGTATGCATTTTGCGGGAGGATGAAATCGTCGTATTTTTCGTTTAGGGAATGGAGATAAAACTCCCCTTGTTTTTTGATTAGTTTTTTACAGAAAGCGTCGCCATCGATGATGTATATACCGATTTCACCTTCTTGGATGGTTTCTTGTTTTTTCACGAATGCTATATCGCCATCGCAGATTTTTGGTTGCATGCTGTCACCTGCGATTCGCACGCCAAAATCGGCGGATGCGGGAACATTTTCAAGTTCGAGTTCTTCAAAATATTCATCGTCGAGATAGTTGCCATATCCCGCGGCGGCAGGTTGCAAGAAAATCTTGACAGTGGAAAGTTTTGGCGCTCTTTTTTCTATATTAATATAATTCGCCTTTTTCTTATCAAAAGAATAAGCGGCAGGGGCATCTTTCACAGCGAAAGTTTCCACCCTTGCAAATTCATGCAAAAGCACAGCATCAACAGATTGCTTACCGCGACTGTCGATACTTCTGTATTTCAAAATCATGTTTTGTTCGCTATCAGATGCGGAAAAATCGCCGTTGAAAGTTTCAAAATCAGAAAGAGAAACCCCTAAAACTTTTGCAATCTTTGAAGCGTTCAAAAAACTTGCCGACCCAATGCCACGCTCGCAAATGGATTGCAATGTGGAATTCGGAAGCCCCGCAAGTTTCGCAAACTCGCGAAAGGACATCTTGTTATATTTTATGTATTCCCTTATTTTGATTTGTATATCCATAATATATTTCCTTTGAAGTTGCAACTTTTCACAACTTCTCACACATATACTATCACAAAATTACCGCTTTTGCAAGCATTTTGAAAAAATATTACGAAAATTCGTAAAAAAACACAAAAAACTCTTGACAATGACCGAAATATCGTATATAATACATTTAATCACAAGGTGCTTAAAGCCCCACAACATCAAGTCCTTTCAACTTTTCCTGCCCTTGCGATGTGTTTGATGTGAAAACGCCATGGAACAGCGTGCCCACAATTCTTTTCGCTAATTTTTTAGCGATAATATGACCGTGATTTCGGTCATACAAACATACGAAAGATAAAAAGAAATTTTTACAGCCCAAAAGGAAAAAGGAAGGTGATAAAATGGCAAAGCTCAAATATCAATTTGAGATTCCATTTGAATACGACGTGCCAAAGAACAGCATTAAAAAAGCGATGAAAAAGGAACTTATAGATTCATTTGGAATTGAGGCAAACAAAAATACTACTGCATTACTAGAATACTTAATCAACAATTTTTTCTGGGAATTTTTCCAACATTTTAACGAAGAAATGCTGACGGTTTTTTCCGATGATGCAAAGATGTCTTTTGGGGGTGAACATTTATGAACGCCAACAAAAAACTTATTGAATACTATTTTTTTCATTACGATGAACATTTCAACACATGTTCGAAAAAGTTAGTCGCTTTCACAAACACTATGTATCCATTCAACAGTGCTCTGCTTTATTCGGGGGACGAAGAATTTGGAACTGCTGATTTTTTGAACATCATGATGAGCAAAGTTGTGCAAAAAACATACCGATACTTTCGCGAAAACAAGCGATACATAATAAAGTCGCGATATTTCTTGCGACACAAGCGGGCAAAAACTTGCAAAAAGCTTGATATTTCCCCGCGCACATATCACAGATATCTTGATGAAATTTTATCATACGCTTCAAGTTATCTTGAAGTTTTATTGATTGAACGAATGGAATACGAAAAGAATTTGAAATTCTTTGCTTCTAAAGCGGAAATCAAAATGCCACCACCAGAATATTTTTCAAGCCACACACTTGAAATTTAGATACATTATGCACATAATTTTATCCTTATTGCATATATTTATAACATCCTTAATAGATATTTTAACCACACGAAAATCCACTCCACACAAGTGCCTTTTCACTTTGGCATCACACGCCAACAAAACTTATAGCACGGCAATCCTCACTTGCCAATCAAACCTCACACCGGTTTGAAATTGAAAAAACTGAGCAATTGTTGCTCAGCTTTTTTATTTTTCGATATTTGATTTTACATGTTTTGTTTTCGCATATATATATTTGATTTTATATATTTTGTTTTCTTTGTTTATTTTTTCGGGTAGCTTATTTATATGTTCTGAAAGAATTTGGAATGAGATCACCTAGTGTTGTGACATACAAATCTTCCACACATGTTCCCAAAATCACTTCGAAATTATCGTCGCAAAATTCAAGCATGACTTGACGGCATACCCCGCAAGGTGATGGCGGTTCAAGTTTATCCTTGCCAGCGACCACAGCGATTGCTTCGAATTCTCTTTCGCATTCTGAAACCGCTTTGAAAATAGCAGTTCTTTCAGCACAAGATGTTGGGGTGAACGCAGAATTTTCTATGTTGCAACCAAGAAATATCTTGCCGTTTTTGCAAAGCAATGCAGCCCCCACCGAATAACCAGAATAAGGCACATAAGCACGAGTTCTCGCCTCGCAAGCCATTTCAAAAAGTTCCAAATATTTTTCCTTCATAATAACTCCCCCTTTCGTGGATACAGTATAACATGTTTCGTAATCAAAGTCAAAGCGATTGTATAATTGAAAATGGAAAATTGTAGTAACGCACTCACTGCGTTCGTGCATACTATTAGTTAGAAATTTATATAGGAGCATTACTTGTTAATCGTAACTCTTTTACTGTTGTATCTAATAATTGAATGCACAGGGAGCTTCGCTCCCGTGCTTACCACAATTTTCAATTTTTATCGAGCTCGCAGAGCGAAGCCTGTTTTTAATTTTTAATTAAATAAGAAAAAGGTGGCACTGCCACCTCTTTCTTATTCAGGCGTATATCCTGATTTTTTCTTTGATTTTGATTTAGATTTTGATTTCTTTTTTGCGTTCTTTTTAACTTTCAAAACAACCACAGCAACACCTGCGATAACAACCACAGCGATAACGATGATAACTGTCCAAGAAATTTCGTTTCCTTTAAGTCTTGTCCACATTTCTGTCACTGCGTCGTCTGCGCCACCGAAGTCTCTCATCACGCCAGCTGACAAAACGATTGAAGAATCTGGATACATTGTAGAGTTCAAAACAACATTGTGTGCATCATCGCCAAAGAAGTATTCTGCGTCGATTGCGTCGTCATCTTCGAACGCGTATTCTTCAACGTATTCCAAAACTTCGCCAGTTGTTCCTGCAACAACAGAAGTGTATCCGATATAGTCCATATTTGCGATTGCAGATTCTTCTTCAAGCATGAAAGCAATCCATTCGTTTGCCGCTTGAACATTGCCCGCATATGCTGGGATAATCCAACCGTCGAACCAAATGTTTGTTCCGCTTGTCGGAATGTAGTAGCCAAGCTCTACGCCGTTGTCTGCTTCTTCAGCTTCCCAAATTGCCCACATAGCGTCTCCGCTCCAAGCAACGTCTAGGTATGCTGTGCCATTAACCATAGCGTCTTTATCATAGTCTACATCATACATTGCGTTTACTGATGTTTTTTGCTCCGTCAAAACCGCTTCCACTGCAGCGATTGTTTCAGCTGAAGTGTCGTTGAAGATTTCAGAAAATGCATTTTCATATTCTTCCGCTGTGATTTCACCCGCGTTGTAGCTATCGAGAAGTGCGTTATATTCATCTTCGAAAGCGTAGAGGTTACCAACTGCGAAAGTATCTCTTATTGAATCTTTCATGAAGATTTTGTTTGAATAATCTGTATCCCACAAAATTCCCCAACCTTCTGCTTCAAGCTGTTCAAGTGAAACTTCGTTTTTGTTATACATAATACCAATCGTTCCCCACATATAACCTGCGGCATAAGTTTCGCCATCTTTGACAGCCATTTCCGCAAAGTTATCAATGATGAACTGTGGAACATTTTCCGCATAGATGCCATCGATGATATCTTGGTCGATTGGGATAAGCAAGTCGTTATTAAGCATTCTTTCAATCATGTATTCTGATGGGCAAGCAACGTCGTAGTCTTCTTTTGCTTGTGCAATTTTGTTATACATGATTTCATTTGTATCGAACGTGTCGTATTGAACTGTAAGTTCGATACCGTATTTTTCAAAATAGTACGCTTCGAATTCGTCGATAAGATCTTCATCGATATAATCCGCCCAGTTATAAACTTTCAATATTGTGCTTCTGTCTTCATTTCCGCAACCCGCAAACATGCTCAGCGTCAGGCATAGTATCAAAATTAGAATAATAATTTTTTTCATTTTACTTCCTCATTAATTTTTACTTTTTCTTTTTACTTTTTTCTTTTCTTTTCGTGATTTAAAAACTTTTCTTTTCAAATTGTCTTTGTTTGTTTCTTCTTTTCTCTTATTTTGGTTTTATTTATTTCGTTTGTTTATTTTGTTTGTATTATTTGTTTGTATTATTTGTTTTTCTTTTCATCCTTGCTCTTTCTTATGTTAACAATGAGAAGCATAGTTAGCACAAAAACAAAAATCAGTGTTGAAAGTGCGCGCAAGCTTGGCGTGAGTCCGCCTTTTTTTGCGTCGGCATAGATATATGTTGAAAGTGTTTGGAAGCTTCCGTTGTTGAATATAGTGATTACAAAATCGTCGATTGAAAGGGTGAACGCAAGCATAAACCCAGACAAAATCCCCGGCAAAATTTGCGGAACGATAACTTTGTGAATCACTTGAAGTGGCTTTGCACCAAGGTCGCACGCCGCCTCATAAAGCGAGCCGTCCATTTGTTTCAGCTTTGGCATAATCGCGAGCACAACAAAAGGTGTGCATATGACGATATGTGCAATCAAGATGGTGAAAAAACCTCTTGAAACACCAAGCACAACAAAAAACAACATAAGCGCAACACCCGTCACGATATCGGCATTCAAGATTGGGATTTGGTTTAGCGACAAGACTTTCTTTTTCGCACTGCCCTTCATTGTGAAAATACCAATCGACGCAATAGTGCCCAAAAACGTTGAAATCGTTGCGGCACTAAGCCCCAAAACGATAGTGTTTCTGAACGCTTGCAATATTGCTTCGCTTGAAGAACCCACAAAAAGTTCTTTATAAAGTTCGAATGAAAAACCTGTCCACGTTCCGATAACTTTCGATGTTGTGAAAGAATAGACCATGATTGTTGCAATAGGGAGATATATAAAGCAAAGCACCAAGGCGATATACACCCATGCTGATATTTTCTTTACCATAAAGACCCCCTTTCGCCACTTTCATCTTTTCCTGAAAGTAGCATCGTGATACCGATAAGCACAAGCATGAGAAGTGCAATCGCACTGCCAAGATGCCAGTTATTACCAGTTGTGAAATACAAGTTGATAAGGTTTCCAAGAAGTTGGATTCTTCCCACGCTTAGCAAGTCTGATATGACGAAAGTGGAAATCGTTGGCATAAACACCATGAGAATTCCGCTGACCACACCAGGGATTGAAAGGGGAAAAGTCACCTTCAAGAAAACTTCTGCTGGTTTTGCCCCCAAATCTTCGGCGGCTTCGATAAGAGATTTATCCATTTTTAGAAGAGTTGTATATATAGGCAAAATCATGAACGGAAGGAAGTTATAAACCATACCAATAATGGTTGTAAGCTCGCCAAGGTTCATATTAAATGCCCAAAACATTTCCCTAATAGAAAGAGTTCTCAAAAGAAAATTCATCCACATAGGCAAAATGAAAAGTACAATCATAAGGCTGGAATTGTTAAATTTCTTGTTTGATAGTATCATCGCAACTGGATACGCAATAACAAGGCAAAGCCCCGTTGTTGCAAGCGCGATATAAAGTGAATATATAAGTGCGTTCAAAGCTTCGGAATTCGTGAAGAAATAAGTGAAGTTTGAAACGGTGAAGTTACCTTGCGAATCTGTGAATGCATACCACAAAATAAATATCAATGGAAGCACCACAAACAAAAGCAGGAACGCCACATATGGGAATCCCAAATACTTTCTTTTGAATTTCATCATTCTACCTCGCTGTGGCATAGGCGGATTTTTTCAGGGTGGATTTTGATACCAACTCTGTCGCCGTCGTCCCAAACATCTGTTGTGTCCACATAAAACATGTCGCCATATTCAGTTTTCACGCCAAGGTGATAGTGGTTGCCCTTGAAAAGAATCGTTTTGATTTCACCTGCAAGTGTGCCTTCTTCTTGGTTATCAGTAAGTTCCACATCTGCAAAGTCGATTTCCACTTTCACTTTATCACCCTTGAAGCTGATTTCGTTTCCGCTTGCATCGATTGGGCGTTTATCTTCCGAAAGAGTTGCACCTTTTGCAAGTTGGTTTGTGTTGCAATCGAAAACTTCGCCGGCAAATTCCACTTCGCAGAAATCAGAAACAACACCACTGAAAGTGTTTGTGAGGTGCATTTTATGCATGATGTGAATATCTTCGCTATCCACATATATGCTTACTTGTTCGCCGATTTGGCGAGCTTTTGTATCTTGAACATAATATTCTGTTGTGCTTTCTGTTTTCACGCCCATTTCATAATGCACACCTTTGAATATGCAAGAGATAACTTCGCCGTGATGATAGCCTTCTTTCATTGTTCTATCAACAATATATATATCCTCTGGACGAATAACAACGTCCACAGGTTCGTTTTCTTCAAATCCGCCGTCAACACATTCAACATCCACGCCGTCGAAATGAACAAGATAGTCCTTTTTCATCGTGCCCGACAAAATGTTGCTGTCGCCAATGAAGTCGGCAACAAACGCATTGATAGGTTCGTTATAAATATCAGTTGGCTTTCCGATTTGTTGGATAACACCTTCGTTCATAACCACAATAACATCGCTCATTGTGAGCGCTTCTTCTTGATCGTGCGTCACATAAAGGAAAGTGATTCCAAGTTCGTTATGCATTTTGATAAGTTCAAGTTGCATATCTTTTCTCATCTTCAAATCAAGCGCACCAAGTGGCTCATCCAAAAGCAAGATTTGTGGCTCGTTTGCAATCGCGCGGGCAATTGCAACACGCTGTTGTTGTCCGCCAGAAAGAGAAGCCACATCCCTATCTTCATAATCAGTCATGCCAACAACTTTCAAAACGTAGTTGACTTTCTTTTCAATTCTATCAGAATCCCATTTTTTTAGCTTCAATCCAAACGCAATGTTATCGTAAACATTAAGGTGTGGGAAAAGTGCGTATCTTTGGAAAACAGTGTTGACAGGGCGAAGGTGGGGAGGCACTGACGTGAAATCTTCACCATCGATGATAACCGAACCAGAAGTTGGCATATCAAAACCCGCAAGTATGCGAAGCGTTGTTGTCTTGCCACAACCAGATGGTCCAAGCAAAGTGATAAATTCACCCTTTCTCACAAAAAGGCTCAAATCCTTTACCGCGTGAAAATCACCAAAGCTTTTAGTGATGCTTTTTAAATCAATGATTACGTGATTCTTGTCAATCATGTCTATTCCTCCCGACGCGACAGCGTCATGTATGTATGAAAAATTTTGTTGTTTTTTATTTTTCTTTATTGTTTTTATATTTCAATTGCTATTTTAAAAGTTTGGTGGTGAAGATACCCAAATAATCTTCGCATCTTCCGAGCCAATACTTTCGATGTTGTGCGTCTTATCAGAAACGTAATAAAAAGACTCGCCCTTTTTTGCAATATAGCTTTTAGATCCAAGGTTGATTTTGATTCTGCCTTTTAAAACATAGCCAAATTCCTCACCTTCGTGTGGCATATCATCTTCTGTTGCGCACCCCTTTTTCACAATCATCAAAATAGGTTCCATTGTGTTTTTTTGCGAGTTTGGCACAAGCCAAGTAAGCTTGCCTTCGTCGGTTTCCTTTATGATAAAGGCATCTTCAGAAAACACAACCCTTTCATCCTTGCCACCCTTTTCAAAAAACTCGCTGAGGTCACTTCCAAGTGCGGATAAAATATCCGAAAGCGTTGCAATCGAAGGACTGGTTAGGTCGTTTTCTAGCTGGGAAATATACCCCTTTGTTATTTCACATCTGTCGGCAAGTTCCTCTTGTGTGAGCCCAAGCGACAAACGCATTTGTTTGATTTTGATTCCGATTTCCATTTTGTTCCCCTATTTTTGTGAAATCACAACGATTTTGTGATTTAGAGTGCCGAAAAGGTGCATAAAGCACGTATTTATAAACATTCTGTTTAGTATGTTACGTTAAAATAAACTTTTTGTTTAACAGATGTAGTAATTTTAAACAATAAGTTTAGCGAGTTTAGCTATATATAAACCAAAAGTTTAGCATTTCTAAACTCACAATGCATATTTTATACTTTTTTTAAAAAAAAGTCAATTGTTTTCATTATCTTTTTCCGCACATTTGCAAAAAAACATAATAAACCTTTCCGATTTAAAACAGCAAATGCGAATAGGTGCAGTAATGCACTCACTCTGCCCGCACTTTCAATTATTTAAATTATAGAAAGCACAAGCGAAGCGAGTGCCTTACCACAATTTTTAATTTTGAATTTTTAATTTTTAATTTTTAATTTTTCCTCCTACTCTCTTCATCAATAACTTTCTTAGGGTCAAAATACCTTTCTATCTCGCCGTTTTCGCTTCTCAGTGTCACTCCATCAAGGGAACATCTATCCATGAAAAGATATTTATCTTCACCCGAGAAAGGCAGATATGAATAGAACTGTTTTGCGCCCACACCGAAAAAGACTTTGAAGCCTGCATCCACAAGCGCGGTGTGCTTTTCGCTTGTGACATTTTCGCCATTCTGATTTTCGCTGATCACCCACTCGCCATAAGGATAAACATACAGCTGTGTTTTTCCAACTATGCTGGCAACTTGGTCGTTCCACTTTTGGGTGTCCAGAGCAATTTGCTCTGCTGTCATTTTTTTCATGTGTCCGTGGGCAAAGCTGTGGCAAGCGAACTTCCAACCGCTTTCGCTAAGCCTTTTTGCAACTTGCTTTGCCTTTGCGATTTCACTTTCGCGGTTCTCGCTTCCCTCTTGCGTTCTATATCCAAACACACCAGAAAACCCCGTTAGGCAAATTATTCCCCTTGCACCGTTATGCGAAAAATCGGGGTGCTTTTTTATAAAGCTTTCCAAAATGCCTACAAATTCGTTATCGAAGCTGACGCCCTCGCCAAAAGTTTCTGTGGCGATTTCGCCGTTTTGCAAAACAAGCCTATCCGCCATGCCCTTGCCACTTTTTTTGGGGTCGTAAACCACATCGTCGAAACTTAAAACGAGTGGCTTTTTATTTTGCGGAAACAAAAAACTTTTCTTTTTCGCCTTGCCATTTTCAATTTCGTAGGTATCAGATATATCGCAAAGCACATAATTGTTGTTATAAAGCTCCTGCAAAATCCTTTCAAACTCGCACGGCACAAGGCAGTCGGCATCGTAGTGCACCGCCATATCGTTTGATTTCACAAAAGCTTTTTTCGGATTTGCAACAAGACAGTGGGTAAACAAGTGACAAACATCACCGTCATACAGCACTTCATTGCCACTTTCAACCGCCCCACACATCTCAATTTCCTTTAAATTTGCAAGCGCGCATGATTTTTCCACGCTCACAACCGACAACACAACCGCAACGCACAATATAAGCAGTGCAACTTTTTTAAACAGTGTAATTTTCTTAAACATAATACCCCCTAGCACAATAACTGATTGGAAGTATTTTGTCCAAAATGATAAAAAATCATCAAAATAACACAAAAGCGAACATGAAAATGAAAGAATTTTTAAATATGTGTAGACTTTTTTTTAAAATTAGTGTATTATACTATATATTAAATTGATTATTATATATCAAATTGATTATTACATTACAAAATATGAGTTAGAGAGTTTATGGAAAATATTAAAATCAAAATTTCTTCACTTGTTGATGGTGTGCCTTGGCTTTTTTATGGCGACGGAACCAAAAGGGAGATGGAAAACAGAATTATTTTAGATGCAGTTGAATATATTGGTGAAGACAAAGTGCTTCACAATATTGAATTTTCTGATGACTGCGTGAAAATCACGCGTATTGCCCAAAACAAAACATATCTAGAATTCAACAAAAAAAGACGTGGCTACGTTTCTGTTGGCACAGAAATGGGGGATTTTTCTGGCAAGATTATCACCCACACTTTCGGCGTGAAAAAAACAAAAACTGCAACATATATCAGCCTTGCATACAACACA
Source organism: Bacillota bacterium (assembly GCA_044426085.1). GTDB lineage: Bacteria > Bacillota > Clostridia > Christensenellales > CAMQZB01 > JAWXUU01. The sequence continues at coordinate 70,218 of JAWXUU010000005.1, read as the reverse complement.
GATTTCGATTCTGAAAATGCAAGCCACAAAAAAATTCAAATATCTTTTTCTGAAATTTGATTTATTAAGCACAATTTAAAACGCATAAACAACTTACACAGCAACAACACAAACAACTTACACAGCAATTTTAATTTTGACTTTTAAACTTTATTTGCAGTCATAAAATAAACGAATAAAATCACAATGGAACATCGTTCCAACAATACTCATTGGGGAGAAAAAATGAACAAAGAAATCAGCAATATTCTAGGAGAAAGCAGTATCTACACATTGCGTGAGTTTGCTTCTTTTATTGGGGTGGCAAATTCCACTGGGGTGAAGAAAAACGAATTGATTGATTCAATCATACAATTTTTGGATACACCGCAAGTTGAAACCGCTTCCAAAAAAGGCAGAAAGCAGATGATGGGGCTTCGCGAACTGATTGAAAACCTTTCAGCATTCGAGCAGTTCCAACCGCTAGCACCAAGTTTTGAAGAATACACTAACCTTGCGGAAAAATCAAAAGAGCTTGCAAAAAATTATCACGACAATCTTGAAAAAACACCCAATCAAAGCGACATTCCAACAAAACCAAATGTGGAAACAAATGATTTTGACAAAGGTCGCAATATTTTGGAAGACTTTATTGAAGATATTCCATTTATCCCTTCAACAAAGCCTATCCCAGAATCAATACCGCTTATTCCAACGGAAATCGAGAATTATGTTTCCGACAACACTGCACAAAAAATTCAAATGGAATGCGAGGGACTTCTTGAAATTATCCCTGGCAAGAATTTCGGATTTATCAGAACGGAAAAATTTGACGTTTATATTTCGGGCGCACTAATACAAAAAATGTGCCTTAAAGCGGGGGATTTTGTCAAGGCACTTTATTCAGAAAGAAGCCCCGACAAATACGCGGCATTTTATATCAAAGGCGTCAATCGCAAAAGCGTTGACGACGCATTCAAACGCGTGCCTTTTGAAAACTTGACAGCCACATTTTCAAGCGAGAAATTCATTCTTGATTCAACCGACAACGCCGTTCGTGCAATCGACTTGTTTGCGCCTATTGGCAAAGGTCAACGTGCACTTATCGTGTCTCCGCCAAAATCAGGCAAGACCACAATAATCAAAAACCTTGCAAAGGCAATCAAGAAAGGCAATCCAAACACTGTTATTTTCATTCTTCTTATCGACGAAAGACCTGAAGAAGTGACAGATATGCAACTTGCAGATTGCGGTGAAGTGGTGTTTTCGGCATACGACGACAAGCCCGAACGTCACATCAAAATTGCAACAGCACTTTTAGAGCGCGCAAAAAGACTTGTTGAAAACGGCGACGACGTTTGCATTCTTATGGACAGTTTGACAAGATTTGCAAGGGCGCTTAACATGAACATTCAAAACAGTGGCAGATCGCTTTCGGGCGGTATGGACGCTTCTGCCCTTCAAACTGTGAAAACTTTCTTTGGCAGTGGCAGAAACACGACAGACGGTGGCTCGCTTACCCTTATTGCAACGGCACTTGTGGATACAAATTCCCGCATGGACGATTTGATTTTTGAAGAGTTCAAAGGAACAGGCAACAGCGAAGTTGTTTTGGATAGGTCACTATCAGAAAAGAGAATTTTTCCCGCTATCGACATTGCAAAATCAGGAACAAGACGCGACGAACTTTTATATGATGCAGTGGAATATAATTCAATTTCTAAACTTCGCAAATATGTGCAATCAAAGCAAAAACAGCCTATGGAAATCATCACCGAGCTGTTTGAAAAAGTGCCTACAAACACAGAACTTTTGAAAAGGCTTCCCGCTTGGTTCAAATCAGTTGAAAACAGAAAGTGATAAACGCTTTTGGATTTATCAATAACTGTAATATAAAACAAAAAAACTGTCACCTATCCACTTTGGATAGGTGATTTTTTTAAAATTTAAAAATTAGTTTGTTATTTTTTTAACTTTTATTAAAAAACTATATAAAAACTATGGTCAAATGGATTTTCTTGTGATATAATATAGATAATAAGGCGAAAGCCTGAAATGATTTTCATTATATGGAGGAATTTAATATGCCATTAGTTAACACTAAGGAAATGTTCGCAAAAGCCTACGACGGCGGATACGCTATCGGCGCATTCAACGTGAACAACATGGAAACACTTCAAGGTATTGTTGAGGCTTGTAAAATCCACAACGCACCTGTTATCTTGCAAGCTTCTTCTGGCGCAATCAAATATGCAAAACCAGCATATCTTGTTGCTATGGTTAAAGCAGCTGTTGAAGAAACTGGTCTTCCAATCGCACTTCATCTTGACCACGGCGACAGTTTTGAACTTTGCAAAGAATGTATCGACAATGGATTCACTTCTGTTATGATCGACGCATCACACCACTCTCTTGAAGAAAATATTGCTGTAACAAAAAAAGTTGTTGAATACGCTCACGCAAGAAACGTTACTGTTGAAGCTGAACTTGGCAGACTTGCTGGTATTGAAGATGACGTTAACGTTGCTGCTGACGACGCACAATACACTAACCCTGCTGAAGTTGAAGAATTCGTTACTAAATCTGGCGTAGATTCTCTTGCAATCGCAATCGGAACAAGCCACGGCGCATTTAAATTCAAACCAGGCACAAAACCACAACTTCGTTTTGACATCTTGGAAGAAATTTCAAAAAGACTTCCAGGTTTCCCAATCGTTCTTCACGGCGCATCTTCTGTTCCACAAGAATACGTGAAAATGATTAACGAAAACGGCGGATATATGCCTGATGCAATTGGTATTCCAGAAGAAATGCTAAGAAAAGCATCTTCTATGGCAGTTTGCAAAATCAACATCGATTCTGACCTTCGCGTGACTTTCACAGGAACAATCAGAAAACACTACGCAGAAAACCCAGGTCACTTCGACCCACGTCAATACTGCGGCGCTGGCAGAAAAGCCATCACAGAAGTTGTTTCACACAAACTTGTGGATGTTCTAGGCGCAAACGGCAAAGCTTAATCGCTGACAATTTAAAAATAAAATAATAATGGGTTCGTTCAAGTTTACAGCTTGGACGAACCCATTTTTTATAATTAAAAATTAAAAACAGGCTTCGCTCTGCGAGCTCGATAAAAATTAAAAATTGTGGTAATGCACTCGCGTACCGCTCGTGCTTTCAATTTTTAAGCCTTTTTACATTAATAGATTGTTAATGCTGAAGTGTTTGGCTTATTGTAGCCAAATATAATTGAAATGCATGTAGCGTAGCGAAATGCATTACCACAATTTTTAATTTTTAATTTTTAATTTTTAATTTTTAATTTTTATCGAGCTCGCAGAGCGAAGCCTGTTTTTAATTTTTATCGAGCTCGCAGAGCGAAGCCTGTTTTTAATTTTCAATTATTTTCTCCGTTGTTTCTTAGTTCAACACGGCGGATTTTGCCTGAGATTGTTTTTGGGAGTTCTGTCATGAATTCGATGATACGTGGATATTTATATGGAGCTGTGTGTTTTTTCACGTATTCTTGGATTTCAGCTTTCAATTCTTCGCTACCTTCCTTGCTAGAAAGAACGATTGTTGCTTTCACCACTTGACCGCGGACTTCGTCTGGCACACCTGTGACAGCACATTCAAGAACGTATGGAAGTTCCATGATAACTGATTCGATTTCAAACGGCCCGATTCTGTATCCTGAAGATTTGATAAGGTCGTCGATTCTGCCGACATACCAAAGGTAGCCATCTTCATCTTCCCACGCCATATCGCCAGTGTGATAGTAGCCATCATAAACCGCTTCGGCAGTTTTTTCTTCGTCGCGATAGTATTCTGCGAACATACCAACAGGCTTGCCGTCTTTCAAATTAAGGCAAAGTTCGCCCGGTTCACCAAGCTTGGCTGGCGAGCCATCACCCGACAAAAGTTCTACATTATATTGCGGATTTGGTTTGCCCATAGAACCCGGTTTTGGCGTTGTTCCATAAAGGTTAGCAACCACAAGCGTTGTTTCTGTTTGACCAAAACCTTCGAAAAGTTCTAGGCCCGTGAGCTGTTTGAATTTATCAAACACTTCTGGATTCAATGCTTCACCCGCAATTGATGTGTGTTTCACGCTTGAGAAATCGTATTTTGTCAAATCTTCTTTGATAAAGAAACGATACATTGTTGGCGGTGCACAGAAAGTTGTGATTTTATATTTTTCAATCATTGGCAAGATTTCGCTCGCTTTGAATCTGTCCATATCATAAGTGAACACACCCGCTTCACAAAGCCATTGACCATAAAGTTTGCCCCAAACTGATTTGCCCCAGCCTGTGTCGGAAATTGTGAAGTGAAGACCGTCTTCACGAACTTGGTGCCAATATTTTGCTGTCACAAAGTGACCAAGTGGATATGTGAAGTCGTGCTCTGCAATTTTTGGATAGCTTGTTGTGCCCGATGTGAAATACATAAGCATTGGGTCTGTTGATTTTGTTTCTCTTCTTTCAAGGTGTTTTCTTGCGTTTTCAACACCCAAATCAAAGTCGAAATATCCATCCGCTTCGCCATTTACAACAAACTTGAGTTTAAGCGTTGGGCAATCTTTTTGCGCCTTATCGATTTCATCAGTCACAATACCTTTTGCCGTTGCGACAACCGCCGTCACGCCCGCTTTGTTGAATCTGTAAACATAATCTTTTGCAAGAAGTTGGTCTGTTGCAGGGATAACAACCGCACCGATTTTGTGAAGGGCGATAATTGCTGTCCAGAATTGATAGTGACGACGAAGAACAAGCATAACTTTATCACCGCGTTTGATACCCATAGAAAGGAAATAATTCGCGCATTTATCAGATTGAACTTTCATATCGTCAAACGTGATATTTTTATCTTCAAAGGTTTCAGAAACCCACATCATAGCAGTTTTTTCAGGAGCTTTTCTTGCAACTTCATCAACAACATCGTATGCAAAGTTGAAGTTTTCAGGAATGTTGAAAGATATGTTTTTCAAAATGCCGTTGCCATCTTCTTCACGCTTAACATATTTGCGATAAACCGCATCAGCGCTTGATCTTACGCGCTCTTCCATTTCTGGAACTTGGAACTCGCTTTTTTGGGCGTCCATTGCTTCATCTTCCAAAACGATTGCAACAAACTGTGCATCGCCGTCCACCGCAACCATACCGTGCATGATTGAAGAGTTATAATAAGCGCAGTCGCCTGGATAAAGGATTTCAATGTGATCGCCGATTTGAACTTTAAGCTTGCCTTTCACAACGTAGCTCATTTCTTCCCCGCCGTGGCAAGAACATGGGATTTCGCCGTTTGCAAGGGCTGGATCATACTTTGCAGTTACAAGAAATGGATCACATTTTCTGTTTTTCACGTTTGCCGCAAGGTGGTCATATTCAAATTCACTTTCGCGTTTGAGTGGAAGACCTTCCCCCGATCTTGTTATTTGATATTTGAAAAGCTTTGGCGCTTCACCCGAAATAAGCTCCGACACGTCAACCGAGAATGTTTTTGCACACTTGTGCATGAATGTATAAGAAAAATCAACTTCACCGTTTTCCGCACGAAGATAATCTTCCGCTGAAATGCCGTGAACTTCCGCCATATATTCCGCCGTGTGACCAGTTATTTGGCGAAGTTCCGCTATTCTTTTCGCGATTTCTTTAACTTGGTTATCCATTTTGTTTCTCCTTATTTTTTCCTAGTAATTTTCATATTAATTTCATATTAATTTCATTTATTATCAAAGTTTTATAACTTTTGAAAACTGCTTTTTATAAACCATGCTTGCATTTTTGGGGTAATAAAAAAGCCCCAATGAATATGCCCTAGCATTTCATTGGGACGAAAAATTCGCGTTACCACCCAAATTGACAAAGTTTCAAGCTTTGCCCACTCAATAGACTCTAACAAGTCCTTGGCAGTTTTACGGTGCCATTCCGTAGCCCCCTACTCGATTGCTCTTTGGGTTGCTCCACTGGAAAAGGGATAAAAATAAAATCTAGCTTGCAAACTTTCACCTGACGTTTGCTCTCTGAAAAGCGTTAAAATCATTCCCGCGTCTTTTCTCATACGTGTTTATATATTTGGTTTATTGTTGCTATTATACCCACCACAAAAAAATTTGTCAACTGTTTTTAGCGTTTTGTTGTATCTTTTTTTGTAACATGCAAAAACTTTACATAAGTGCACATATTCAAACATCACATATCGACATATTTATATTTTTGCATATGTTGTCTTTTAAAAAAATCAAAAGCCAAGCTTTTCCGCTCGGCTTTTTATTGTTGTTTATTTTGTTTATTTTGTTTGTTGGCTTTTCAATTAATTATTTGTCAAAACCGCATCCATATATGAATCCAAAATATCGTCGACATCCATAAAGTCGTCATAGCTTTCGTATACGTCTTCAAAGTTATCTTTATCATTAAGGAACCCTGCATAGAAGAACGGAACGACATCTTCATTTGTCAAAATGATTGCTGTTGCATCGAAAAGTGAAGGTGCATACTCACCAGTAAGAACATATGTGCCGTCATGTGATTCCATATAAGCACTGATATCTTCATACATAATTGCCGCAACAATACGCCATGCAACAGCGTTACTTGTGTCGGCAACCCCACTTATTACGTAGCTTGAATAATCATCTTCGTCAAGTTTCTTCGCTTCGGCAGAAATTTGTGACATAAATTCTATTAGTGCTGTATTTTTATAAACTTCAACCTCAGTGATGTAAGTTGCCCACTCTTTATATTCCGCGATAATCGCATCGTAGTTTCTTGTTGGCGCGTTTATAAGGTCTTGCATTGCGTATCTATAATCTTGTGCTCCATCAGTTTCAGAATATGTTGGGAAATATAAGCCAACACCATAACCGCCACCGTATACAAGCATATTCAATCTTGTGTATGGAATTATTGATGTTGAATAGTCTTCAATGTTGACATAATGACAAATTTCAACCATAATTTCAACCATTTCGTCCATTTCCACAAGCAAATCAAGTGCGTTATACACTGTGTTTTGCATTGATTTGAACACCACCACATTTGCTGAAGAAGCATTGTAGTAGTTTATTATCAATGGCTCATAACTCATGTCTTGCATGAAATCTTGTTGCTCTTCTGAAAGTGCATCAAAAGCAGTTTTTGCCTTTGCTGTTAGAAGCTGTGTTTCTTCTGAATAAATATATGCCCATTGCGTAGCAACTTCGTCTGCTGTATCGCTGTGTTGATATATGATATCAGCGCCGTTTGTGAGTGCCTTGATATAAGCTTGGTATGCTGCAACAATAAGTTGTTCAACGCTGTCGATTTCCGATTCCTTGATATCATCATAGGCATTTTTATACGATTGATACCATGCTGAATTCTCAGTTTTTATAACATCTTGATCGTCATCAGAAAGATTGTTGAAATAGCTGTCCACCAAGTTGAAGCTTGAAGTGTGATTGCTGTTGTAAATATTGAAAGTTTCGCCATTTTTTGGCAAGTCTGAATCTTCTGCATATTCATCAAAAGCAGTGTACACTGCGTAATCCGCGTAAGCTTCTATTGCAAAGTCCATATATTCTCGGTATGCAATAGCGTCAGTGCTAGAAATTTCGCCAGTCACATAATCAATGTCGTCATTTGCGATAGCATCAACTAAAAACGCACCCACATTGCTTTTTGAAACGTTTGTGAATGTTATATCGGCAAAAGTATCAAGAAACGCTTTTTGATAAGTTGAAAGTGCGTTGTATCTTGAAATTGCAAGTGGAAGTTGAACTTCGATGTTGCCATTTATAAAAAAGCCATTCAAACTTGTATAATCAATTTCCGCAATAGAAGTGATCACGTCGGCAAGTTCTGTATAGTCATATTCCGAAATAACGTAAACTGCAGTGTCTTTCACCGCTGTTATTTCATAGTTTGCAAAGTTGTCGTTCAAATCGTCAAGATCGTCATAAACAGTGTTTGTGTAAACCAAATCACCTCTTGTGTCTAGCGTGCCAATTTTGTATGATTCTGTTATTGAAACAGCGTACGAGCCAACGCTGGCTTCTTTTGTGTAGTCAATTTCATATTCAAGGGAAATATAGTATCCGCCAAACTCGAAATATTCTGGGAAGTATACAGTTGTTGCGATTGTGTCGCCGTCAGAATTTGGTGTGAAGCCTTGGTCGTACCAATATTTCACACTGCTATCATATGTGCCCGCAGCCAAAACTTGCAATTCATATTCGCCAGCTTTGATAACAGCAGGGGCAATTTCTATTATTATTTCTTCTTTTTCAATTTCAAGTTCTGCAGAAAGCGAAAATTCAAATTCTGTTTCATCTTCTTCGTTCCAAGCGCCGTAGTCGACAGCTTTGTCTGTCACTGTCACATCAGCGGAAAGTTCGTATTCGTCGGCGTTTTCAAGTTGAATGATTATATAATCTTCATAAAGCACAACAACAAGAGTGTCGATTGTCGCTTGATATGCGTCGTCATATACTGTGCTTGCGGAAAAAGTGTTATCCACCGAGCTTCCAATATCATATGTTGGAGTGGCAGAAGAGTTGCCCGCAGGAATTGAAATTATGAATGAATAATCATCATCATCGCCTGAAAGGTCGATTTCAAAATCTAGTGCATAGTGCTGATCTTGCGCTTCTTCGCTGTCCCATGAAATCTTGAAATAGCCTGGGGAAATTTCAACGTCGTCGTCATCTTCTAAGTCAGTGCCAAAAACGCCATCAACCCCGCTAGCCTTCAAAGAAAAATCGTCGGAAACTTCAGTTTTTGTGTCCGTCACTGTTGGCGTAGCTGTCGCAGCCCCCGAAGTTGTCACTTCAACCTCTGGTGCTGAAGTTGGCGCAGTTGTAGGCGCTGTTGTCGTTTGCACAGCCGTGTCGCTTCCGCACGCCACAAGCGTGAATGTCATTGCAAAAATCAAAATCACTGCAATTGCCGAACGAAAAATCTTGTTTTTCATAGTCCCTCCCAAAAATATATGTCTCGCGTCCGCGATAAATTTCATTAGTACCGTGGCAATGCCACACCTGTTATTTTATCATATTAAATCCCAAATTGCAAGAATATCCGCCGTTTGATAAGAATATCTGCCCAAGCAAAATTCTTCGCCATTTCACGACAGCATTCGCGCGCCCAAAATGCAGTTTCAAAAGCAGAACTTCAAAAGAACGGTTTTGAAAGAACGGTTTCACAAACACTACTTCAAAAAACAGCTTCGAAAGTCCAATTTCAAAACCCCGCTTCAAAAATGCAGTTTCAAAAGCCACGCCCCAAAACCCGCCAATACGCTTGATTTTTGCGAAAATATGATATATAATAGTTTATAGTGTTAATAATACGCCATAAATATAAAGTCAATATAACAAACCCCAATAAATTCACCCCACCAAACAAGCTTCCATAGTTAAATGGATATAACAGCCCCCTCCTAAGCCAACTGGGCGATTGTGCGAATTTGCATATATGTATAATATGACGTATAAACTGCCAATATAACGCATAAAATCAATATTTTATGCATAAATATTAAGTCACCAAAACCTTGTCACCCAATTTTTCACCCGTGTTGTAAAAATTAAGAGTATAGTCTATCAAAAAAATCAAATATGGGTCCATAGTAAAACGGATATTACAAATCCCTCCTAAGGATTAATTCTGGGTTCGATTCCCGGTGGGCCTACCACTAAAGCCACCTTTGCAGGTGGCTTTACAAATATCTTGGAGGAATTATGAGTGCTGTTGACAAAAAATTAAATTATTTAATCAAAACTTTTTCTCGAACAAAAAGGAAAGACTACGAGAATTTCATCATCAACGCCATTTGGAACAAAATGGATCGTGATGATATACAACCCGTTTCCCAACAGTATGTCAATTTAGGTAACGGCAAATACTCTTTGCTTGATTTATATTTTCCCCAACTTAACTTAGCAATTGAATGTGACGAGTCTTATCATCAAGAAAACAAAGCACACGACAGACAACGTGAAATCAGTATTGAATCAGCTCTGTCTGCTCTGAATAATTTCAACGTAGAAAAAGATTTGATCCGCATACGTGCAGACCTAAGTTACAATGATGTCATAAAGCAAATTAACAATGCCGTAAACATAATAAATCACAGAATTAATACCATGCAATTTTCCACTTGGGAAGTTGACAAAAATCCAACAGAAATTGCAAGAAAAAATGGTAAAATCCACGTTGATGACAACTTAACGTTTAGTACAATTTACGAAATTGCCAATTGCTTCGGAAAGGACTATACAGGCTATCAGAAAAGTTCCGTCCACTTAGATGGCACAAATTATCTTTGGTGTCTCAAAATGGCAATCGTAATTGATGGAGTGCCCACAGCTGGTTCTTCTCGAGGTTGGGTCAATACATTGACCGAAGATCAAGAAATAATGTGCGAAGTCAATGACACAAGAGACTCAATATCCTTTGAACGTGGAACACCATCAAACAGAATTCTCTTTGGCAAATCAAGAAACGCACTAGGAGAAGCGGGATATAAATTTATAGGAATATTCATTTTTGATTATCACGAAGATGGCAAGAATTATTATAAAAGAATATCAAAAGAAGTTGACCTATCACTTTGGATATAATAAAAATAACTACAAATAAAACACCCCTAGCAGAAGAATTTCATCTTACACTAGGGGTGTTTGTACTTTACTATATAATATTAAAAACCATACTCTTTATAAAAGTACACATCCAAGTTTTTAATCTCTTTGTATGCGCCTAAAAAATACTCATCGTAGTTCCACATCGAGTCATCCATATCTTCATTTAAAAACTTTCTACAATAATCTTCAAAAAATAAGATTAAACTGTCAAAAATATTATCTATATACTCATCTTTTATGACTATCCAATCTCCTGCAAACATACCATTTTGATATGCCGACTTGGCTGTATCTTTCTTTAGCGAGCGCACATTATCTGGATAATATTTTTTCAATTCGTTATACGAATCGATTGAGTTATGTTTCAAAAAATTATTAATTTTGTGCAACATATTATAAGCGTTATATTTTTTTAATTTATTTATTTTTATCCCGTTATTATCCTTTTGTAATCCATCTGAAAATTGAAAAAAGGAAAGCATGCTAAAATCCGTAGATTTATAACCCATTTCAGCCATTACTATGAATGCATATCTATCAATCTCTGCAGTTATTTTTGATATAAAGCTGCAGTAAAGATTTTGCAGAATCCAATTATACGTAGGTATTCTTTTAATTTTCGCCATGACAGCTTCTTCTTGTACGCTATCATAATCTTCCGAGCATCCCGTAACAGATAATGCATCCAGAAATGTGCTATTATACACTTCATCTGGCGACTTAATTGTTTGAAATATAGGTTTGTATTCTTCAAACCAATCGTTTTTGAGTTTATATATTAAATCTCTAAAAATATTAATTTTATAGTCATGCCGTTTCACCTTATTTGGCGTGAAATATGATACATTACTATCGGCAAATAAACCGACAGGAAGAAATTTATCAATCCCATCCTCTTCAAGAATCTCTTGATACCTATCGGTATCAATAATAACTCTGCCACATTTTTTATGTATGCCAAAGTATTTCAAATCTTCTCTCGATTCGATCTTTGTATAATCAAATCTTTCAACTTTTTGTGTGTTTTTCATATATTTTACTCCTTTGAATTATATTCCTATATAATAGAGTAAATTCTGCAAGGCTTTCTGCGTACACCTCCACTTTTAAAAATCTAGGCATAACAAACGATTCTAAGTGATTTTGAACGTACTACTTACGCATATATATTAGCATAATTTACACACAATTGCAATAGAAAAAACACCCCTGGCGGAAGAATTTATCTTCACTAGGGGTGTTTGTACTTTACTATATAATGTCCTATCCTATCCGAATATACTATCCAACTTATCTGCAGCTTCTTTATCACTGCTTTTTATGAAGTGACTGTATATATCCGTTGTAGTGCTGGTTCTTGCGTGTCCTGCTCGACCGCTTACTGTGACCAGTGGCACGCCTGCCATTATTTGAAGGGTTATGTTAGTGTGCCTAAGCGAGTGCATAGTTACGTGTGGCAGACCTGCTTTTTTCACTATATCGTTGAGCCAACCATTTGGCACACTTGGGTGTATTTTGCCACCGAATTCCGATGTGAGTATTCGCCCTGAGTTCTCCCATCTATCTCCGAATGTGTCTATTCTAGCCTCTTGCCATGCCTTGTAGATTAGCAGTTCTTCCTTGAGTCTATTTGGCATTGTTAAGGTTCTTTCCGAACTTTCAGTCTTAGTCGACTTATCTATCACACCCACTGTGTTCACGGATATTCTACTGCGTTTTATGCTTATGGTAGATTTCTCAAAGTCTATATCTTCCCACTCTAGTCCACATAGTTCGCCTTTTCTCATGCCAGTCAGCAGTGGTATCAGCACCGCTATTTTCTTTTGCGGGTTGTCGCATGTTTCAAGTGCCTGATACAATCTCTTTGCACCCACATCATCGAGATGCTCAATTTCCACCTTTGGCTTTTTAGGGAATGTGATGTAGTCAGCTGTTGCATAGTTGTCATCAACAAGCCTTTGCTTTTTGGCAAGTGCCAATATTGCTCTCACCGTTCTTTTCACTTTGTGTATGGTTTCGTGAGCGTACGGCTTTTCAGTTTTCTCCACATCGAACAGTTCTTCCACCTTGCGACCTAGAATTTCGCTTACCCGCTCAGCTGTTTGCAGCTTGACAGGCTTACCATTAAGCACAGTTGTTACAGTGAAGTTATTGCTACCTTTTTTCATGTCCGTGAATCTCATGCTCTTTTCTTTCATTGCCTCTCGGATTTTATCCACGTGAGGGGTGATTTTATATGTGATCATTGTCAGCATATCTATTTTTCCATAGAAGTTTTGAATTATTCTTGGACTCAGCTCAGTCAATTTATATCCACCTATATATTGATTAGCTGTGTTTATACATTTTCTTGAGTTCACATAGTATATCTCACTGTTCTCTTGCTTGCATTTCTCAAGCCATATTTCCGCGAACTTTGCAAATGTGATTTTGCTATCACTATCTATATCCGCTGAACTTGACAGCATTTTCTTCACTTGCTCTTCATATTTTTCAGCTTCAACTATCACCGCCCTTTCAGCTTGCTTTGCGTTCATGCCAGCTGGCACTTGCCATGTAGTTGATTTCACTATGTCTTTGCCCGAACCTTTGTCTTTTACTTTTACTTGTATCTTATATGCGATACCTTTTTTATTCTCTCTTTTCGTTATTGATGCCATAACATCTCCTCCTTTTATTTTTAGCCGATATATTCTTCCAGCTTTGCTAACAGCAACATTACCGCAAAGAATTTTTAAAGTCTAGCAAATACTCCTACCACAGCCTTAGAATGAAAATAAATAAAAAAATCGTCTGAAAGTTCAGCAACCCTCAGACAATTTCACAATTAGATCATCTAAATTGATTAAATATTTACTACCACTCTTCAAGCAATGTACTTTGTTCTGCTTGCACATTTCTCTAATCCAATATTTTGTTATGCCAGTTTCCGCATCTTCACCTAGCAAGAAAGCATAGGTTTCTTCAATGGTTCGCATACGTGGCAATTTTCTTTTTTCCGTGTTCTCTTCCATATTCCCCCATATAGATAAAAAGCATTACCCGAAGATAATGCTTTTTCCGCTTTCTACTCTGCGTTTTCTTTATATACTGTTGCTTCGATTTTATCGGCTAGCCATGTGTCGAAGTCACCGTATAGTTCTGCTATGATAGCTTTGCCATCTACTGTTATTGATTGTGTTGCTTTTTCTACTGCAAGTGCGAAAGCTGTTTTTTGAGCTTCTTCGTCGAATAGATCATCGTATTTTAAGTTTGCAACATAGGTTTGCATTACTGCAGTAACCGCATTTTCCACGGCATCGGTTGCGCTTGATAGATATCTTGCAACTGTTGAGTCTTTTATCTTTTCATCGATAAGATTTTTGAGTGCCACGCCTGCGTATGTTAGTAGTGGCAAGATTACTGCTGTTAGCAGTGTTTGAATTATTGTTTGAATCATTTCTGTTGTCATAAAATTTTACTCCTATTTTTAATATTGAATAAATGCGAAAATGCGAGCAATGCAAGGCAAGAGGAAATTTTTGAGGCGAGCGTATTAAAATACGTGAACCGAAAAAATTTGCTCTTAACGCAGCAGTGCGAAGTATTTTCACATTTATTTCTTTGAATTTTGTTCCAAGAGATATATATACATCTCTTTTTTCACCGAACCATAATGGTCCATTGCCTCGTGCATTTCTCCGTTGGTTTTTCCATCACGAAGTGCTATGCTGTTTGCTTCTGTCAAATCTCCGATAGCATCAATACTCTTAATTATAAGTATGTTTTCTCGCGCTTTTTTGCTATCTCTTAGTTCATCTTGACGTTCTTTCTTTTTGAAATATCTTTGCAATAAAAAAAGTGCGAACCCACCTGTCACACTTGCCACGATACCGATTGCTATCTCAATCATCCTTTGCTAATTTCCTCCTCAATCTCATCTTCGGTCAGAGGCGGATTGTATTGGTCATTTTCCCAATACTCATTGCCACCTAGTTTATTTGCATCAGCTTCCCACGGCTGTTTATAGTAGTCCTCATAGCTTAGATTTTTGCACCAATATCCGAAGATACTTGGGATATAAACCTTGAACAAAGTTTTGAGATTGCCGTATTTGGCACGCTGTCTTTCGTGACCTATTTCATGGTTTAGAATATACACATCGTGCCACGCTGAACTCACTATTGAGATATAGCCAAAGAATGACATGCACCCTTTCTTTCTGCCAGATAGTCTAACTGTATATCCTTTATAGATTTTAGTAACTGTTGCCAAATATTACCTCCCTTAGGCACTCTGCCTCTTCCTTTCCTATTAGGCTTTCCACTTCTTCTCGTGGCAAGCCGACTTCAAATTCTATGAATCGCTTGTTCCAATAGTACGCATTCGCAAGTGCTGTTGCTTTGTGCATTTCGCAGTGATATGTTGCACGCTTGTTTGGAGTTCCGAATAGATCATAGTTATACGCACTACACCACCCACAACCTTTTGCGACTGGGCAAGTCAAACACTTTTCTGGTGACTGGCTCTGACGTGTTATGCAAGAAAGAACACTGCAACGTGAGCAATAGTTTTCTTGTTTTGCAATTCCCTCGCCGATTCTTCCAATCTCAAATGGTTTTTGATTTTTCAAACTTGAACCCATGTATCTTAAGCATGGAAAAATTCTGCCTGCATAGTCCAAAGCTATCATTCTTCCATCTCCGCCACACCAGTTTTGTGTTTCCGTTTCTGGAAGTGGCTGAAAGTTTTCTCTGTTTAGCATAGATACAGCAATATCTTTTCCTCTATCGATGATATGGTCACCAATCACTTTCAACTGCTGATACAATAATTTTGCATCGCCATCTTTCCATACATCTTCGTACACGCAATTCATGTGCAGTTCTTCGATACCAAGTCCTAGCATATGGATAACAGCCTCCGAAAGATACGGCAAGTTCTCGTGACAAATTGTTAGCTTTGTGCCAACGTATCCGCCTTTAGCTTGCCAATGCTTCATTGCCTTTTCTGCCATGTCGTAACTGCCTGAGCCATCGTGAAATACTCTGCAACTATCATGCAAGGCTTTGTTCCCATCAAGTGTTATGCTCAGTGAGATATATTCAAAATATTTATCCAAGTAAGCTTGCACTTTCTCTTCAAAATATAGAGTGCCGTTGGTAGAAAAGCTGAACATCACCTTTGATGTGTCCATGCCACGCTCCAACATTGTTCTGAGAATATATTCTGTTGTCCTATCAATTAAGTCAATTTCAAGGAACGGTTCTCCGCCAATAAAGTCGAAGATGTAGCCATCACGCTCACCTTTCACAAAATAGTTATCATAGTTGCCGTTGATAAGTTCATCGACAAATTGCTTCGCAACATCGAATGTCATTCTATTTTTGCTCTTACTGCATTGGTAGCAATAGGTGCAAGCTAAGTTACAATCTTCCGTTACTTGCAGTGTCACATTGAGTGGCATTGCTCCGTACAACCTACCCATTTTATCGTGGAATGGTTCAAGACGTTTCATAAGTCACCTCCCGCGCCTGAAAATCCAAGTTCCAACGCTGCAGCTTTGGAATTGCCTCAGTTAGCATTTTTCCAAATTCTTCACACGCTGTGCCATACTTCACTTGTGCCACTTTTGCTCTCTTGCAAGCAGCACAAACTGTTTCTTTTTTGAAACCCAATGCTTTTGCAATCCTTAGTTCTCTTTCTGCAGTATTCTTTTCATACTGCAATTTCTCAATATATTCAGATAATCCACAATCAATTTTTATATTTATCAAAATAATACACCTCCCGAGCAACCACCTACACACGACCCTGTGCAACCACCAGTGCAACTTGAACAACCCGAGCAACCACTGCACGTCCCTGAGCAAGTAGTATTGCAACCACCTTGACAACTGCCTACGCAACCGCTTGAGCAACTGCCCGTGCAACCGCCCTCACAGCCACCTTTACAGCTACTATCACAGCTATTTGAACAGGCACTTCCACAGCCTGAACATCCATCGCAGCCATCGCAGGCACTAGCACAGCCACTGCCACAACCGCTACATCCATCGCAACCACTGCATCCGCTCGCACAACCACTTCCGCAACCGCTACATCCATCACAGCCACTACACCCACTTGCACAACCACTTCCACAACCACTGCACCCCGTGCAGCTTGTGCAACTCGTGCAAGATGAATAGCAAAGACCACTGCAAGAAGATACACAGCCATGCGTTGTACTGCTAAGGCCTGTATAGCTTTTATACGTGGCTAGTTTTCCGTTCAATCCATCAAGTGCTGGGAACTTGGAATCTTCTGCTGTCGGCAAGCCAGTTGTGTTTATTTGCCCAACTGGCGTGTTTATTTTAGTGAAGTGTTCTTCCATGATAGTTCCACCACTCACTGGTGTTTCGGAAAAATCCCAACTTGTACCACCATAAGCAGAAAGCGAACCTGTCAAACTTCTTCTCAACATTTCCGCTTTCACTTCGGCTTTAAGGCTGTTTATTTCCGATGCAGAAATAATACTACCTTGCTCATACATCTTGACTCTCCCATGTCATGATATCTTTTTGCGCTTGCACAACTTCGGAACATTCTCTTAGTAAAGTTGTGTAGCTTCTGATATCATCGACCTCGTTATTTGCTATTGCCACCGATAAGAGCATTCTCGCCCTTGTCAAATCAAGATGCGGTATGTTTGAGGTTGTTTCTTTGAGCAGTTCAATTTCCTCTTGTGCTTCGGTATAGCTTGTGCTGTTTATGCTTTTGATTGCGGATATAACTGTGACTATATCTTCTTTTGATTGTGTCATCTCGAAGATGCTGAGCATATTTTCTAGGCTAGTTTCTAGGCCATCACCCTCAACTTTAGAAATTGCAATCGCATTCACTACTTCGATATACACAAATGCTTTCACTTCATCAGTTGTGGCAAAGTTCTCTTCCATGAAAGTCTTGAATTCTTGGATTTTATCTTCACCCAAATAACCCTCATCGGCTATTTTGCTTATCATCTCTCCTCTATAAATCAATAGAGAATCTTGTTTTGTCATTTTTACCTCCTACGCAAAAACGCCATAGGCACTTGCCCATGACGTTCCGTTCCAATATTTTATAACACCTGTGCTTGAGTTTATCCAAACAGCATTTTCCTTGCCTTCTGGCTCGGTTGTCGAGATTATAGCGCCACCATCTTTATCTTGCCACTCTTGACCGCTTGATGTTTTTGTTAGAACTTGGTCTGCCGTGCCTGTGTTTGATGGCTCGACTTTATCTTGCAGACTTTCTATCATCGCAACAACGCTATCATCAACATAAGCTAGGCTGTTCCAAGCAGTTGTGCCATCACCAATCTTCAGCTGTTTATTTGTTGAGTCATAGCCAATCTCGCCAAGTTTCAGCGTTGGATTCACACTTTGCCAATTTGCACATGTGTCACTTCTTTGACTTATGGAAACCGTTATATCTCTAGTTGCCATTCAATCCCTCCTTAGGCATTGCCACCATTGAGCGTGATATCATCTGCCGTTGTCATAACTGTATCTCCATCGGACAAATCAGCAATGCTCTTTGTACCGAACGCAGTATCGAATCTTGCTGTTGTGAAATATAGGTTAGTACCTTCCGAAACATCTGACGTTGTGAGAGTTACCGCCCCTGTTTTCCCATTCACCGAAATGACACTATCTGCCGGTGTTTGCAATAGCACCCACGAATCAAGTGTTGCCGGAGTGTTGGTTGCAAGTATATATGTTTTGCTTTGGTCTGTTCGCACAGCCACGTCACCTTGCTGAGCTTCTAGTGCAAGCATTGCAGTTTCACTCGCAACAACGTGAACATCGGTCATTGCAACGGATGGAATAACACTTGTGTCAAGTTTGCCATCACTTCCTAGGATTGGCACATTCCCCGATTCCGTTCCCACATCTTTGCTCGCAGCAGTTCCTGCGTCGGTGATTTTGGAAAGTGTCAAGTCAGGGATATCCGCCGCTGTCAATGTTGTTGCACTTGTCACAATGCCTTTATCGTTGACTGTGAGTTTTGTATACGTTCCTGCTGTCACTCCTGAGCCTGCAAGCACTAAAGTGAAAGTCACATTGCCTGAACCATCGAAAGATTTCGAGTTTGAAACCACCGCTCCATCGAACGTGAATGTTCTTGCAGTTGCAAGTTGGTTTGCCTTATCGATTGTTCCGCTTACGTTTGGAATTTCAATCCATGTTGCTGTTGTGTCCGATGCAAACAACACATACAGTTGCTGTGTTGTAGTGTTTAGCCAAATTGCACCAACGTCATATCCAATATCCGTTGTGAGTGGCGAAGTTGTATTCACCTCGATAGCACCACTGCTTGCATAAGCTAGTGAATTATATGCCGTTACTCCATCACCGAACTTGAATTTTCTCGTGTCATTTTCCACACCAATCTCGCCTTTCGCTAGAATTGGGTTGCTACTTTCCCAGACCGATGCTGGATCGTTTCTTAGAAGCAGTGTTACGTTCATTGTTTTGTTTGCCATATTAATTTGTTCCTCCACAATTTATAATTTCCACCTCGGTATAATCACTACCGCAGATGTAGTATTTGTTTTCTTCGGTATCGTACCGATAGATTCTGTTGTTTTCTTTATCAATATATATTCTGTTTTCTTCCCCAACATTAGGAAAGAAGAATTGGTTTGTATATTCCGTTATCTTGCCACTCAGTTCCACTTCAATATTCTTTAGAACTTCTGGATACTTCCTTGCGACAATTTCTCCAACATTCACCGTCACATCAAAAGCTAGGTTGCACGTTTTTGTTTGCCACACGAGAATATCTTCATCCACAAGCTTTTCAAAAGACAACTGCACATCAACAGCTTTTTCCGTAGTGAGAATGTCTGTTATTGAATATATAAACCTTAGCTTGGTTTCATCTTTGCTGTTATTCACAAGCCAATATTTATCTGCCCACTCCAAATTTCTGCTTTGAACTTTGAGATATGGAGTGTGGTCAGCAAGGTCGGTATCTCCTTGAAATCTATCAATAACAAACTCAAGTTTATCCACCTTGTTGTTGCCGATAACACCTAGCCTGAAGTATTTCACTTTCGGACTATTGCCTTTAAATTCAATCACCATATCATGCCTCCCCACCACTTATGTTTATTTGGTCGGTTTCAAGAATGGCAGTTGCTAGTGTTTCATTTATCTGGTTTATGTTTTCGGTCACGACCTTTTGGTTTATTGCGCCATCGGTGTTCTCGCCGAGTTCATTATATATGGGGATAGAGCCATCACCCTTATCCCCCTTTTCTCCAGTATCACCTTTTGCGTTATACAGCACTAGTTTCAAGTTTCCATCTTCAAGCGTTTCTACTTCTGCAGATATTTCACCGCCGTTTTCCACAGCTTCAGCTGAAAAGTTTTCCACCTTACTTAGTGCATCACTAGCTTTCTCGTTTGCACTTTCCGCTGTTTCTACCGCCAAGGTAGATTTTGTGTTTGCCGAGCCTGCTATTTCAATCGCACTGTCCGCTTTGGTCACTGCTTCTTCCGACTTTGTCACCGCACTTTCTGCACTGCTTTTAGCTGATGTAGCTGTTGCCACAGCTGATTCAGCAAGTTCTTTAGCTGCCGTTGCTAGGCTTTCTGCACTAGCTGAAGTTTCACCTGCTCCACTTGCTATCTCTTTTGCATCATCTGCGTTTTGCTGCGCATATAAAATGCCACAAATAAATGCATTGATTTCTTCAAGTGTCCATGTGTTACTCGCTGTGCCAAACTGATTGCCACTGTTTATATCATCGGTGGCTAATTTTTCACTTATCCACTCACTCATCTATATCTCCTATCATTTATTTGAAAGTTGCTTTCAAATCTCCAAACATTTTAGTATCATTGACTTATAACCCTTCTTTCTAAAAGTCATTTGCTTTATTTCAAAAACTTTCGGCGAGCCATCTGCGTATACAAATGAATAGCCTTTTCTCGTTTGCAATATAAATTTGTCATACGGCGCAAACTCTTGCTTTGCTGTGTTTTCACCAACTAGCAAATCTCCGCTTTCATTGTAGTAGTCCTTGACTGGAATCTCTATTTCTAGATACTGCTTGCCTTTGCTCCATTTCTCTAGCACAATATTTCCGTTATGCTCAGCTAGATTCTCTGCACCGTATAGGCTCGCTGTTTCATAAAAGCCGTTGCCAGATATTTGGTAAACTTGAACGCTGTTGCTCTCATCACCCAAAACCACTTGCACCTCTTCATATGTAAGACCACCATAAACAACTGAAAACTCGAACGATTTTAGTCCGCTGAAATAATCTTTGCTCGCAAGACCATCAGCATCTACACCGCTATAAAGTATTTGACCAGTACTGTATATAAGCATATTTGGAAAAGTCAGTTTCACTTCACTCGATGAAATTAACACCGATACATCAATATAGTTTTGGTTAAAGTTCACACCATCAACTTCTTCAAATCCACCAATCGGACTTGAAACACTCACTTGCCCTGTCGTTATATATGATATATTCGACCACCACAAAAAGTTTTTGAACACCACTTTGAAGTTTTCCGCCGTAGGGTCTGCGAACTTATTTGTCATAGTATAGGTTAATGTTGCCGTTTGTTCTTCGTCAATCTGTATCCTAGATATAGTTGTACTAGAAAAATCTCCACCAGATGCCGTGCAGTTTGCATTGGTATAAACACAATAATCCTCAGTGCTAGATATATTATGAAAGTTTTGATTATAATTTCTCCATAAATCCCACTGCTTGCAAGCTGTGTAGAATATGCTTCCAAACGGCTCTGTGGAAAATCCAATAGAAAACCTGAATGCATTGCTGTCTTTGTAGTATTGTGCAAATGTCGAGTGATAGCTTCGCCCTGAAATTAGCACAGAAAAATATGCTCTATATTTCATATCCGTGTAGTTCTCTGTTGAAATTGAATAATCTATTATCTTCAGCTTTTCAAAACCACTGGTGATATCAAAATCTATATCGTCATCTTCAAGATTTGTCAGCGTTAGCGAATAACAATAATCCGCCGTACTGCTACCGTCCAAACAAAAAACCCTTATTGCACTGCCATAGATAACTATTAGTGCATGGTATGTTTTGCCATTTATTGTGTAGCTTGCACTGTCAAACGCCGTGTATGTTCCATCATCATATGACGAAGAGAAAATATTGTGATAGCTTCCGTTATAATAAAACCGATACGGCTCATCTGTTTGATAGGTTGCCGAGCCTGCATATTGGTCAAGCGTGCTACAACCACCCATAACGCCATAGCTGTTATCATATGGCAAGAAACCAACGCACATTGGATAGTAGCCACTGATGTTGCTATCCTTATATTCATAAGAATTGCCAGTCACACTGAACACAATAAAGTTCTTTGATGAACTTGTGCTTTCAAGACATGCAATGCCTTGAGTTCCTTTCATTTTTACGTCTGTCATTCTTCTAGTCAATCCACTGCTCCACGTTTGCGTTACCACCCCAAACGTGCCGTTTTCATAGCTTAGCAAAACTAGGTATGGACTGCTTTCCGTTGCAAGCGCAATATATATTTTGCTATCCACGTTGGAAAGTGCAACCGCCCAAACCTTGGAATTGATATTTCCCGCAACGCTTGAAACATCAATCTTTGTGACAACGTCATCTTGGATTGTTCTGAAATCAAAATACGGATAGGTTTTGTTTCCCGCAAGAAAATATGTGACATCTCCAATTTTGAGCATATCGGTTTTTGTATATTCCCCCGAATTGAGATTGCCAAGCGAAAATGACGTAGAGTCCTTTCGCATTGAAATATTTCCATACGAACTGTTTGGCTGTGGATAGTAGTTCATCTCATCTTCCACCTTGTCTTGAAATTCCACACTTGCAAATCCCATGCTTGTTAGTAGCGAACTGTTTGTAGAGTCATCGGTTTGCGACCAATCACTCGGAGTAATGCTTCCCTCAGCTTCCGTGGTGTCGGATTGCGAATACACGTTGTTTTGCACTATGTCCACTTTCTTTATTGTGTTTTTTGGCAGTAAGTTTGTGCTGATGGAATAATATCCATCAACTACTGCCACATCATCATCCAACATATTTAATCACTATCTCCCCATTTTTATTTTCATACATAACCGATAGGCAAGTTTTCAGAAGTGAATTGAGCATATCGTATTTTGTAGTTGTTGATGCAAGTGGGAACGTATACGTTCTGTTTGTAAACTCCCCTTGCGTTTCGCTGTCCATCACATAACTTACCCCAGCCATTATCTCTTCAAGCAGTGTGAGTGCCGTTTTTGTTTCTGCACTTCCTGCAGATAACGGCAGTTCATATGCAACCACGTTTTCATCAAGAAAGTTTTCAAGTTGCGATGTCAGCTCAAAAGTCAGTTCTTTATTTTCTAGCACATAATCTACGTTGCTTGAATAAAACACACCTTGCTTTCTGTTATTGAAATATAGGTTGATTGGTAAATCGTTTGTGAAAATCTCGCTCACGTATAGCCCCATCAAGATATTGTTTGTATCTTGCAAAGTGATTTCTCCCTCGTTTACAGCAATGCCGTAGTTCAATGTTTCCACGATCTCGTTGCCACTCATTGTGAATTCATAACTTGAAAGATGTCTGAACTCTAGGTCTAGCCCAACAGTCAAGTTGACTAGCCTTATTGGCCTATTTGGTTTATTCCATTTTTTAAGAACAATAGAAACTATGCCCACATCATCAAGTCCGCTTGCGATAAAAATAAATGAGCCGTTAACATAGCTCACCCCATTCACCTCAATCTCTGTTGCATATTCATTTACCACTCCATCAAACTGCAAAGATACATGCTGAAGTGCTTCTCCCGTGATTGTTATTTCAACATCGCAGTTACTGTTTTCATCACTACATTCATCAAATATAATGAAGTTTGCAGAATTTTTGGAATATAGTTTTATGCTATCTCGCCATGAATCGCAGAAGAATTTAATATTTTCTCCGCTGGTCATTTCGCTCAGCTTTTCTACGCTCCCACTTATATTGTTTGTTATGGGTGGCAATAAAATTTCCGTTATCACTCCATTTTCATCATCGAGGAATTTTACCCCAACTTTAATATCACTTATTGCCATTTTATATCCCCACTATAATTGGATTGTCATTTTCCAAATCCTCTTTGCTTTCGTATCCGTATCTGCTTTCAAAAGAAATTGTAAGACCAATGATACCCTCAAGGTTTCCTGCATAAACTTGAAGTGATTCAAGTTCTTCGCTTGCAATGCACATCTCTCTTATAACATTTTTACCAAGAGTATAATCGTAATACTCCACTGTGAAAAATGGTTGATTGACTTCCCACAACATCCACCTGTAACTTTCAATGTTGATTTTAGCAAACACGAATTCTACCTTTGGTCGATACGCAAAGTCGATTTGGTCGCTGTTCTTTGCAAAAGAAACTGGATATATAATAGGGTCGGTTTCGTATGTCAGATTGTTCTTGCAAACATAACTGCTATACATTTCTTCAACGTCCTCGCCATTTATTTTTATATAATCAAATGGTTTTATATCTGCCATTATTTATCTCCTTTGCCTATTTCAGCACACCCATTTTTCTCTGCTCTTGCGTTATCTTTGGTGCAAGCAATTTTATCAGTGCTGCCAAAGTTCCATCGAATGTGATTCTTATATCGCCCTGCGACGTGCCTGATTGCATTTCGCTTGCAGCTGTTTTGAAAGCTGATACCATTGTGTCTAGTGGAGCTTCGATGTTTGTTCCGCTCTTTTGGTCACCGAGGATTGCAAGAAACTCGCTGTTTGCTGGTATCACACCACCGCTTGCAAGCATTGGTATTTGTGGCATTGTCACTTCTGGAATACTAAGTCCAAATGTGCCACCACCAATCCCCGGAACCCAGTCTGGGATATCAATCTGCAAGCTGTTCAAACTGCCAATAAGGTAGTTTATTCCTATACCAACCAAACTCAAAAATCCATTCACGAGTGATATCATATTGTTGATAACAACTTTCAAATACATCCAAATCCCCTCCCACAAAGAAGAGAAGAAGTCTTTGAAATCTTCAAACGCTCCCTTAAAGTCACCATCAAGCAGTTTTATAATTCCACTGAAAAGGCTTATAAACGCTGACAGCAGAACTTCAATAACTGGCATCATTGCTTGCATGTTGTTCACAATATATATAAGAAGAAACTCCCCAATCTTCACAAGTAGTGGATAGATCATCTCAAACAGCTTAGCCACTGTGGCCATAACAAGCGTGCCAAGCACTTGTAACTGTTCAAGTATAGGCTCAAGTGAAGATAGCAAACTATCCACACTCTCTTTGAATTCGTCGTTTGTCGCATATAGGTTTTTGAACACGCTCACAAGCAAAACAACTGCCGCCACTATCAACGCTATTTTTATCGTTAGCGGTGAAAATGCCAGCTTTGCAATCTGAATGAATGTTGCCATCAGCTTGAGAACCTTGGAAATTGCCAAAAATAAAGGACCGATTGCGGCTGCAATAAGTCCTATTTGAACGGCTGATTCTATACTTTCTTCGGATAGACTATTGAATTTTTCTATGAGTGGTGTCACGTATTTTTCTATTAGTGCGGTTATCTTTGGTATCAAAACATCACCAATACTGATTGCGACTTCTTCAAGCTGTGATTGCAAAAGTTTGAGTGACCCCTCGAACGTATCAAGTTGCACTGCTGCCATTGTGCTTGCCGCAGTTGTATCTGTTATGTTTGCTTCCATTTCAAGAAGTGCTTCACTGCCTTGCGATATAACTGCAAGCATACCAGGCCCTGCCTCTGTTCCAAATATTGCAACAGCCTGCGCTGCTGTCATGCTTGCGCCCTCAAGATTTGCAATGATATCTGCAAAGGCATTTGTTTCAGGGTTCACATCGTCATATGTCAAACCCATTTCCGCAAGAGTGTTTGTCATGTCAGTTGTTGGGTCAAGAAGTTTTGATAAAGCTGATCTCAAAACTGTTCCTGCTTGACTGCCTTCATAACCTGCATTATACATAATACCAAGTGCCGCAGTTGTTTCTTCGATTGAATATCCAAGTGCATTTGCAACTGGTGCAACATACGTCATTGAATCGGATAGCTTATCTATTGTGGCTTGTGAATTACCAATAACCGCAGCGAACGTGTTTGTCACTCTCGATGCATCACTTGCTTCAAGTCCGAACTGATTCAGTGTTGATATCACTGTGTCGGTTGTAAACGAAAGTTCCGCTTGAGTTGCCGCAGCAAGGTCAAGTACAGGCTCTAGCGATTCCGCCATTTGCTCTGCTTTATATCCTGCCGATGCCATATAATACATTGCATCTGCCGCCTCGCTTGCAGAAAACACTGTCGTAGTTCCCATCTCACGAGCAAGCTCTGTCATTGCTTCGAGTTCATCACCCGTTGCACCTGAAACTGATGCCGCATTTGCCATTGACTGCTCAAAACTTGCCGCAACGCTGACTGCCGCCGTTCCAATTGCTAGAAGTGGAACTGTTATTGAAGTTGTCAGCGTGCTACCAATTCTGCCAAACTCCGCCGATGCTTTCGTTAGCGCCGTTTGTGCCGAAGTGAGTGCCTCGTTCAAATCCGCAATATCCGCCGTTATCTTAACAACTAGATTTCTTATTACTGCCAACTAGATTTCCACCCCCTTTTCCTTTGCCATTGCTTTTAGAACCATGTCACCAACGCTGGTTGTTTTCGCCGTGGGTTTATCCACGCCTTTCAAGATTTTGTCTAGCTTTGGAAGTTTTTTGCTTCTTGTAAATCTTTCTGCAAAGTATGCGACTGAAATGTCTTGTTTTAGTTGCTCTCTCCCCATTGCTTGCAACTGCTTTGATTTTAGAAGCAATTCTTTTGGCGTCATGTCGTAGACTTCAAACACATTGATATCCAAACTTCCAAGCACCGACTCCACAAAATCTTGCAGAGAGAAGTCTACTTCTTTGGGGCGGTTTTATCTCCTTTTCCAAATGCAAGCGAGAACGCTTCGCCAACTTTTTCTGCCACGTAGGTTATATCAGAATATGTGTCGATAATCTCACCCACACTTTCTGGTGTCAAATCCTTATCTTCATGCGACAAACCCGCATAGACAATCGTTCTCAAATCCTTGATTGAAATGTTTTTCAAATCAAGTTTTGTGATTGCTCTTCCTGTCAGTTCTTCCACGATCACAAGTGCATTTATGCCGTATCTCAACATTCTTATTTTATCAAGCTGTATGCTTACACCTTTTTTCATTATTCGCTATCTCCCCCAAACGTTATTTCTCCACTTCCTGTGAAGTCAATCGAAACACTCACGATATCATCGACTGGATCTTCAATCGATAAACTCGAAACATACGCATCACCGACATATGCATGCACTCCGTCAACATACAAATATACCTTGACAGTTGTTCCCTCAAGAAATGCTTTTTGCAATGCCTCTTGACCAGTAGTATCCGTGTGAATGTTAAAGTCACCGTCAGCTGATGCCGACCATTCCTTTAAGCCTGTTATATATTCTTTCCAATCTTTTCCAAGTGTTGTCGTATCAAGCGTGTCAAGTGATAGATCTAGTGACCAATTCTTGATACCAACAACTGTGATTGGAGTGCTATCTCCAATCTGCAATTTGCCATTTTTACCTGCTATTGCCATTTGTTTCCTCCTATTCTTTATACATAAATTCCATTTCTAGAATTGCCATGTATTCATTTTCTTCGTTGATTTCAATTTCATCTGAAACTGTGTGAACGGCTTCAATAAACACACCTGACATATCTCCGTGGAAATCTTTCAGTGCTTTTCTGAGCCGTTTGCAATTTATTCTTGCACCTGCAAATGAATTATCCACGACAGAGAACTGCACTGTGAGCCTCACGAAGCCACTTTCCTTTTGCAAGTTCTTATCATATGACACCCCAATACTGTTATAAACAATAATGGGATAGCTTACATTTTGAGCGGCAACTGCTGGGTATATTCTTTCACCGAACACACCTTTTAGGTTTGGGTGGTTTCGCAAATATGAATACAATCCCTCAAAAAAATCTTTCATCACCACTCCTTTTCTATTGCATCAGCAATTTCTTCAGATACCACGCTGTTTATTTCATCGATGTTATCATCGATTGCGTTGCGCATGAATGGGTTTGGCTGTCTGCCCCTTGCACCCAGTTCCACCGAAACACCATAGCTTATCGAAGAGTCATAGTCCACTGTTGCAACAGCAACTGTGTTTGAAGATTTCTTTTCTGCCACTTTCAGTGCTGCTTTGAATGCACCCGTGTCCACGGGACAATTTCGCTTTGCATCAGCAAGTGCAATCTCGCCACCTTTCATGACAGCAGTTAGCAAAACTTTGCTTGCAGCATCACCCATTGATTCGAGTGCAGCCATTATTTCATCTGCCCCCTCAACTTGAACTGTTTGTTTATTTTGCTTTGCGCTATAATTTCCCACTTTCAATTTCCTCCACAACTGCGACAGTCCATCTGTGAGATGTTTCCACATCACTAACCGATTGGATATTATATATTTTCTCTTTATATTTTATCCTGTTTTTTGAAGTCAGCCCTGCATAAAACCGCATTGTGATGTTTGCCATTTGCTTTGTTTTCACTTGGTTGTCATCAATCGTTTCACTTGCTTGGTACGGCTGAATTTTCGCCCAAACACGCCCAACTGTTATCCATTTGCCCACTGCTCCGCCAAAGCTATCTTTGCCGTATTGTTGGGATAAAACTTCTATTCTTCGGTTGAGGTCACCAATTTTTATTACCATGCCTCACACCTCACTGCAAAAGTCATTCTGCGAATGATATCTAGCATTTCTGCCATATTCAAGCCGTCCTTTCCGCCTTGTCTGTTTTCAAACATGGTCGCAACAGCAAACATCACTGCTTGGTTCATAACCTCTGGCTCTTCTTCAAAATCTTCAAACTTCGCACGCACAACACCTTCCACAAGTCCTTGCGCAGTTATGATAAGTGATGTGATGAAGTTGTCCTCTTCATCGCCATCAACTCTCAAATATTCCTTGACGGCTCTTAGTTCAACCATCACATCACCCCCTTTTATTCGCTATATCTTGGCTCGTAGCACACTGCAAGAATACCACCTGCAACTTCCGAACTTGCAACAGCTGTGGTTTTGAGTGCCACCATGTTTAGTTCATCTTTAGCAAGGTGGTCAGTTGATACTCTGAAAACAGCATAGCCACACGCACCCTCTTCGCCACCGATTGAAATGGCTTTGCCAGTTTCTGCAATATTTGCATACTCACATGCACCAATCTTTTCTCTGAATGGGATTGCCACTTCTTCGCCATCTTCGGCGGTTTTGCCGACCATTGTCACAGTCGTTTCCGCCTCTGTTCCCTCACCAGATTGAACCACGAAATCCACATATTTGTAGTTATCAAGTTCAACAAATGGTGTAGTGATAGCCGATGCAAAAATAGCACCGGCTTCTTTCAATACTTCATATTTAGTTACGATATTATTTGTCATGTTTTGTTTTCTCCTTTACGCTTAGTTACGTTTTGCTAGTGTAACGAACGGCGATACCGTCGCACTGCCTTTATATGGTGTTAGTGGTTTGTTCCAAATTGGTTGACCGTCAACTCGATAGATGAACCTGAACACATTTTCATCATATAGGAATCTCACGTGGATTGAACTTGATTGGGAAATGCCACCTTTATCGATAAGCAAGTACTGACCAACGTCGGCAAGAATGATATCACCGAGTTCCCCTGCTGCCTCGCATTGCTCGATTGGAACAACTGGTCTGCCAAAGAGCGTGCCGTATGGCTTTTCAGAAAGTCCGCCCGCTGGAATATACACTGGCTTATCCCCAACAGTCAAAGTGTATAGGTATGGTTCAAGTTCTTGGTTGATATACCAAACCGCATTGCCCCTTGAACGTGACCACAATCTATTCCACATCTTCACGAGATTTTCCACTGTGATTTTATCCGTTTGGCTTGCCTCTTTTGCAACTGTCACGAGTGCTGGCGATTTCAAAATTCCTAGTGGCTGTCCTGCACCTGTTCCTGCCAAGATTGCATCGTCGATTTTGAATGCGAACTCTTCAGCGAACGCTTCTTTCACAACGTTTTCTAGCGCCGATGTGTCGGATAGAAGTTCATCTGTCACATAACAAAGTCCTGTGAGTTTTTTGAGTGACAAGTCCATTTGTCTGAACTTTGGTTTTGATGCTGCCATCTCGTCAGCTTCAGATTGCCAGTATGTTTGAACACCACCCCAACGTGAGCCGTTTGCTCTTGACGTATCATCAACGGAATTGATTTTTAGTCCATTTGCATTTGTCGAGATTGGAATTTTCTTGACCTTGCTTGCGAGAATTCCTGTTTCATAAGTCTTTTTGAGAAGTGTGGAAACGAAGTCGGTTTGAACAAGGAAACCACCGTCCGATGGGTTTGATTCAGCAAGTCCGCTTGCAGCTCTTGTCGATAGCCTTGCATCAATCTTTCCACCCGGTGCTGATGCACGATAAATTGCCAACATCTGATCACCTAGCGAACCGAACGATTTTGTTTCATCGGCGCTTGGTGCAGACTTGAACTCTGGCTCTTCAAGCGGTTTATCTTCACCCTCTAGTGCAAGCATAGATTTTGCCCTCTTGATGCTGTCATCATAGCCCCTGATTTCCGATTCAAGTTTGTCCACTTTGCTTTTTTCTTCTTCGGTGAGAAATCTATCTTCCGCATCAGATTGGTTGATAATAGCCATTGCTTTCAATCTTGAGTCCTCACGCTTTGCTTCCATTTCCATAATTTTTTTGATTGTCATATGTTCTCCTTTGGGATACTACCCTAAATATTTTTTATTTTAGATTTCAAAAACTCAAATTGACGTTTTTGTTTTGCATCTAGTATTGCTTTTTCTTCGGCTGACTTTTTATCTTCAACCTTTTGCCTGTATGCCTTGTAACATTCTGCTGTGCGAACACCCACATCGGTTGCGGTGTATGCTGGATACGTGACTGGTGACACATCGTATAGTTTGACTTTTTTGAGTTCCCGCACGTCAAAGCCACCCTCGTTTCTCCACTCGTCCTCTTCCACAACAAAGCCGAAAGACATTTGGTTTATATCACCTCTAGCAATGGATTTCTGCAAATCTCTTGCCCACTGCGTGTCTGGCGGATTGATTCGCACCATAAGTCCGTGTTCATCTTCTCTGAGTGCAAGCGTTCCTGCCTTATTTCTGCCAAGCACATAGTTTGGATCGTGATTGAAAAGCGCACGAATATCATCTTGCATCACGCTTTCTGCAAACGCTCCACGGCTTACCTTTTCTTTGAATGGAAAAATTCCGCCGAGTGTTTCCGACCAACTGTCAAACACTGCTGCGTGACCTTCGATGAAACTGTTATCTTCTTCCATCCCAATTCTCAGTTCAGCCAAAGGCAAAGTTCTTATTTCTCTTTCATTGTTCATTTGTTCCCCCTTCATTATTTATATTTGCAAGCATCATGTTACCATTGACAAGATATAAGTCACCACCATCTTCTTTTGATATTGGATTCATATCCTCTAGCTCCCTGATTTCGTTTGCACTCATCCAACCATTCTGTCTTGCCAAGCTATAACCTTCCATACGTGCATAAAAGTCACCACGCAAGAGTCCATCAACATTGAAATGTGGATAGTATAACGCTCGCTCTTTTTCGTTCAGCAGTCGCATATATATTGCCTGCTCCCAACGAATAAGCCATGGGCGAATAGTGTGAGTAACGAAATCAATCGATTGATGCTCTATATTAGAAAATGTCGAACGCTCCAACTCCCCAACCATATGTGGTGGCACTCGGAATATTCGACATATCTCACTCAGTTGATATTTTCTTGTCTGCAAGAACTGCGACTGTTCAGGACTCATGCCAATCTCGTGATACTTGAGTCCCTCTTCTAGCACTGCAATCTTGTTTGAATTCTTTGTTCCTTGATAAACTTTGTTCCAACTTTCTCGGAGTTTTTCTGGGTCTTTAAGCACTCCGGGGTGTTCCAAAACACCACCCGGTTTTGCGCCGTTGCCAAAGAACCTCGCTCCGTATTCTTCTGTTGCTATCGCAAGTCCAACGGATTCACGTGCTTGCTGAATTGGCGAAAGGCCTTTCACTCCGTCATAGCCAAGACCGATGATATGAAAGATTTGCTCTGGTTTATACACCATTGTCTTGTTTGTTATATCATCGGAATAGGTATATGTTATCTTCCCAGTTGTGGAGTTTCGCTCCACTTCCATGTTGCGTGGTTTGAGATACCAAAGTTCTTTGACGTGGCCTGCTTTGTCTTTTATGATACGTGCATAAGCATTTCCGTATAATAAAAGGGAAGTCATCATAACTTCCCGAAAATTGAAACTTGTCATTTCGCTATTTGGCATAAAAGCAAGAACGCCGTGGAGTGGATGTTCTTCCGCTTTCACCCTTTTATCTTTTTCTTTCTTATATAGCGCACAAGGCAAACTCGCCACTGTTTCGCCAAGCAACCTCACGCAAGCATAAACCGCCGAAGTCTGCATGGCGGTGAGTTCGTCAACCTGCACCCCACTGTTGACACCGCTGGCGATGTCATCCCCACGAATAAACTCATCAAACTCCGGTGACCTTTTCTCTGGCTTATCTCGTATTCTCTTTTTGAATATGTTCATTTTCCTCCTTTTTTGGGTAAAGAAAAAGAGCAACTGTTTAGTTCCTCTTTGTGTTTGTTATTTAGTTGTTCGTGTTATGCTCATAATCTCCGATATGCCATTGATAACAATCATCTACAGATTTCAGACAAATTTTGCAAGTCAAATAGAGTTATATCTTGAGTTAAATCAATTTTAACATTGCTACCATCTACAAATTTCAAAAAGGTATTATCAGCAAAAACAATTGCATCCTTAGCCGATTTAAACAGATTAATCTTTTCTTTCTCGCTCTTGATGTATCGAATACCATCTTGCTTTTTGATTTTGTGTGTGCAGATAACATCTAAAGCAGTACAACCCATTTCTTCCACATACTGTTTTAGAGCAAGTGCCTTGTCATAGCTTGCTAAAATCAAAATATCACGATTTAGTTTCTCTTTTTGCTCTTGTTTTGCCGTTTCAAAACTTCCATCAATGGCTTTTGCAACATCAGAAAGCCATTGGTTTATGGCAGTTTCTCCAATCGGTAATGCGTAAACATATGGTGTTCCAAATCGCTCTTTTAGAATTTCAGCAGCCTTTAATCCCTCATAACTTAGCACGATGTTCACTTTCGATTTAGACATAGTTTCGATTTTTGCAATGCTGATTTCAAAAGACAGTACTGCGTTTTTATAAAGTCCAAAATTGCTTGCTATCAACTTTTCTATCGCTAAAACATCAGCCTTAGCACTATGTTCTATTGCCGAAACACCTAAAATATTATAGCTATTTTCAGTTTGATACTGATTAATTGCAAAGTTTGACACCAGATCTGTATAGCAAGCCTCGATACCACTGCTAAAATCTCCATTAAATCCACCTTGTGTAAATACAACAATTTTTGCATTCACGTTATCTTGCATATATTTGCAAACCCCTTTGACATCAGCTCCTGTCATAGAAGAAACCGAGCTTGCCATCACAAAAATTGCTTTTGGCGAGAATTTTTTATCAAGCTCTACAATCTTTTTTTCTAA
Organism: Bacillota bacterium; assembly: GCA_044426085.1. GTDB lineage: Bacteria > Bacillota > Clostridia > Christensenellales > CAMQZB01 > JAWXUU01. Next base: position 36,942 of record JAWXUU010000005.1, on the reverse strand, counting down.
ACTTGTTGTATCTCCCATAACCACATTGTTTTCGTCTAACCCTGTAGCAAAAAGTTTGTTATGAACGTCCATACCCATCATCATAAAAGTTTTCATTGCATAAGCAGTTGTACCTTCTGTGCCATATTCTAAAATTATAGCATCTTCAATCTGCAAAAGTGTCCATAAAATCCCCATTCTATCTGATGGAGTTGGTAAAAATCTAGTAAGTGCCATATTATCTTCCTCCCATCTTTGAACGAATTTTTTGACGTATTTCTTCGTCTGACATTTGTCCACCTGTTTTTGATTTAAGCATTTGAAACATTTCTTCCTCTGACATATTAGAGTGCTTCATATTTCCTTTGCCACCGAGTTTGTCGCCTAACATTTTTGCCATACTGCTAAACTTATGAGGTTTTTGTCCGATTTCTTTTGCCGCATCATAGACCAAGTCCATGCCATATTCATCATCTTTGCCTTTATAATGGTTCGTCTGAATAACTTTTACAGGTAAATTATATTTTTCGCTTGCTTCTTTTGCAAGGGAAGTAAAGTCATCACCGATAATTTCAACCACACAAGTTGTGATTAAAAACAAGGCTTTTGGTGTATATTCATCGAGTAGTTCATAGACTGCTTCGGTAACAGTATCAAGACTACCAAAAGTAACATCGTTTTTATCGAGTACAACTGAAAAACAGTTGTTCCCATCACCTTTCATTTCCAATGATGATTTGGTGTAATAGGTACATTCCTCTGTACCTATTATAAGCATTGATGCACCATCAATCATCGTCACTGCTTTCGCTGCACCAGAGAGTGGACAACGACTAATATCCATATCTCCATGCATCATATTTTTCATATTTCGCATAGTTTCCTCCTTAATTTCCACTTGTTCTTGCTAGGATTTTATCAGCTAAATCATTGTAAATATTAAGCATCATAGATTCTTTTGTAAACTCAAAGACCGTACCACCTGCATTTTCAGCAGTCTGAATATCACCACATCTTGGAATTTGTATTACAATGTCTGTGCCAATTTCCACACAAGCTTTTTCTACAATTTCACGCTCATTTTCAATATTTTTAGAATTTAAAATAAGTCCTCCAACTTTTGCATAAGAACGTTTTTCAAAATTTTTAATTGCTCTTGAAATATTATCAGCAGCATATAGTGCCATCATTTCGCCACTTGAAACGATAAAAACCTCTTTAGCATATCCATCACGAATTGGCATTGCAAAACCACCACAAACTACATCCCCTAGCACATCATAGATTACAATATCTGGTTTGTAATTTTCAAAAGCCTCCAACTCTGCCAATTTTTCAAAAGCCGAAATAATTCCTCGACCTGCACAGCCAATACCAGGTGTTGGACCACCAGACTCTACGCATAGCACACCACCAAATCCTTCATAAACAACGTCAGAAAGAGAAATTTCATCGCCTTTTTCTTTGATTTTATCCAGTACAGACGGAATGATTTTACCACCCATAAGATTTTTGGTAGAGTCAGATTTTGGATCGCAGCCAATCTGCATTACTTTGTATCCTTTCAGTGCAAGTGATGCTGATAAATTAGATGTGGTGGTGGATTTACCAATGCCACCTTTTCCGTAAATTGCTATTTTTCTCATATTAATTCGCTCCTTTAATTAGTAGTACTAACTAATTTCTTTGTAAAATATATGTGCATACCAAGATGCACATATAAATTTATGTTTCGTTTTCTAAATGCTGATTTATTTTTTTTAATATTCTTGCAAGTTCTATTGAGTCATCTTCCCCAATAGAAGAAATGATTTTCAACAGCATATCTTTGTGCCTTGCTCGATTTGACATAAGATATTCTTCGCCTTTTTCAGTGAGTGATAAAAGCTTTGCACGCTTATCTTCTGGCGAGGTTACTTTTTCGATCAGTCCTTTTTTGATTAACCTATCAGCAAGAGTGGTGGCAGTAGCACCAGAAATACCAATTACTTGACTAATTTTTACAAGCGTTGGTGCTTTGTCAAATCTATGATGATAGTGAGCAATGAATTTAATAAGTGACATTTCCCCAGAGTGCAAAAAATTTTCTTCAGTCATGCTTTCTTTTTTGATTTTCTGTATTCTTTTTTTCAATTCATCAAGGCTTTGTTCTAAATTAGTTAAATTGTCCATAAGCCCTCCAATCTTTAGCAGTACTAATAAAATTTATGTTAAAACATAGCACTACTGTATTTAATTAGTAGTGCTAATGAAATTATATATTAGATTTTAAATTTTGTCAAGAGGGATTATATAAATAATCCACACTTTATATGTAGTCATAGATAGTATATCACCTTATCGTTAAATAATCAAGATGTATTTTGTAGTTTCTCCCGTTGCTAGTTTATATTTCTTCACAAAATCAATATCCCACGAGAATTATATACGCTTTCTGTATCCCTGTTTCTTAAGGCTCTGTCTAGTGCCATTATGGTTGCTACTGCTCCGTCGATTCGTTCGGTGGATTTTTCTTTGTCTGGCTTGATGTTGCCTGCTGGATCGGTTCGCACGTAGATGTTATCCATCATCCAACGGAGTGGCTCGTTGCCTCCGTGGGATATTTTTCTTTCTAGTGTCAGTTTCATCAGTTCCTTTGTTGGTGGACTCATGTCTTTATAGCCTTGACCAAATGGCACAACTGTGAGACCCATGCCTTCTAGGTTTTGCGACATTTGAACTGCACCCCATCTATCGTAGGCAATTTCCTTGATGTTGTATTTCTCGCCAAGTTCTTCAATGAATTTTTCTATAAAGCCGTAGTGAATAACGTTGCCCTCGGTTGTCATGATACTGCCTTGCCGTTTCCAAATATCGTATGGAACATGGTCACGGATAACACGCTGTTCTATGGTGTCTTCTGGTATCCAATAATATGGCAGAATGATATAATTTTCTTCTTCCGTTCTTGGCGGAAAAACCAAAACAAAAGCCGTGATGTCGGTTGAACTTGAAAGGTCAAGACCTGCAAAGCACTCTCTTCCCTCAAGCTGTTTTTCATCAACTTCGCCATCGCATTTATCCCATTCGTGCATTGGCATCCACCGAACGGATTGTTTCACCCATTGGTTTAGCCGTAGCTGACGAAACAAGTTTTCTTCAGCTGGGTTTTCCTTTGCGGATAGATATGCCGTTCGCAGTTTATCCACATCTACTGTCACATCCAAACTTGGGTTTGCTTTATACCAACATTTTTCATCACTCCAGTCATCGTTATCATCTATGCCGTATATCACAGGATAGAAACTTGGATCATGTTTTCTGCCGTGTAAAATATCATCCGCTTTTCGGTGAACTTCCCAACAAATGGAGTTCCTGTCCGTTCCTGCTGTTGTTATCTGAAAGAACAGCGGTTGCTTTCTTGCATCGCCTGAGCCGTGGAGCATAACATCATATAATGCTCTGTTTGGCTGTGCGTGGAGTTCATCAAAAACAACGCCGTGAACGTTCAAGCCATGCTTTGAATAACTCTCGCTTGACAGCACCTGATAGAAACTGTTCAGCGGTTTATAGACCAATCTCTTTTGGGAAAGTATTGGTTTTATTCTTTGTTTCAACGCAGGACATTGCTCCACCATATCCACCGCAACATCGAACACGATACTTGCTTGCTGTCTATCCGCAGCACAGCCATAAACTTCTGCACCCCATTCGCCATCACCCGCCATAAGGTATAGCGCAATGGCAGCAGCGAGTTCCGATTTGCCTTGCTTTTTGGGGATTTCGACATATGCATAGTTATATTGCCTATATCCGTTTTCCTTGACAGTGCCAAAAATATCTCGCACGATCTTCTCTTGCCAAGGCAAAAGGATGAATGGCTTTCCGTGCCATACACCCTTTGTATGTTTGAGCATTTGAATGAACCTCACGGCTCTATCTGCTCTTGATTCGTCATATCTCTTTTTTATCACTTCGGCATCACACCCTCCCTTGATTCATATCCAACGCTCACACCAACCTTGAATGCACTTTCGTACATCAATCTTCTTTCTATGTTAGTCATTTCTGCCATCACTCGCCTTGATCTATCAAGGAAGTCTTTTTGTTCACTTGTCAAATCCTTTTCTAGTTTAGCATCAAGTTCAATCAGCCGTTTGCGTTGGTCATGCCATTCTTTTGGCATTGTCATATCGTAGCCACTCACGTTGCCGTAGTATATCTCTCTTATTCCGCTCATGTCACACCTCACCATCCATATCGACTAGGTCAACATATTCACGGATTATCTTGAGTGCATTAGCATAGCTTTTGCTGTCAAACACCCTATCTCGCATTTCGTTATAGTCATTTATTCGGCGTTGCTTTCTGAGTTGTTTTTGGCACAGACCCAAGATGTGGAAAGTGTTGCCACTTTCCCCCTTGCTGTATATCAGAACTATTGGTTTTTTCATATCTTCTCCTTTAAATGAAGTCATATTTTGCGTGCAGTGCAAGGAAGGTGCGGAAGTCCTGAGGGAGCATATTGAAATATGTGACCGAAGGAATCCGTAAACCTGACGATGCAATGTGCGTAAAATATGGCTTCATATCAATACTCCTCAGGGAATAGGATAGTGGTTGCACTCCTATCCGCTTCAGCTATGATGTAGATTGCTCTAGGTTCTAGGTTGTATCTTGCCACGATTCTTTCTCTTGCAGTCACTGCTCTATCGTTGGCATTCTTATCTGCCTCGCATAGGTCACCCCAGTCTAGCCATTTGAACCTTTCTACAGCTTTTGCTACTTGCTTTGCGAACTTTCCGTTTGTGACAGTCAGCTCCATCACACCTTTTGTCATGTATAGATTTTTCATCCTTTTGCCTCCTTAGTTTCTAACAACACAATACCGCAAACAAGAAATTAAAGCTAGTGAAAAGCGGTTTAAACTCAAAGAATATCTTCACTTTTAACAACTATTTTCTCGCCATTTCTAAGAAGTTCCACGCTATCTTTCCTAGTGAATTTCAGCCACCTTTTAACAATAACATCGGCATATTTTGGGTCAAGTTCCATTGCTTTGCAGACTCTTCCAAGTTGCTCGCACGTTATGAGTGTTGAACCACTGCCACTGAAATTGTCTAGCACCACTTCCCCAATTTGCGTGCTGTTTTTTATAAGCCTTGCAAGAAGTTTCAATGGTTTCATTGTTGGGTGGTCACCGTTCCTTGCTGGTTTATCTTCGTTTATTACATCAAAGGATATTTTGTCGGAATAGATATCTTTCAAAAGCTGTTTCATATCTTCTTTCTTCATCTTGTTGATGTCAATTTTCTTATCTTCAAACACAGTGCTTTGCGTTCTGTCATCAAGGAAATAATGGCTTGCGCCCTCTTTCCAACCATATAAACAAGGCTCGTATTTGTTTTGATAATCACTTCTGCCCATAACGAACGAGTTCTTATTCCAAACAAGCAACTGCCGAACCTTTCCGAGGTTTGCGTTTACCGTTCTTCTGAACACCCCATCAGGACTTTCTGCATGCCAAATATAATATGAACCACCTTTTTTAAGAACTTCACATGCGCAAGAAAAGGCACTTGACAAAAACTCTTCGAATGCCACATCTGACATATTATCATTTTGAATTGTCTTGCCGTCACTGCCCTCATAGTTCACGTTATATGGTGGGTCTGTTAAATACATATCCACTGTGCTATCCCCAACAAGTGCCACAGTTTGCTCTTTATCGGTGGAATCACCAACCATGAGTGTATGTTTGCCGAGGGTGAAAACATCCCCAAAACGGCTGAATGGCTCGCCCTCATCTTCTTCTATCACCTCAGGAATTTCATCTTCCACGATGTCAGTTTCATCATCGAACATTGCTGTCAAGTCCGCCGTGTCAAAGCCAGTGAGCGTAGCATCAAAGCCACTATCTGCAATGTCTTTAAGAAGTGCCGACAACAGTTCGTCATCCCATGCACCACTTATTTTATTGAGTGCGATGTTTAGTGCCTTTTCTTTTGGTAAGTCAATATCCACAATCACACAATCAATTTCCGTGTTGCCAAGATCTCTTAAAACTTTCAGCCTTTGATGTCCGCCAACAACATTGCCAGTTCGCTCATTCCATATCACGGGTTCAACGTAGCCAAACTCTTCTATGCTCCGTTTGAGTTTTTCAAACTCAGAATCACCCGGTTGCAGATCTTTCCTTGGATTATAATCCGCAAGATTCAAGTCTGCTATTTTCTTTCTTTCAATTATCATATTTTTCCTTTAATGCTTGCTTACCATTGATTTAAGCTGCTCGACTTTATCAGTTCGCTCCCAAGCAAAGAAGAATTTGCCGAAGTGTCCGCCAACTGTTGTCAGTGCGTAGATTGGTTCTTGCAGTTGCAGTTTTTCAATGATAGATGCCACTTTGAAATCGAAAACTTCAAGCACGGCATCTCTTATTTTATCTTCGGAAAATTCGCTTGTGCCGAATGTGCAGATATCTATGCTTGTTGGGTCTGCTTTGCCAATAACATAGCTCAGCGAAACTTGTGCTTGATATGCAAGTCCTGATGCCACGATGTTTTTCGCAACGTATCTCGCCATATATGCTCCCGACCTATCCGCTTTCGTGCCGTCCTTTCCACTGTACGCTCCACCGCCGTGTGGGCAGTATGGTCCATAGCTATCTGCGATTATTTTTCTGCCCGTAAGTCCTGTGTCTGCCTCGAAACCACCCTTCACAAATCTTCCACCGGGGTTGACTGTTACAATGGCATTTTGGCAGTTGCTGTATTTTTCAAATAATGGCTGAACCACTTTTTGGATAATTTCATTTTCCAATGTTTCAAGGTCTAGCAATTCTTCATGCTGAGTTGAGATGTTGATTGATTCAACCGCAAGAGTGCCATCAGCCGAATATGAAACTGTCACTTGACTTTTGCCGTCTGGCTTTAGTCCAACGATACTTCCACACTCTCTGCACTCTGTCAGCTTCTCTGTTATGTCATTTGCAAGTTGCGTTGCCATTGGCATATAAGTGAGAAACTCTCTTGTTGCAAATCCATGCATAATGCCTTGGTCACCTGCACCGAGTTCTTCTCCATCAACTGCGCTTACAATATCCTCGCTCTGCAAAGAAAGCAAAACAGCAACGTGCAAGTCAGCTGTATCATAACCAACGCTTGCAATGGTCTTTAGTGCAACTTCCGCATAATCTACATCAGCCTTTGTTGTGATTTCACCTGCAATGATAACGCTGTTGCTTGTCAGCATAACCTCGCAAGCAACTCTGCTGTTTTCATCTTGCGCAAGGCAAGCATCTAAAATGCTATCCGCAATCAAATCCGCAAGTTTATCCGGGTGACCATTTGTCACCGATTCACTAGTTACATATCTTTTTTCCATGTTATCTCCTTTTCAGGGACAGTGCTAAAAATATAAACGTAAATCTCAATTTCCAAAATCGGCTTGTTTTGTTGCAAAATTTCTTGAAATACATCCAGTATTACTTCAAAATTTTTCACAAAAACGCTCGATTTTTGAAATCAATCTTTTCGTTTATATTTTTATCTCTGCCCCGGGTATAAAAAAACCACTAAGTTTCCCTAGTGGTTTGTTTGCTTTTATTCTATTCTTTATTTTCTGGCTCATCTTCTAGGTCTAAGTCATTAAATAATGGTGACGTAAAAAATTCTGCCAAACTTATTTCTGCTCCATCACAAAATTTTGCGATAGTTAGCACAAATGTTTTATTTGTTCTGTTCTTATTTAAGCTATAAATATTAGATGGTGACATTCCACCATTCAAAGATAGCTTACTTATTGTCTTGCCTCTTTCTTTACAAATCTCTTCAATTCGCAAGATTAATGCTTCTCTTAGTTTCATTTTATCACCCTCCCGTATCGTGGTGCTATACAATACCACATCACTATTCTATACACTTAAGTAAATAATTTCTCATCGTGCGCTACGATGTTTGACTTTTATTATTATGTTAAGTACAATAATATCGTAGCGTGCCACGATATTCGTGAGTGATGTGGTTTTGTAAAGTAAGGAGAGATTATAATGAAAATATGTACATTCTGTGGTCACAGCAAGATTGCTGATACCAACCTATTATATAAGAAACTAGTTAGCGAGATTCGCCACCTAGCTTGTTTGGGCGTTACTGAATTCTATTCTGGTGGTTATGGTGATTTTGATAGCCTTGCCGTTCGTGCCGTTTTTGAAGTTCAAGCTGAATTTCCAAACATTCAAAACACAATCGTCGTGCCGTATATCACCGAGAACCACCTTTCTCGTTATGAATATACACTTGAAAAATACAATGCTATAACTATCTACCCTTTTGAAACCGAGGTCTTGCCAAAGTTTGCAATCTCCAAACGCAACGAATGGATGGTAGACAATTCGGATTATATCATTTCCTATGTAAAACGTGATTGGGGTGGTGCTTTCAACACCTACGAATACGCTCGCAGAAAGAAGAAAGTTTTCATTGACCTAACAATACAAACTCCTGAAGATTTCCTCTAACACTTGAACAACAATGCCGTTGCCAGCTTGTTTGTACATCTGTGTGTTGCTTATTCCAGCAGCCTTGATTTTATCTATCTCTTCATCTTTCCAACCCATGAGTCTTAGACATTCTCTTGGCGTTAGCTTGCGAACTCTAAGTACATTTTCGCTATCTTCCACGATCCCCGCATCATGACAGCCTGACTTCAATGTTCGGCTCAAACCTTCGAGTGGTGGACGTTGGAATCTTTCAGTTGCATCTGTATACACACCTGCAATTTCCACAACACCTTGCGAATCGTTGCAAGTAACTGTTTGTGCCATTTCCTTGCCAACTCGTCCTCGCCTTGTCTTGCTGTTTTCATATGCAAGGTTCAAGCTGTCACCCTCAGCCACTTCTTCATAGCCTTTTTTAGTGTTTGCTTTTATCTCCACAACCCTTTTATCCCCACCGGATTCTTTGCACCTTAGTGAACCACAACAATCATCTTTGAATGTCCTTAATCCTTCATCTCGCCTTTCTTCGCAGACAAGAAGGTTGTCCTTTTGAACTGTTGTTATTGTGTTGGTTGTGCCGTTTTTATTGAACTCCAATCTCTGCTCTGTTGGTTCTCCTGCTGTCCTAGAACTTGGATTCTCAGGGTTTCTGCCACGCATTGCAGCAATCGTTGGCTCTGTTATTTTCGTTGCTAGGTTGTTGCTTTGAGTGTGGATACAAGTGGAAATGCCGTCAGATGAAATCACTTCGCAAGCCTTTCTATGCCAACCTTTTCTTTCAAGTGGCTCTTCATAAATTATCTTTGGCTCTTCCACAACTGGCAATATTGCCGTTTTGAAACCCTCGGGTCTTGTTGTTATCGTTGGAGATATTCCGCTTTTGTTCAGCTTCTTATTGAAAGCATCTATGCTGTCACCACTCTCGCAGTCATTTTCTTCAAAAACTTCCATGGCTTGAGCATGGAATCTTTCCGCAACCTTTGGCTCTGTGTTACCTCCGCCACAAGTGTGGACTGTTGGCGCTATGCCGTTTGTATCATATACTCGCCTTGAACTTTCCATCATCTTTTGGTATTTCTCATTTTCTAGTTCACCTAGAACAACGCACTTTGGTTCTTTCCAATCTCGTGCAGCGAGTGTTGGCACGATAGCCCCTTGACTTATAACGCTGTTTCGTCTTTGCACATAAGTGCTTGCAAGCATTGCTCTCACCCTTGCCTCTGTTATGTAGAATTTTTCATCAACTTCGCTTTCCAAGATGTCCTTGAGCCTTGTTTTTAGTTCTTGCTTTTCTGGAAACACGAACGGCTCATGCTCGCCACGAATAGAAACGCAGAACACACGCTCTCTGTTTTGTGCCACACCATAATGCTTTGCGTTCAGCACTTGCCAATAGTTGTTGTATCCAAGGGCAGAAAGAAAAGCGAGCCACTTATCGTAGTCCGCTCTGAATTTTTTACCCACTAGGTTCTTCACGTTTTCTAGTAAAAGATATTTTGGCAGTGTGCCGTTTTCCTTTGCTATTAGCAGCAATCTTTCTACTTCCCAAAGTAGTCCACTTCTTGTGCCACCACCCTTTTCTAGTCCTGCAAGTTTCCCCGCAAGGGAAATATCTGTGCAAGGGAAAGAGTATGTCCAAAGGTCGGCTTCTGGAAGTTCTGGGATTTGCGTTATGTCACCGAGATTTTCCACGTTGCCGTGGAGTGCCTCATAACTTATATTTGCATACTTATCTATCTCACTCCTTGCAACCACCTCGTGCATCACACCAAGATTTTTCAGTGCTTGCGTTTGTGAGCCGATACCTGCGAACAATTCCACAACTTTTATATTATCTTTAATCTCAATCACCTCCTAATTATTGCCCGCAATACCTTCATTTGAGTTTAATAGCATTGCCATTGGGTCTACTTCATCTTTTGTGAACGCTTCACTGCAATTTTCTTTCACAATTTGATAAATTTGCAACCACTGCGCTGTACTTTGCTTCAAAAAGTCTTGAGATATGCGGATAAATGGACTTGCAATGGGCATTTCCGTTGTTGGATGTTTTGCAATAAAGCCGTATCTGTGGACTGCCATCTCTGCTTGAATCCACCGAGCCACGCACATTGCATACTGCTCGAGCACTAGCGGATTGATTAACTTCTCACAGCCACGCTCTTTCAGCCATATCCATGTTTTCTCATACACTTTTCTGCCTATATTTTCGCTGACACCTTTTGTTTGCTCGGATAAATATTCCCCCGGTGCGGGCATCTCTTCGCCAACAAGGTCATCTTCGAACTTTAGCACTTGAATCTTCTTGCCATAAATATCATTCTCTAACTTGTCTTTTATAGCAGATTTCTTTCTTCCTGAATTTGGTCTAGCTCCGCCATGACCATTCCCCATTTTGTTATTCCCCCTATTTATTTAATCTTGAAAACCTTGAAAACTTGAAAAAACTATTTCCAAACTTGATTTTCTATTATTGTTTCCAACCACTCAAAATCTCCGCAACCCCCATTCCATAAGGGATTCAAAGAACTTGAAAAAAGGGGGTTATACCCCTCTTGATTTCGGTTATTTTTCGCGCAACACTGCGCCCCCGCACTTGGAGAGCTCTCTGTTAGAGATAATTATGGGGCTGGTCTAAATTTCGTGCATAACTAGCATATATATGCTTTCCCCATTCTTCCCTAGGATATTTCATTATTTCATCCCAATTTATATGAAAATCTAGATGATTCAGCTTATACGAATTACATAATCTATGTGCTATTTGGCAGTTATCCATACAATGCTTACCACCTTTACTGAGTGGCACGATATGATCACGTGTTAAACCCCATTCATTTGTAGGTGACTTATCAAATTCCACATGCCGACCACATATGCCACATATACCCTTGGCGCTATCATATAGTTTTTTCAAATATACAGGTTCAACAAACGCGGATTTCATTTGGCGTTTTCTATGGGCGGTATATTTCTTCCGCCTAGCACACTTTTCTATTTTTTCTGCAAATTCCTTATGTTCTTCACAACAATAAGTTCTATTTTTACTTCCATATATTGGAGTAAATTTCTTTCCGCACACCTTGCAAATACATACTTTAGATGCATTCTTTTTTAACGATATCTCACGAGATTTAATACACTCATACTTTTTTCTACACACGTCACTACACGTTAATTTCCTCTTTATAGTTGTTTCAAAAATTTCTCCACAAATAGCACACTCTTTTACATATACTTTTTGTTTTCTTTGCTCACGTTTTTCTTCAGCCTCTTGCATCCTAAGCTTTGTACATGTTGGACAATATCGCGATCTTTTTTTTGAAGAATCTGGTGTCCAAAATTCTTCATTACATCTTTTACACACACGCATTTTCTTGCTTATATTGCCATAATATCTGCTACCGCAAGATACTGAACAAAACGACTGTGCGTTTACTCTAGCAACAAAGTCTTTACCACAATACAAGCATTTCTTAGTTTCCATAGCATTAAAAAAGCGACTATTTATAGCCGCTGTTCCCCTTTATATTTATTTTTTTATATATTACTTTCCCCACCGTGAGCCTTCTTCTGCCGACTTCCTTGAGTGACAGCTCCAGCAAAGGCTTTGCAAGTTCACAATATCTAGCATTGCTCCGCCTTGCCTAATTGGCTTAATATGGTCAACCATTTTAGCTTTTACGTATTTGCCGTTTCTTAGGCATTCTTCGCACATAGGCTGTGATGCCAGTTTGACTTTCCTTAACGCAAGCCATTCTTTCGACTGATAGAACCTTTGCGTTTTTTTGTTGCGTTGGTACTGATTGTAGTTTTTCTCTTCTAATTTCTTATGTTTCTCGCAATACCTTTCCGTTGTCAATTCAGGACAACTGGGGTATCTGCAAGGTGTTTTTGGTTTTGTTGGCATATTTTCTCCTTATTGTGAGGAACGAAAAAGAGAAAGCATACGCTCCCTCTAAATCATTTTATATTCACTTCTCTAAGTCATGAGCAGGTATTCTCTTTTCCTTTCTCTCGCTTATATTATACGGGAAATTATGATGCATTTCGTGTGTTTTCGTGTGCTTATCGTATGTATTTCGTATGTTTTTCGTATGCGTTTCGTGTGTTTATTCTCAATCGAACATATTCTGCAACTCATTTACTGCCCTTTTCACCTTTGATACAACACCAGCTTTTGTATATCCTGTACTTCTTGCTAAAGATTCATAGCTATCACCCTTTCTATAATGCCTATCAATGATGTTTTGCAAATCTTCTTTCAGATATTCTATCCCCATATCTATTGCTTCCAATTCTCGCAAGACTTCTTCTAATTCTGCAGTCATTTTATTGTGCTTTTGTGCAACAGATATCTTCAACTTGTTTTTTCTATAGTTCTTTAATGTCGTCTTTATGTTCCCCATATTGATTCTCCCATTCACTTTCTTGCCATTCCCATTCAGCTATTTCAAATGCCCTATATGCTCGCAGACGTTTTACCCAGTCAGACTTGTCTATTATTTTTCCAACCTTCAATTTGAGCCAGTTTCTTATTTGCCCACTATCTTCTAATTCTTCGTTCCAATCTTTATCTCTGGATATTCCAACTAGTCGCCACATTTGCATCGATTTAAACCTCTCGCCTTTATACAAGAATAGTTTTAGACATCCACCTACATCATCAAGATATTTAACAGAGAAATACTTCACATCACAATCCTGATACTCACTGTCTTTCAAACTGAGGTAATCTTCTATTAAATTTTTAATATCATTTCTAGGAAGTTTGCCAAGCTCCATGATTTCCTCATAATCGAATTTTGCTTCCGCAGTGATAATCACCTTATGTATCAATACTTCTCTCTTCATTTCCTGCTCCTAAATCTCTTTTGCAAATGCCTCTATTATCTCTCGCACTTCACTGACTGTTCTCACCACAAGTGCATAACCACCAGCCTTTAGTATCTTTTTGATTGTTATCGCTTGCAGTACTGTTGGCTTATTTGTGCCAACTTTACATTCAAATGCAATAAATCTGCCTTTATAGCAAACTATTATATCTGGTATCCCCGCTGTGCCATATTGTCCACCGTGTTCCTTCCAGCAAAAGCAATCATTCACTGTTGAAAGATACGCCTTTATTTTCTTTACTAGTTCACTTTCATTCATTGCTTAATTTCTCCTCGTATTTCTTGATGTGATGAACAAGATAGAATATTTCTTCTTCTAGCTCAGCTTCCTTTTCTTTGCCAAATTGCATATCTTTTAGAAATTTCACCTTTACAGCTTCTTCTTTCATTCCATAACACATAGCAAATATCGGCGTTTGCTTCAGCTTTTGCTGTATGTATTTCTTCTTATGTTCAAGAACATCTAGATTCTCTACCTCATCACAATATATCTTACCAAGCACATAATCTGATAGAACATACAACTTAGCATAAGCTATCGCATTGTCTATTCTTATAAGGTATTTCATCAAATCTCTGAACGTTGCTCTATTTTTTAATTTCATTTCTCTCCTTTTTTCTTAACAACTCTATGTCTTATATGTCCATACGTCCATAAGGACATATAAATTAAGTGGACATTACTCTCTAGTCGCGAGAGTATTTATTCTTTGGGCATTTGGACATATAGGACATATGTTTATATAGGGTTAGTCATCGTTTTTATCGTAGAAAGTATATTGATATTTTCTCATATCGTCACGAACAATCCTTTTGAACGTGTGCGACCTTGCACCGCTTTTAGTTGCCTTATGCTCTATATCATCGCAGTGCAATTTATAGTCATATCTAGATATCAGCTTACCTACTGCCTGAACTGAATCAACCACTTGCTTGCCTGTGACATCGTATACTGCTTTTAACAAATCAGCCACAGTGCCTGTCCAACCCGTCATTGGATTTTGCGATACTAGTTCCTTGATTGTTTTTATGTAGAGATTATTTTCATACTCTTCTTGCTCTCTTGCCGCTGTCACTTCTTCAGCTGTACCATCGACCCTCCAGCAATACTTGCTTCTATCAAATGAAATCATAAGGTTTTTCTGCTCTATATCTCTCCCCGTTGCAGAGAACTTAGCGCTTTCTTCATTTCTCTTTTTCTTTGATATAATCATGATCGTATCAGCTGCACCCATCAATGCTGTACTGCCACTTATCATATTGAAAACATCTGCCTCATCTGCCATTTTCCTTAGGTGATGAACTAGCAGAATACAAATCTTGCGTTTGTCCGCAAATTCTTTTATCTGACCCATCTCCCTATAATCATTGCTATATAAGGTTTCGTTCTTTGAACTTTTTCCCCTTACCTTTTGAAGTGTGTCAATTATCACTAGCTTGATATTTGGATGTTCTTCAAGTTCTTCTTCAATTTTGGAAAGCAGCCCATTATCAAGCATATCTGCCTTGATTGAAAAATGCATTGTTGCTGGCGGCTCTTTTCCTTTCTGAATTTTCATAAGCCTGTCTTGAAGCCTTGCTTTGCCATCTTCAAGTGCATAATACAAAGTTTCACAAGCTAAGGTTTTCTTCCCAAAGAAAGTTTCTCCCTTTGCAATGCTCAAACACATTTGAAGCACCATCCACGATTTCCCGAACTTGGACGGCGCACATAAGAACGCAAGTCCTGTTGGCAAGATATCATCAATAATCCACTCGGTTGGGGGAATTTCTTCATGAAACAAATCAGCTGCAGTGAAGCTATCCTTATCCGTTTTATACTTTGCTTTCAACATTTTCCCCGCAAGCTGTATATTCTTTTTTAGCTTTGATGGCTTTGACATAAGAAGTTCATTTGGATCTTTGAACTCTCCTGCAATATTTGCTTCTACAAACTTCGCACCGATATCATATAGTTCTCGTGCGAGTTCCCCACTTGCCTTTTTTCCTGGTTCATCATTGTCAAAACAAAGAATAAAGCCAGCATAATCTTTTGCTTTTTTGATGTTATCTAGTAGCTTCCGACCACCAGTTGCACCGCAAATTGATACCGCAATTCCTCCACTTTGAAAAATACTCATTGCACAAATTGGACTTTCTACAACGAAAATAGGCTTCTTTGTTTGATTCAGTGCCTCTGCTCCCCAAAGTGGTTCTGCACCAGCATCCTCTGTTTTTGGCTTATAGAATCTCTTGTCTATCACGCTTCGTCTTTGATAGTATCCGAGTTTAGATGAATATGGAATCACCACTGCATTTTTCTCTTTATCATATCCTAGATAGAACTGAGCCATTGTATTTTTTGTCAACCCTCTTACTTCGAAGTAATTAGTCATTCCAATATTTTCTCTGCAATTTTCTATATATTTCTTAATGCTTGCCTTTTGCTTTTTCGCTTTTGATTCGACTTTCTTTTCGTAGCTTATTCCATACATATCTGCAAGCATTTCGCAAGCTTCTATATTGCTTATCCCTTTCAGTTCACAAACGAAGTCAATCGCATCTCCGCCTTTCCCACAACCGAAGCACTTCCAAGAATTTGTTTCAATATTAACTGATAACGACGGTGTCTTTTCCATGTGGAATGGACAAATAACTTTCCCTTGCGAGTTAGGCTCTGCAACGAAGTGCTTTATCACGTCATATATTTTGACGTCCTTTTTTACTATTTCAAATAAATTATTCATATTTTCCTTTTGTTATGGTTTGGGGCGGATAACCGCCCCACCATGCTTATTCTTCGCTCACACCTGAACTGCCTTGTGCCATTTTCTTGAGTTCTGCACCCATGTTTGCAACAGCAATTTTCTCCTGCTCTGTCAAATCTCTATCCTTTGCAAACACTGCTTGTGAATAGTTGATACCCGTTGTATTTTGTGCTTTTTTCAATGAAAATTTTGTCACAACTGAATTTGGCTTTTGGTTCTTATTCATAAGTCGCATTAGGTATTTAGAAAACTCTTTCAGCGAACCAGTTGGGAGAACTAAAACTGTTGGGAACATATCTCCCTCTTTCAGAATGTATATTCTTCGCTTTTGTTTGCACGCTTTGCCTGAGCCATCATCAGCTGAGCCAAACTTGTTGAACTCGCATTTGCCACACTCAGTGATTTCTCCTGTTTCCACATTCACACCAATAACACCGTCTGAGCTTCCGCAATCTGGTCGATTGTTACTTCCGTCAAATTTCTCCTTATAATACGTGCTGATTGGGTGTTGATAAAGTATCACTGCCTTGAATTCTTTTGCCATATCTGGACTTTCTGGGTCATCGCCGGGAATTTCGTAGGCTATACCGCCTCCACTTGGAATTTTGATTCTCTCAAATGTAGGCGTTAGTCCTGCCATTTCTTCACCTAGCATTTCTTTTAGATCTATCAAGTTAGCTAGTCCACTTTCTTCTTTTTCAATAATTTCGTTACTCATTCTTTTCTCCTTTATTTCTTTAATCGTATTGAAGGCTTTTCACAAATTTGCACAAGTCCTTCTAGCCAATCTGGCATTTCGTTATCATTGTTTTCTTTCATTTCTTTCAGAGTCGATGACAACGTGTTTGTGTTGATCGTGAACAAATACTCATAGCCTTTGTTTTTCATAACATCATATAGTTCCTGCTTTCGCTCTGCAACAGCTGATGGATATTCTTTCAGCACCATCGAGAACGTTGCTCCATTTCGCTTGAAACTTTCCACTTCACCATTCACCATTGCATTGAGTAGTTCACGTTCCATAATGTCAATTTCTTTATTCAGTTCTTTAAGCTGAAACTGCAAATCATCTTTTGTTATACGCAGACCTTTATATTTATCTGCTATTTCAAACATTCTTTCTTCCATGTTTTATTTTCCTTTCTCTTATTATTTCGTTGATATCTTGTCCTCTGCGCACTCGCTTGCGTGTAGACTCATACGGCAAGTTAAACTGCCTACAAACGCTCACAAGGGGCAAAGACACATCTACATATACTGAATTACTTTTGTTTAATCCTTGCTCTTCACGAGGTATCCAAGTGCAATTTGACGACTCGTAATCACCATTGTTGTCTATCCTCTCGATAGTTAGGTCATCTGCATAGCCATTTTCTAACGCCCACGCTTTAAACTTTGGATAGCTTCGCCATTCAGGACAAACACTTATTCCCCTGCCACCATAGATTTTATGTTCAGCATGTTTCGACTTTGGACTGCACCTATAATTCATACAATTCCATATCGTATACAGTCTGGTATTGGCTTCGCCGTGTATTTTTCTACCCATTGCCACCACCTAAAAGATCACGCCAGTTATCTACCACAAGTTCAGCCACTGATTTCTTTTGCTTCAGTGCTTGCAGAATTTTCTCATCCACCGTGTCTTTTGCGATAAGGTGTATGTATAAGCATTTGTCTTTTTGTCCGATACGATGAATTCTTGCTCGACTCTGCTCGTAGTTAGCATAATTGAAATCTAGCGAATAATACACAGCTACACTTCCAGCAGTGAGTGTCAGCCCCATTCCAACTGTTTGGATTTGCCCAACAAACACCTTGCAATCTGCATTGTTCTGGAAATTATCAATCTCGCTGGCTCTATCTTTAACTTCACCAAATATGAGTGCGTATCCTATGCCCTTTTTCTTCAACAGTTTTTCGATTGCCTTAATCTCAGGCACAAACCTTGCAAACACAACAATTTTTTTATTCTCGCCAAGACATACATCAATCACATCTTCAAGTGCATCTAACTTTGCTGCACTTACCTGTTCTACTTCGTCCTCGTTACCCTTAATAAAGCCTCCTGTTATTTGAGATAATCGAAGCAGTTGTGCTAGTACATTCTGTGCAGTGACTTCTCCACTTGCAAGTTGTGCATAGCTGTCCATTTCAATACTCTTGTAGGTTCGCTTTGCTTTGGGTTCAAGTTCGATGAGCCGAGTTTCATCAATGAATGGTGGCAAGTCAATTGCATCTGCAAGCTTAACTCTGCATGCAATTTCATGCACTTTCCCTGTCAACTCTGCTAGATTGTTATAGCCAATTATTTGATGGTTACCGTAGCCACCGAGGATTGCATACTTATTTTTAAATTGATAGAAACTATCCCCAAATATGCTTCGATCCAAGAACTTATACTGTGAGAAAAAGTCTATGGGACTGTTCACAACAGGTGTTCCCGTTAGAATTATGTTGAACTTACTATCCTTGCCTAGCTTATGCATACACTTACTTGCTTTGGCTTTCGGGTTCTTAATTTTAGTGGATTCATCGCACACAATCATGTCGGGATTCCACCCAGTAAGTTCATTTTCAATGCGCCACGCACTCTCGTAATTAACAACTACTATCTGCAGATTATCCCCCCGCATATTTGCCAGCACCTCATCTTTTTTACTAACTGCACTAGAGAGAATACATAGGTTATATTCAAAGTCTGCAAACTTTTTAAACTCCTGTTCCCACACTGAAACTATCGACTTTGGTGCAACTATCAGCAATTTAGAAACATCGTTTCTATTGCTCAACTCTCCAGCTAATGCTATTGTTGTGAGTGTTTTCCCTGTTCCCATCTCCATGAGGTAAGCAAGTGCTTTGCCACACTCAAACACATCAAGACCAAACTCGAATGCTCTTACTTGGTGCGAATAAGGTTTTGCCCTAATGGGCATTTTGATTTTTTCTTCCTTTTCCAAAATTTCCTCCTATTTGTTTTTTGGAAAAGCAAAGGACTTTAGAATACTTGCCATAATCTTAGCTTGTTCACAGTCCAAGGTTGGAAGAAGTTCTTCTAGCAAGTTTTGTTGTTCTGATTTGAGATACTGCTTACCTAGCCTGTATCCATCAGTAACATAAATGCCACCACCATTTCCTTGAATAGTGTAGATTGGATGAGAAACTGAAAGTGATTGAATGTCACGAATGATCGTACTTCTCGACACTCCATATTCATGCATTAAGTTTGCAATGCTTTCATTTCTTCTGATACAAATGTCGCTTAGAATCTTTTCTCGACGTTCGTTTGCACTCACAGTTTCTCACCTCCTTTGCCTTTCTATGGCTGTATTCTAAAATTCAAAGGTTTCACCTTTTGACACCTTTGAAAAAGTTTTTAATGTTTTTTATAAAATAAAAAAAGCCTGTCACGTGAATCTTCACATGACAGGCTTAGCTGTTTCTAGGTATAAAAAAAATGCCATCACAAACAAACCCAATCATTGTATTGGATTCACTTGTCAGGGCATTCAAATCTTTCGATTTCTGCTTCTCGTATGCTCTTCGGCATTGTTGCAAGTCTAATTAGATTTCTCAAAATGCATGATTTACCTTTCTTTACTCGCAATCTTTCAGCGCAACACACATCCGTCCATCTAACGGTTATTCAATTAGTTCAATATGCATATCAGCTTTTTTAGCTGACCTTAATTTTGACAATATCTTAACTCCACATCTTCTACATTGGAATTTGAAATTGCCTTGTGCTAGCGGTGTTCCACGTAACTTAACACCACAATTTGGACAATAAATTTCCTGCGTCATCTTCTCTTTCATATACTCATCTCCTATTGGGATGAACATTACACTTGTTTTGGGGCTTCAAGTGAAAGCAAGCATCACATTCGTGTTTACAGCATTATATTTTCATTGTTGTTTGACTGAAAACCATTTCTTCGTATGTTCCTCAAAGTAGATTTTCTTAGTCTGCCCTTCGACCATAATCGTATATTCTATTGGGGCCAAACACCCAATATTTTTAGGACAATAATTGCCTTTCCTGATAACTTTGTCAACATCGTAGCTTATATCATCAAATATAATGCTACTAGGCTCGAAGTGTCCGTTTTCATAATAGATAACTTCCACAACAAGCGGAATACGAACAGCACTCATACATCTTTAATAACCTTTACAACAACACCTTGAATATCACAATAGTCTAGCACGATATCTTCCATGTCGTCGTTCTCAGGATGCAGAACCGCCATGCCATCTCGCAAATAAAACCGCTTGAGTGTAGCTTCGCCGTCAGCCGTGAGCGCAACAACTATCTGTCCTTGCTCTGCAACAACCTGCTTGCGCACAATCACAAGATCACCACTATCGATTCCTGCATTTATCATGCTCTCGCCTTTAGCTTTTAAAATAAAGAACTCACCTTTCCCTATCCACTTCTCAGGGATAGAAACATATTCTTCAATATTCTCTTCAGCAAGTATTGGCGAACCGCAAGCTATCTCACCGACAACAGCAAGATTCCTACTCGACACATTAGTCTTAGCCATCTTCCTTGTAACAAGGCCATCTCTTCCCAAATTCTCAAGAAGTCCACGAGCTTCCAGTTCGGATACATATTTATATACGTTCGCCTTAGCCATAGAAAAATGACTTGCCATCTTTTCTAGCGATGGGGTTCTTCCAGACTCACTATAACATTTATCAATATAAGCCACTATTTCACGTAGCCTATCCTCACTTTTAGTTCTCATAACTCCTCCTAAATTCTAAAGCAACCACTCGGTCACTTTGCAAAAGAAGTATATCATAACGAAAAAAAGATGTCAAGATATTTTAAGAACTTTTTTTATTAAAACTAATATTTGAATTTCGTCTCGTTTTGCTTGTCTCGTTTTTATAAGTATGTTATACTATAAGCATATTAGGAGGGTTTATGAAAACTCAAGAAAAAAACATGCTGTGGAATGAATTAAAACTCAAAAGTAAAACTTACGAGAATTCAATGCCTGAAACATATCGCCAATTTACTGGTAGTTTCTATACTGACTTAGACTACGCGTATCACGTCGTTACAACACTATTTAACAATGCAGACGAAAGCTTCATTTGCAATATTGAAAAAAAATTGTTTTTAGAACCGTGTGTTGGTAGTGGCAATTTTGTGTTCGCTTATTTAAAAAAAATATCTGAATATAATTTTGATAAAATACAAATTCAAAACATAATTAATAATATATATGTTTCAGATACTAATATTGATGCTTTACACCTATACAAAGAGCAATTTAAAAAGTTTTGTGTATGCTATTTTGATATTAATATTAACGAGGAATACTTCAAAAACAGAATTGCAAATGGTCTCATGTTTGATATTTCAAAATGCAGCCTAAATTTCATTACTCTTTCAGATGCATTTCCTTCATTAAATGGCGATTTATTTGACATAATTATAACCAATCCACCATATAAAAACCTCAAAATTGAACAAAATAAGAAATATATAAATTCTACACCATTTGTTTCAAAACAATATTTAGATGAAATAATCAAATACTATCGCTTGAATTTTAAACACTCAAATGATGGCATCATAAATTCATATAAAATATTTACCGAGGCCATTATATCTACTTATTCTTCATCTACGGCAATGATTGCATTGCTAATACCCAGCACTATATTATCAGATAAAACTTCCGAAAAATTAAGAAGCCATATGTTGCTAACCATGGGAATAAAGCATATTGAGATATTACACGAAAACAATAAATATTTAGATGCAAAACAATCGCTTTCCACAATTATCATTGACAAAACGAAAAAAACTCATACAATAAAAATGTTCCCCGATTTTTACAAAAATCCTCACGATACTACCGATATAAAAATTGAGAATATAATCGATAAAAACACGTTAAATGCAATATATCCCCTCGATTCATCTAGCTATCATCTTCTTGCAAAATTGAATGAACACCCTAAAATCAAAGATTTGCCATTTATAGTTAATATGCGTGGAGAACTCGATCTAACTGCAAATAAGCAATATATCTGTGATACATCAACACCCTATCATTTATTACGAGGAAGAAATATCAAGCCTTATTTAACAGATTCAAATAATACCGAATATGTAGATGCTGACTTTATTTCCAAATCAGCGAAATCTATATATATAGCTGCTGAACGAATATCCTGCCAACAAATAAGCAACATAAATCGAAGTAGCCGCGTGTTCTTCGCATATATTAAGCCGAACATGGTTCTTGGTAATTCATGCAATTTCCTATCAATCACAAAAACAGTAAATAATCTTGACATCTTTGCATTACTAGGCTTGATGAACTGCAAAACAATAAACTGGTATTTCAAGCTTTTCAGTTCAAATAATCATATCAGTAACTATGAAATTGGAAATTTCCCAATTCCAATTTATTCTGCAAATTTGAAATTGATTAGCCACAAAACCAAATTATATTTAGAAACATTTAACAACGATATACTCGGTGAAATAGATGCATTATGTACCGATGCCTATAACGGTGTTAATTCAAATAATGTTTCCGAGGCTGAATTTACCACTTCTTTAAATTCGACAAACAATACTATTTTGGATAGTTTTATAGATGATTTTAAAGCTATATTACCGAACGTTAATCGTGATGATATCATTGATTTGTATAATAATAATCTTAATATAAATGCATTGTTATCGTCATTCACATTTGATATCTCATCATTTGATATCGAGGTCATTCAAGGCATATGTGCTAAATATAAAAAATTAAAAAATAATATTCTTTTAAACCACACCACATTCAAACTAAGTGACTTAGATTTAGAAATGGTAAAGTGTGTTCCTCAAGGCGGCAACTGGAAAAATATATCACCGGATGTTGTTGCTAAATCAAAACGATTAACAAGAATTACAGAAACTGGTGGTCGCACAACTTTATATGGCAGGCTTGATTATAATAAACCTAGTTATACGATAACAACCTACTTTAATAGACCAGGTAACGGCACATATATTCATCCTTCACACAATCGAGTATTAAGTGTACGTGAAGCTGCTCGACTGCAAAGCTTTAATGACTATTATTATTTTTATGGTAATAAAACAAATTTATTAAATCAAGTCGGAAATGCCGTTCCACCAATATTAGCATATGAACTATTTAAAAAAATCAAGGATATGACAGGGATAAAAAATTGTTTAGATTTATTTTGTGGTGCTGGTGGCATGTCGCTAGGTGCGGAGATGGCTGGCGTTAATTCACTTATCAGCAATGATATAGATAAAAATGCTTGTATAACATTTAAAATAAATCATCCCCATACATCAGTTATTCATGCGGATATTACTGACGCAACAGTAAAACAAAAAATTGTTCAACAAAGCATTGATAACTCTATTGACTTAATTTGTGGCGGCCCTCCTTGCCAAGGATTTTCTCATGCAGGAAAGCGATTTATTGATGATCCTCGCAATCAGTTATTTAAAGAATATATTGCTGTTGTTAAAACAGTATCACCAAAGATTGTAGTGATGGAAAACGTAGAAGGTTTATTAACATTTAATTCTGGAAAAACTTATCTAGAAATAATTGATACTTTTACCTCTTTAGGGTACAAAGTCGAAGGGCGTAAACTAATGGCTAATCTTTATGGTGTACCCCAAAAAAGAAAACGGGTTATTATTATATGCACAAAAAATAATCTTAACATAAATCCAGAAACGCTTTTCCCTGAGCCAACAACACTAGAGCCAAGTTCCCAAATAACAGTTAAAGATGCTATATTTGATTTAGATACAATTCAACCCGATGATGATGCTCTTGCTCCTACGGAATACCATTCTCAATATATAAAAAGAATAAATACAATTAGGCCGCCATCGTGTTATTCATCTGCTAAGTATGATAAAATCACAATCTACAAACAATTATCATTTTTATAATGTATTTTAATTAAGAAATGGATGCTTTTATGCATCCATTTCTTGGATTATTTTCATTTCAATTTTCTTCATAATATCAAGGAGTATGCTCTTACTTATTCCAATTTCTTGTTCATCTATTTTATTAATCAATTCATCTAATTTAACCAAAATTGCATTTTCAATGCTATGTTTAATATTTCGATTATCTTTTTCAAAGAACTCATCAATTGAATCAAACGCTATTCTAACATATCGCTCCCATTCCTTTCTATTTGCATCATTTGCTTTCTTATCTACTTGTGTTGTTATCACACCTAAGTCATTAAACGAATATTTATATGCAAAATCGATATAATGTTCTTTCAAGAAAGCATTAGTCAAAAATTTTACTCCATCACAACACTGACTATATTTAATCTTATATAATATAGTCATAAAATTCACCATATTTTGCTTTAGTCCTACACGGTATATTTCCATACGCTCAGCAGACACAGATCCGCTTTCTACTATATATTCCCATATATTTTTAGAAAACCATGACATTGGCATCACATGTGTATTTTCTTGTATTTTAATAATTTCCAATACATCATTGAAACTTAATCTGTCTCTTTTTGTAGAATTTTCAGATCCCGTAATTGGTCTAAGGTATCTTGGATCATGCACAAAACCTAAAGATATTGGCCCAACATGATCAGCACTTATGCCTTTAAAGAAAGTACTTCCCATAAATTGATTAGCAGCAGCAATGTTCCCATCACTCCAATATTCATACGCTCTCCTATCTTTTGTGTAGGACTTAAGATTTTCAGCACTGCGTCCCTTGTCTTGACTACCCCTGCAACAAAGATTATATGTATGGAATCCATCATATCTATCAGGAAAATTAGACATAGCTCCCGGACTTAAATTTTTCTTTCCCAATTCCCTAGACTCATACTCCATTTGCTTAATAATATTATCTTTACTTGAATCTAATGGCATAAACTCATCTAATTTTTTAAGAAAAAATGCTTTGATTTTTCCTTCTTCCATCCCTGCATTAATCAATTTATCCCATGATGATCCAATATCATCTAACGGCTCAATCGTATAACCAAATTCTTTATCAATAGCTTTAATAAAATTTTTTGTAGGATATAGATACATTATAGACATTTCTCTACCACAAGTTTGGCATACTTTCACCTTGGTAGGATGTACCGCCCTCATAACTTTAGCATAGACTCCCTCACGAATAGGCAGACCTAATTCCCTAGCTCTTTCTTCGCACCAAGCAATGCGCTTTTTCCCAATATCTGTTTTTTTAGTTGTAACCCAACGATATGTTCCATCCTTAGACTTTTCAATTGGTAACCCCTCATAATTTTTATGGGTCACTATAAACTCTTGATATTTCAAAAATTTATCATCATAATTTCTTTTATTTTTAGCCATATTTCCTCCGTATATCAATTAATATTTTATACATGCTATTATTTTAGTTTATTATCTTATATCACTATAAATTTCTGTTCATGTATTAGTTTCGCATAATTCGCAGTTCATTTTCAAAATAAGCAAGATTATCTGCATTAAAAATTGATTGTAATTTTCTTCGTGATATTTAGTATCTTCACTTGCATTGACTGCACCATGAACATACTTATTTCTTAGATCGTGTCCATTTATAAACTGCTTCTTATTTAATTGGTAATTAAAATATTCACTTTCCCTTTTTGATAATAATTTTGATAAATATTCAATAAATTCATGTTTTTCTAAATAATGTATCGTTTCTTTATGCAAATAAGATTTATTACAGAATTTATTTTTACGAAGATACAACAAATCTCTGACAATATTTATGTCGACTATTTCTAATATATCTTGATCATTTAAAATTACCAATTCACTTGCTAACAATTTTGAAATGGCCTCTTTCTCCCATGGCTCATTATATATATCGCAACTAATTGCTTTTTTACAAAGCAAATCACACAAAGAATTTTCCTCTTTTAATACTCCAAATTCACCTTTGTAAAGCAACTCGCTTTGATTGGAAAATAAAATTCGTGCTATGTCATCAAATTTTCCATCAATTATAGAAACGTACTTATTATCAATAAAGCTACCTATATCTTCAAACAATGTACTGGGACTTGCAAATGATAGTAGCTCATAATCAATTTCACCACGTTGTGTCAGCATACTCCATTTCTTGATGATAGATTCAATTTCAATTGCACATAATCTACACTTCTGATATATATTATTACCTTCGCTCGGCATTACGCAATCATAATTTTCTATTCCAAATTCTTCTTTTATATAAACATTAAAGAACCATTCAATTAAACTTTCCAAACTTACACCATTTTTTTGCAAAATATCACGATATGCCACAAAATCGACATAATAAATTGACTCAGTAAGTTGCTGGCTAAAGTCCTTTTTATATAATCTACTGTCTTTTGACATTCCTCCATTAATCATATCAATAATCGAAATATTTAATGCCTGTGATAAAAACGCAATATTATTACATCCATCAACTAATCCCAATAAATAAATAAAATTATTCATTAAAGTTGGAAAATCTAAATTATCCTTAATCCACCTTAAATCGTATGTTTTCTTATAGCTTAGATTGTCAAAATTCACGTCAATGACCTCATCTTGACTTTCAATATATCCTATCTCATATTTTACACCAAATCCCGAGTTCCTTGTTTCCTTAGATTTGATTTCTTCCAAATTTTTTGCTTTTAACTTAATATCATCTCTAATAAAAAAATCTCCATTTTTTTCGGCGTAGTATAGATTTGAAAGGTTACCAAACTCAATATTTTTATCATCCAACAATTCTTCTATCTTATCATTTAACTCCGAATTAGTTATTCCCCTAGGCATAATCATTGTTTTGTCACTGAAAAATTTTGCAAAAACTAATATATCGTTTTTGTTCAATAACTCATTTTTAAAAAAATCACTATATTTCTGTATTGTTTTACTATACGAAAACACTTCGCTAAGCGATACACTTATAAATTTATATAACTCAGCAAATATTATTTCATCTATCTTGTTATATAATTTATATTTATTAAAAATTTCAAAAAAATATTTTTTATACTTTTTGCTAATATCTTTTGTTTTGGTTAAGATATTATCATTAGTTAATGTGTTACTATAAATATTTATCTCTTTCTTTATTTCTTTCAGAAGTCTATCTACGTCTACACTCGTCCAAATTCCGTGGCATACCCCTATCTCAATCTTTTGTTCAAACTGATATAACTCTATAAAGTCATTTATGCTATTACATTCTACTTTCTTAGTTCCTAAAATTAAGTTATCTATATAACCCTTTATTTCTTGAGAAAGAAAATTGCTATATCCAAAATTCATTTTATCCTCCGACAGCTATCTTAAATTATGCAGTGATTCATATCCGCTAACTAATAGTATCCTTTGTAATTTTGTGAAATCTTCATTTTTATGAAAACCTTTTTCGTATACTTTCAATAGAATCCTTCTACAATACTCTCGCAGTTCTTTCATATCACTTATAGATATACTCGTGCCTTCATGCACAAATTTAGATCGCTTATTGTATAAGTCTTTAATACTTTTATTTAGTTTAGCCATCTCCTCAATATTTTGACTCAAAAGTAGACTTGCACCTCTTGCTATTTGATATGAAAGTTGATTTCGATCACCACAAAAAACAACCTCTAATATTATTGTTAGCAATACATATTGCACACTTATATCTGATGTCAACATCGCCCTTTGATAAAACCTTAATGCCTTTTTCCACTGCTCGGAGCAATCTGCGGTATTTAATATATCATTATGCATTTCGTACCACTTATTAAACTCTGATAATTCTTGCAATGATAACGCATATTCCTTTGGTATTGGGTATGGATCATGCATATTTGCATTAGTGTGCCCAATTCCCGCACCAAACATTTTACCGCTTTCACTTATTTGGTAACCAAACCAATCTGCACAATATATATCTTCTGATTTATAAAGTTTTAATAAATCAACAAATTCCCATGGCAAGCTATTGCATTGCATCAAATCCGTTTCAATAAATATAATCTCAGAACCTTTTCTTATACATGAACCATCTGACTGTTGTTGAAATGTCGGTACTAAACAAACTCCATAATCTAAGACTCTATCTTGTATTTTATTAAAATCCCATTTTATATAATTAACTAGCTTAAGAAACTCGTCACTATACATCTTCTTAACAATATGGTTTTTAAATTTCATACCTACGATAGATACATCAGCTCCAGCTAGAATTGATATTAACTTTTTTTCAGTCATATTCTCACTCAATGAATTTGCCTCCAATTATTATGTACTACCTTCAAAATATCTAAAATATTAAAAATCAGATTACTCTTCCGACTCAATTATATCTCGCAAATCACTAAGTGTTATACCATCTTTTGTAAAGTATCTGAACCCATTCACGTTTGATGCAACGCCCCAATTTTGCGTTTCTCTAAGTAGCTTAGTTGCAAGTGCTGAAACTGAATATTCTTCGCCGTTATATTCTAGCTGATTTTTATCATTCACAACTTTAGCTTTTATGCTATCATCTGCTAAAAAAGAAACATATTCTCCAACCGCTATCTTCAATAGTGTAAATGAATTATTTGATTTCTTTGTTTTTGATGCCGCTATTTCTTCTTCAATACTTTCATCCTCAGTCGGTGCTGAAAGTTTCAAGCTACTTTCATCTCCCCTAAGTTTTGCTATTTCTTTAAAAATTCCAAACGCTGTATCTGGTGTTATTTTGAAAAATTCGCGCTCACGAATTTTTCCATTAACTAGCTGTTCTCTAGCATGCAAAGTGCCGTCTATTTTGTCGATAATTCTATGTATACTTTGCTCAACTGCAACAGCATTATCTACCTCATAGGTCGCATAACAACGAAAAGAAAGCGGAATATTTGTTGGAGAATTCAATTCCTTTAACCGCTGATTTATGTCACGCTTACTTGTCATTCCGATTTTTACCCATCCATCAAAACATGGATTTGTCAATATATAAACCAAGCCTTTAGCCATCATAATTACCACCTATATTACTTTTATTTATTATGTTATTTGTTTAAAAGTATGCATTATATAATTAAACTTTTATTACACAAAGTTGATGCTATCATTATTTTTGCATGTACTCATTATCATAATACTTATCACGCTTATTAATGCCAAAAAACTCAAATTCATCTTGTTTAAAAAGATAAATTTGAGTTCATATTTAATATTTATTTCAAAAACATCTTGCTACTTGCTATCAAAGCAGCTCACCTTTTTGAATTGCTTTAACCATAAAATAAACTTTATATACAACTCAAGAATATAATCTCTTAACATCTCAGACTTGTTCATAAAGTCAACTCTCTAACAGCTTTTTTACGATTGGGTTAAGAATTGTCAAATTTTCTTTAGCCTCTTCAAAAATTTTAATTATTTCTATAAAGATAGCTTTAAAAACACGACAACTATAACCACCCGAATTTTCTATTCCACCTTCCATTAGTGCATTATTATTACAACCACCCTGACAGAATTTATATAAATCACAAACTGCTTGGCAATTGTTTCTACGAACTATACTTTTTTTAATGATATTTGTATATTCCACAGTGCTAAAAACATCATCGATTTTATTGAAATCCATTATGTTTCCCATGCAATATTCAATTCCATAGCTTCTTCCACAAGGGTAAATGTTACCATACGCGTCAATACTCAAATAATGAAACATGCATGAACCGTGTAGACATTCAACTGTACCCCTCTCAATCAACATATTAATATAAAATTGAAAATTATCAACTGAAATATTGCAATCTTGATCATAAATCCATACTCTAAAAAAATTCACTATATTTTTAATATATGCACTTTCATCTATAATCAAATTTTCATTATATTTTGCCGCACCTGAACTGAAAATATACGAAAACTTAAAATTAATATTTCTTAATTTAAAGTCCTTATAAATATCAATAACTCTGTCCACACTTTGCGAAGTTAATACCGTGAGAACAGACACTTCTACTCCACTATTACTCATTGCTTTAATGTTTGATTCAACAATGTCCGTTTTTTGCCTTAATATCGAATTACAACATCCATCATATGAAATTCCTATCTCAAATTCATTTTCTAGAAAGAAGTCTAAATATTCTTTATTTAATAAAACACCATTAGTTTGTATGCTATTAAACACAGTACAATTATATTTTTTTGGTCACAAAGAACTGCTTTATAAAAGTCTAAGCCCATCAACAATGGCTCTCCACCATGCCAAATAAAATCAACCCTGTCATAGCTAGTTAATAGCATCTTATCCATTTTCAATATAGCATCAAACTCAATATTATGCACTTCATAACCTTTTTCTTCATGATAACAATGTTTACATCTCATATTACATTCATGAGTTGGCTTTACTACAACAGTTATGTTTCTCATGTATTACCGCTTACCATTAGTGTAGCTTCCACCAGAACGATTATCATATTGCGTTTGGTTTGCATAGAATGTGAATCCTTTTGTTTTGATTGTTTGGTCTTTATAAAGTTTTTTCAACTCTACTTTAGAAAGAGCCTCTAGCTGATCTTCTTGATAAATTTTTTTTGCGCAATTATTCATAATAATACTCCTTTGTTTTTAAACATTATAACATATAAGTTACACAATTGTCAATATACTTATCAGATATAGTTTATTCATACTTTAAATTTATTTTTTTACCCATTTGACAACTCACCCTAACTTATGGTACAACAAGACACAATATTTGGAGGTGAAAATATGTATATACCTAAGTTTCGGACTGCAGAAGATGTGGTTATTTATTTTCGGGAGCGGGATCCCAAGAGCGTGATTACTCGTGGGTTAATTTATAATCTCGTACGCAATGGCAGAATCAGCGGATTCAATGTTGGTCGCAAGTGCGTTGTGAATTTAGATGAGGTTATTTTTTATTTGAATGGTACTGTGAGATATGATATTCCTACCAAGCAACCTACTTGCATTGTAACGGCGAAAACAGCTTACAAAATGCTCAAAGAAAAAGACCCAGTCACTAAGCTGAGTCGCGATGTTATTCGTGAGATTGTGGCTAGTGGTGCTTTAGGTGGTGTCACATCTGGCATTCGCACATATTTTGATTTCAACAAGTTAATGGCTTATGTTTCGCCCACTTGTTTTGCCCCTGCACCAAAGAAAATTCCACGATTGCGCAATTACGAAAAGACTTATCATCACATTCACAAATATACCAAACTACCAATCACATGGGATAGACTACACTCTATTTGCCACTCTGGCGAAGTTCTTTGCGAACTGCACGGCAATCGTTGGGTGGTGGATTTTGACGTGATCAAAAATAAGTTATCCCACATGCCACCACTAAAGGAGAATATCTTATGAACCAATCAACAGCTTTCAACCTAACGCTAGAAAATTTGCATGACATCTATGCTTATGAGCCACCTTATAGCAATGTTGAAACTCTTGGTCTCCTCAAGCTGTTTTGTTTTTGCTTTGACCAATCCATTTATGCTATAGCTGTACATCTCGGAAAAACCACTTGCGAAATCACACCACGGCAACTGCTCTTCCACGCACATGGATGTGGAATTTTACCAAACATTCAAACGTGGAAAAAGGCATTGTCTGCTCGCATGGCAATAGAAAAAAGCCACATACCTTTCAACGCAATCGACATCATATCTGATATCAAGAACATATACTACACCATGTTTTTAAACCTTAACGAACTCATATTATAGTACACAAAAGCAACATAATTTTCGATTTTGGGTGACAAATTGTCACCCATTTTTCACCCGAAAGTTAGTTCGCCGTTCAAAAGTTACTTCAAGTTACGTTAAGTTTCGCAAGATACTGTCGCAAATTGCTTGAAAATACGCACAAAACGCAAGTTATTGCAGGTTACGCAAGTTATTTCACCGATTTCCTATGCCTCCTAAGGATTAATTCTGGGTTCGATTCCCGGTGGGCCTACCATTAAAGCCACCTTTGCAGGTGGCTTTAAAGATATATACTAAAATAAATTATAGAAAAAGGAGTACTATGAGTAAGCCAATTAAAGGCGGCAATTGCAACATTACAATAAATCCCGATAACAATCTTGCAAAGAAAACACTGCGAAACATTTCATCCAAAGAAAAAGTGGAAAGATTTAGGCAAGAATTAGAATTGACTAAAACATTAAAAACATATAGTCTTGAAGGCGTTGTAAAGATTGTTGATGTAATTATAACAGATGACGTAAAGCAATCAGCTATACTGATGGAAGCCTATAATGGAAACCTTACTGAATTATTACCTAGATCTAAAAACAATTTATCATTTATTCTAAAATTACTAAAGCCCATAATCGAATCCCTGAAAATATTAAGCGAATTAGAAAATCCAATTTATCACAGAGATATAAAGCCTGAAAACATACTATATAAAGCAACAGACGAAAACATTAAAGCTGTATTAACGGATTTTGGTTGTGCTTATACCAAAAATAGTGATCGATTAACCGAAGATCATGTCGCAGTTGGTGCACGACTTTTCATGTCACCTGAAGCTGAATTAGGTAAAGTAGAAGAAGTCACAGCCGCACTAGATATTTTTTCAATTGGCAAATTGATTTGGTGGCTATACAATGGGATTGAAAATCAACATCTACCATATAATCTATGGTATATAAAAGAATATAATTTAAGCAGTAATTTCAAAGATATCGATAGCTATTATGCAAATAATATTATAGCTAGTTGCACTGAAATACAGCCAAAAGATAGACTCTCATACGACTCATTATTATTAATGATAAATGAATTTTTAAGTGGAATACAGGATACCAAAATAATGGAGATTACATATCTTAAACAAAAAGAAGCCCAAAAAAATATTGAAACGGATCAGATAATTGCATTCAAAAATCAAATATGCAACACTCTATATTCAAACATGGAAAATATTTTAACTGAATTTGTTAATCAATTCGAAACAGATTTTCTTCTAAATTTACTTAACAAGGTAAAGTACTACAAAAATAAGCTAGAAAAAAATCCAAAAAGCATTAATCAATTAAATTTTATGAAAATATTTTTAGCAATACATAATGGAACATCACTAACAATAGCCTTAAATTTCAAAAATGAAAATCGTTTAGATTTTAATTTCAAATATGGAAACTTAAAGGCCACGGAGCACATTTGTATCGATAATTTTGAAGACATTTCATTAAAGATAACACCTCAATATCTCAAAAATTATTTTTTAAATATATATAAGCTATATTTATCTGTAGAATGAACTAAATAAAACCCCTAGCAGAAGATTTTCTCTTCCACTAGGGGCATTTGTTTTATCCGAAGATACTATCCAGTTTATCCACAGATTCCTTATCACTGCTCTTTATGAAGCGGCTACAAAATCCGTTGTGGTGCTTGTTCCCCGCTGTCCTGCCCTGCCGCTTACCTCACACGCGGCACTCCTGCATGAGTTTTTACTTTATTCTATCTTCACTTTTATCGCATAGTACTTAATTAAATGACCGCAAATCACTTAATTAAATATGCACAAATTACTTAAATACATTTGGGTTTATTTTTGAAACGCTTTGCATTCGCGACCTAAAAGTATATTCCCAAAAACTTGGAGGAACTATATCATATTATCACGATAGATATGGACTCGAAGCGGACTGCGTTCTGCACTTGAAAAATAACAAATATGCACTCATTGAATTTAAGCTTGGCAGCAGACAAATTGAAGAAGGTGCTTCACATTTAATCCAACTGAAAAATCTTATCATTAAACACAATAATAAAAACCCTAAAAATAAAATAAAGGAGCCTGACCTTCTCATGGTTATTACTGGTGGAGAAATGGCATACAACCGAAACGATGGCGTTCATATTATTCCTATTGGATGCTTAAAAGATTAATCAACTTTCCTTCCACATTTTGGGCAGTTGTGAACAAATAATCCATCTTTGGATCTGAATAACAATAGGTATCCACATTTTTCGCACTGAACATGTGTTATCACATAATGATACACAGCTATCCCTGCTCCACCCACTATAAACAAAGTCCATGCTGGAAAGTTTATCGTCATGAAGAAATAGATAATGATGGCAATACACAAAACACACGTAATTCCCGTCGCAATCAAGATTTTTATTCCTTTACTTCTTTTCATATAGTTACCCCCAATGATATCATTATTATAACATAAAAGAATAATTAGGCACGTAAATTTAGTGTAATTTGCAAGTAAATATTACATCACTACTTGCGTTATTTAATATCTAATTTACACTTTTAAAAATGAAAATGAACTCATGGCTTAGTACATAAAAGCAACATAATTTTCAATTTTGGGTGACAAAAATTTTCGCCACACTCTGCATAAACACAAGCAATTCCCACTTCATCCAATAAAAAAAACCACAGCAGGGTGACAATTTTTTCCGCTGTGATTATTTTTATGTTGATTTCTGTTATTTATCGCTATTCCAACCAGCACATTCTTTCAGAAGCAAGTTGAAATAGTTTATTAATTCATGTATAATAGTAGATATAATGAGACCGCTAAAAAGTATCGACCTAAGATTCATTTCAAAAAAAGAGCGTATTTTTTACAAAATGCGTTACCAATCAATATAGTTTTCCCTCTATATAAGTGTAAGGAGGTATAACAGCAAAAGTGTAAGGAGGTATAACAGCAAAAGTGAAAGGAGGTATTCAAATGGAAGATGACAAAATAATAGAGTTATATTTTTCACGAAATGAGCAAGCAATAACTGAAACCAAAATGAAATTCGAGAGAAATCTAAAAGGTTTATCCTTTAACATCACAAAAAATGCCGAAGACGCCGAAGAATGTTTGAATGACACTTATAAAAAAATATGGGATACCATACCTCCGCAAAGACCTACATATTTATTTGCATACATCGCTAAAATTTGCAGAAATATTTGTTTTGGCAAACTTGATTACGCTAAGGCGAAAAACTCACTGCCTTATAAAAAGCGCTAGGTTAGTATCGTAAATTTTTACACGCCTGTGCACTTTACAAATATATCGAATTAGAAATATCATTTTTATTTATCGTCTTCTTTTAATATAAAAAGTGTGCCACAAAACTTTTTTGGCACACTTTTTATCACTACTGTTTACTTTATATTTCAATGCATATTACAACTTACATGCAGCAAATATTTTTACAACACTCGCTTTTTAGTGAACAGTACCACGTGGATTTGGTCCTACGCATGGACATGGGCATGAACATGGTCCTGAGTAGCAAGTTTTTTCCATACGAATATCATGTTTACATACAACAACATCGTAAGTAATAAATGAATGAAACATCGTATCTTCTTTCATTAAAAAAAACATCTTTTTTACCTCCTATTTTACTTTACAACTGCCATAGCAATTTAAATTTATACAACCTTTACATAATTCATCTTTTGTCTTATTTAACATTTGCTGCTCACTCCAAATAGATGAAAATGACTTAGTTCTTATCGTTCCGATTGGTTCTCTATACATTAAACAATACCCAATATCGCCATTATCATAGATTGCGGCACAAGTTTTCCCTGCAGCACAGCCTATTATATCAGCATATTTTTGTGCATCAAGAACAATACTTTCATCTGTATTGTCACTTGGTGCCTGGATATAAATTGCATCTTGTTCAGAATCAGTCAACTGCATAGTATTTATTTCAGCGATTTCATTCCTCATAATAATATAATCACTATCATTTAATGTTTTACCACATTCTAGGCCACGTCCGCTCTTTGCTATTGGTATAAATTGAATTTGATTACATTTAAATCTTTTAGCAACAGCAAAAACATCCTTTAATTCATTTAAATTATCTTGCCCAACTGTACAGTTAATTCCAAGATTCTTAACACCTGCTAATCTAAAAATATCCAATGCTTCCAATGCTATATCATAAGAAGTGTCATTCCCTCTAATTCTATTATGAGTTTCTCTTACTCCTGAATCCAAACTTACCCTAACATTTGTAAATATATTTAATGAAGCAATCATTTCTTTATTTACAAAATACCCATTTGTAGAAACCATAACCGCTATCCCTAATGAAACAGCATGCTTCACAATATTCATAAATCCCTCTTTTGAAAACGGTTCTCCTCCCAAAAAGAAAATATAAAATATCCCCATATTATTAAGCTCACTAATAATATTAATGGCCTCTTCAAAACTAAGCTCATCTGCTGATTTCTTTCCAGCCGCAGAATAGCAATAATAACATCCAAGATTGCAATATGCCGTAATATCCCACCAAACCATATTTGGCGCTTGAAATAATAATTTCTCACTTCTTAACTCAAAAACACGCTTTACGTATTTTTTTTCAGCATTATAGTATTCCACGACACAATCTTCACATAGTTTTGTAAAAAAATCATAGACATAGCCTTCATCATTCATTCCTGCTGCAACAAAATCATTATACGAGAAATGTTCTTGATCAATTTTGGACAAAATATTAAATACGGCTTTACTAATTTTCAATATTCTATACGTATCTGAATTAAACATTAATGCATAATCATTTTCTTCCCTAATGCGAATTGTAGCACAAATAGCAAGTTTTAAATCTTTATCCATTATATATTAACCTCACTTTCATTTCATTAATGATAGATTGTCAAATTAAGTGCAACACTTTCTAAAAGTATTTGCGAGAAACTCGATAGGCGACAACCAACCTAAGCGTTTTCGTGGTCTATTATTTATGAGATCTACAATTTTTTGTAGTTTTTCATCAGTGAGATCTGCCATGGAAGCGC
>JAWXUU010000004.1:41912-142901 GCA_044426085.1 Bacillota bacterium | reverse complement strand
GTCGCTCCGTGTTCAAGTCCCATCACCAATCTCGCAAAAAAGGGTGCAAAAAAAGCCGTCACTATTGTGACAACTTCTCTCGATATCGGCTCATCGATAATGGTGCGAGTGATGGGACTTGAACCCATACATCTTGCGACACACGCCCCTCAAGATAATTTGCTTAAACGGCGAAACGTGCGGAAACCAAAGCGAAACAGCACCTTAAACGGTCACACGATTTACCCACAAAATACCCATAATTTTAATCAATCATTTAAAAGTATATCGTTTGCATTAAGGTTTAATTCTTCGCAAATTCTTGTAAAAATAGCCATTGTTGGCAATCTACCATTTTTATATTTTGAAATAACCGCTTGAGATACCCCAATTTTTGAGGCTAGTTCACTCTGTGTCATATCCATATTTTGCAATTCGTATATAAAGTTTTTTCTTATCCTTTCGGTAACTTCTCTTAGTTCATTTTCAAGTTCATTTTCTTCTATTTCAGTCATTGCATTTTGATATTGACTTTCTATAATTTCATCTTTTTCAAGTTCTTCAATATAATTTTGCAATTCTTCACTTGCTGAAAATCGGGCTTCAGGATTTGAGCGCAAATATGAAATATAGCTATTAAAATCTTTTTTCGACATCATTTTTTGTAAATTTTTCATGTTTTACCCCTTTTTTGCAAATTTATATTAAAAATATAACAAATGTTATAAAAAATATGTTGACATATTCCAAACGTTATGATATATTAAATATGACAAATGGAATATTCCAAATGTTACAACAATAAGAAAGGCACGAAAGCCCCTCTTTAAAAAGACAGCTAGTAGGTGTAATTTTTTCATACTATCCTCTAAAAGATATAAGGCTTTGGCAAGCTGAGCCAATCAACTTGCCACCATTTTGTGACACAGTCACAACAAATAAACCGCCTAAAAAGGCAAAAAGGAGCAATTATGCAAAACGTTAAACTATCTAAAACACAAAGTCAATTTACGAATGAGAAAAACGAAAAAGTCGATTATATGACCTTTAAAATCTCATTAGAAATCGCGCCAAACGCATTTATCGAAGTAGAAATAAAAGGCAGAGATAAAACATCTCAACAACTGCTAGCGCAATATGTAAAAGCGGATAACGAAAAAGAAACAAAACAAGGAGCATAAGTCATGTTTAGAGTAACAGTAGAATTTAAAATGCAAAAAGAACTTGATGATTCATTATATGAAGAATCAAACCAAACACTAGAAACTCGTATTTCTCAAGAGTACGCAATAGCACTCTTGAACCCAGAAGAGCATTCTGCAGATTATGCAATGGCAGTAAATTTCATAGGTGAATGTTGTCATTACCTTTCGAAAATATCAGGTTTTGACGGCTTTATTGACCTAGATATAACCGAAGTTCATGGCGAAACTAAGATATGCAATGATTCCGAAGAAGATTAATATACATAAGGCATTGCACATCTGCAGTGCCTTATTTTATAGGTGAAAACATGGAAAAAAATAAATTAAAAGAAGAAATAAACGAGATAAGCGAATTTGGCTCTATTATTTTAACTCGTACTCAAATTGATAATATTTTAAAAAATGACATGGGAAGTATTACTAAATTTTATTATGATAACATTAATATTTTCACCGCTATGGCTTGTGCTTATAATCAAAAAATGCAATGTTGCAATGTTTATCGGTATGATGTAGATTCAATGCTACAGCAACTTTTTATTGACATTCCTTTATTGAAATACAGCACTCGAAAGTCACTTATATGCTCGGTTAGAAGTAGTTTTTTTTGGTCTTGTTTTAGTGGCTTAAGTAATAGATATGAGAATTATAAAATTGATTCATTAACTAGTTCTCTTTATACTTTTTCTAATAAAAAAGATGAGTATGAAGAATATGAACGCATAGATTTACCAACTATAAATAGTACTGAAGATGATTATTTTCTCGAGATTAAAAATCAAGGTTTAGTAAAAGAATTGGAATATAAATTAAGAAAAATTTTTGTTAATGATAAAGATTATATACTTGCTACATTAATGTTTATTGATGGATATAGCCAATCTCGTGCAAAAGAAATTTTAAAGGAGTATTTTAATGGATAAGCGCTTAACTAAAATTATTCTTGATAACATAGATATTTTTTTAAAAGAAAATTCTTCTAATGAATTTATTCAATTATCTGAAGATGTTTTGGAATCTATTAAAAAAAGAGATGAACATAGAAAAAAGTATGCTAAAGAGTATCGAGAAAAAAAGAAAAATGACCCTAATTTTAAAGAACAGCGCCGAAATGATGCAAAAAGATATTATCATAATCATAAAGATGACCCCAAATATAAGGCAATGTTGCAAGATAAAAAACAAAGATATAATGAGAATCTAAAGCAAGATTCTAAACGGCTTGAACAAAAAAGAATATATTTTCGTGAATATGTTAGAGAACGAAGAAAAGACCCAATTTTTAGAGAGAACGAAGAACAAAAGAAAAAGATATATAGAGCCTCACACAAAGAACAAATAAGTAACTATAACAAACTTTATGCGGATGAACATAGAGAAGAACGCAAAAAATATATGAAAGAATATAATAAGCAATACAGAGAACGCAAGAAAGCTGAAAAACTAGCAATTTTAAGCCAAACCGCCCAAAACGATACAACGAGCGAAACAGCTTGCGAGAACTCAAAACAAGTGTCATAAGCCACCCCATAACCCAAGGACACGCAAAAACGATTGGGGTTATCAAGCCAAGGACACGCAAAACACCCACAAAGCATAAGCGCAGGACACGTAAACAAAAACTATACCCCCCAACATAACGGCACGCAAAACACACTTTTTTCTAAAGCAAAGAAAAGAAAATTCAAGCATGAACCTAGACACGCAAAGCGTAGCAATTTCACAGCAAAGCCCACACACGCAAAGCGTACTATGCACGTGTGCATAGTACGTGTGTGGCGTGAAATTTTTTGCGATTTTAGAAGTTGGTTGGGTATAGTATTGCCCAACCAACTTCTGCTACATGCTACAAGACCCCTATAACCCCCATGAAATGGCACTTTTTTTGTAGCAACTACTTTTGCTACAAGTCTGCTACAAGCATAAAAACAGTCAAAAACAAGAGGAAAAATGGAAAAATGGAAAATATCAATACAAGAAAGTATCTCATAACATTCAATAACCCCAAGAAAAAAGGGTTCACACATGAAGCTATAAAGATATGGCTTGAAACACTCCCAAAAAGTTTGCTTTATTGGTGCATGTGCGATGAAATAGGCGAGCAAAACAAAATGTATCACACACACTTATATTTGCATTTTGCAACCGCTTTCCGCCTTTCCACTTTGAAGAAGTTCACCAAAACTGAACATATCGACATAGCAAACGGCACAGCACAGCAAGTGCGCGACTATATCCGCAAAGAGGGAAAGAACAAAGGCACAAAGAAAGAAGAAACCAACCTCAAAGACACATTCGAGGAATGGGGAGAGCTTCCAATCGAAAGACAAGGTAAACGAAACGATATTGATGATTTATATGACCTTATTAAGGCTGGTGCTAGTAACTATGAAATTTTAGAACAATCACCCCAATATCTCTTGCAAATAGAAAAGATTGATAAAGCGCGTCAAGTAGTAAAATTTGACACTTATAAAAAAACTTGGCGCACTTTAGAAGTAACTTACATATACGGCAAAACCGCAACGGGTAAAACTCGTGGCGTAATGGAAAAATACGGATATGAAAACGTTTTTCGTGTCACCGATTATTCACACCCATTCGATAGCTACCTTGGTCAAGATGTTGTTATCTTCGAGGAGTTTCGCTCCTCTCTCAAAATTGAACAAATGCTCAACTTACTTGACGGCTACCCTCTTGAACTTCCATGCAGATATGCAAACAAGGTGGCTTGCTATACGAAAGTATTTATACTTTCAAATATTCCAATTCACGAACAATATAGCAAACTTCTTAAAGAACGTGAAGAAACGTGGCAAGCATTCAAACGAAGAATACACAAAATATTAAACTACAATGGTACAGGCATAGTTAACGAATCACAAAAAACAACCATGCAAACCATGATACCACTAGATATAGATAGTGACTCTTTGCCGTTCTAGATCAGCGGAATGAGTTCAAACGAATGAAGCTGTGCTAGAACGGCAAAGAGGAACGATGAAAGCAAACATAAGACAACGAAAAAACGGAACATTTGAAGCACGCTGCCGTGTTGAAAACAAAGCAGTGTCAAAATACGGAAAGACCGAACACGAGGCACGCTACAAACTAAAATGTTATCTTGATGATATTGGTATCGAACTTGAAGAAGATACAAACGTTAGAACACTTTGTGCTTGGCTCATTGAATGGTTTGACATTTATAAAAAACCAAATATTGCTCCACGAACGATAGCAATAGACCAAAATACGATGAAGAACCACATTTCCGATAGGCTCAAAAGAAAATCTCTTTTCTTACTAACTGCACTAGATGTGCAAAAGGAATTAAACGCTATTGAGTCAAGCCGTTCAAAAAAATTTACATATGACATCTTAAAACAAGCACTGCGAAAGGCTCACCAACTTGGCTACACACGGCGAAATATTATTGAAGCTGTGGAAGTTCCACGGCATAGATACAAACAAGGGGAAGCACTAAGCAATAAAGAAATAACAGCTTTCAAAAGCACAATCAAGGGCAACGAACTTGAAGAGTTATTTCTTTTCTATCTCAATACAGGTGCAAGAAGAAATGAAGCACTTTATATGTTTTGGGATGATGTTAATTTTGAAAACAAATCATTAATATTGCGCTCAACCAAAACGGCAAAAAAGACATTGCAAAATATTCGTGTTGTTCCATTCATGAAAGACACCGAAGAAATATTGAACCGACAAAAAGAAAAGAAGCTTCACGGCGAATATGTTTTCCCATACAACCCCCAAAGACCCACAAGAGTATTCAAGAAATTTTGCGACAATCACAAACTGCATGACCTCCGCCACACTTTCGCCACTCGGTGCGTGGAATGTGGTATTAATATTAAAGTAGTACAAAAATGGCTCGGACATTCTAGCCTTGAAACAACATCAAATATCTATACTCACGTGCAAGACAGCTACTCCGTGGAAGAGTCAAAAAAGTTCAAAATATAACTGTGGGTATGTTGTGGGTAAAATGTGGGTACGCTCCCACGTTGAAACAATAAAATATAAGTATCATAAATGGGGGTTAACACCTCCATTTTTTTACGCTTAAAATTACACGAAAAAAGCAAAAAAGCCTTGAAACCCCCTAAAAATGGGTACAAAAAAAGACACTTTCATGGAAAAAAGTATCTTCTCTCGATATCGGCTCATCGATAATGGTGCGACTGATGGGACTTGAACCCATACGTGAATCACACACGCCCCTCAAACGTGCCTGTCTGCCTATTCCAGCACAGTCGCATAATCTATGAAACTTACTATATTATACGCAAGAAAGCGGGGTTTGTCAAATGTTTGTAATGTAAAAACAAAAATATCGGCAATGTTTGTGTAAATTTTCTCGTAATAAATATCCCTAGTGTTGATTGCGGATAAAAATTGTGGTATAATTATCAAAAAAAGGAAGAAACGATGAACATTTTCAAGCATTCTGGCAAATATAAACACTTCAAAGGCGGGCAGTATAAACTTATTTGCAACGTCGATTTGGGCGGAGAAGAAATGGTTTTATACCTATCTGAAAAATCCGACAGCTATTGGCTCAGAACCCCCGAAGTATTTTTTGAAATCTGCCAAAAAAATGGCGAAACATACCCGCGATTTGAAAAAACTGAAAAGTTCAATCTTTCGCAAGCAACAAAAGAATACAACGCGTTCATCACACGCGCAAAAAATGGCGAGGGTATCATTTTTGAAGCGACCCTTGAAAAATATACACTTGAAAGTGGTGAAATGATAACAAAAATCAATCAAAATCCACAACCGCCAAAAATAAAAACACAAGCAAACGAAGAAGGTGAAAACAATGAACTATAGATATTGGAAATTCCAGCATATAACAAAAATCTGCGTCGCAATTTTGATGGGAATAGCAGTACTACTCAACATGTATGCCACTTCAACAACCTTTCTCGCAATCAATATTGCGTTGAAATCATTTGCGGGCGTGGCGCTTGCAAACGCACTTGTTTTGTATTTCAAAACGCTAAAACTGTTGTCAAAACTCGAGGCAATCAAATTTGTTCAAGCGGTCATCGCCGTTTTGGCATACATATGTGCATTCGTTGCAGTGTGGTTTTTGGGATATAATTCCTTTGTGTTCTATTTCTTTATCGCAATAGCAGCATTGCTTTATTTCGTGTTCAAAATAAATGAAATCGATAACATTCTGCCAACCCTTTGCAAAGAACTCGACGAGGAAGTTGAAGCTTTCAATTGCGGTGAATATGACGATTACAACTTTGAAGATGAAAGCGATATTGAAGTGACAGAAGAAGACATTGCAGAGTTCGAAAAACACAACTGCAGCTGTCACGATCACGATTGCAATTGCAATCACCACTAAAATAAAACCAAAT
The DNA here is from genome assembly GCA_044426085.1 of Bacillota bacterium. GTDB lineage: Bacteria > Bacillota > Clostridia > Christensenellales > CAMQZB01 > JAWXUU01. The sequence continues at coordinate 136,324 of JAWXUU010000004.1, read as the reverse complement.
CTAAATAAAACCAAAACACAACCAAACAAAAAAGGCATTTCAAAACGAAATGCCTTTTGATATTCCTAAATAAAATCAAATCAAATCAAACTAAATCAAAATCAAATAAAATCCTAATTTTCCGCAAGCTCTGCCAAAATTTCAAAGTTTTTATTTCCATTACTGAAGCCAACAAGATGAACCTGATTGCCGATTCTTGCCATTTCAAGATTGACGATTCCACCAAGAATTTCCTTTTTGTAACTCACTTGGAAACTGCGTATTTCACAATCGCCAACGCTGTCGGTAAGATAATTCAAATATTCCGTGTTATTCAAATGCCCATTTGAATCGATCTGAGAATACCGCACGACCTCGTCGCGTAAAAACTCAGTTTCCGATGTGGGAAAAGCAATTTTTTCAACATCCATTTGAACAGTAGGAAAATCAATATCGTCATCCAATTTTCGCATAGGTCTTTTTTTTGTAGTGTCAAGCAAAAACCATCTCGCGTCGCAGCATCCAATTTGCTCGCCTTGCGCACTTTTGAAATAAGTCATACGTGGAAAAATCCCATGCGTTGTAGAAATTGGAGCGGTGTGCAAAACAACAGTTTCCCCCGCCTTTATTTGCCTTTCGAAAGTGCAAAGTTGCTTTGAAATCAAAAAAACTTGCCCCCGCGCTGAAATTTTTTCATAAACCCCCATGTTTTCGCAGTGCTCTGTGGAAACAGACTGAACAAGCTTCAAAGCGTAGCTAGGAAGCAAGTTGCAATTTTTATCGCACATGTAGTTTTCAATATAATATTCCTTCATAAAAAATCCGTCCATAATATCTCCTTGTATATAAAAAGTATATTGCAAACGCAGAAATTTGTCAAATAAAAAAACAATAAATAAAAAGCAAAGCATAAATTGACAAATCTCTTTTTGTGTGCTAAACTTAATAAAAAAGCGATAACAAAAACTGTAATTTTTGCTTTGTATAAGCTGTAATTTATCCGTTGTTTAAAATGATAAAACTTTAAAAAGGTGATAATATGAAAAGAAATCTTCTCCTATCAATCTTAATATTAACCATGATTTTCACTACTGCCTGCAGTGAAACTTCCCAAGCAAGCACAACAGAAGCCCCACAAAGCACGCAATCTGTGGTAGAGCCCGAAAGCGAAGTGGATATCGATTTAACAAAGCTTAGCACAACAATGATTTACGCAAGCGTTTATGACATGCTTCTAAACCCCGATGAATACACGTCAAAAAACGTGAAAATCACCGGTGAATACTATGCCTATAAAGACCCAACAACGGAAATCACATATCATCTTGTGATAATAACTGATGCAACAAATTGTTGTCAACAAGGTGTGGAATTTGCACTTTCAGATGGCGAATATCCAACCGTCGGCGACGTGATAACCGTGGTGGGAAGCTTCAGAACCTACCTTGAGAACGGGTACACGTATTGTGAACTTTCAAATGCATACATTGCATAATATAGAAAATAGATAAGGAGAATAACTATGCCAAATATAAGAATAAGCGGAGTTTCGAAAGAAACAGTTTCCACTCTTTCAAATCTACTAACAAACGAGCTTGCAAGCGTGATGAACTTGCCACAAACAGCACTCACGTTTTTTGCGGGTGACGAAAATCTATATCGCGGATCAGAAAAACTTGATAATTTTTGCTATATCACCGTTGAATGGTTTGATAAAGGTGAAGAAATCCAAGAAAAGGTTGCAGGGATTTTGACAAAAGCAACGCTTGGAAACAGTCAGCTTGGTCTTGAAAGAATCCAAACAGTCAAAATGAATTTTATCATGCTTGTTGCAAAAAACTACTATGCAAACGGCGTGCATTATTAAGGTGACAATATGAAATACGCAGTTGTTGGCACAAATTTTATATCAGACAGTTTCGCACAGGCAATATCAAACACAAAAAGCGAAATCGTTGCGGTTTATTCGAGAAAGGAAGAAACGGGCAAAGTTTTCCAAAATGCATGGAAAATAAAAACATTGCACACGGATTTTGCAGAAATGCTTGAAAATAAAGAAGTGGAAGGAGTTTATATTGCAACGCCAAACTCGCTTCATTTTTCCCAAGGCAAACAAGTTTTAGAAAGTGGCAAACACCTTCTTTTGGAAAAGCCCGCAACAATCACAACTCAGGAATTTGAAATTTTGGAAGGTATCGCAAAGAAAAATAACTTGGCTTTCCTTGAAGCAATGCGTCCGCATTTTTTGCCAACGTATGAAAAGATGAAAAAGGAAATGGCAAACATCGGAAAAATAAGAAGATGCATGCTAAGCTTTTGCCAATACAGCAGCAGATATGATAACTTCAAAAAAGGAATAATAGAAAATGCTTTTGTCAAAGAATTCGGCAACGGCGCAATGATAGACCTTGGTGTTTATGCAATTGCAGTTATGTTGATGTTGTTTGGCACGCCAAAATCATATAAGGCAACAGCGGAAATCATTCCCGACCACATCGATATCCAAGGCACACTTTTGTGTCAGTACGACGGGTTTGAAGTTGTTTTAAGCTACGGCAAGGTGGCTTATTGCTATCAACTAAACGAAATATCAGGCGAAAATGCCAGCATACTTTTCCAAAGCACGTCAAAGCCAAAAAGCTTTGTTGTGAAGCGTGGCGAAAGTGAAGAAGAATTTATCTGCGAAACAGAAGATAACAACATGATATTTGAAATCAACATGATGGATGAAGTTGCAAACAACCCAGAAAAAGCTCAACAATATCGCGACCTCACAAAAACCGCGATAGAAATCATGCAAAATGCTAGAACGCAAATTGGTTATAGCTTTGAATAAAAACGTGAATAAATAAAAAAAGTGAATAAATAAAAAAGTAAATAAATAAAAAAGTAAATAAATAAAAAATGAAAGGCGACGTCATGTTGCCTTTTTTATTTTGGGCATTGTGGATATAAAGATAAATCATTGTGTGTGTAAACATAAATTTAAAATAGCAATTGACATTTCGGTTTTTATATAGTATTATTAATAAAAAAGCGGGTGGGAATAGTGGTGAAAAACAATCAAGAAATGGTTCTGAAAATTCTTTCTCAACAGTATAAAAATATTTCTGAAGTTTCTTCAGAGATAATAAATTTGAAAGCAATTTGTTCACTGCCAAAGGGAACAGAGCATTTCATGAGCGACCTTCACGGCGAATATGAAGCATTCAACCACATAATAAACAATTGTTCTGGCGTGGTTCGTGAAAAGGTGGATATGTTGCTTGGAAACACTGTTTCAGAAGAAGAAAAGCAGACAATCGCAACGATAATCTACTATCCAAAACGCAAAATCCGCGAACTTGAATCAAGAAAAAAACTCTCTCGCGATTGGTATAAACAAACTATCGACACACTAATAAAAATTTGCGAAATGGTGTCTTATAAATATTCTCGTTCAAAAGTGCGAAAACTTTTGCCAAAATCAAAGCAGTGGCTTTTTGAAGAATTTCTTCACGGCGAAAGGTGCGGATATAATTCACAAGAATACCACAGCAACATTGTGGACACAATCATTGATTGCAACATGCAAAGCGAATTTATAATGTCTATTGCAACGGTAATCAAAAAGTTGACGGTTGCAAGATTGCACATCGTCGGCGACATATATGACAGGGGCGAACACCCCGATGATATCCTTGATTTGCTGATGACCCACCAAGCGTGCGACATCCAATGGGGCAACCATGATATCGTGTGGATGGGCGCGGCATCAGGAAGCAAAGCTTGCATGGCAAATGTTATCAACTTGTCACTCACGTATAACAACACGGAAGTTCTAGAAGTCGGCTACGGCGTTTCTCTTCGCCCACTTATGGTGTTTGCAAAATCAACGTATAAAAACGCAGATTGCTTTTTCCCAAAAGATATATCGCCCAGCGAAGACCAATTGGAAATGGCGCTTATGCGAAAGGCAATTGCGGTTATCATGTTCAAGCTTGAAGGGGAGATTATCAAAAGAAATCCAAACTTTGAAATGAAGGAAAGGAATCTGCTTGAAAAGATTAACATCGAAAACAAAACAGTTGAAATAAATGGTGTGGATTATTCAATTTCCGATGGCGATTTTCCAACGCTTGATATAAACAATCCATATAAACTCTCAAAAGAAGAAAACGCAGTTTTGCAAAAAATTTCCCGCGGATTTGTTTCAAGCGAGCGTTTGAAATCTCACATGCGTTTCTTGTATGAAAACGGAAGCTTATATCTGATTCACAACAAAAATTTGCTGTTCCACGGTGCAATACCAATGCTTGAAGATGGCTCTTTCATGCGATTTGAAACAAAAAATGGCGAAATAGTTTCAGGCAAGTCATATATGGATTATTGTGACAAAATGGCAAGGCGAGCGTTTTATTCTCGCAACCAAGCCCACAAGCAAGAAGGTGAAGATTTCTGCTGGTATTTGTGGTGCGGAAGCAAATCACCGCTGTTTGGCAGAAGCAAAATGGCAACGTTTGAAAACCTTTTGCTCAGTGAAAAAGCGTTGAAAGTGGAAGAAAAAAATGCCTACTACAAACTCTATAACAATCCTAAAACATTCGAAAGCATAGCAACAGAATTTGACCTTGATAAAACCCTATCCCACATCGTGAACGGCCACGTTCCCGTGAAGAGTATCGAAGGTGAAAGTCCGCTTAAGGGCGGTGGCAAAATTATCGTTATCGACGGTGGTTTTTGCAAGAAATTCCACAAGGCGACAGGCATTTCTGGCTACACTTTGATTTATAATTCTTGGGGCATGCGTCTGTGCGCCCACAACGAATTCACAACCACAGAAGACGCGATAAAAAGCAATATGGATATCCACTCCACAGTCAACGTTTTCGAACGTTCAGACAGAAGAATCACAGTTGGCGAAACTGATGACGGACAAGAGATAAAAGAGAAAATTTCCTACCTAGAAAAACTGCTTGAAGCATACAGAAGTGGCAAAATGAAAGAAAGTACAGTTTCAATATAAAAAACCGTTTTTATAATTATGAACTTTTTTGCTTAAATTTGCTGTAAAATGCAAAAAATCATTGTATTATTTGAAAACTTATGTTATAATACTTCAAAATAAGGAGATAATTATGAGAAAAATTATAAGCTTAATATTATGTCTTGTGCTTGCTTTCAGCCTAGTTGCGTGTGGCAGTGCAGACACAACACTTGAAGGCGAAACACCGACAGTCGCACCAACAGTTGCTCCAACAACAGCGGTTGTAGTTCCATCTGGTGATTCAGAATACGACTTGCCATTCGGTGATGAAGTTGACTGGGAAGTTGACTACGATAAAGACCCAGAAACTGCTTTCAGAATTGCGTTTGACGGCATGATTTCAGGCTCGCTTGAACAACTTGATGTTTCATTCAACTATGGCGACTGTGCATATTTCAGAAACTATTCAAAAACTTATGCATTCAACAGAATAATATATTCTCAACTTGAATATAATATCACAGCTGTGGAAAAAGTTACAGATGAATTCTATTGTGTTTATGTTGATTTCACAAACGCCGATGTCTATAACATCATTGCCGACGGAACAGAAGATTGGCTTGCAATCATGGAAGGATACGCAGTCAGTGAAGTTACTGTTGAACAAGATGTGATGTTTGAAATCATGTATGATTGCATGCTTGCTCAAATTCCAAACTATTCAGCAACGTCAGATAAAATCACAACATCAGCAGAAGTTTTGATGCAATACGATGAAGAACTAGAAACTTGGAATGTCGTTTTATCAGACACAACAATCGTAGCAATAGTAGGAAACGAAGACGTGATTATTGATTATTTGGTATAAAAAAGGGTTGGGGTGAGCGTAGGTTTGTGGATACGAAACTCTGCACCACTTGGAGAATTAAAAACAGGCTTCGCTCTGCGAGCTCGATAAAAATTAAAAATTAAAAATTGTGGTAAAGCACTCGCCTTTGGCTCGTGCATACTATTGTTAGATATTTTTGAAAGGGGCGTTACTTGTAAAATGTAACGCCCCTTTCATATTACCTAATAATTGAATGCACAGGGCGAAGCCCGTGCCTTACTACAATTTTTAATTTTTAATTTTTAATTTTTAATTTTCCAAGTGGTGCAGATTTTTGTATCTAGTCAACCACCGTATTGGTCAAAGAAAGTCAAAAAAATATACAAAAACCGCTTTTTTTCGCAAAAGATCTCTTGACAATTGCGTAAAATGTGCTATAATATGGCTAAGGTCAAAGAAAGTCTAATAATTTAAAACACAAAGGAGGAAGAAATATGGCGGGAATAACCGATATAATTGAAGAATTTTTAAAAGCTAGCATGACGGCACAAAGCGAACTTCAAATTTCGCGCAATCAGCTTGCTGAGCATTTTTCTTGTGCTCCAAGTCAAATAAACTATGTGCTGTCAACGCGATTTTCGCCAAGCCGTGGATATATTGTTCAATCAAAGCGGGGTGGAAGCGGGTATATCACAATTGTAAAGCTTTCGCAAAGCAGTGGTGAATATTTGTGCGAACTTCAAAACAGCGAAGTTGGAATGTCGATAACGCAAAACAAAATGCGTGACATTCTTGAAAACATGGTGTCGGAAAATATAATAACCCCAAGGGAAGTGCGAATGATTTTCGCAAGCCTATCGGATAAAACATTGCCACCAACCCCAATGGGCAAAGATGTTGTGCGGGCGATGATGTTCAAGGGTGTGCTAAAACAAATCATTCTAGAAAATCAGCAATCACCACTGTAAAAGGAGGATAGAAAAAATGACAAATTTTCAAAATGGCAATCAAACAAATGAAAAAAGAACACTGAATATAATAAAAGGCTCAACGCCGTTGCAACTTTTGCAATACAAGCTAGATTTGGCGGTGGCAAAAGAAAGATATGAAGAAGCGGAAATTTTGTATTCTCAAATCGTGCAATTGGGCGGAAAATAAAGGGTAAGTGTGAAATAAAATGTTTAAATATACAAAAAGTGCAATAGCGGTTTTGGAAACTGCACAAACAAAAGCACGCGGTGTTGGCGTGGCATATGTCGGAACAGAACACATCCTTGCGGGCATGCTTGATGTGGAAAGCAAAGCTAGGAATATTTTGTATCGCGTGGGCGTTTCAAGAACGGCGTATAACCAACAAATCTATCGCTCAGTTGATAAAACTCAAAACGTTAAGGGCTACACGCAAAGTGCAAAAATCCTTATTGAAAAAGCCAATATGTATGCAACAGAACTAAACCTTGGCTACATCCAAGCAGAACACTTGCTTCTCGCGTTGGTAAGCGAAGATAATTCAATTGCCGTTCAGCTTTTGAAAGAACAAGGTGTAACCATTCGCAATATCTTGATTCTTGTGGAAAAGGAACTTGATGCAAAACTGAATATTTTCAGCGAAAACAACGATCAGAAAGAAGATAAAAAACTTCAATATACAGGCGAAGAACCAAAAGAAAAAGAAGAAATGGATATCTCGAAGTTTGGTGTCAACCTAAACGAAAAAGCAAAAGAAGGCAAGATTGACCCCGTTATCGGCAGGGATGAAGAAATTCAGCGCATAACGCAAATTTTGTCACGCAGAACAAAAAACAATCCCGTCATCATCGGCGAACCAGGTGTTGGTAAGTCTGCGGTGGTGGAAGGTCTTGCGGAAAAAATTTCAAGCGGAAGAGTTCCCGAAGTTTTGAAAGATAAAACGATTTTCTCCCTTGATATAAGCGGAATGCTCGCGGGTGCAAAATATCGTGGCGAATTTGAAGAAAGGCTCAAAGAATTCATCACCGCCGTGAAAAAAGATGGCAACACAATCGTGTTTATCGATGAAATCCACAACATAGTCGGCGCAGGTGCAACGGGGGACAGCTCTATGGATGCCGCGGAAATTTTGAAGCCACTTCTTTCGCGTGGCGAACTTCAAACAATCGGTGCAACAACCCTTGATGAATATAGAAAGTATATCGAAAAAGACCCAGCCCTAGAAAGAAGATTCCAACCCGTTATGGTGGACGAACCAACGGTGGAAGACACAATAAAAATTCTAAACGGCATAAAAGATAAGTATGAACAATTTCATAAAATCACAATAACAAAAGAGGCAATTGAATCAGCTGTCAAGCTTTCTTCAAGGTATATCACAGATAGGTTTTTGCCGGATAAAGCAATTGACCTTATCGATGAAGCATCATCGCGCGCAAGGCTAAATTTTGTCGCGGTGTCGCCCGAAGTGAAAAACATGCAAGAACAGCTTGCGGGTCTTCAGCGCGAAAAGACAATCGCCGTTGAAAATAAAGACTATTCTCGTGCGGTTTCCATGCGCGATAGCATAGCGGTTTTGGAAACTGAAATAGAAAACAGAATGCGTGAACAACAAAGCAGACAAATGGGTGTCACGGTTTCTATTGGTGAAAAGGAAATTGCAGAAGTTGTCGGTCAGTGGACGAAGATTCCCGTCAGCAAAATCACCCAATCGGAAGCGGAAAAAATCATGGGTTTGGAAGGTGAACTTGCCAAGCGAGTGATAGGTCAAAAAACCGCAGTCGAAGCAGTTTCAAGGGCAATAAGACGTGCGCGTGCAGGGTTGAAAGACCCAAAACGTCCAATAGGAAGTTTCATTTTCGTAGGTCCAACGGGTGTTGGTAAAACCGAACTCACAAAGGCACTTTCGCTTTCAGTTTTCGGAAGTGAAGAAGCCATGATAAGGCTAGACATGAGCGAGTTTATGGAAAAACACACAGTGTCAAAACTCATCGGTGCACCTCCAGGATACGTCGGTCACGACGAATCGGGTGGTCTAACAGAAAAAATCCGCAGAAACCCATATTCAGTGTTGCTTTTCGACGAAATAGAAAAAGCACATCCCGACGTTTTCAACTTGATGTTGCAAATCCTTGACGACGGCAGACTGACAGACAGCAAAGGCAGAGTTGTGGATTTCAAAAACACAGTGATAATCATGACGTCAAATGCGGGTGCAAGCGAGATTGGAAGCTTTGGAACGCTCGGGTTTGTGCAATCGGAAGACGGCATTTCAAAAAACTTGGAAGAAAGCACAGAAGAGCGTGTGACAGAAGCACTAAAACAAACTTTCCGTCCGGAATTTTTGAACCGCGTGGATGAAATTATCATCTTCAAGCACCTAACAAAACAAGATACAAGGGCAATTGCGGAAATCCTTATCGCAAGCCTTGGCAAAAGGGTTGCAGAGCGTGGAATTTCACTTCTTGTTTCCGACAGCGCAAAGGATTTTTTGGCGGAAAAAGGCTACGACGAAATCTACGGTGCTCGGCCACTAAAAAGAACGCTTCAACGCGAGCTTGAAGATAGGCTGTCAGAAGAAATACTTCTTGGCAATATCAAAGGTGGCGAAACAATGCGTGTGGAAGCCGATGCGGGCAAACTTGTGTTCAGAAAACTGTAAAAAAAGTGATGTTTTGCCACAAAACCCACAATTTTTCTTGCGATAAGCATAAAACATGGCATTTGTCAATAGCTTTTTTCAAAAAAAATCACATAAAAACACGCAAAATCGCATAAAAATTTTCCAAAACCTATGGAAATTTAATAAAAAGAGTGGTATAATATAATAAATAAATATATAGGGAGGACCTACTATGAAAGTTGAAATCATGGGAAAAAAGAACTACAGTGTGAACTCTAATATTAAAGAAGTTGTCGAAAAGAAAATTTCAAAACTTGAAAAATACTTTGACGACAATGCAATCTTGAAAGTACTCCTAAAAAAAGAAGGCGCGAAAGCTTGTATTGAAATTTCAATCAATATCAACGGATGCGACATGCGTGCCCAAGCACTTGCAGAAAACATGTATGACGCAATCGACGAAGTTGTTCCAAAGATTGAACGTCAAATCAGAAAGCATAAAACTCGCCTTGAAAAACGCTTGAAACAAACAGCGTACGAAGAAGAAGAAATACAACCAGAAATTCCATTCTCTACAAGTGTTGTAAAAGAAAAGGAATTCATGCTAAAACCAATGTCGCAAGACGAAGCAATCTATATGCTTGATATATTGGATCACGATTTTTATGTTTATCTTTCAGAAGAAAACAACGCAATCCAAGTGCTATACAGAAGAAACGATGGCGATTATGGAATGATAAAGCCAAAATTTTAAAAGACAGTAATAAAAATATTTTTTTCATAATAGTAATACGCATAAATGGGCAAGGGCAACCTTGCCCAGTGTGCTACCAAAATACAAAAGGTGAAAGATGAAAAATCAAAGCAACCAAACAACAAACGCGAGAAGATTTCTCGAAAGCTATAACAAACTAGATGCAGATATTCGCGGGATTTTCAATCTTTATCCCCGCTCAACTTTTTCCGACGCAATAAGAAAATCGGCGGAAATTTCTCCACTTGTCAGAAAGCATGAAGACGACCTTTTGTCTTATGCCAAACTGAGAAACGCAATCGTGCACGACAGCGAAGAAGGCAAAATAATCGCAGAACCACTTTTGGAAGTCACAGTGCAGTTTGAAAATATTGTCAATGCGATTTTAACCCCTAAAACAATTTCAGCTTGCAATTTTGGCAAGAAAGTGAATATGCTTTCGGGGGAAGAATGCGCAAAGGACGCAACAGTGGAAATTTTTCAAAGCGGTTTTTCCAACTTGCCAGTTTTTTACGGCGGAAAAATCATCGGAGTTTTTTCAAATAAACGAGTTGTAGAAATCGTTGCAATGGCGGTGAAAAAACAAAAGTCAATCGATGAACTTCTAAGCTGTTCAAAAGTGAAAGACTGTGTGTTTTTATCAGATAAAGGAAAGTATTATGAAATCGTAAGCGAAAATGCAAGAATCGACGAAATTTTAAAACTCTACGAAAAAAATCCAAACCTAGCTCTCGTTATCGTAACAAAAACAGGCTCAGCGCAAAATAAACCAACTCAAGTTGTCGCTCCAAGCGATGTAACAACGCTTTCAGCAATGCTAGAATCCTATTGATGTTGTAAATTCGCAATAAATATCCTAAAAAAAATATCAAAAAATTTCATAAAAATATCAAAATTAATACTATTTTACTTTTTCGCTCAATTTTATTATAAATCAGTGTAAAAAGGCTTGTCAAAAGTTGTAAAAATAGGTAGAATGTAAAAGCACCAAGTATGGAGGCTTAAAATTTGAACAATACGAAGAAAGCAGAAATCTACGACGGCGTAGAAAAAATAATATCAAAAAAACAAAACGGAAGAATGGTCAAAAAAGATTGGACAATTCTTGCCGTTATTTTAGCGTTGGTAACTTTGCTGACTTTTGTTAATTTTGCAACAACATCAACACCGCAAACGGGCACTCAAACCACTGCGGAAGGTCAATATTTCATCGTTGAAGTGCCAGACGGCACAAGCGTTGGCGATATATATTATTACGCATCAGTGTCAGAAAACGATTCAAGCAGTCTTGTGATATCCACGGCAAATTCCCTAACGCAAAGTTCTTGGGTTTCTAAAAAGTCTTTCACTTTCGCAAATTCAAGCATGTATTCTTGGGAACTCATGCACGATTTCGAAGGCAAGGTGACTGATAAATATATCATCTTCAAGTTCGCCGATGAAGGCACAGCAATCAACGAAATTGTTTTAACAAGCAACTTGACGGGCGAAGCTATCGCGTGCACAATTGTGGAATCAACAGTGCCAAACGCGGAATATTTGTTCGACGAAAGCAAGTATTTCACAGGTCAAAAAACGAATGTAAACAGCATGTATTTCGACGAAATTTATTTCGCGAGAACAGCGTATGAAATACTAAACGATTTGGCAATATACGAAACATCTCATCCACACCTTGGCAAACTGCTGATGGCTGTCGGTGTTATGGCGTTTGGAATGAACCCGTTTGGATACAGAATAATGGGTCTTTTGTTCTCAATCTTCAGCGTTTTTGCACTTTATTTGCTTGGCAAAAAAGTGTTCAAATCAACAAAATTTGCAACGGTTATGGCGATATTCTTCGCGTGCGATGGGCTCAGATATGTTCAGGGCAGAATCGGCACAGTTGATAGTTTCCTAGTTGTGTTTATCATCATGGCATTTTATTTCATGTATACCTTCTTTGAAAGGGGCATGGATGTCAATTCAATAAAAAGGTCACTTCTTCCATTCTGCATTTCCGGCGTGTTCTTTGGTCTTGCGGTTTCAGTGAAATGGAACGGTATGTATGCGGGTCTTGGGCTTTGCATTTTGTTTCTTATCGTGCTTGCAAGAACATTTTCCGAGCGTGCAAAATTTATGCAGTCGGGCAAATCAGAAGGTGACATAAAAGTTTATAACAAGCGTTTTATCGACGCGATAATAATGATGTTTGTAAGCGGAGTGATGTTCTTTGTGCTGATACCACTAGGCACGTATTTCTCTGTTTTCGCACTCACATATCAAGGTGGCGAAGAACTCATTCCCGCGTTTATCCAAACGCAAGTGGACATGTTCTCCTATCACACATGGGTTTCTGCCGAGCATTCTGCCGCATCACCATGGTGGAGCTGGCCACTGAACGGCAAGGGCGTTTGGATGTATCTTGGCGATTCAAATTATGGCACTGATATGTATTCAAGAATTCAATCAATGACAACAACTGTGATCGCGGTTTACGGCGTGCTTGCAATGGTTTATTTTGCGAGAAAAGCAGTTTATTATTTCAAAAAGAAAAAATCAGGCGAGCTTTCTTATTCAGAAAAAGAATATTTCAACCACATCAAAATCCCAGCGATTTTCTTCACTGTTGGCTTGCTTTCAAACTGGTTGCCTTGGATGTTTGTTTCAAGATCTACGTATCTATATCATTTCTATCCAGCAATGCCGTTTTATATCGGGCTTATTGCCACGTATCTCTACAGCAAAACACTTTTGCAAACAAAGGTGCACTACAGCGGAGAAATGGTTATGCTTAACGGCAAAAAAGGCACAATCACAGTTGGTGAAAATGCAACTTTCTACGCGTGCGTTTTCTGCATTATCAACTTTGTGGTGTTCTTCCCAGTGTTCTCTGGGCTCGCGATTGCGAAACTGCCTGCCGCTTTCATGTTCGGTTGGGCAAATGGTTTCTGGGGATTTGGTTTATTCCCGTATTAATTTAAATAGATTAGAGTAGTTCTAAAAACAGCTTGCAAGAAACACTTGCAAGCTGTCCTAATAATGTGATATAATTGTATGAATAATAAGAAACAAATAATTTGTTGTGGAGGGAAGAAATATGTTGTCAAGAATCAAGACATTTGGGCTTTTTGGTATCGAAGGATATGAAATAACTGTCGAAGTGAATGTCGCAATGGGCATGCCAGCATTCAACTTGGTTGGACTTCCCGATTCATCAGTTCGCGAATCAAAAGAACGCGTGAAAACAGCAATAGAAAACAGCGGATATAAGGCAAGACAGCAAAAAGTCACAATAAACCTTTCCCCCGCAGATAAGAAAAAAGAAGGCACATTTTTCGACTTGCCAATCGCGGTTGGCATTCTCAGTGCGACAAACGTTGTGAAAACCGATGAAGAAACAATTTTTGTTGGCGAACTTTCACTTGACGGCGGAATAAACGGCGTCCGTGGCATACTGCCAATAATAATTTCTGCAAAGGAACACGGCTATAAAAAATTCGTTATCCCCGTTGATAACGTGAACGAAGCAAGTTATATCGAAGGCATAGAAGTTTATGCGGTGAAATCACTTCACGGCTTGGTTGGGCATCTAAACGGTGAAAAACCAATAAAAAAAGCAGTGCAAAGGGAGTTTTCTCAAATAGTTGAACAGGAAGAATTCCCGCGAGACCTATCCCAAGTTAAAGGCCAAATAATTGCAAAGCGTGCGATGGAAATCGCCGTTGCGGGCGGACACAACTTGCTTTTTGTTGGCGCTCCTGGTATGGGCAAAACCATGCTTGCAAAATGTTTGCCATCAATCATGCCAACCCTTCGCCCAAGCGAAGCATTGGAAATAACAAAAATCCATTCAATTTCCGGCACGCTAGATTCAAGCGTGGGCATAATAACTCAGCGCCCTTTCAGAACGCCACACCACACGGCAACAACGCCAGCACTTTGCGGTGGTGGCACAAACGCAATGCCGGGTGAAATCAGCCTTGCAACCCACGGCGTGCTTTTCTTGGATGAACTTCCAGAATATAATCGCCAAACGATTGAAGCACTCCGCCAACCACTTGAAGATAGGGTTATTTCCGTTGCAAGAGCAAATCAAAAAGCAATGTATCCTGCAAACTTTATGCTTGTTGCAAGCATGAACCCATGCCCATGTGGAAATTTTGGTTCGTCAAAGCCGTGCAGATGCACAACAAGTCAGATTTCAAAATATCTTGCAAAGCTTTCAGGGCCACTGCTTGACAGAATTGATATCCAAGTGGAAGTTGATTCCATTGAATACGACGAAATCTTGAAAAACGAAAAAAGCGAAAAGAGCAGTGTTGTCAAATCGCGCGTGGAAAAAGCAAGAGAAATCCAAGCAAACAGGTATACAGCCACAAACGAAAAAACAAACTCAGAAATATCAGATAAAGAGATTGCAAAATTCTGCACACTAAGTGAAGAATGCGAATCAATTTTGAAAATGGCGTTTGAAAATTTGAACCTTTCAATGCGTGGCAGAACGCGAATCATAAGAGTGGCAAGAACCATTGCCGACCTTGATAACTGCGCGGATATCATGCCGCAACACATCGCCGAAGCGATTGGTTATAGAACGCTAGACCGAAAATATTTCGTGAAAGGGGTGGGACAGTGAACTTTTCAAAAGATGAACTCGCAATTCTCACAATAGACATGATAAACGGCATATCGCTTGGCAAAAAGCATAAATTGCTTGCCATGTTCGAAAACCCAAGCGAGCTGTATGAAAATTCTTGTATCGACCAAGTGGATTTTTTGAAAACCGACTTGATAAAGAAAGTTCAGCTTGCCTTTTCACCGCTGTCGCAAAAGATTTTGCAAGAAGAACTTGAATCGCTTGATTGCGAAGTTGTAACATTGTCAAGCTTTGATTATCCAGCGCTTTTAAAAGAAATCTACGAGCCACCACTTTGCCTTTATTATCGTGGCAACATAAAACTGCTCAATTCTGAAATCGTAACCTTCACAGGCACGCGATATTCCACAATATACGGCACAGATGTCACAAACAAATTCGTTTCCAAACTCATTGAAAAAGGCGTTGTGATTGCATCTGGCGTATCGGACGGAATCGACAGAAGCGTGATTGATTGCGTGGTGGACGACCAAGGTACAATCGCAATAATAACAGCGGGTGGCATTGATAAAATCGTGCCAAGCATAAATAAAGACATCGCAAAAAAAGCGAGCAAGAACGGCATAATTTTATCGGAACACCGACCAAACGTGACCCCACAAAAATATCATTATGCAATGCGCAATCGCATATTCGCAGGGTTGTCGCATGTGGTCGTTATTGCAGAAGCGGAGGGCGCAAGTTCAAGTTTGGAAATCGCAAGCCAAGCGCTTGAATATGGCAAAGAAGTTTTTGCAGTTCCAGGAAGCGTTCTTTCAAACGCAAGCAAAGGTGCAAATGCACTGATTGCAAAAAGATACGCCGAAGCATTGGTGGACGAAAAACAAATCTTTGATATCCTAAGATTGGAATACACATTCGCAAGCCAAACAAAAACAATCGCCGTTGATCAAACGGAAGAAGAAATTCTCGCCATGATTGAACAAGGCAAAAACCATATCTCGGAAATTTCCGAAGGGTTAGAAATCCAACCGCATATCTTGCTTTCAAAACTTATGATGCTTGAAGCAAAGGGCATAATTTCCAATATTGGAAGCAACAGATATCAAAAACGTAACTTTTAAAAAAGACCCAACCCACCATGCAGTGCAAAGTGGCGCGGGCAAAAATAAATTATTGAATAGGTGAAAATATATGAAATTAGTAATCGTGGAATCACCAACGAAAGCAAAAACAATTGAAAAATATCTCGGCAAAAAGTATAAGGTTATCGCATCAGCAGGGCACATTCGCGATCTTCCCGAAAGCACACTCGGAATAGATGTGAAGGGAGATTTCACCCCTAAATATGTGATAAACCAAAGCAAGAAAGACATTGTGAAAACATTGAAAACCCAAGCGGCAAAAGCGGAAGAAGTCCTTCTCGCGACCGATCCCGACCGTGAAGGTGAAGCAATCAGTTGGCATCTTGCGCAAGCGCTAAAATTGCCACTAGACCAAAAAAATAGAATAGTTTTCAACGAAATCACAGAAAAAGCAGTGAATCAAGCACTCCTTTCACCAAGGGAAATCGACCAAAACCTAGTAGACGCGCAACAAGCAAGACGCGTGCTCGACAGACTTGTTGGCTACAAACTTTCTCCACTTTTGTGCAAGAAAATTTCAGGCAAACTTTCTGCTGGTAGGGTGCAATCAGTGGCGCTTAAATTTGTGGTGGAAAGGGAAAAAGAAATAAGAGCATTCAAAAAGGAAGAATACCACGTTCTCACAGCAATGCTAACGGAAAAACCCGAAGCGAAAAAGCAATTCAAAGCGGTTTTATCTAAGAAAAACGGCAAGAAAATCACTGTTAAAACAACTGCAGAAGCGGAAGAAATCAAAAGCTTAGTATCAAAAGAAAAATGGATTTGTGGCAATATCAAAAGGGCACAATCAAAATCTTATGCCCCACCACCATTCACAACAAGTTCTATGCAACAAGAAGCTTCAAACCGCCTTGGAATGTCTTCAGATATCACAATGCGTGTTGCACAACAGCTTTATGAAGGTATCAACATGGAAGGCGAAGGTCACGTTGCACTTGTAACGTACATCAGAACCGACTCTGTTCGTGTTGCCGATGAAGCGCTTGTTGAAGTGAGAGAAGCGATTGGCAAAATGTTTGGCAAGGAATTTTTGCCTGAAAAACCAAACTATTTCAAAAACAAGAAAAACGCACAAGACGCCCACGAAGCAATCCGCCCAGTTTCCATTGCAAGAACGCCAAAATCACTAGAAGGCAAACTCGATAGAAATCAATTGCGTCTTTATAAACTCATATATGAAAAATTCATATCAAGCCAAATGACACCCGCCGTATACGACACTCTCAACGGCGAAATCAACGCGGGTGAATACGCATTCAAATTCAGCGGTAAAATCTTGGTGTTCGAAGGGTATTTGAAAGCACAAGGCAAGCAAAAAGTTGAAGAAAAAGAAGATGAAGACGGCGAAAATGCATATCTTCCTAACCTTGAAAGTGGCAACGAAACATACCTTGCACAACTTTTAAGCGAACAAAAATTCACAAAACCGCCAGCGAGATATACCGACGCAACACTTATTAAACTTCTCGAAGAAAAAGGCATCGGACGACCAAGCACCTACGCTGCCATTTTGACAGTTCTACTTAAAAGACAATACACATATAAAGATAAAAAATTCATCGTTCCAACAGAAGTTGCCGAATTGGTGACAGACTTTTTGGAAAAGCACTTTGCCGATATCATGAACCCACTTTTCACAGCGGAAGTTGAAGAAAAACTTGACACTGTCGAACAAGACGGCGCAGATTGGAAAGCAATCATTAAAGATTTCTACGAACCAATGATGGAAAAAATCCAAATCGCCCAAACAGAGCGTATCGAAACGGGTGAACTTTGCCCACAATGCGGAAAAATGTTGCTTGAAAAATCATCAAAATTCGGCAAATACATTCAATGCGAAGATAAAGAATGCGGATTTAAAAAGCAAACTAAGGAAAACATTTCCGACGTCATCTGTGAAAAATGCGGTGCAAACATGATTGTTCGAACAGGAAGATACGGAAAATTCCTTGCGTGCCCAAACTATCCAGAATGCAAAAACATCAAACCACTCGATGGCGAAGTTATCAAAACGGATGAAAAATGCGAAAAATGCGGAAGCGATATGACTGTCAAAAAAGGCAGATACGGCAACTTCCTCGCGTGCACAAACGAAGAATGTAAGGCGATAAAATCAATGGCGAAACCCGTTGCAAAATGCCCATTCTGCGGAAAAGATGTATCGCAAAGAAAAAGCAAAACAGGCAAAATCTTCTATGGCTGTGCAGGCTATCCAGATTGCAACTTCATCAGCTGGGATATCCCAACGGGCGACAAATGCCCAACTTGTGGCACATTCACTGTGGTGAAAGAAACCAAGGCGGGCAAGTTTATCAGATGCACCAATAAGGGCTGTGACTACGAAGTTGATATCACTCCTAAAGACGAATAAACTATTAAAATAAAATACTAAAAACAATACGAAATAAAAGGAAAATAATGTCAATAATAAATGTAATAGGTGGCGGACTTGCGGGCTCCGAAGCGGTTTGGCAACTTGCCAAGCGCGGATACAAAGTAAGGCTGTTCGAACAGAAACCATTGAAGTTTTCAGAAGCACATTCACTTTCAGGGCTTTGTGAGCTTGTGTGTTCAAACTCGTTGAAATCAAACGCAATCACGGGTGCTTGCGGACTTTTGAAAGAAGAAATGCGAAGATTAGACAGCATAACAATCAAGTGTGCCGACCAAACAAAAGTCGGCGCGGGCGGTGCGCTTGCTGTTGATCGGGAAAAATATAGTGAACTTGTAACTGAAAAAATCAAATCGCTAGAAAACGTGGAAATTATCCACGGCGAAATAACAGAAATCCCCGACGGCATAACAATAATTGCAACAGGACCGCTAACAAGTGGGAAACTTTATGAAAACATCATGAACCTCACGGGCGGTGATTTGCACTTTTTTGATGCCGCAAGCCCAATTATCAAGTTTGATTCTGTGGATATGAACTCAGCTTTTTTCCAAGACAGATACGACAAAGGCGAAGGCGACGGCGACTATCTAAACTTGCCAATGAACAAGGAAGAATATCAAAATTTCTATCAAAACTTGATTTCTGCGGAAAGGGCAGATTTGCATGTCTTTGAAAAAAAAGAGATTTTCGAAAGTTGCATGCCAATTGAAATCATGGCGTCAAGGGGAGAAGACACAATCCGTTTCGGCCCACTAAAACCTGTGGGACTTAGAGACAGAGAAGGCAATCGCCCTTATGCTGTTGTCCAAATGCGAAAGGAAAACGCAAACGGCGACTTATATAACATGGTTGGTTTCCAAACAAACTTGAAGTTTGGCGAACAAAAACGTGTGTTTTCTATGATACCCGCCTTGAAAAATGCAGAATTTGTCAAGTATGGCGTGATGCACAGAAATTCATATATCAACGCCCCAAATTTGCTTGACCACGGCGTGAAGTTTAAAAGTGCAAACAACTTGTACTTCGCAGGTCAAATCACTGGTGTGGAAGGGTATGTGGAATCAGCGATGAGCGGACTTATTTGCGCGTTGCAAATTCACCAAACATTGCAAAACAAAAGCGCAATCGACTTTGGAAATCAAACGATGATTGGTGCACTTGTGCAGTATATCGGAACAGAAAACAAGAATTTTCAGCCAATGAATGCCAACTTTGGAATAATCGAAATGGCGGAATTCAGAATGATAAGAAATAAGCAAGAAAGATACCTTAAAACAGCAGAAAAATCACTTGCTATAATAGAAAAAATAATTGAAAATCAGCTGTAAAAAAATCAGCAATAAACAGGAGAATATTATGCCAATTGAACTTAAAGGAACAACCATTTGTGCCGTGAAACGCGATGGCGAAACTGCTATCGTCGGTGATGGGCAAGTGACAATGGGTCAAAGCGTAGTTTTCAAAAACAACGCGATAAAAGTGAGAAGAATATATAACGGCGAAGTCATCACAGGCTTTGCGGGCTCGGTTGCCGATGCGTTTGCACTTTCGGAAAAATTCGAAGGCATGCTTAAAAAATACTCTGGCAATCTCATGCGTGCCGCGGTGGAAGTTGCTATGCTTTGGCGTCAAGATAAAATGATGCGCAAGCTTGAAGCGATGATGATTGTTGCAAACAAGGATGAAATGCTTGTGCTTTCGGGCACGGGTGAAGTTATTCAACCAGACGATGTTTGTGCGATTGGAAGCGGTGGGAATTATGCCCTTGCTGCTGCGAAAGCATTGATTTCAGAAACGACATTATCAGCAAAAGAAGTCGCAACAAAAGCACTTCTTGTGGCGGGTGAAATTTGTGTTTTCACAAACAGCAACCTAACAATAGAAACAGTGGGGGAAAAAGCATGACTCCAAAAGAAATAGTAAATCAGCTAGATAAGTATATAATCGGTCAAGACAAAGCAAAAAAAGTTGTTGCAATTGCGCTAAGAAACAGATACAGAAGATCTCAACTTCCAGAAGTTTTGCAAGAAGAAATCACTCCAAAAAACATCATCATGAAAGGTCCAACAGGTGTTGGCAAAACGGAGATTGCAAGAAGGCTCGCAAAAATAGTGGGCGCACCTTTTATCAAAGTGGAAGCAACAAAATTCACCGAAGTCGGCTATGTCGGAAGAGATGTCGAATCAATGGTGAAAGACCTTGTTGAATCAGCAGTCAGAATGGTGAAAAAGGAAAGAACAGAAGAAGTTTTCGAAAAAGCACAAGAAACCAGCCTAAGAAAAATTTCAACAGCCATTGCCAAGTCAAAAAGCAAAAATATGGTTGATGTGAACATGGAAGAACTCACAAAAGACGTAATCCAAGATATCAAAGATGGCAAGTATGACGACATGCAAATCGAAGTTGAAGTTAACGACGCTCCAAAAAATATGGAAATCCAAAACGGCATGGGCGGAGAAATTAACCTTGGCGACATGTTTGGCGGAATTCTTCCAAAAAAGAAAAAACGCAGAAAAGTCAAAGTTAAAGATGCTCTCAAAATCGTGGCGGGGGAAGAAGCAGAAAAGCTTATCGATGAAGACAGCATAAACCAAGAAGCAATCAACCGTGCTCAAACAACAGGTATAATATTTATCGACGAACTCGACAAAATCTGTGGCGGTGGCAACAACCAAGGTCCAAACGTTTCAAGAGAAGGCGTTCAACGCGATATCTTGCCAATCGTTGAAGGCTCAACAGTAATAACAAAATACGGCGCTGTGAAAACAGACTATATCTTGTTTATTGCCGCGGGTGCATTCCACATCTCGAAATATTCAGATTTAATACCAGAACTTCAAGGCAGGTTCCCTGTCACTGTTGATTTATCAAGCCTATCAAAGGAAGATTTCTATAAGATAATGACAGTTCCGGAAAACTCAATTATCAAGCAATATATCTCACTTCTCGGTGTGGAAAACGTGAAATTGCAGTTTGAAGAAAGTGGACTCAAAGAAATCGCAAATTTAGCATACAACCAAAACATCAGCCACGAAGATATCGGAGCTAGAAGACTTCACACAATTGTTGAAAACCTTTTGGAAGACGAATCTTTCATCGCGGGTGATAACGTCGAAGAAAAAATTGTTATCATCGACGAAAAATACGTAAGCGAAAGAATAAAATCAGAAGCAAAAGCAGTGGATTTGAAAAAATATATTATTTAGCATAGGAGCAAACACATGATAAACATTCCAAAAGGCACGAAAGATGTCTTGCCAAACGAATCGTATAAATGGCACTATATCGAAAAAGTGGCACGCGAAACGGCAAGAGAATTTGGTGCAAGAGAAATAAGAACACCGATTTTTGAACATACCGAACTGTTCTTGCGCGGTGTTGGCGACACAACTGATATCGTGAATAAAGAAATGTATACATTCCAAGATAAAGGTGACAGAAGTATCACTTTGAAACCAGAAGGCACAGCGGGTGTTGGCAGAAGTTTTATCGAAAACTCGCTATATTCAGATGCAATGCCACTCAAAATGTATTATTTCACACCGGTTTTCAGATATGAAAAACCACAACAAGGCAGACTTCGCGAACATCACCAATTCGGTGCGGAATTCTATGGCTCGCCATCACCAAGTATGGATGCCGAAGCAATACTTCTCGCATCAACCTTTTTCAAAAAATTGGGAGTTACCAACCTGTCGCTAAAAATCAACAGCATAGGTTGCAAACACTGTCGCGAAAAATATAATAAAGCGCTAAAAGATTATTTCAAAGAAAATTTGCCAAACATGTGTGGAACATGCGGTGATAGATTTGAAAAAAATCCACTCAGAATTCTCGATTGCAAAAATCCAGACTGCATCAAAATCAACGAAAACGCACCTTCAATTCTCGATTATATCTGCGAAGATTGTAAGGCGCATTTCGAAAGTTTGAAAGGTTATCTCGATGGCATTATCGAATATGAAATCGACCCAAGAATCGTTCGCGGACTTGATTATTATTCAAAAACTGTTTTCGAATTTGTCTCTGAAAACATCGGTGCAAAAGGCACAGTTTGTGGCGGTGGCAGATATGACGGACTAATTGAAATTCTCGGTGGCAAACCAAACCACGCTGTCGGTTTTGGTTTGGGACTTGAAAGATTGTTGTTGCTTTTGGAAAGTTGCAACATCCAAATTGAAAAACCAGCCGATGCAGAAATATATATCGTAGCAACAAAAGAAGAAAAACAACTTGCAATAAAACTTGCCCAATCGCTAAGAAGCAAGGGTTTCGCAACAGAATACGACCACATGGAAAGAAGTTTCAAAGCACAATTCAAGTATGCAAATAAACTTTCAGCAAGCTTTGTTTGCATAATCGGTGGCGAAGAAGCGGAAAACGGTGGTGCAAAAGTGAAAAACATGCAAACGGGCGAAGAAAAATTCGCAAGCTTTGCAGAAATAGAAAACGCGTCAGATTTGGCGGAACTTTTTTAAGGTGATAATATGAAAGAAGTGGGAAAAGTTGTCAAAGTTGATAAAAAGAACATAAAAGTGCGTATGGAAAGAAAATCCGCTTGCGGAAATTGCAACATGTGCGGTTTCAAGCAAGGTGATATGCACGTTGATATCACAACGGAAAACCACCTTGGCGCAAAGCTTGGCGATAAGGTAGAAATGGAAATGGAAACTTCAACAGTGATGTTTTCCGCATCCATTGTTTATATCTTGCCTCTTGTTTGTGCAATGCTTGGATTTCTCGTGGGGTATTTGCTAAACCTTTCAGAACTTGGTCAGTTCGGCATGTTGATGGCGGGCGTGGCTGTCGGTTTTGTGGCAATCGCAATAATCGATAAAGTGGTGAAAAAAACAAAATTCAACCCAAAATGCACAAGAATCGTGGTCGAATAACGGCTGAATAAGAAAAAGGGTATATAAAAAATTATATAAAGTAATAAACAAAGGTATTTATAAAAAATATAAATGCAAAGATTGATTTCAAAAAAAACAAGTCTTTTTTGGGAATTGAGATTTGGATTTAGATTTTTCAGAAGTGCCTTAAGGATAAAAGGAGAAAAAAATTATGGTTGATATGAAAACAATTAAAAGTGTGGATGCAGAAGTTTATGAAGCGATGAACGACGAACTTAACCGCCAAAGAAACAACATCGAACTTATTGCAAGCGAAAACTTCGTTTCAGAAGCAGTTCTTGCAGCAATGGGCACACACCTAACAAACAAGTATGCCGAAGGCTACCCAGGAAAAAGATACTACGGTGGCTGTGTTCACGTTGACAAAACAGAACAACTTGCAATCGACCGTGCAAAAGCACTTTTTGGCGCAGAACATGCAAATGTGCAACCACACTGTGGCGCAAATGCCAACATTGCGGTATATTTTGCAATGCTTGAACATGGCGACACAATCCTTGGCATGAACCTAGCTCACGGCGGACACCTAACTCATGGTAGCCCAGTGAATATGTCAGGCAAATATTTCAACTTTGTATCATACGGCGTTTCAAAAGAAGACGGCAAAATTGATTATGCAGAAGTTGAAAGAATCGCACTTGAATGCAAACCAAAAATGATTGTTGCGGGCGCAAGTGCATATTCAAGAATCATCGATTTCCCAAAATTCAAAGAAATCGCTGATAAAGTTGGCGCATATCTAATGGTTGATATCGCCCACATCGCGGGTCTTATTGTTGCAGGTCAACATCCAAACCCATTCCCACACGCAGATTTTGTCACAACAACAACTCACAAAACACTTCGCGGACCTCGTGGCGGTATGATTATGTGTAAAGAACAATACGCAAAACAAATCGACAAAGGTATTTTCCCAGGAATCCAAGGCGGACCACTTGAACACATCATCGCTGCAAAAGCAATCTGTTTCAAAGAAGCTGCATCTGAAGAATTCAAAGCATACGGCGCGCAAGTTGTGAAAAATGCAAAAGCTATGGAAGAACAATTCACTGCAAACGGCGTAAAAATGGTTTCAGGCGGAACTGATAACCACCTAATTTTGCTTGACCTAACAGAAACTGGTCTCACAGGCAAAGTGCTTGAAAAACTTCTTGATGAAGCAAACATCACTGTAAATAAAAACGGAATCCCATTCGACACAAAAAGTCCATTCATCACAAGTGGCGTAAGAATCGGCACTCCAGCCGCAACTTCAAGAGGCATGAAAGAAGGCGAAATGAAAGAAATCGCAAACATCATCACGCTCCTAATCCAAAACGGCGAATCAGCTATTGAAGAAGCAAAAGCAAGAGTTGCAAACATCACAAAAGATTTCCCACTATACCCAAACTGCGTAACTGAAGCGTAATGAGAAATTAATTAAAAACAGGCTTCGCTTTGCGAACTCGGTAGAAATTTTAAATATAAGAGTATTGCTAGGCATTGTATAGTTCCACCCTTTTTTGTTTATAATAAAACAAAAAGGGTGGTTTTTTTATGCAAAAAAGTAAGATAAAAACTGTTGTATCCAGTGAAATCCGCGATTGTTGCGAAAGGGAGCAACGCACTCCGACTTTTTTGAAGGTGGAAGAGCAATGAAGATATCGCAAAACAACTATCTTGAATATGTATCTTCAAAAACGCCGAGAACAAACGAATGGAAAACCCTTATTTGGGCATTTTTGGTAGGTGGTGGAATCTGCACAATCGGTCAAATTGCACGCGAATTTGTGGAATACGAATTTTGGCAACTATCTGAAGATGAAGTTTCCGCAGTGGTGTCGGGGTTCATGATTTTTCTCGGCGCAACTTTCACCGGTGTTGGGCTTTACGACCGCCTTGGCGCGTTTGCGGGGGCGGGCAGTATGGTGCCAATAACAGGCTTTGCCAACTCAATCGTGTCGCCGGCGCTAGAATTCAAATCGGAAGGCATGATATATGGCCTAGCCGCAAAAATGTTCATCATTTCAGGACCAATAATAGTTTATGGCGTTGTTGCAAGCTCTGTTGTGGGTCTTATATATATGACTTTCGGGTTGTAATTGAGACAAGGCAAGGGAGGTATGGCATGAAAAAACAAGGTGAAAGAACAATAATATTCCCAACAAAACCAAAAATAATATCCGCATGTTCACTTGTCGGTCCTGAAGAATATAACGGACCACTGCAAAAATACTTCGTGAACAAAGTGCAAGACGACACAATGAACCAAAAAACATATGAAAAAGCCGAACGAAAAATGCTAACAAAAGTCATCGACGGTGCAATTTCCGCAAAGCAAGTAAAAGATAAAAACGTCGAACTTCTAATTGGTGGAGACTTGCTAAATCAAATAATTTCAACAACATTTTCCGCCCGCGAAACGCAAATTCCGCTTCTCGGCGTCTATTCTGCATGCTCCACAATGAGCGAGAGTTTAGCAGTTGGTTGCATGGCGGTTGACGGTGGCTATGCCAGCACAGTCGCTTGCGGAACGGTCAGCCACTTTTCTTCAGCGGAAAGGCAATATCGCACCCCGCTTGAACAAGGTTGCCAACGTCCCACGGTGTCACAATGGACAGTCACAGGTGCGGGTTGCAGTGTGATTTCAAATGAAGGCAAAGGTCCGCAAATAACTCGTGCCACCTTTGGCAAAGTCGTGGATTTTGGCGTGACGGACGTCAACAACATGGGCTCTGCAATGGCACCCGCCGCCGCCGATACGCTCCAAGCCTTTTTCGCCGACACAAATGAAGACCCCAAAAGCTACGACATGATTCTCACGGGTGATCTTGGCTATCTCGGCAGTGAAATCTTGTGTGATTTGCTTCTCGATAGGAAAATCGACATCACGAAAAATCATCGCGACTGCGGTGCACTGATATATCCAAAGGACACCGCAAAATTTCAAGGCGGAAGCGGAGCAGGTTGCTCGGCATCGGTTTTCAATTCGTATATCTATAAAAAATTAATGCAAAAACGCATCAAAAAAATGCTGTTTTTGGCAACGGGTGCATTGCTGTCGACAACTTCATCAATGCAAGGTGAAACAATACCAGCAATATCACATCTCGTGGAAATCACTTGCGAAAAGGGGGAAACATGATATTTATAAAAGCCTTTATCGTGGGTGGACTTATATGCGTTATAGGTCAAATACTAATAAATCTCACAAAAATGACATCAGCAAGAATCCTTGTGACATTCCTTCTCGCGGGGATAATCCTTGAAGCAATTGGCGCATATCAGCCACTTATCGACTTTGCGGGCGCGGGTGCAACAGTGCCCATTTCGGGATTTGGTTCTCTGCTTGCATCGGGAGCAATAAAAGGCAGTGCAGAAGGGATAGTTGGTGCAATTTCTGGCGGTGTGAAAGCTGCGGCGTTTGGTCTTTCTTCTGCGATTTTTTTTGGATATCTGAATGCGATAATCTTCAAACCACACACAAAAAAACAAGATATAAAACGTCTTAAAAAAGTCGGCAAAATAACTCCAACAAAGGGCGAACTGAAAGAAACTAAAAAATAATAAAAAATATTCAATGTCGCAAATATATTTTGTAGGAAACCAACGAAAATACTTGACAAAATTTTTCAAAAGAATATAATTGTATATGAAAAGGCGACTAAATTACTCGGCTTTTCAAAGGAAGATTATATGAAGATTTCAACCAAGTCAAGATACGGTCTGAAAGCGGTTCATTATCTTGCAAAAAACTCCGACGAAATCTTGCCAATAACAAGAATTTCTGCGGATCTTGGAATTTCTCAGGACTATTTGGAACAGCTTATGCGACTTTTGAAAAAAGCCGACATAATCCAAACAACAAGGGGAGTTCAAGGTGGTTATCAACTTGCAAGAAAGCCGAAAGAAATAACAGTTGGGGAAGTTTTGCGCGTGCTTGAAGATAACTTGCAAATCGTTGAATGTGTGGGTGAAGCCCCATGCCAAAAAAATTGTCCAACAAAAGACGTGTGGGAAAAGGTTTATATCGCAATCAACGAAACTCTCGACCAAATCACGCTAGACCAAATGGTATAATAACTATAAGAAAAAACAGCTTTTCATAAGGAAAGCGAAAGGAATAAACATGAACAAAATATATCTCGACCACGCCGCAACAACATATGTGAAACCTGCGGTTATGGAAGAAATGGCAAAATATTTCACCGATGTGTTTGGCAACGCATCAAGCATGCACTCCTTTGGAAGGGACGGCGCTGTTGGCCTTTCAAAAGCAAGGGAAACAATCGCAAAAGAAATTGGCGCATTGCCAAGTGAAATATATTTCACAGCGGGCGGAAGCGAATCAGACAACTGGGCACTTCGCGGTATCGCAAAAAGAAAGGGCAGTGGCCACATCATCACAAGCTGTATCGAACATCCCGCAATCAAAGAAACCGCAGAAGACTTGCAAAAACAAGGCTTCGAAGTAACTTTTGTTGGCGTTTCTGAAGATGGATATGTCGATCCTGCAGAAGTGGAAAAAAACATAAAAGAAAACACAATCTTGATTTCTATTATGTCGGCGAACAACGAAGTTGGAACAATCCAACCTTTTGAAGAAATCGCCAAGATTGCAAAATCAAGAAGAATCCCATTCCACACAGACGCAGTTCAAGCAATGGGTGCGATAAAATTCAACGTGAAAGAAATGGGTATCGATATGCTTTCAATGTCAGGTCACAAATTTTATGGACCAAAAGGTATCGGCGTGCTTTATATCAGAAACGGGCTTGGAATTGGCAAGTTTGTAACTGGCGGACATCAAGAACGTGGAATGCGTGCGGGCACATCAGCAACACCGCTGATTGTTGGCATGGCAAAAGCGCTTGAAATCGCAAACGCTAACCTAGAACAAGAAAACGCAAGACTTTCAAATTTGCGCGACTATCTTGCAACAAGAATCAAAAACGAAGTGCCATATATAAGAATCAACGGCGGTATGGATAAAAGGTTGCCAAACAACTTGAACATTTCGTTTGAATATATCGAAGGTGAATCAATCCTTATGCTTCTTGACCTTGCTGGCATAGCAGTTTCAACGGGCTCTGCTTGCTCTTCAGGAACATTGGAATCATCATATGTGCTTCTAAGCATGAAAGTTCCAGTGGGCACGGCTCATGGCAGTGTTCGATTCACGCTCGGCGAAAAAACAACAAAAGAAGAACTTGATACAACAGTGGAAAAAGTGAAGGAAATCGTGAAAAAACTAAGAGAAATGTCACCACTATTTTCCGAAAAAGAAGGAGAAACTCAATATGTATAACGAAAAAGTTTTAACTGCATTCCAAAATCCACAAAACGTGGGAGAAATAGAAAACGCCGATGGCGTGGGACAAGTTGGCAACGCAGCTTGCGGAGATATCATGCGTATCAGCTTGAAAATTGAAGACGGTATCATCAAAGATGCAAAATTCAAAACTTTCGGTTGTGCAGCAGCAGTTGCAACAAGCTCAACAGCAACAGACCTTATTATTGGTATGACTGTTGAAGAAGCAGAAAAAATCACAAACGCAAGAGTTGTTGAAATTTTGGAAGGTCTACCACCACAAAAAATCCATTGCTCTGTGCTTGCCGAAGAAGCAATCAAAGAAGCAATCGCAGATTATAAAGCAAAGCTATAAAAAATTCAAAGGATTTTTTATAAGTCAAAATGAAAAAGTCAAAATGAAAACATTTGGTAATGCACAAGGCGAAGCTTTGTGCATTCTATTTTTATGGTGGTTTTTAAATAAAATTTTGTGTTTTGCACATTCTATTATAAAGGAGGTGTTATATGCAAAAATTTATTATAGGTCTTGCACTTGGCATTGCAACGGGCACGGTGATTATGGCATACAGCAAAAGTGCTCGCGAGCTCGCGTCTGCAAGCAAAGATTTTGCCAACCAAAAACTTGCAAATGCAAAGAACGAAGTTGAAAGTAAAACTGAAGAAATAAAAGATAAAACCAAGGAAGTTGAAAAAGAACAAAAACCAACAACGCCTAAACCACAAACAAGAAAACCAAAACCAAAAGCAGTGAAAACAGAAGCAACAAAAGAAGATACAAAAGAAGATACAAAATCAGAAACAAAATGACAAAAAAACAACAAACAAAATCACAAAAACGCAGGAAGAAATTTCCTGCGTTTTTCTTTTTTTCATTTTAAGATAATTTAAAATTTTAAATTATCACTTATCTCAACACTCTCGCTTTCACAACGCCTTCAACTTGGGCGAATTTTGCGATATCGCTAGAAGCCAAATCGCCATCCAAATCGAAAAGTGAATAAGCATAATCGCCAGAAGAAGCGTTTGCCATGTTTGCAATGTTAAGTCCAAGTTCAGAAATGATTGAAGTGAGACTTGAAAGGATGTTTTTAACGTTTTTGTGCACAACAGCAACTCTCACATCGCCACTTCTCGCCATAGAAACAGCAGGGAAGTTAACAGAGTTTTTGATGTTACCATTTTCGATATAGTCAACAAGTTGTTTGCCCGCAAGAACCGCACAGTTATCTTCCGCTTCTGGTGTTGAAGCGCCAAGGTGAGGCAATGTGACAATGTTGTCGTATCCAATAAGTTCAGCAGTTGGGAAGTCAGTCACATAACAAGCAACTTTTCCGCTTTCGCAAGCTTCAACCATAGCAGCGTTATCAACAAGTTCGCCACGAGAGAAGTTAATAACTCTCACGCCGTTTTTCATTTTTGAAATACTTTCTTTATTGATGCATTCTTTTGTTCCAGAAACGAGTGGCACATGAAGAGTGATATAATCGCAAGAAGAAATCAATTCATTGAAATCAGTTACATGCTTGATTTGTTTAGAAAGTCCCCAAGCAGAATCAATCGAGATATATGGGTCGTAACCAAAAACTTGCATGCCAAGATCAGCGCAAGCGTTCGCAACCATAGCGCCAATAGCACCAAGCCCAACAACGCCGAGTTTTTTGCCGATGATTTCAGGTCCGCCGAATTTTGATTTTTCCTTTTCAACTAGTTTAGGAACATCCGCGCCAACTTCCTTTTGACCGCAAGCCCAAGCGTAGCTTTGAACAACTTTTCTTGAAGAAAGCAAAAGACCGCAAATTGCAAGTTCCTTAACAGCGTTTGCGTTTGCGCCAGGAGTGTTGAAAACAACGATACCTTTTTCAGAGCAAACATCGATTGGAATATTGTTTGTTCCCGCGCCCGCTCTTGCAACAGCAAGAAGAGATTCAGGAATTGCATAATCGTGCATTTTGAAAGAGCGGAGCATAATACCACATGGGTCTGCAACGTCTTTTGTGTATTCATAATCTGTGAAGATTGAATTAGCAACGGGGCTAATTTCATTAAGTTTTAGTATTTTTTTCATTTCTTATCCCTTTTTAAGCGTTTTTTAAGCGTTTTCGCTAGCAAATTTTTTCATGAACGCAATAAGTGTTTCAACACCTTCAACTGGCATAGCGTTATAAATTGAAGCTCTCATACCGCCAACCAAACGGTGACCTTTAATCGCTTCAAGACCCGCCACTTTAGCTTCTTTAACAAACTTAGCGTCAAGTTCTGCGCTAGGAGTTGTGAAAGGCACGTTCATAATTGATCTGAATTCTTTTTCAACAGGGTTTTGATAAAAATCGCAACCGTCGATATAATCATATAAAAGACCAGCTTTGTATTCGTTGATTTTTTGAATAGCTTTAATACCACCCATTTCCACGATGTGTTCAAGTGTTAGCATAGCCATATAAATTGAATATGCAGGTGGAGTGTTATAAAGGCTGTCGTTATCCTTGTGGATTGAATAATTAAGCATAGTTGGGCAAATGTCTTGTGCATTTCCAAGAATTTCATCTTTAACAATAACAACAGTTAGTCCCGCAGGTCCAATGTTCTTTTGTGCACCAGCATAAACCAAATCGTAAGCAGAGAAATCCATTTCTTTGCTTAGTATGTTTGAAGACATATCGCAAACAAGTTTAGCTTTTGTTTTTGGAAGGTGAGAATAAGTAGTTCCAAAAATAGTGTTGTTAAGAGTGATGTGAAGATAATCAGCATCATCGCGATATTCAATTGCGTCAACATCAGGAATGTATGTAAAGTTTTTATCCGCAGAAGAAGCAACGCAAACAACGTCGCCAAATTTCTTAGCTTCAGAAAAAGCTTTTTTTGCAAAGTTGCCCGTAACGATATAGTCAGCCTTTTTCGACGAGTTAAGTAAATTCAAAGCAACCGCTTCGAACTGCATGCTCGCACCACCTTGCAAAAGCAATACCGAATAACCTTCTGGCAAATTCAATACTTCTTTAAAAAGGTCTTGAGTTTTCTTGGAAATTTCCATATAAGGTGCACTTCTGTGACTCATTTCCATAACACTCATGCCAGTGCCATTATAATCAAGCATTTCGCTTTGCGCTTTTTTCAAAACATCATCAAAAAGCATAGATGGACCAGCTGAAAAATTGTAAACTTTTCTCATTTTAAGCTCCTTTAAAACAATATATTTTCTTACATTTAATTATATATAATAAATGTTAAAAAATCAACAAAATAAAACACAAAACGTAAAAAACAATAAAAAACATTTGATTTTTAAATAATATTCTAAAATTTCCACCCTGTGAATATACTGCAATATGGAAAATTTAATTGGACAAGAACTGGCAAATGCCATTTCTCATATAGAACGCAAAAGCATAACAGAACTCCGCTTTCGATTGGGTAAACCCTTGCAAATGGAATGCGGTGGCGAAATCAGCGATGTGATAAATCCCATAGGCAAAAAAATCATCGTTGAAAAACGCGATTTAAAAGAGGTGATTTTGAATTTTGCAAACGGCTCATTTTTTTCAAAGGAATGCGAAATCAAGGATGGTTTTCTTTCTAAAAACGGTGCAAGGCTAGGCATTTGCGGAGTTTGCGATTTTCAAACGGGTGAAATTTCCTCCATTGCAAACGTCACTTCGCTGGCATTGCGATTGCCGTTCAAGGGGAAAATAACACCTTGCATACACGCGAAATACGTCGCGGAAAATCTTTCTTCCACACTTGTCATTTCGCCGTACGGCGCGGGCAAAACCACGTTTTTAAAGAAGATTTTGTTGTCTTTTCCCAAAAACAAAAAGGTGTTTTTGTGTGACGAGCGTGGCGAGTTTGCGTATTTTGCGGAAAACCTAGAAAACGTAGATCACATGCAAAATTCCAAAAAGAACAAATCCTTTGAAATTGCAATAAGGCTGTTTTCCCCACACGCAATCATGATAGACGAGATGTTCTATCAGCTGGATAGCGCACTTCTTGCAAAGGCGAGAATGGCGGGCATTGCAATTTATGCATCATTTCACGGCAGATGCGAACAAGATTATCAAAACAGCGAAGTATACAAATCTGGCATATTCAAAAACTATGTGATACTGTCGGAAAAATTCGGCAAAGGCACGGTGGAAAAGGTGCTTGATGAAAACTTTGCAGAAGTAAAAATATATAAAAAGCAGTAGGGAGAAAAATGACAGTTGCAATAATGATAGTGCCCATTTGTGTTGGCGGTTTTCTTGGTTTCTACCTATCAAAATCCTATAAAAAACGGCTGGATATAATAAGGGAAACAGATGATTTCATAAGCGAAGTAAAGGCAAATATAAAGGTTTTGAAACGTCCGATTGAAGAAATTGTCGCTTCTTTCAACTTCAAAACCGACTTGAAAGAAATCTTGCAAAATTCCGATTTCAATTCGGAATATATGAAAAAAGATGAAAGTGCACAGCTTTGCGAAACTCTTGAAGAAATCAGGTATCTAGAATCAATTTCCGCCCAAAATAAGCTTGCAGTTTTTCAAGAAAAAAACAAAATCACCCTTGAAAAAGCGATTGAAGAATATTCAAAAAAAGGTGTGATGTATCAAAAACTAGGTCTACTTTTTGGGCTTTTGATTGGCATTTTGTGGTTGTGAGGTGAAAATGGATATCGATATTATATTTAAAATTGCGGGGATAGGCATTTTGGTTTCAATCATATGCCAAGTGCTGAAAAAATCCGACCTATCAGAAATTGCACAGCTTGTAAGCCTTGGCGGATTGATTATCGTGCTTATGCTGATTGTGGATATGCTGAGCGAGCTTTTGCAAACGATAAAGCTTGTCTTTTCGTTTTAGATATGGATTTCTTACAATTTGCAATATGTGGAGTAATTTTTTGCGTGGTTATTTTGGTTGTGAAAGAGGCAGATAAGCAAATTGGCATGTTGCTTTCAATCGCGTGCAGTTTGATTTTGCTTGCAACGATTTTCACTTCCGCCGTTGAAGTTATCCAAAATCTTGAAGAAATTTTTCTTTCAGCAAACGTGGATACGTCACTTTTGAAAGGAGTGCTGAAAATCATTGGCATCGCTTATGTATCGGAATTTTCCGCAAGCATTTGCGAAGAATCAGGGTGTGGAGCAATAGCGTCTAAAGTGCGAATATTTGGCAAAATAACAATCCTTTCGCTTTCAATTCCACTGATTTCCAACTTCATATCGATAATAGGTGAGCTCTTATGAAAAAAACTTTGATTTTAATAGCGTTTTTAATAGCTTTTTTCACGCCCTGCCCAACTGTAAACGCGTTGGAACTTTCAAGTTTCGACCTTTTCCCAAGCGAAACAAGCGGCGAGGGTGAAGAAACCGAAGGACAAGTGAACATTCTGGTGGAAGAGCAACTCTTGGCAATAAACCTTACGCAGTTCGAACAGTTTTTGTCTGATCAACAGCTAGAAACAGTGTTTTCTGGCAGTTTTTACAGCAGTGTTGTAAAGATTATGAAAGGTGAGTTTTTTTCTGAAGGACAAACCTTTTTGTCGGGAATTTCAAGCCTGTTTTTTTCAAGCGTGACGGGGCTTGTTCCAACTTTTATCACTTTGCTAGCAGTCACAATTCTCGTGAGTGTTCTTTCAAATTTCACAAGCGACTTGTTGAAATCCGACATGCAAAATCTGCTTAGTTTTGCACTTGCCTTAATTGTTGTCGCAATCGCAACGCCCGCAGTTTTGGAAGTTTCAAGCGAAGTGGAAAGTGGCATAAATTCACTTTCAGCCCAAGCGGAAGTCGCTTTTCCAATATTGATAACCCTTGTTTATTCCCTTGGCTCAACCGCGGGTGCATCTTGCTTTTCCCCCTTGCTTTATATTCTTTCAAACGTGATAATAAAGGGAGTTTCCGATTTTGTTTTTCCGATTTTCATGTTTGTTCTTGGCGTGAATATAATAAGTGGAGTATCGCAAACGCTAAACTTTTCCCCCATTGCGGACTTTTGCACAACGGTTACCAAATATGTTTTGGGTATAACATTCACGGTTTTTTCCGCGACAATGGCGCTTGGCGGAATTTCCGCAGGCAGTTTTGATTCCGTTTCATATCGCACGGCAAAATATGCAATCGCAAGCAGTGTTCCGGTTATCGGTTCATATGTTCGTGACGGTTTTGATTTGATATTATTTTCAGGGGTGCTTGTGAAAAACGCGGTGGGTGTGGGGTTTGTTCTTCTCGCCTTTGCTGTTGCACTTGCTCCGCTTGCAAAACTCGTGTGTCTTTCACTGCTTTTCAAAGCGACCGACGCGCTCTGCACCGCATTTGCGCCAAAAAGTTTGCTATCTATATATAAGAGCATGTCAAAAAGTTTGTCGCTTCTCGCCACTGCGTATATCGCAGTGCTGTTTATGTATACAATCGCGGTGATAATGTTGATGATTTCAACAAATATTTTGTTTTAGGTGGGTGATATGAAAGAAATTTTGCTAACCCTTGCGGGGGTAGTTGTGCTTTCTGTGGTGTGCGACGTGATGATTTCGGGCGGAAATATGAAAAAATACACCCGCCTTTTTATTGGAATAACAGTTTCCACAATTTTGGCAGTGCCACTTGTGAATTTCCTGTCTTCTGAAGAACTTACCATTCCAACGCTGTCGTATGACTATGGCTATATCGAAGTTGTGGAAAGTCAGTATACGGCAATGCTCAATCAATCGGCACAAATCGCCCTGTTGGAAAGGGGAATAACAGCAAGCGTAGAAATCGCGTATGAAAATGGCGAAATCGCAGAAGTTGTTATCATCTGCCAAGATGTGGAAACAGCGGAAAAAGCAAACGAAATAGGCTACGCCACAATGGAAATTTTATCAATTCCGCTGTGGAAAATAAAAATTAGAGCAAGCTAGAAAAAGTTTCTAAACTTGTTCTAAAAGGGGAAATAAACTCATAATATAAGGTATAAATAAGTCAAATGGTCGGAGGTAAATATCCATGATGTCAAAAAGAAAAAAGATTGTAGTTTCAGTGTGCCTAGTGTTTTTGCTAGTTGCAACAGTTTATGTCAACGTGCTATTGCAAGAGGAAGTTGCGGTTGTGGAAACATCGGTTTCCGATTATTTCACTGAATACAGAAGCGAACGCACAACGTCAAGAGAAGAACAGCTTCTAAACCTTGAATCAATCATCTCAAGCGAATCGCTAGATGCCGAAGTGATTGCAGATGCCGCCGCACAAAAAATGAGCATAGTATCACTCATGGATGCAGAAATGACACTAGAAAATCTCATTCAAGCCAAAGGTTTTGAAGACGTTGTAGTTTCAATGCAAACGGATAGCGACGACATAAACGTAATCGTGAAAGCCGATGTGTTAACCCAAGAAGAAGTCGCGCAAATATACGAAGTGATTTCATCAACAACCGAAGCAACCTATGCAAACGTGAAAATAATACCGGTGAGTTAAGCAAATCGAGATTTGCTTAACTTAAATTAAAAATTAAAAATTAAAAATTAAAAATTGTGGTAAAGCACTCGCGTTGCTCGTGCATACTATTATTTGAAATTTTTCTAAGGGCGTTACTTGTCAATAGTGACGCCTTTTTCATATTATCTAATCTAATATTGAATGCATAGGGCGAAGCCCATGCCTTACCACAATTTTTAATTTTTAATTTTTAATTTTTAATTTTTAATTATTTAAAGTGGTGCAGAGTTTTGTATCTAGTAACCCAAGTCACTCTGCTTCGCTTGCCAAATGAACGTATCATATGCTATACTAGTTTAAATGGATAATTATACATAAAAAAGAGGTTAAGTATGGCAATAGAGAGGGTAAGAGAATATTTTAAGGGAACAGAGTTTGAAAACAAGATTCTAGAATTTGAAGTTTCATCAGCAACGGTGGAACTTGCTGCACAGGCGGTTGGTTGCGAGGGCAAGCGAATTGCAAAAACGCTAAGCTTTATGGCAAGTGAAACTCCGATTTTGATTGTGACAGCAGGGGATGGAAAAATTGACAACCCAAAATATAAAGCGCAGTTCAAAACAAAGGCAAAAATGCTTTCGCCAGACCAAGTGACAAATCTTATTGGTCACAGCGTTGGTGGAGTTTGCCCATTTGGTATCAATGATGGTGTGCGAGTGTTTTTGGATGAATCGCTAAAAAGGTTTGAAAGTGTTTTTCCGGCATGCGGAAGCAGCAATTCCGCAATAGAGCTAACAATTCCACAGCTAGAAAAGTATTCAAAAAGCGAATGTTGGATAGATGTTTGCAAATTGCCACAAGAATAAAAGGATAGGGTGAACAAATGAAAAAAATGTTAATGGGAAACGAAGCGATTGCGCTTGGTGCAATTTCCGCAGGTGTTGATGTGGTCACGGGCTATCCTGGCACGCCGTCAACAGAAGTGTTGGAAGCATTTGCCAAAAACAAGAAAGATTGGCAGTATGTTGAATGGTCAACAAACGAAAAAACCGCACTTGAAGTTGCCGCGGGCGCGGCATACACAGGTGCCTACACAATGGTAACGATGAAGCAAGTTGGCTTGAACGTCGCATCCGACCCACTTATGAGCCTAGCTTATGTTGGGATAAAAGGTGCAATGGTAATCATGGTTGCCGACGACCCAGGTCCAATCTCTTCACAAACAGAACAAGACACTCGCCACTTTGGCGAATTTTCTAAACTTCCGGTTTTTGACCCTTCATCTTCTGCCGAAGCGTATGAAATGATAAAAGAAGCGTTCGAATATTCCCACGAATATCAAACGCCAGTCATCTTCCGTCCAACAACAAGAATTTGCCACGGCTATGGCACGGTTGAACTTACAAACGAACAAAAAAGAAGCGAAATTTCCGGCTTTGAAAAATCAAGCAAATGGGTAATTTTCCCACGCTTGGCATATGCAAACCACATCAAAATGGAAGAACGAAACGTTCAATTGCAAACTGTTTTTTCAAGCTATTCAAAAAACACAATCGAAGGCGGCGGCTCAAAAGGTATCGCAACGGGTGGTGTAAGTTATGCCTATGTGAAGGAAAATTTTGAAGGTGACTGCAAACTTTTGAAAGTTGCAACGCCACACCCATTCCCAGAAAAACTTGCGTTGGAATTTTTGGAAGGTCTATCGGAAGTTCTGGTTGTTGAAGAACTAGACCCCGTTATTGAAAAAGCACTTTTGATTATAAAAGCAAAGTATAACCTCACGGTGGAAATAAAAGGCAAACTCACTTCTCACATCCAAAACGCAGGTGAAAATTCTGTTGCGTCGGTGAAGTGTGCAGTTGATAAGTTCCTTTTGAAAGGTGATAATAGGCAAGTTGCAATCCCGCTTCCACCACTTCCAATCCGCCCACCGGTTTTGTGTGCGGGTTGTCCTCATCGCGCTTCATTCTATGCGGTGAAAATGGCGATGAAAAATCAAAAAGCAGTGTTCTGTGGCGACATCGGTTGCTACACTCTTGGCAATGCAATGCCACTTGACATGACAGACACATGCCTTTGCATGGGCGCGGGTATCACAATTGCCCAAGGCTTAAAAAGGGCAGAAACTGATTTGAAAAACTTCGCGTTTGTCGGCGACAGCACATTCTTCCACACGGGTATCCCCGGTGTGGTGAATGCACTTTATAACCAAACGGATTTATTCTTGGTGGTGCTTGATAACAAAACAACCGCCATGACAGGCAATCAACCCCACCCAGGAATGGGCAACACAATGATGGGTGCAATTTCCGAAAAAATCTCAATCAAAAAAGTTTTGGAAGCTTTGGGTGTAACTCAAATCACGGTTGCAAATCCATTCGACCTTCAATCTTCAATCGACAAAGTGAAAGAAATGAGCGAACTTTCAGGTGTGAAAGTCATGATTTTCGAATCGCCTTGCATAAGCGTAACAAAGAAATTGCCACCGCTAAAAATCCTTGATAATTGCGTAGGCTGTGGCAGATGCGTAACAGAAATCGGCTGTCCTGCAATCTTCACGGGTGCAAAGCCAACAATCGAAGCATCCCTTTGCACGGGCTGTGGACTTTGCAAATCAGTTTGTAAAGTGAACGCAATAGGAGGTAGCGAAAATGTATAACATTATTCTCGCAGGTGTGGGTGGTCAAGGCACAGTTCTCGCATCAAAAATCATTTCAAATTCTGCGCTCCTTTCGGGAAAATGCGTCATTGCAAGCGAAACAATCGGCATGGCACAGCGTGGCGGGTCAGTTGTAAGCCACATCAGAATTTCGCAAAATCAACAAACAGCATCGCCACTCGTTCCGCAGGGTGAAGCGGATATAATAATCGCTTTCGAACTAAGCGAAGGTGTGCGTGCATTCCCGTATCTCAAAAAAGGCGGAAAAATGGTTGTTTCAACAGGCATTTTGAAACCGACAACAAAGTATGACTATGACACGCAAGCCTTGCAAGACTTTTTGAAAGCAAATGTGGAAAACTTGAAACTTGTGGACGCAAGTGCAGTTTGCAAACAGCTGTCAAGCTATCAAGTGTTGAACACAGTGCTACTTGGCAGTGCGCTTGAATATCTTGAAATTTCCAATTTGGAAGAAAGCATGCAACAAAAGATAAAACCCAAATTCCTAGAACTCAACAAAAAAGCACTTGAAGGGGGAAGAAACCTATGATAAAAAGCGAAACTTTTGATTTAATTCTAAAAAATATCAACTACGCAAAGGAAAACAGCGAATACTATCAAAATAAATTTGCAAACATCGACATCGCAAGTATAAAAACGGAAGAAGATTTCAAAAATTTGCCATTTTCAGATAAGGAAGACTTGCGAAATGCATACCCACTGAAACTTTCAGCAGTGCCAAATAAAGACATAATAAGAATCCACTCTTCTTCAGGAACAACGGGCACACCCGTTATCATTCCATACACAAAAAAGGACGTGGAAGACTGGGCAATCATGTTCGCGCGTTGCTATTCAATCGCCGGTATAACTGAGGAAGACAGAGTTCAAATCACTCCGGGATACGGACTTTGGACAGCGGGCATTGGCTTTCAAGCGGGTATCGAACGCCTTGGTGGCATGGCAATCCCAATGGGACCTGGCAACACGGATAAGCAAATCCAAATGATGATAGACCTTGAATCAACAGTTCTTTGCGCAACATCTTCATATGCGTTGCTCCTTGCCGAAGAAATTGAAGATCGTGGCATAAAAGAAAAAATCCACCTAAAAAAAGGTGTTATCGGCTCAGAACGTTGGGGCGAAAAAATGCGTAAAAGAATCGCGGGCGAACTTGGTGTTTCCCTTTACGATATCTACGGACTAACAGAAATCTACGGCCCAGGTGTTGCAATTTCTTGCGATAGTGAATGTGGAATGCACTATTTCGACGATTATTTCTATTGTGAAATCATCAATCCCGAAACGGGCGAAAATCTTCCCGATGGCGAAATTGGCGAACTTGTTATCACAACGCTTCAAAAAGAAGGCGCACCGCTCATCAGATATCGCACTCATGACCTAACTCGTATCATAAGTGGCGATTGCCCATGCGGTTGCAAATATCCAAGAATCGATACGTTGGTTGGCAGAAGCGACGATATGGTGAAAGTGAAAGGTGTTATCATCTTCCCACAAAAAGTGGACGAGCTACTTTCAAAAATCGACGGCGTGAGCAGTGAATATCAAGTTATGATAGACCACCTTAACGGCAGAGATATCGTGACGGTTTACTTCGAAACTCCAAACGTGAAGAAAAAAGCAATCGAAATCGAAGTGGCAAGCAAGTTTAAAGAAGTTATTGGCATATCAATCGTGTCAAAAGGTGTAGACCTTGGCGAACTTCCAAGAAGCGAGAAAAAATCTGTTAGAATTTTCGATAACAGATATTAAAAATAAGTAAATAAATAAAAAATAAAACAGCGAATCACTTTCGCTGTTTTGTTTTTTTATATCGCAGAACAGTAACAATCACATGTGCTTTTTCATATTATATAATATTCCAAAAAAAGGAGAAAACTTATGGGAATGCCAACAATAGAATCAAGCGGAATAACAAGGTGCGAAGCAATAACGGATATCATCCAATCAGTAGCACTTCAAGAAGCATCGCTAGCTCATATTCTGAACGCAGAAGGTGAAAAACTCCAACGCGTGATAGCAGATGAAAGCGTGACAACAGAAGAACTTTTGAAGTTTAACGAATCAGTTTCAAGCATGGTTGGAACAGTGAAAGAACTAGAAACAGTTTTGCAAACAAAACTTGAACTTTTCAAAGGCGCACTAACTTCATGCGAAGACGCAGTTAAAGAAGAAACAACAGAAACAACAGAAACAACAGATGAAGAAGTCATCATAAAAGAAGAAATCATCGCAGATGAAGAAGTAAACACAAAAGAAGAAGCCATCACAAAAGAAGAAATTACAGCAGAGTAATAACAAGCCAACAAAAAGCCATCCACAACCCCAAATATATGCCAAGTGCGCAAAAAACATCCCCGATTGTGGGGATGTTTTTTGCTAATAAAAAAGAAGTAAGAGTTTTTTTACTTGGTAAGTGCACCCTATAAAAACATATCTATTTGATAAAAATTCCTATCGGGTGATCTCAAAAGAAATCCATCAGCATTGCCGTGCGAGCAAGCGTTGATTGTGATTGTGTCGCAATATGCAACGTCTTTCAGAAAATATTTGCCGTCAAAGCAAATATCGCAAGATTTCACACCGTGCCCCTTCGCAGTGACAAATCCACCTTTGCAAGGCTCGCCATTTTTATTATAAACTCGCCCGCAAATTTCAATTTTGTCACAACAATTTTGATTTTTCCCTTTTTTGCCATTTTGATAAATCTTCTTCACAACGGATTTTTCACATCTCGGTTTGTCGCACGCAACCTTTTTGCACGCAACTTTTTCAGCACTGTCGCAATTTTTGCCACATTGCTTTTTTTGCTTGAAACAATCGCAATCACAGCACAAAACAGTTTTCAATTTGTGGTAAGAAACAAATTCAAGCCACATAATATCCTCGATTGTGCAAGCCACCGAAGCGTTGATTTCAAGCAGGTCAGAAACACAAACATTCTTTGCCACAGCAAGTTGGATTTTCTCCCCCTCCGCATTAAGAATATGTGCAATCCCCGCCGATTGAAGTGCAATTCCCTTGAAAAAACTATCCATAAATTCACCTCCCATTGCAATATAAAAATATGCAATCAAAAGGGGAAATGTGAATGTAGATTTATTAAGAATACAATAAAATATAATCTTTAAAGAAGTCTTAAAATGTGAACAAATTTTTTTAAGAAACATATAATAAAACATAAGCTTGAAACAAAAAATGTTTTCAAAGCTTTAAAGGAGAATCCAGAAATGGCAATAATCAAAGATAAATATAACTTGGTATATAGCGATGAATTCACATTGCAAGACAAAGAAGAATTTGAAGTGACCCTTTCGCTTACAGAATCAGAAAATGATTCCTCAGCGATAAGCGGTGTGGTTGTAGACCCAGAAGGCAATCCAGAACCAAACGCAACAGTGAAGCTTTTCGACGAAAACGCAAAGCCATACCTTCACGTTCTCACAGATGAAACGGGCGCATATGTTTTTGAAGACCTTGCAAGTGGCACATATTCAATCGCGTGCACAACTTCAAAATGCCCAATCAGCATTCCAAAAACAGTAATTCTCAACCCAAACGAATTCCAAAACGTTGATTTCACACTAGAATATGATTCCAGCATGGAACTCGGCACGGTTGCAGGCATCGTGAAAGAACTTCTTGATAACGATGAAACACTAGCAGCTGAAGGCGGGAAAGTTTATCTTAAAGATGCAGAAACAGATGAAACAATCGCAACAACTCTTTCCGCAGACGACGGCGAATTTGTTTTTTATGCAATTGAAGATGGCGAATATAACGTGGTTGCAACAAAGGACGGATACAAAGTTTCAAATCCAATCTTGATTTCAATTTCAGGTGGCAACATCGTGAACTCAACACTTATCATCGTAAAAGACCCAGATAAAAACACAGGCACAATCAGTGGCTTTGTGAAATACGACGGCGTTGCAAAAACTGGTGTGTATGTTGGGCTTTATGAAATCAACGCAACAAGCAAACAAATCGAAAGATGTGTCGCAACAACAAGAACAAACGATATCGGCTACTACATGTTCGGCAACGTTCAAAAGGGCAACTATGTCGTGAAAGCAAAGAAAAACGACAGATAAAAATCTAGGCGGTGAGCGGTGAAGTTTTACCTTTATATAAGCGGGGTGGAAGAAAAAGAAATCCACTTTCATTTTCAAACACAATCCCTTCAAAATCCACAAAACCCACAAAGCCCACCAAACCCACTGTGCGAAAAAACTGCAAAATGCAAATGGATGTGCGCTTTCCAAAAATATAAATGTTGTGCTCACGCAAGAAAAATAAAGCAATTTTGCAGATAAAAATAACAGATAAGAAAAAAAACAGCCGTGCGAAAACAGAACAATCTTTAGCACGGCTGGTATTTTTTACCGCTAAAAACCAACTAAAAACCAACTGAAACCCCCCCTAAAAACTCCCTAAAAATCAGCAAATGGCAAAAAATTGTAACCAATAAGGTAATTACTTGCTATATATCAATAAATTATTTAAAAAACTGTTGACATACCGTGTTTAAAGTATTATAATTTCAAACGGATAGTGTCCCGCTACCCGAAAAAAACAATGATGGACATGGGGGAAATATGGAAAACTTAACTAAGAAATACGGGCTTTTCACAGCGATGGCAATGGTTGTTG
Source organism: Bacillota bacterium (assembly GCA_044426085.1). GTDB lineage: Bacteria > Bacillota > Clostridia > Christensenellales > CAMQZB01 > JAWXUU01. Next base: position 93,150 of record JAWXUU010000004.1, on the reverse strand, counting down.
GTATCGTTATCGGAAGTGGTGTATTCTTCAAAGCAGAAAAGGTTCTGCTTGCGACTGGGGGAAATCTTCCAATCGGAATTTTGGCATGGGTGATCGGTGGACTTATCATGGTTATTTGTGCATATAACTTTGCAATCATGGCAACAAGGTATGAAAAAGTCAACGGACTTGTGGATTATGCCGAAGTTGCACTTGGCGAAAAATATGGATATTTTGTCGGCTGGTTTATGGCTACAATTTATTATCCATCACTCGTTTCAGTTCTTGCATGGATTTCAGGCAGATATATCGGCGTGCTTGTTGGATTTGATATCACATCAGCGGAAGTTATGACAATTTCCATGATGGTTCTTGTCGCTTCTTTTGCGCTCAATTCGCTTTCGCCAGTTCTTGCGGGCAAATTCCAAGTTTCAACAACAGTAATCAAAATGGTTCCGCTTGCAATCATGGCAGTTGTCGGCACAATCGTTGGTCTTTCAAACGGTGTGACAGTTGAAAACTTCACAACAGTTGTGGATTCTTCAATCCCAACTTCAACAGGTCTTTTCACAGCAGTTGTTGCAACGTGCTTTGCATATGAAGGTTGGATAATCGCAACATCAATCAACTCGGAAATTAAAGATGCAAAGAAAAACTTGCCACTTGCTCTAATTTTGGGCACGCTGATTGTTATGGTCACATACGTTTTATATTATGTCGGTCTTGCAGGTGCAATCGGCAATGCAGAACTCATGACGCTAGGCGAAGAAGGGGTGAAACAAGCGTTCACAAATCTTCTTGGCAGTGCAGGTGCAACAATCCTTATGGTGTTTATCGTAATTTCAGTTTTAGGAACAGAAAACGGTTTGATGATGGGTGGTGTTCGCGCAATATACTCACTTTCTGCAAGGGGCACAGGTCCAAAACAAGAAATGTTCAAATCAGTGGACAAGCAAACAGGCATGCCAATGAACTCTTGTGTGTTTGGCTTGCTTCTATCAGCAATGTGGCTATTGTATTTCTACGGCGCAAACCTAACATTAACTTGGTTTGGCGTGTTCAGCTTTGATTCGTCAGAACTTCCAATCGTTACGATATATGGGCTTTATATTCCAATCTTCATTTCAACAATGATAAAGGAAAAAGACCTAGGCACATTCAAAAGGTTTGTTATGCCAATCCTTGGCGTTGTGGCTTCTTGCGTTATGATAACAGCATCAATCGTTGGTCACGGCTGGGCAAACTTCTATTATTTTATAGTCTTCGTAATCGTAAGCATAATCGGCGCTTTCTTTTATAAGGACAAAAAAAGTAAAGCAGAATAACAATAAAGCAATAAAGCAATAAATAATAAAACAATATAATGATTCAAAAAGGAATGCAATCTGCGTTCCTTTTTTGTTATTCAAATTTGCACGATTTTGATTATTTTGTGTGCATTTTGCCAATAATATTATAAATATCACATAAAAATATAATGGTGACACTATAAAACATGACAAAAGCATAACAACTGAGTGAGCGTTTGTGATTGACATTGAGCATTTCTTATGTTATCATTAAGGCGTAAATAAAACACCGCAAGGCGGATAAAAGGAGAAATCATGCTAGCAGAAGAAAGATATGAAGAAATAATAAAACTGACATCGGAAAAAGGGGCTGTTTCAGCATCCGAGCTAACAAAGCTTGTCGGCGCATCAGAAGCGACAATAAGACGCGACATTTCCGCACTTGCAAAAATGGGCAAACTGAACAAAGTGTTTGGCGGAGCAACAAAAATCACGCAACAATTCTTGTTGTCAGAAAACGACATGAGAACAAAGCTTGGTTTGAAAACAAGTGAAAAATCAGCAATTGCAAAGTTTTGTGCAGAGCAAATCTACGATGATGATATCGTGTATCTAGATGCGGGCTCAACAACGCTTATGATGATAGACAGCCTACATCACAGCAAGGCGCTATTCGTGACTTCAGGTCTTGCACAAGCGCAAAAGCTTATGAAACTTGGGCTAAAAACTTGCATTGTTGGGGGATATCTCAAAAAACAAACCGACGCAATCATCGGAAGCGAAGCTGTGTTGGCACTTTCGAAATATAACTTCACAAAAGCATTCATGGGTTGCAACGGCATAACAGTGCAACACGGCTACACAACACCAGACTTTGAAGAAGGTAGCATAAAAGGCATGGCAATTTCCAAATCAGACAAAGTTTATTTCCTTGCCGACAGCACAAAATTTGGCAAAGTTTGCGCAAGTCAAATCAGCACACTATCAAAGGGAACAATCGTGACAAACGAAATCCCAGACAGTTCATACAGCGAAAAAACAACAGTTATAGAGGTGACAGTATGATTTTAACAGTAACATTCAACCCAGCACTTGATTATGTTGTGGGGGTTCAAAATCTTGAACTAGGCGAAACAAACAGAATGACATACGAAGAAATTCAACTTGGCGGAAAGGGTATCAACGTGTCTTGCGTGCTTTCTGCGCTTGAAATTCCAACAAGAGCACTAGGTTTTGTTGCGGGTTTCACTGGCGATAAAATTGTGGAAATGGCGGAAGATTGCGGTATTGCCACCGATTTTATCCGCTTGCAAAACGGCGATTCTCGCATAAACGTGAAAATCAAAGGTGACGTGGAAACAGAAATCAACGCAGGTGGACCGGAAGTTTCAAGAAGTGAGCAACTAAAAATGTTCGAAAAATTGCAAGAGCTCAGAAACGGCGACGTGCTTATTTTATCTGGCAGTATTCCAAAAAGTATGCCGTCAGACACATATCAAAACATCATGCAATCACTTTCAGGCAAAGGCGTGGAAATCGTTGTTGATGCAACGGGTCAACTGCTTCTAAACGTTCTGCCATATAAACCTTTCTTTGTGAAGCCAAACAAAGCGGAACTTTCCGAACTTGTTGGCAAAAAACTTGAAAGTATCGAAGATGTTGTTGATGGTGCAAAATACCTTCAAAACCTAGGCGGAAAAAACATCTTGGTATCACTTGGCAAAGAAGGTGCAGTGCTTTTGGATGAATACGGCAAAATCCATAAAACGCACGCAATCAAAGGCAAAGTTCAAAACACAGTCGGCGCAGGCGATTCTATGGTGGCGGGCTTCGTTGCGGGATACGTTGCAAACAAAGATTATAAACAAGCAATGTGCATGGGCTCAGCATGCGGAAACGCAACGGCATTTTCAAAGGTGCTCGCAACAAAAGAAGAAATCTATGCATGCCTAAAAGAAATCGAAACAGAATATAAAACATTATAGTTGTCAATAAAAATGGAAAAAGTTAAAAAATAATAAACGAAAAAAGTTAAAAAAATAATAATAAATAAGAAATTACATCCAAGGAGAAGAATGATGACAAAACAAACCGTAACAGTTACAGATGCCGAAGGCTTGCACCTTCGCCCAGCGGGACTACTTTCAAAAATCGCAAGAAACTTCACATGTGAAACAACAATCATTTATAACGGTATCGAAATCAACGCGAAAAAAATGATGGCAATCATGTCGGCTGGCATAACAGCAGGCGCAGAAATCGAAATCGCATGCGACGGCGAAAACGAAGCTGTTGCACTATCAGATATGGTCGCATTTTTCGGATAAAAATAAAATAACACCCACGCTTAAGGCATAAGAGCAGTTGAGCAACCAAAGCTCCGCATCACCACACGCTTAGGGCATAAGAGCAGTTGAGCAATCACAGACAGTATCAGTACGCTAATATTATAAGCGAGTACTCTATATTCATATATTTCCCCAAAAACCCGCCTTCCCCGCGGGTTTTAAATTGCAAAAAATCCCACGACGAAAGCCGTGGGATAAGTTTTTTTAAAATTATGATGTTTTAATTATTTGAAAGAAACGCCAGAATCTTTCAAGATAACGTCGTGACTTCCACCTTCAACAATAGAAGTTGAAGAAACAACAGTAAGTTTAGCTTTTTCTTGAAGTTCAGGGATAGAAAGCGCACCGCAGTTGCACATTGTGCTTCTAACTTTCGCAAGAGTAGTGCCAACGCCGTCTTTCAATTGACCAGCGTATGGAACGTAAGAATCAACGCCTTCTTCAAAGCTTAGCTTGCCGTTTCCGCCAAGGTCGTAACGTTGCCAGTTTCTCGCGCGGTTGCTACCTTCGCCCCAGTATTCTTTCACGAAATTGCCGTTGATTTTAAGTTTGTTTGTTGGGCTTTCATCAAAACGAGAGAAGTATCTTCCAAGCATAACAAAGTCAGAACCCATTGCAAGTGCAAGTGTCATGTGATAATCGTGAACAATACCGCCGTCAGAACAGATTGGAATATAAACGCCAGTTTCAGCAAAGTATTCATCGCGCGCCTTTGCAACTTCAATAACAGCAGTTGCTTGACCTCTACCAATACCCTTAGTTTCGCGAGTGATACAAATTGAACCGCCACCAATACCAATTTTGATAAAGTCAGCACCAGCCTCAGCAAGGAATCTGAATCCTTCTCTGTCAACCACGTTGCCCGCGCCAATTTTCACGCTGTCGCCATAAGTTTCTCTCACCCAAGCGATAGTTCTTGATTGCCACTCAGAAAAACCTTCAGAAGAATCAATGCAAAGCACATCAGCGCCAGCTTTCAAAAGTGCAGGAATTCTTTCTGCGTAGTCACGAGTGTTGATACCAGCGCCAACAACGTATGATTTATTTGCGTCAAGAAGTTCAAAAACATTTTCTTTGTGAGAATCGTAATCCTTTCTGAAAACCATATAAGTCAAATTGCCGTTTTCGTCAATAAGTGGCAAACTGTTAAGTTTGTTATCCCAAATGATGTCGTTTGCAATTTTAAGTGAAGTGTCTGCTGGTGCAGTGATAAGCTTTTCAAGTGGAGTCATAAACTCGCTAACTTTTATTTGTGGATCCATACGGCTTATGCGGTAATCTCTTGAAGAAACAATACCCAAAAGTTTTCCGTGTGGAGAACCGTCCGAAGTGACAGCAACAGTGGAGTGACCAGTTTGGCGTTTAAGTTCCAAAACGTCAGCAAGTGTTGCATCAACAGTGATGTTACTGTTTGAAGTGATGAAGCCTTTTTTGTAGTTTTTAACTCTCGCAACCATTGCAGCTTCGCTTTCGATACTTTGTGAACCGAAAATAAAGCTTACGCCACCTTCTTTTGCAAGCGCGATTGCAAGCTTGTCGCCAGAAACCGATTGCATGATAGCACTAACCATTGGGATATTCATTGTGATTGCGCTTTTTTCGCCTTTTTTGAACTTCACGAGTGGAGTCGCAAGAGAAACTGCGCTAGGAATGCTCTCCGCAGAAGAGTATCCAGGAACGAGAAGATATTCCCCGAACGTACGTGAAGGTGTTTCAAAGTAGTATGCCATTAAATATTGCCTCCTATATGTATATAAAAAATTGTTTTTTATTTAATTTTTTAATTATATCACTATTTCACGCAAAAATCAACGTTTTCTATCTTTATAAATCAAAAAAATAGACTATAGTATGCCTTTTTTTAATCTTTTTTCAATACAAAATTCCGCCGAGTGCTCCGCATAAAATTATGATGTATATATTTGAAATTTCCCTTTTGAAAATCTTTTTATAAACTAAGATGAAAGCGAGTGCCACGGCAAGGATAATAAGTGAAATATAATCAAAATTGATGTTGGAAATTTCCCCAAAAATCATATTGAAACCAAAGTATAATCCCGTTGCGATAATAATCCCAACCATGCATTGTTTCACCCCTTTAAGCGCACCTTGAATCTTTGGATTTTTAAAGACGTGCATAAAGTGTTTTGTCACCAAAATAATGATGATAAAAGATGGCAAAATAACAGCAACAGTCGTAAGTATTGCCCCAAGTGCTCCACCCATTTGTGCGCCGACATAAGTTGCCACATTCACCATAATAGGTCCTGGTGTGGCTTCGCTTATTGCAAACACGCTTGCAAAAAATTCTTCCGTCATCCAACCTTTTTTTGTGACTTCTTCCAAAAAAAGCGAAATCGCGCCGTATGCCCCGCCAAATGCGAAAGTGCCAAGCTTAAAGAATGTAAAAAACAATTCAAGAAGTATCATAATCCACCCCCGTTTTCATATTTTTTTGTGCTAGCAATTTTTTCATCGCTGTCGCAATTTTCGCCCGTATTTTTCTGCTCAGCTTTTTTTGTTGCATTCTTCATCTGTGCAGGTGAGTTTTTATAAACCAAAAATCCGCAAAATCCCCCCATAATCATAAGATATATGCTAGAAAAGCTTATCCCTAAAATGTTAAGTGCAAGCACAATAACGCAAAAAACTGAAATAAACAAGATTGGAATCTTCTTTTTTGGGCTTTTTGAAAGCACCTTTTTTGCCATCTTAAATCCCGCGTTAGCAATCAAAATTGCAACAGCAACGCTTATTCCCTTGAATATGTTTGAAGCTGTTTCGTATGAAAGCAAGTTTTCAAAAAACAGCGATATGATATAAATCAAAACAACGGAAGGCAAAACGTTTGCAACAGTAGCCACAATCGCCCCAAAAATCCCGTGTGTTTTATATCCTGTGTATGTCGAACAGTTGATTGCAATTGGCCCCGGTGTAGACTCCGCCACAATCATAACATTTAAAAGTTCGTCGCTCGTCACCCACTGCTTTTCTTCCACGCAATATCGTTCAAGCATGGCAATCATTGCGTAGCCACCCCCAAACGTGAACGCCCCAATCTTGAAAAACGTCCAAAATAAATCAAGAACACTATCCTTTTTCATAAAACCCCTTCTTTATAAATTTATTCGCACTAATTTTATCACAAAATAATTGCATAGTCAATAATTATTTTTCCAAAACACTTGCAATCTTGTAAATAATATGTTACTATATAGTAGCAGTACTACATAGCATATAAGTGCAATAACAGCAAAACAAATGATAAGGGATGGATAAAACATGATAGCAGATAAAAAAGATTTTATTAAAAGAGTAATTCAATACGGCATCGGGCTCTTGATTGTTGCTTTTGGTATTTCGATATCAATCAAATCAGCGCTTGGCGTTTCGCCAGTAAGTTCATTGCCATACGTGTTCAGTTTGGTTACAAACATTCCATTTTCCGTTTGTTCATCATCATTTTATGTTGCATATATTGGTGTTCAATGGCTGATTTTGAGAAAGCAATTCAAAATCACACTTCTCTTCCAAATGATACCAGCAATCGCGTTTGGATTCTTTGTGGATTTATCCGATTGGATGCTTGCGTGGGTGCCAGCTCCTGAAATGTTTATTTTCAAATTGGTATACATTGCAATTTCAATCGTTCTTATCGCAATTGGCGTGAGAATGTATTTTGGTGCAAAACTTGTCAACATGCCCTCAGAAGGTATTGCAAACGCACTTATGGTCAGATATAACTTCCCACTCAACAGGGCAAAACTCACATTTGACGTTTCTTCAGTTGCGATTGCGCTAATTTTGTCATTCATCGCGTTTGGCAGTATGCAAGGTGTTGGCATTGGAACAATCTTGATTGCACTTGGCGTTGGCAACTGCATAAAAATTATCAATATGATTCTCGCAAAAATCAACGCTCCAAAAGTTGTCGTGACAGAAGTTTCAGACGCAGAATAAACAGCGGAATAATTCTCTATATAAACAAGAATGAAAATGTACGCAAAAAAAGCACTTGACAAACAAATAATGTAAAGTATATAATAAAAGCCTAGTCAAACAACAGTTGACTAGGCTTTTTATATATAGGATAAACGATGGGAGAAAATATGAAAAACACGAATAAATATCAACCAAGCTACACTTGCGTTCCTTGCGAAATGCGTTGGGCAAAAAGTGAATATGTGAAAAAAGCACCAATTTGGTGCAGTGTTGATTTGCGTGACGGCAATCAAAGTTTGGCAATCCCAATGACAAACGAAGAAAAACTTGAATTTTTCAACTTTATTTGCAAGCTTGGGTTTAAGGAAATCGAAGTTGGTTTTCCATCTTCTTGCGATTCAGAATTCAACTTTGTTCGCACGCTTATCGAAAAGGATTTAATCCCAGAAGATGTGACAATTCAAGTTCTTGCGCCTTGCAGAGCACCGCTGATAGAGCGAACATTTGAAGCGCTCCACGGTGCAAAAAAAGCCATTGTACATTTTTATAACAGCACAAGCACAGTCCAACGCGAGCAAGTTTTTTGCAAGACAAAAGAAGAAATAAAACAAATAGCAGTGGAAGCTGCAAGCCTTGTTGTGGAATTATCTAAAAAAGAAGCGGGAGAATTCCGTTTTGAATATACCCCAGAATCATTCACGGGAACAGAAACCGATTACGCGCTTGAAATTTGCAACGCGGTTTTGGATGTTCTCAAGCCAACCAAAGCAAAAAAGGCAATAATAAACTTGCCATCAACCGTTGCGCTAAGCTTAAGCCATATCTATGCAAACCAAATTGAATATTTTGGCGACAATATAAAATATCGCGACAGTGTGATTTTGTGCTTGCACCCACACAACGACCGTGGCACAGGCGTTGCCGATGCGGAACTTGGCTTGCTTGCGGGTGGCGAACGTGTTGAAGGCACGCTTTTTGGCAACGGCGAAAGGGCAGGCAACGTTGACCTTGTGACGTTAGCCTTGAATTTATACAGCCACGGCGTAAATCCAAAGCTTGATTTTTCAAACATGGCGGAAGTTGTTGCAATGTATGAAAAAGTAACCCACATGCACGTTGGCGATCGTCAGCCGTATGCAGGGGCTTTGGTGTTTTCTGCGTTTTCAGGTTCTCATCAAGATGCGATTGCAAAAAGCATGAAATTCAGAAAAGATAACAAAATCAAAAATTGGCAAGTTCCGTATATCCCAATCGACCCAAGTGATATCGGCAGAGAATACGAAACCGATGTGATAAGAATAAACAGCCAAAGCGGAAAGGGTGGAATCGGATTTATCCTAAACCAAAGATACGGATATATTATCCCACCGCAAATGGGTGTTCAGCTTGGCAAAGCGGTGAAAGAATTCGCGGGCGAAATCAATCGTGAAATCTTGGCATCGGAAATCAAAAATATATTTATGAACAAGTTCGTGAACATCACGTGTCCGCTCAGCATTTCAGATGTCCACTATGTGAAGGAAGAAAACGGCATAAAAGTTATGGTCACAATAAACTATAAAGGTGAAGAACTGCTGTCCAAAGCGCGTGGTGCGGGGCATCTTGATGCACTTATCAACGCGATAAAAAAAGTGACAGATTTGAACTTTTCCATGTTCACATATCAAGAACATGCCATGTCGGAAGAAAGCACAAGTGATGCCATCGCCTACGTAGGCGCAGAATGGCAAGACGGCTCAATAACATGGGGCGCAGGTGCTCACCCCGATATAATAACAGCAGGCGTGAACGCGGTTGTAAGTGCAGTGAATAACGGCGAAGCAAAGCGTAGCTTTGCTAAGTGAAAAGTGAAAAGTGAAAAGTGAAAATTGTGGTAATGCACTCGCGTACCGCTCGTGCTTTTCAATTATATTTGTAACTAAATGTAGGAGCGTAACTATTTTAATAGGGGCGTTCCTTTTTTAATATCCAAATATAATTGAGTGCACGAGCGGAGCGAGTGCCTACAACACTTTTCACTTTTCACTTTTCACTTTTCACTTAGCATTTGATTTTATTCCATAAAATCAAATGCTAATCTCTCCTCCGCATTTCAAATAATGCATTCCTGGCAAGTGTTCTTGCATGAATGTGAATGCTTTTTCGCCGGTGCAGTGGCATGTGTAGAATTTCACGTTGTAGTATTTTTCAAGATTGATGCAAATTTCATTCAGCAGTGCCTTAGAAACTGTCTTTTTTGCCGTTGCGCTGTAAAGGTGATAACCGCCAACGCAAATGTCGGGCGCATATTCTTTCGCCCTTTCCAAAATGTTTACAATACCGCAATGTCCGCAACCGATGATAAGGGCAGTTTTGTCCTTTTCCCTTATGATAAATTGCTGTTCGTGAATAAATTCATCTTGCTTGCCGTATGCAAAAAGGGTGTCGTTCGCGGTTGAACGGCAACGGCTTTGGTCGGAAACAAGAAAAAGCTCCATATTTTCGTCGATTTTGAATTCACCGCAAAGTGGAACAATTTGCGGATGTTTTTTCAAGTGATAATCAATCCCAATCGGGCGCATAACCCCATTGCTAGAAGAAAAATGGTCGTCAAAAGCAGACTTTTGTGCGTAAATTTTCGCTTTACTGTTCACTTCCAAAAACGTCTTAATCCCACCGCCGTGGTCACTGTGCCCATGCGACAAAATTGCAACGTCAACTTGCGATATATCAATGCCAAGAATTTCGGCATTTTTCAAAAAAGTATCATCAGGTCCAAAATCAAACAAAATCTTTTTCCCATTCGCCTCGATATAAACAGAAAGTCCATGCACATTTTCAAGTGCACAACTCTTTTCATTTTCCACAAGTGTAGTAAGTTTCATCTTCCCACCATCCAATTTTATTGTTAATATTATAACAGAGAATTGCAGAAAATGCAATATGGAATTGAAAAAAATGGCTATTGTGTATGAAAATTTGTAAGGGCTTTTTTTTAAAAGTGAAAAGTGAAAAGTGAAAAGTGAAAATTGTGGTAGGCACTCGCTTTGCTCGTGCACTCAATTATATTTGGATATTAAAAAAGGAACGCCCCTATTAAAATAGTTACGTTCCTACATTTAGTCACAAATATATTGAAAAGCACGAAGCGAAGCTGAGTGCATTACCACACTTTTCACTTTTCACTTTTCACTTTACAAAAATCGTTCCGATTTTTGTATCAAATCACCCCAATTCTCTTCCCTTAACAAACGTCTTCACAACGTTCAAATCTTTATCCAAAAGCACTAAATCTGCAAATTTGCCAATTTTTATACTGCCAGTTTCATTTGCCACGCCGATGAAAGTTGCTGGGTTCAAGCTTGCTGATTTGAAAGCAATTCTGTCTTCAATGCCCCAAGAAATGCAATTTTTTATGCAAGAAATCAGCTTTGTTGCCGATCCTGCGATTGTTCCGCTTGCAAGTTTCACAACGCCGTCTTTCAAGAACACTTTTTGTCCGCCAAGTGTGTATTCCCCATCAGGCATGCCCGCCGCTTGTGTTGAATCGGAAATAAGAAGCATTCTATCTTCCCCCTTGCTGTTGAAAGTCGCCTTCACAACAGCGGGGTGAACGTGAATGCCGTCGCAGATGATTTCCGCATAAACATCGCTGTTCAAAACCGCACCAATAACGCCAGGGTCGCGGTGGTTATATGGGGGCATAGCATTGAAAAGGTGAGTGGCAGAAGAAAATCCCGCCTTAAATCCTTCAAGAGTTTGGTCATATGAAGCGTTTGTGTGCGCCACAGAAGCTCTGCAAATTTTCGAAGCTTCAGTTGCAAACTCAAGTGCGCCAGAAACTTCAGGTGCGCAAGCCACAACTTTAATATTGCCACCGCTCGCCTCGTGGAATTCTCTGAAAAGCTCAGCGGAAGGCAAAAGGATATTAACAGCGCTCTGTGCGCCCTTCTTGGCTTCGCAAATAAAAGGCCCTTCAAGATAAACGCCCTGTGGATAAGCAGTGCCTCTGCCACTTGCGATGTATTTATTGATAAGTTCAAGCGTCTTGATGATCTCGTGTTTTGGCGTTGTCATTGTTGTGAAAAGCCAAGATGTAACACCATTTTTTGCATACATCTCGCTCATCTTGTCATATCCGTCAATGTCGTTATCGCAAGTGTCAAACCCCGCGCAACCGTGCGAATGGATGTCGATAAATCCAGGCACAAGAGTGTACTTTCCGTCGCACTTTGCAGTTTCTTCAATGTCGGTAATCACGCTGTCAAATTCAACGCTACCGCACTTCCATTCAAAATTTTCATCAAGGTATTTAACATTAGATATTTTCATAAACTGTCCACCTCATTTTTCTTTTAGTATATCACATAAAAATATAAAATCAATAGTATAAGAGAAATTTATTTAATGGAAAGATTTATTTTAACTTTTCAATTCGGGCAGTGCAGAATTTTGCATCTATCAAACGACTGTCGCCCGCCTTCTATCCTTGACTAAACCGCAAAATAAGGGTATAATACAAATAATAATAAGAAAAAATATAAAGCAACACAAAACAAAAACAAAAACAAAAGGAGCAACCATGCAAGATATAATCATCATTGGCGCAGGGCCTTGCGGGCTTTCTGCGGGGATATATGCAGTTCGCGGTGGGTATAAAACCACAATAATAGAAAAAGATTTCATCGGCGGTCAAGCGTCGCTCACATATGAAATAGAAAACTATCCTGGATTTCCAAAAATTGGTGGCATGGAGCTAGCTTCAAAAATGGCGGATCACGCAATGGGGTTTGGTGCGGAAATCAAATACGGCGAAATTTCTCAAATGGACTTGCAAGGCGACACAAAATCCGTTGTTGTGGATGGCGAAACGCTAAAGGCAAAAGCGGTGATTTTGGCGACGGGCGCAAAGCCAAGAAAACTTGGTATCGAAAAAGAAGACATGCTGACAGGCAGAGGAGTTTCCTATTGTGCGACGTGCGACGGTGGCTTTTATCGCGGAAAAACAGCTTGCGTTATTGGTGGTGGCAACACCGCTGTGGAAGATGCACTTTATCTTGCGGGGATTGCAGATAAGGTTTATATAATCCACCGCCGTGGCGAATTTCGTGCAAGCAAAGTGTTGCAAGACAGACTTTTCGAAAACGAAAAAATCACTTTTGTGGAAAAATCAGTTGTGAAAGAAATCGTGGGCGAAACTGCGGTTGAAGGTGTGATTGTGGAAAATCTTGAAACAAAAGAAATCACGCAAATCAAAACTGACGGAATCTTTGTTGCGATTGGCAACATCCCAACAACAGCGGATTTGCAAATTGAAAAGGACGAAAGCGGATATATAATCACAAATGAAAAGCTTGAAACATCAGTTGCAGGCGTGTTTGCGGGTGGCGACGCGAGAAAAACTCCACTTCGCCAAGTTGTGACCGCAGCAGCAGACGGCGCGATTGCCGGCACAAGTGCGATTGAATATTTGATGAAACTTTCGCGTTAACAGCGAAAAAAGTTGCACGAAATCAAAAAGTATGATATAATAAAAAAAACGTTTGGGAGATTGCACAATGGATAAACTCGACTATCAAGAATTGAAAAAATTTAAAGCCCTAATCGCGGAAATAAGATCGGCTAAATTCATTGTTGCAGAAGCGAAATTCACAAAACTATTGAAATTCATCGCCTCATCAGATCTTTATATGGCGCTTTTTGGCGACTGTATGGAAGGATTCAATTTTGAATATGAATATATGAAAGCGTCGGTGTCAAAAACAACGGAAACGGGCACAACAACAAAGTTTGTCTTGCCTTCCGACCTTGGCTATCGCATTGCAATCGTGTTCTCACTTCTCTATTATATCGATACTGGTGTGCTTGATTTCTTGGAATTTTTGAATGAATTTTTCATCAGCGAAGATACCTATCAAACGTATAACAACTTCACAAAAACAGTTATCGACCAATTCGAAAAGGATGTAGAATTTTTGCTTACAGGCGTAAGTCAAATCAAAGAAGAATTCGATGGCGAACAAACAGATGCGCCGTCTGAATATATCTCTATGGCAAATGTGGAAAGCGTTCTCAACGAACTAAAATTGCTTGATAACATAATCATTTCAACAAAAAAATTGACAGCAAACGAAAAGGAAGAAATCAACATCTTGCTAGACGCCTTTTCCAACACGCTCACAGCACTAGATATGAAAAATGCCAAGATTTCATGGTACGGGCTTAAAAACTCAATCAAAAAAGTTCCAAGAGTGTCAAAGGTTATCAGCAGTATCGAAGAAATTTTATCAAGATTTTTGTAAAAACAAGTTATAAAAACAATCAAAAAGCATTAAACTAATAAAAACAAAACAAACAAAACAAACAAAACAAATAATTCATGCCTGCGTTGTTCGAGGTGTCACGATAAAAATCCACAATATAAAAATGGGATGCGATAAGTTATTTGAAAAGATAGCAAGCTTCGGGTCGATTCGCCCAAAAAGAAGATCTTTGACTTTCAAAAACAGCAACCCCCCTTGCGAAGCAGGGTTTCAATATTTTGGCATACGGCATCTGCGGGTATAATTTTTTTAATTTTGAAAAAATTAAAAAAAAATTAAAAATTAAAAATTAAAAATTAAAAATTAAAAATTAAAAATTAAAAATTAAAAATTGTGGTATAGCATTTCGCTATCGCTTCATGCAATCAATATTTAAAATTAAAGGGATACACGTCTGATGTGTATCCCTTGTTTTATTCGATATATTAAAATAATAGCATGCACAGAGCGAAGCGAGTGCTTTACCACAATTTTCAATTTTCAATTTTTAATTTTTAATTGCGAAGCGAAGCTTCGCCACGCTTCGCATTGATTCCATTAATAAGCATATCAACTGCGATCATATTCTTTCCGCCTTCGGGAACTATGATATCTGCGAATTTTTTTGATGGTTCAACAAATTGGTCGTGCATGATTTTCACTGTTGTAAGATATTGGTCAATAACAGATTCCATGCTTCTTCCGCGCTTTTTCACATCGCGTTTAAGCCTTCTGATAAAGCGAACGTCGGCGTCGGTATCAACGAAAATCTTGATGTCGAAAAGGTCGCGAAGTTCTTTATTTTCAAAAATTAAAATACCGTCAACAATAACAATTTGAGCAGGCGAAAGTTTTAAAATTTCATCAGTTCTTATGTGCCTATCAAAAGAATATTGTGGACAATCTATGCTTTTCCCCGCCTTCAAATCGGCAAGGTGACCTGCAAGCATGTCGGTATCAAGTGCGTTGGGGTGGTCATAGTTTTGTTTCACGCGTTCTTCAAAAGAAAGGTGAGTGTTGTTTTTGTAATAATAATCGTGTGAAATCATGATAGCATCGCCGTCGAAAGCTTGGAATAATTTTTTTGAAACAGTGGTTTTGCCCGAGCCCGTTCCGCCTGCAACACCGATAATAATTGTGTTCATAATAACCTCACATGAATGACTTTTTGATTTGGGAAAAATAAGTATTTAAAAATTCAGAATTCGCGCTGTTTTCAATATCTTCAAGTTCGTTTGGAAAAAATAAAGCTGCGAATACGACTTGGGCGAGCATACTTGTAAAAGTTGCGGAAATTCCCATATCGTTTTTGTCGATATTCATCGATGCGAATTTGGAAGAGATAATGCGGATAAATTCTTCATCGTGAAAGTATCTATTGCCGTAATCACCAGATTGGGTGATTTTTCTGAAAAAGCCAATGTGGTTTTTAACAAAAATGAAATTCAATCGAACAAAAGCGACAATGGCGTCATCAAAATTTTCAAACTGCGATGGGTCAAAGTTGTTGATTTCATATTTGAAGTCGACAAAAATCTCGTTCATGGCGAGCTCAACCAGTCTGTCTTTATCGTCGAAGTGATAATTCACCGCCGCGATGTTGACAAATGCAGTGTCTGTGATGTCCTTAACCTTGATATCCGCAGTGTGGGATAAAAGGTTTTTAACCGTGCTAAGCAAAAGTTGCTTTGTTTCAATTGATTTCTTCATGTTTCTCCTTAGTTGTAGCAATGATCTATTGAGTGTGCAAAAAATGTGCTGTAATAGTATAGGAATATTGTATAACCCTTTGCGAAATTTGTCAATATATTTCGGAAAATAATTAAAAAAACTCTAAAAGTATTTAAAAAAATATCCGTGGTATTCAAAAAAACCAATAAAAGCATGTAAAAATTTCAAAATTAGAAATAAATGTAATAAAAAGAAACAAAAAACGCATATTTTACTTGCTTTTTTGCAAGAATAATGGTAATATAGCATTGTAGAAACGAAAGCGGGCAAATTTGCTCGCTTTTGATTTTGTAAAAAGGAGTAAACATGAGTCTATCAGAAATTATCGAGGCTAAAATATCAGGCAAAGTTGAACAGCTCGGCTGTGAAGTCGTGGAAATCAACTATGAAAAAGGCAGAAAAGGCGAACCGCCAACACTTTGGATATATATCTATAAGGAAAGCGGGGTTGATTATGAAGTTTTGTCGGAAGTTCAAGAAAACATTGAACCATTGATTGACGAAATTGAAGAACTTGAAGCAAAGTATCATTTGAACATTTCATCACCGGGTCTTGATAGGGCATTCAAAACTCCAAGAGATTTCGAAAGAAATATGGGCAAGGAAATAGAAATCAAATTCTATGCCCCATTCGAAGGCAAAAAAATGCAAACTGGCATTTTGAAAGAATATAACCAAAAGAGTATCATCGCCACAATCGGCGGTAAAGATAAAGTGATTGAGTTGAAACAAACAAGCAAGATTTCACAAGCAATCAAATTTTAGGAGGAAATAATCGTGAACAATATCGATTTCTTTTTGGCGCTAGACGCACTTGAAAAGCAAAAAGGCATATCAAAAGCAATTTTTATCGAAACATTAGAACAAGCATTGGTTTTTGCTTACAAAAAGGACTTCGGAAGCAGTGCGGACATAAAAGTGCACCTAAACGAAGAAAAAGCATCAATCAAAGTTTTTGCAACAAAATTGGTTGTGGAAGAAGTTGTTGATGGCGAAAACGAAATCTGCCTTGAAGAAGCTTTGGAAGTCAAAAAAACAATCAAGCTTGGCGATTACCTAACAACAGAAATAACACCTAAAAACTTCGGCAGAATTGCCGCTCAAACAGCAAAACAAGTTATCATGCAACGTCTTGGTGCAATCGAACGCGATTCAATCGTGGCGGAATTTGCCGAAAAAGAAAACGACATCATGACATGCGTTATCAGAAGAAAAGAACAAGGCACATGCTATTGCGACCTTGGAAAAGGTCAAACAGAAGGTATCCTTCTTCTTTCCGACCAAATCCGTGGCGAAAGATACAACGTAAACGACAGAATTAAAGTTTATGTGAAAAAAGTTAAAGCGGGAACACAAGGCCCACAAATCATGCTTTCAAGATCACATCCAAACTTCGTGAGAAAGCTTTTCGAATATGAAGTTCCAGAAATCAAACAAGGTATTGTTGAAATCATGGCAATCGCAAGAGAAGCTGGTCAAAGAACAAAAATCGCAATCTGTTCGAATGATGATTCAGTCGACGCAGTTGGTGCTTGCGTGGGAACAAAAGGTGTCCGCGTGAACGCAATCGTTTCAGAACTTTCAGGTGAAAAAATCGATATCATCAACTACAGTGAAGATCCACTTGAATACATTGCAAGAAGCCTTTCTCCAGCGGAAGTAACTTTCGTTGAAGGCGACGAAGAAGCGAAAATTGCAAAAGTTGCTGTTGCAGATGATAAACTTTCACTTGCAATTGGTAAGGAAGGTCAAAACGCACGTCTTGCTGCAAAACTTACAGGTTGGAAAATCGATGTTAAAGCTGCATCAAAATTTGAAGCAAGCGAAACTGAAGAAATCAACATGATTGACGAATTCGATTCAATCGAAGAAATCGACGGAATCAACCTTGAAGAATTGAAAGCAGAAATCGAAGCAGAAATGGATGCTGAAGACCTTGCAAAAGCTCAAGCAGCCGCTCAAGAAACAGCAGAAGTTGAAATCGAAGAATCTGAAACAACTGAAGTTGAAACAACAGAAGCTGAAGCAGTTCAAGAAATCGAAGAAATTCAAGAATAATACAAACAAAAAACAAAAATCGAGGATACTAAATGGCAATTGAAAAGAAAATACCTCAAAGAACATGCATCGGATGTAGGGAAGAAAAGAACAAAAAAGACCTTATCCGAATCGTAAAAACCAAAGAAGGTGAAATTTTTCTTGACAGAACATCAAAGAAGAATGGCAGAGGGGCATACATCTGCGACAATCACGAATGCTTTTTGAAAGCGAAGAAGAAAAACGCGCTTGCAAAAGCGTATCAATGCCCAGTTCCAACTGAAATATACGACATGTTAGAGGAGGATTTCCTTGGGTAAAATCGAATCATATGTTGGCTTTGCAACAAGAGCCAAAAAGATAATATACGGCACCACGATGCTTTCAAAAGCGCGTAATCTTGCTTTGGTTATCCTGTGTGAAACAGGTGGCAAAAATGCGAGAAAAGATGCCGAAAACTACGCTAGCAAACACAGCTGTCCCCTTATAATAACAAAGGGCGAACCGCTTGAAGTGCTAGTCAACAAAACGGGTTGTAAAATATGTGGGCTCACCGATAAACAAATGGTGAAAGGCATCATGGCTGGTTTGGATAATGAAAAATACGAAATAATATATAATGGCGAGGAGAAATAATGGCAGAAAATCAAAACAATAAAAAATCATCAATAGAAAATCTAAAGGCGATAAATGAGCTTGTGTCATCGGGAAAGGTTAAATCACTTTCTAAAAACGTATCCGAGCTTAAAAAGAGTGTCGATGGCGTTCTTACAAACGTGAGAGAAGTGCAAAAAACATTCCACAAGGAAGAAGTAATTCAAAACGTGGAAGTTCAAACACCAGCTCCACAACCAGTGGCAAAAGCTGAAAGTGCTCCAGTTGAAAAAACTGAAACTGTGAAAGTTGAAGTTAAAACTGAAAATGCTCCAGCTCCAAAAGTTGAAGGTAAAGCGGAAGCTCCAAAGGTTGAAGCTAAAGTTGAAGCTCCAAAGGCAGAAGCTAAAGTTGAAGCTCCAAAGGCAGAAGTTAAAGCAGAAGTTAAACCTGCCCCAAAAGAAGAAGCAAAACCTGCCCCAAAAGCGGAAAAAGCACCTGCTCCGAAAGCGGAAAAAGCCCACGCTCCTAAAGCAGAAGCCGTGAAAACTGAAGCCGTGAAAACTGAAGCTGCAAAACCAGAAGTGGCTCAGCCAGTTTTGTTCCAAAGCACAACTCAAGAAGCAGCAGCAAAACGCGCGTTGGAAATTCAAGAAAGAATTCGCCAAAGAATGGCTGAAAATGCTGCAAACAACCCACAAAAACCAAGAAGATTTGAAAATTCAAACGGCGGTGGCAGACCACAAGGTGGCTATAACAACAACGGCGGTGGTGGATATAACAACAACCGCGGTGGCTATAACAACAATAACAACAATAACAACGGCGGTGGTTTCAACCGTGGCGGTGCTCCAAGACCACAAGGCGGATATAACAACAACGGCGCAGGTGGCTACAACAACAACAGAAGACCACAAGGTGCTGCTGGCGGTTTTGGTGGCAAAGATGACGACGATAAGAAAGTATTTGCTAAAAAAGTAGAAAAGAAACCAGCTTCACCAGTTGGAATTTTCCAAAAGCAAGACACAAGCAAAAACTTTGCCAAGAAAAAAGATTCAAAACAAGACGAAAAGAAAGCAATGACAAAGCGTACTTTGATAAGAAAAGGCTTTATCGTTGAAGACGGAATTGGCGCAGACGAAAGAATGGGCAGCAAGAAAGTCAAAACTAAGAAAAGAGGTTCTGGCGCAGAACATCAACAATTCATCAAAATCGAGCATGCAATTGTGACAACAGATACAATCCAAATCAAAGTTTTGTCAGAAAAAATTGGTATCCCAGCGGTTCAAATCACAAAAAAATTGTTCGCTGATGGTATCATGAAAACAGTTAACGAATCAGTCGATTTCGACACAGCAGAACTTATCGCAATTGATTATGGCATCACGCTAGAATACAAACCAGAACAAACAGCGGAAGAAATCCTAACTCAATCATTCGACGACACAGTAGACACAGAAGAAAACTTGGTTGCAAGACCACCGGTTGTAACTGTTATGGGTCACGTCGATCACGGTAAGACATCACTTCTTGATTACATTCGCGATGCAAAAGTAACACTTGGCGAAGCGGGTGGTATCACTCAACATATCGGTGCATATTCAGTTGACTTAGACGGCAGAAAAATCACATTTGTCGACACACCAGGGCACGAAGCGTTCACAGCAATGAGAAAGCGTGGTGCAGATATCACAGATATCGCAATCTTGGTTGTCGCAGCAGATGACGGACTTATGCCTCAAACAATTGAAGCAATAAACCACATCAAAGCCGCGGGCGTAACAATGATTGTTGCAATGAACAAAATCGACCGTCCAGGTGCAGATACAAACAGAATCATGCAACAACTCACAGAACATAACGTTCTTGTGGAATCATGGGGTGGCGATGTTGCCGCAGTGCCAGTTTCAGCAAAAACAGGTGAAGGCATTGATGACCTTCTAGAAACAATCTTGCTTCAAGCGGATGTTCTAGAACTCAAAGCAAATCCAGATAAAGCTGCAAGTGGTTCAATTATCGAAGCCAAACTTGATAAGGGTAAAGGCCCAGTTGCCACAATCCTTGTGAAAAGCGGAACGCTCAACGTTGGCGACACAGTTATTTCCGGCTTTGCAACGGGCAGAATCCGTGCAATGCTTGATGAAAAAGGCAAACAAGTTAAAAAAGCAGGCCCATCAATGGCTGTCAGCGTTCTCGGCTTCAAGGAAGTTCCAGAAGCGGGCGAAACAATCATGGCAGTTCCAGAAGGTAAGCTTTCTAAACAAGTAATAAACGAAAGAATCGCAAAAATCAAAGCATCAATGATTAAAGTTGATCAAAAAGTTACTCTTGAAGACGCGTTCAAAAACGTTTCTGAAGGTGAAATTCAAACATTGAATTTGATTATCAAAGCCGACGTTCAAGGCTCGGTTGAAGCGGTGAAACAAGCACTTGAAAAACTTTCAACTGATGAAGTTCGCGTTCGCGTGCTCCACGGTGCGGTTGGTGCAATCAACGATTCAGATATCATGCTCGCATCAACATCGGGCGGTATCATCATCGGTTTCAACGTTCGTCCTGATCCAAAAACAAAACAAACGGCAGAACGCGACGGTGTAGAAATCAGAACATACAGAATCATCTACGACGCGATTGAAGAAGTTAAACTTTCAATGAGCGGTATGCTTGCTCCAGAATTCAAGGAAACAGCAATCGGTACAATCGAAGCTAGAACAATCTTCAAAATCACAGGTGTTGGAACAGTTGTCGGTGGTTATGTTATCGATGGTAAAGTTCAAAGAAATGCAAAAATCAGACTTCTTCGTGAAGGTATCGTAATCCACGAAGGCGAAATCGACTCTCTAAAACGTATGAAAGACGACGTGAAAGAAGTCAACCATGGTTATGAATGTGGTATTTCACTTAAAGATTACCAAGACATTAAGGAAGGCGACATGATTGAAGCGTTCATCGTTGAAGAAATCAAAAGAACAATCAAATAAATGATATTTGGCAGTCAGCCGAGGGCAACACTTGCTTTCGGCTGACTTTTGTATAAGTGCTCAGCACGAATAAAGGAGAATTATGGCAAAGGATAGAAAAGCCGTTCTAGGCGCGGAAATCTCAAAAATACTAGCAGAAGCAATAAGAGATATTAAAGACCCAGAAAACACAGAAATGACAAGCGTGCTTTCTTGCGAAGTAACGCAAGATTTGAAGTATGCAAAAGTTGTCGTAAGTATTTTTTCGCTAGACGAAGAAAAAAAGAAAAAAACATACGATGCAATCGTAAGATCAAGAGGCTTTTTAAGAACTTGCCTTGCTCACAAAATGAAAGTCAGAACAGTTCCGTCACTAACAATTGTTCTTGACCAATCAAATGAATATTCAGCAAAAATCAGCAAAATTCTTTCAACATTGGAAATTTCACCTGAGGTAGAAGAAAATGAAGAAAATTGATATCAACTTTGAAATTTTCAAAGGCTACAAAAAAATAGCAATCCTGCTTCACACTCGCCCTGATGGCGACACTATCGGAAGCGGACTTGCACTTTATCACGCAATCAAAAACACCTATGGTGTAGAAGCGGATGTGCTTTGCGACATGCCAATGCCAGACAAATATTTCATTTTGAATGGGGTTGAAAAAGTGACGAACAAAGCGGGCAGTGGATACGATTTGATAATCTTTTCCGACTGTGGCGATATCAAAAGAATAGGCACGCTAGAAATCAGCTTGAAAGGTGCTCACGTAATTTCAATCGACCACCACAGAACATGCGAATCTTTCGGGCACGAAAATTATATCTATCCCGATGCAGCCGCAACATGCGTTGTGATGTATGAAATGTTCAAACAAAACAACATCGCAATTACAAAGGAAATGGCAGAATTGCTATACGCCGGCACAATGACAGACACAGGCGGTTTTGGACATTCCAACACCGATGCCAATGTTTTGAAAATGGCGGGCGACCTTGCCGAGCACGGGGCAGACCCACACACAATCACAAAGGCGATTTTCAAGCAAAAATCACACAACCAATTGCTATTTTTGGGCGATGCGTTCTCAAGGATAAAACTCCACCACGAAAATCAAATTGCAACGCTTGTGATTTCGCAAGAAATGCTTGAAAAAAGGGGACTAGACTCATCTTCAAACGAAGGGCTTATCGATTATTCTATGAGCATAACAGGCGTGAAGATTGCAATCAATTTCTTGGAAGCAAAAAAGAATGTCTACAAAATCTCTATCCGCTCAATTATTGGCATATCAGCATCGGAAATTGCAAGTTTCTATGGCGGTGGCGGTCACACTCAAGCGGCAGGTCTAAGCATGAACGGTAGTATTGAAGAGATTATGGATAAACTTTTATATAGAGCATCACTATACTTATAAAGGAAAATATGGACGGAATAATAAACCTTCTAAAACCAACGGGAATGACATCATCAGATGCAGTCGCAAGAATGCGTGGCGTTCTCGGAATAAAAAAAATAGGACATCTTGGCACTCTCGACCCACTTGCGTCGGGTGTTTTGCCAATAGCCGTTGGCAAATGCACACGGCTTTTTGATGTGTTTTTAACAAAGCAAAAAAAATATCGCGCTTTTTTCAAGTTCGATTGCGAAACGGACACACTTGATAGCTACGGCGAAGTTTTAAATCATTCAAAAAGGCAAGTGACGCTTGAAGAAGTGAAAGAATCAGCAAAGAAATTTATCGGCAAAATATCACAAGTGCCACCGCAATATTCAGCAAAAGTTGTCGACGGAAGAAGGGCGTATTCAATCGCAAGGGGCGGAAGCTCAGTTATTTTGAAACCTGTGGAAATCGAAGTTTTTGATATCGCAGTGATTGAAGAAGTGAACGGTGTTTTCACCGTTGATATGAGCGTTTCTTCCGGCACATACGTGCGTTCTATCGTTCGCGATATGGCGTATGATATGGGGGTTTTTGGATATATGGCGGGGCTTATCCGCATTTCAAGTGGCAATTTCTCTATTGAAAATGCCGTGACATTTGAAGAACTTGAAAGTGATAAAACGCTTATCCAATCGCCAGAAAAAGTGCTTGATTTTCTGCCAAAAATGCAAATGACAAACGAAGAATACCGCAGATATATCGACGGTTTTCGTGGCACGGATGAAAAAACTGACGGACTATACACAGTGTTTACCGACGAATTTAAAGGTATAATAAAAAGCGAAGAAAACATCCAAAAAATATATCTTTGGGTGAAAAGGGAAACAGGACACGATGAAAACGTATAACTTTGGCGAAAAAATAGAAGGAGAAATCAGCCTTTGTCTTGGCTATTTCGACAGCGTTCACAAAGGGCATAGGGCGATTTTTCAACTCGCGCAAAATGCGGGTGGCAGTCTTGCAGTTTTCACATTTTCCGATAGTCCGCAAACAAAACAATCGGGTGTTGTTTTCACCTTTGAAGAACGCTTGGAAATCTATAAATCAATAGGTGTAGAAATTTTGATTTTGGCGGATTTTGCAAAAATAAAAGATTTAAATCCCACTCAGTTTTTGCAAATATTGGATGATACATGCGAAATTAAAAGCGTGACTTGCGGTTTTGATTATAAATTTGGAAAAATGGCAAAAGGCGATATAAAAATGCTAGAAAGCCACTTCAAAAACAAACTTCAAGTTTGCGAAAAAGTAGATTTCGAAAATGAAAAAGCATCGTCAAACCAAGCGAAAGTGCTTGTGAAAAATGGAGAAATTGAAAAGCTTAACAGCCTTTTGCAATCGGAATATTTCGTTTCGGGCTACTGCGAAAAAGGCTTTCAAAACGGCACAAAACTCGGCTTTCCAACAGCTAATATAAAACCTAGCCAGAAAAAAATACTTCTGAAAGAAGGCGTTTATATCGGCGAAACAAAAATTGATGGTCAAATTTATAAATCCATGATAAACGTTGGCAAAGTTCCAACTTTTGGCGGTCAAGAATATAAAATAGAAACTCATTGCATCGGCATTTCAAAGCCACTTTATGGCAAGCAAATAACGGTGTATTTCAAAAGATTTTTGCGTGATGTTGTGAAATTTTCTAGTATTGAAGAACTGAAAACTCAACTTGCAAAAGATATAAAGGAGATAAAATGATAAAATTTGGACCAAGCGGAAACTCGGAAGAATTCTATAACTGCGGATTCAAAGCAACAGAACAAGCGGGTGCTTGGGTTGCGGAAAAAGGGCTCACAATTTTTGAATATTCATTTGGCAAAGGTGTTCGCCTTTCAGAAGCAAAAGCCATCGTGATGAAGGAAGCTTTCGAAAAAGCGGGTGTGGAAATGACAGTCCACGCGCCGTATTTTATCAACCTTGCAAACCCCGAAGAAGAAATGGCACAAAAGTCCTATGGCTACGTTCTGCAGTCCCTTGAAAAAGCGAGACAAATGGGTGCAAAACGCGTGATTTTCCACCCGGGAACAGAAGGCAAAATGAACCGCGAAGAAGCTTTCGAACTCGTAAAAAAAAGAATGGCAATCTTGAAAGATTTGATAATAGAAAACGGGTATGACGACATGATTATCTGCCCAGAAACAATGGGTAAAATCCGCCAAATTGGCACAGTTTCGGAAGTTTGCGAGCTGTGCACCATTGCGGACTTTTTCATTCCTTGCATAGATTTCGGGCACATAAACGCCCGCGAACACGGCTCGCTAAAAACAGTGGAAGACTTCGAAAAAATCCTAGACGAAATGACGGAAAAACTAGGCGAAAAAGCTAAAAATTTCCACATCCACTTTTCTAAGATTGAATTTTCAAAGGGTGGCGAAGTTCGTCATCTCACGTTTGAAGATGCCGTTTACGGACCAGAATTCCCACCGCTAGCTTTCGCGCTTAAGTCAAAAGGTTTCACGCCATATTGCATTTGCGAATCGGCGGGCACGCAAACAAAAGATGCTGTAACAATGCTAGAAATGTATAACGCAATAGAACTTTAAAGGTGAAAAACATGCAAAAAACAAATTCTCTATCATTTGAAAAAGTAGATTTATATGTTTTTGAAAAAAGCTATCACCGAAAATATTTTTCTAACTTTTCAAGTTCGTTCGGATATTTTCTTGTGGGTAAAAACTTTCAAATCTATACCACCGATGCAAGGTATCAAAAAGCGGGAAAAGACCACTTTGAAAACAGCACTACAACGCTAGAAATCAATCAGAATCTTTCTGCAGTGCTTCAAAAAAATTCTCAGCTTTTCAAATCTGAAAACATAACAAAAATTGGCTTTGAAGGTGAGATAACAGTCGACACTTTTGAAAGTATCAAAAACGCATTTGAAACAATTGGTAAGTTTGAATTTTGCAATATTTCAAGCGAGATTTCAGCTATCAGACAAATAAAAACCCAAGAAGAAATCGAAAAAATCGCCCATGCAATGCAGGTTTCCGCAGATGCATATAACGCGTTTTTGAAAACTGTGAAAGTTGGTCAAACAGAACGTGAATTGTGTGCAAACTTGAACCACCAACTGTTTTTGCACGGCGCCGACACGCTCGCTTTTGAAACGATAATTGCAAGTGGCAAAAACGGTGCAAAACCCCACGCAACACCGAGCGAAA
Organism: Bacillota bacterium; assembly: GCA_044426085.1. GTDB lineage: Bacteria > Bacillota > Clostridia > Christensenellales > CAMQZB01 > JAWXUU01. The sequence continues at coordinate 67,383 of JAWXUU010000004.1, read as the reverse complement.
GAAAAATCCAAAACGGCGATCTTGTCACGTGCGATTTTGGTGCTTGTATTGATGGCTATAACGCCGATATCACAAGAACATTTGGCGTTGGCAATTTGAATAAACACCAAAAAGAAATATATAACATTGTGAAACTCGTGCAAGAAACTTGCCTTGAAATGGCGGTTGTAGGTGTGAAAACAGCGGATATCCACAACAAAGCAGTACAGCTTTTCGAATCCTTTGCAGTCGGCGAATTCTTCACCCACGGCCTAGGCCACGGCGTAGGTGTGGAAATCCACGAATCACCAACCCTAAACGGCCGTTCGCAAGAAGTGCTTGCAGAAAACAACGTTGTCACAATCGAGCCTGGAATATACATGGAAAACAAGTTTGGTCTCAGAATTGAAGATACAATCGTCATAAAAAGTGGCGGAAATTGCAATTTAAACCCACTTTCTAAAGAATTAATAATAATAAATTAGAAAAACACTTGAAAAATTTATAAAAATAAGCTATAATATAACAGATAATGAAAACATATAATATGTGAAATTTCAAAAGACACATATCACAGGAGGATAAAAATGATACAAGCTGGCGAATTCAGAAAAGGTCACACATTTGAAATGGACGGTGGAGTTTGGACAATCGTAGAATTCCAACACGTAAAACCAGGTAAAGGTGCTGCGTTTGTAAGAACGAAAATCAGAAACGTAATCACAGGAAGCAACCTTGAAAAAACATTCAACCCAACTGAAAAATACACAAGAGCAACTATCGAAACAAAAAAACTTGCATACCTTTATACAGACGGTGAGTTTTATTATTTCATGGACAACGAAACTTTCGAACAAACAACACTCAACGAATCAGCTGTTGAAGATGCACTAAAATTCATCAAAGAAAACGACGTTGTAACAATCAAATTCTATAAAGGCGATGCATTCAGCGTTGAACCTGAAAACTTCGTTGTTATGAGAGTTGCAGAAGCCGATCCTGGCGTTGCTGGCAACACTGCAACAAACGTTATGAAAAATGCAACAATCGAAACTGGTGCAATCATCCAAGTTCCAATGTTTATCAACGAAGGCGAACTTATCCGTATCGACACAAGAACTGGCGACTACATGGAAAGAGTTAAAGGCTAATTATAACTGAATAAAAAAATCACATTGCCTTTCAATTATGGAAGGCAATTTTTTTTGTGTAAATTTCCCAAAATATCTTGCAAAAGCCATGCAAAGTGTGGTATAATCATGCTGAATAATTATGAATTGGAGAATGCAATGGCAAAGGGTATACTAATGATACTTTCTGGCCCATCTGGGGTTGGCAAAGGCACAATAAAGGAAATTCTGAAAGGGCGAATAAACCTTATCGAATCAGTTTCCGCAACCACAAGAAAAATGCGTGAAGGCGAAAAACACGGAGTTTCATATTTCTTTTTATCGCATGAAGAATTTGATAAAAAAGCAGAAAATGGCGAATTTTTGGAATACTTCGAAAACTTTGGCAACAAGTATGGCACGCTTATAAGCGTTGTTAATGAAAATCTTGAAAAGGGCGATGTGCTTTTGGAAATCGATGTGAAAGGTGCGCTTGAAGTGAAAAGAAAACTTCCAAAAACAGTGCTTATCATGGTTGCGCCACCAAAGATTTCCGAACTTAAAAGAAGGCTTGAAAAACGCGGAACAGAAACCGCCGAAGAAATCGAAAGAAGATTCGACCTCTGCAAAAAGGAACTTGAAGAATTCGAAAACTACGACTATGTTGTTATCAATGGCGAACTTGAAAAAGCAGTCTGCGATGTGGAAAACATAATCGCGTCTGAAAAAATGAAAAGCGTCAATAACATTGCGGTAATGAAAGATATCCTAAATTCATAAATAAATATAATAAATCAAAAAAACAAACAAAATAAACAAACAAAAAAATAAACCTATTATAAGGAGAAATATTATGATCAACAAACCATCAATCGATGAACTAGTAGAAATCACAGGCAGTAACTATCTTCTTTGCTCACTCGTTTCCAAAAGAGCAAGACAAATCGCCGATCAAGAAATCTATGGCAACGGCATTCAAAACTTCCCATATGAAAAACCAATCACAGCAGCAGCAATGGAAGTTTGCGAAGATTTGCTTAAACCAGTTATTGAAGACTAAGCGTAAAAGCTAGTTTTTTTGCAATGCAAAAGTAAAAAGCAAAAAGTGAAAAGCAAAAAGTAAAAAGTAAAAAGTATCAGCGGTGCAACGCTTTGCGTTGCAGGCAATATTTTTGAAAGTTTGAATCAACAAAGGAGGACACAATATGGAAAGGAAGAAAAGAGTATTGCTTGGCGTCACGGGGTGTATTGCCGCGTATAAGGCGTGCGAGATTGTTTCAACTCTTTCAAAAGCGGATATCGAAGTGAAAGTTATCATGACAAAAAACGCTTGCAGTCTTGTTGCTCCAAAAACCTTTGAAGTGCTTTCAAAAAATGCTGTCGCACTCGACACTTTCGAACAGGTTGCAAATTTTGATGTTCACCACATAAGCCTAGCTGCTTGGGCGGACGTCTTTTTGGTTGCACCAGCAACGGCAAACACAATCGCGAAATTCGCACTTGGCATTGCCGATGATATGCTTTCCACAACGTATCTTGCGTCGAAGGCAAAAAAAATCATTGTGCCCGCCATGAACACAAACATGTATGAATCAGTCGCGTTTCAAAAAAATCTGCAAACGATCAAAGACCACGGCTGCGAAATTATCCAGCCAATTTGTGGCAATCTGGCATGTGGCGATGTGGGAAAAGGCAAAATGCAATCCCCCGCAGAAATCTGCAAATATGTTATTGATGCCTTGAAAGAAAACACTAAAATGCAAGGCAAAACAGTGATAGTGACAGCAGGTGGAACGGCAGAACCAATCGACGGAGTAAGAAAAATCACCAACTCTTCGTCGGGTAAAATGGGTGTTGAAATTGCAAAATCATTTGAAAAAATGGGCGCAAATGTGATTTTCGTTCACGGCAACACCACAGTGGAAATCCCAAATTTCTATCAAAACATAAAGGTTTCAACAACCGACCAAATGTTTGATGCGGTGATGACAAACCTTGAAAAAGCTGACGCAATTGTGAAATCAGCCGCGCCGTGCGATTTCAAAGTGAAAAACCAATTTACAAATAAAATCAAAGAAAAATCACTCGCGCTAGAGCTTATTCCAAACGTGGATATTGCTTTTGAAGTTGGCAAAGTGAAAGGCGACAAAGTGCTTGTTATTTTTGCGGCAGAAACGCAAAACTTGCTTGAAAATGCAAGGGGCAAGCTCGCCAAAAAGAACGCCGATTTCGTGGTTGCTAACGACATAACTCAAGAAGGCGCAGGCTTCAATGTGGATACAAACATCGCAACGTTGATTTTTGCGGACGGAAAAGAAATCCCACTTGAGAAAATGGCAAAATCACAGCTTGCAAGCGTGATTGCAGAAAGCGTTAAAAATTTGCTTGAAAAGGCGGATAAATAAATGATTGCAAAAGTTGCTGTTGATATCGCAACTGCAAACCTTGATAGGTGCTTTGATTATAACATTCCCGCGGGCATGGAAATTTCCCGTGGTGATATGGTCAAAGTGCCATTTTCAAATTTTGTGAAAGAAGGGTTTGTTTTGGATATCGCCGAAAAATCCGAATATGAAAAATTGAAAAGCATTTTGGAAAAGAAAGATTCCAAGCTGATTTCTGAAAAACAGTTTGAACTTTGCGATTTCTTGATTGCAAAATATCACGTCCTAACCCAAGAAGCACTTCGCCTTTTGATGCCGCCATCGGTGAGAAACTTCAAGACAAAAGAAGTGGAAAAAAAGACGGTCACACTTGATAAGGACTATCAAAAAAAGCTTGAATCACTTTCAAAACGCAACAAAAATGCATTTAAAATCGTGGAAGAACTTGAAAAAAATCAAGGCGACTTCACGGCTCTTGCAAAACAATATAGCTATCAATCGCTTAACAAATTGCAAGAATTGCAAATAATAAAAATAGAAAAATACCAAGTTTTCCGCACACCATATCAAAGCGAACTCGACGAAAAAAAGTCAAGAACGCTCACGCGCGACCAACAAAACGCTCTCGACAAAATTTTTCAGTCAAACAAAATCGCAACGCTCCTTCATGGGGTAACGGGAAGCGGAAAAACGGAAGTTTATATAAAGGCAATCGAAAGCGTGCTTGCAAAAGGCAAAACAGCAATCTTTCTCGTGCCGGAAATTTCACTCACACCACAAATGCTTGACCTTTTCCGAATAAATTTCGGCTCGCAAGTTGCACTTTTGCACAGCGGACTATCCGCGGGCGAACGCTTCGACGAGTGGTGGAGGCTGAAAAACAAACAAGCAAAAGTTGCCGTTGGCGCAAGAAGTGCAGTGTTCGCACCGCTTGAAAACATCGGGATAATCATTATCGATGAAGAACACGAAAGCTCATATAAAAGCGAAACATCTCCGCGATACGAAACAAAAGAAGTCGCAGAATATCTCGCAAAATCCCACGGCGCAATGCTGGTTTATGGCTCTGCAACGCCACTTCTCGACACCTATAAAAAAGCGTGCGACGGGGTTTATTCACTTGCAACCATGCCAAACCGCATAAACAAGCGACCACTTCCAAAAGTGGAAATTGTCGATATGCGTCAAGAAATCCAAAACGGAAATTCAGAAATTTTTTCAGAAAAACTGCTTGAAGAAATTTCAAAAACATTGGAAGATAAAAACCAAATAATGCTGTTTTTAAACAGGCGCGGTTTTTCTTCAATCTATCAGTGTTTGGATTGTGGCTTCGTTTGCAAATGTGAAAATTGCGACGTTTCACTCACTTATCACAAAGGTGAAAACAACCTTAAATGCCATTATTGTGGCGACTTATATAACTTGCCAAAAGTTTGTCCCAAATGCGGTGGCGAACATTTCAAAACGGGCAAGGTCGGCACAGAAAAAGTTGCAATGTTGCTTGAAAATCTGTTCCCAGAAATCAGAGTTCTAAGAATGGATAACGACACCACAACCACAAAAGAATCACACAAAAACATACTTTCAGATTTTCGCAAAGGCAAGGCGGACGTGCTTGTGGGCACGCAGATGATTGCAAAGGGGCACGATTTTGAAAACGTGACGCTCGTTGGCATTTTGGATGCGGATATGTCGCTACACTTTTCAGATTTTCGTGCGGGTGAAAGAACCTTTTCACTTCTCACTCAAGTCGCGGGAAGGGCAGGCAGGGGCGAAAAAGTTGGCAAGGTTATCTTGCAAACAAACTCTCCGCGCCACCACATCTTGCATTTGGCGCTAGACGGGGATTATAAATCGCTTTATGAAAGCGAAATCAACATTCGCGCAGTTTCGCAATTTCCACCATTTTGCGACATTATAAGAATCATGTGCTATTCAAAAAATCACCAAAAAGCAAGGGAACTTGGCAGGGAACTATATAAAAAAGTACGCGATTTGAAAATCCAAAACGAAAGTGAATTTTTATATATGAATGGCATGCAATCGCCGATTTTTCAGCTTCAAGGCTACTATCGCTTCCAAGTGATTGCAAGGGTCAAGGTTGGCTCGCCAGTTATAGAAAAAATGTACGAGATTATATCACAAAACAAGCAAAAAGACGTAGTTACCTACGTAGAAATAAATCCAAATAATATGATGTAAAGGGGAAATACTATGGCTATCAGAACGATAATAAAAGAAGATGACGAAACGATCAGAAAACAATCAAGAATAATTGAAAACTTTGATGAAAAACTTGTAACGCTTGTTTCCGATATGAAAGAAACTATGGATAAAGCGAACGGCGTTGGTATCGCCGCAGTTCAAGTGGGCATTTTGCGCCGAGTTTTCGTGATTGATATCGATGGAAACATGCAAGAATTTATCAACCCAACACTGCACGATTTTTCGCAAGAAACACAAACAGGTCAAGAAGGTTGCCTTTCTTGCCCAGGAAAATATGGCGACGTGACTCGCCCAATGAAAGTTTCTGTGACAGCGCAAAACTTGAAAGGCGAAACTTTCACAATGGCGCTTGAAGGATTGTATGCAAGATGTGCTTGTCACGAATTTGACCACCTTTCTGGCGGACTTTTTATCGACAAAGTGGAAGGCGAGCTATACGACTAATGGAGAATTGAATGAAGATAATCTTTTTGGGAACACCAACATTTGCACTGCCAACGCTTGAAGCGCTGATAAATTCTCACCACGAAATTCTCGCGGTGGTAACTCAGCCCGACACAGCAAAAAACCGTGGCAAAAAAATCATACCAACACCCGTGAAACAGCTTGCAACAAAGCACGGCTTGAAAGTTTTGCAATATAACAAAATAAGGGTGGAAGGCGTGGAAGAAATCAAAGCCATGAACCCCGATATAATGGTGACGTGTGCTTATGGGCAAATTCTGTCGCAAAAACTTATCGACATCCCAACCCACGGCATAATAAACGTGCACGGCTCACTTTTGCCAAAATATCGCGGTGCCGCACCAATCCAGTGGTCTGTTCTCAACGGCGACAAAAAAACAGGCATAACACTTATGAAAACAGAGCGAGGAATCGACACGGGCGACATGCTTATCACTCGCGAAATCGAAATTGAAGATACCGACACTTCAGGCAGTATGTTTGAAAAACTTTCTGTTCTTGGTGGCGAAATTATCTTGCAAGGTCTTGCCCTTATCGAAAGTGGAAACGCAGTTTTCACCCCACAAGACCACGAAAGTGCAACCCATGCAAGAATGATAGAAAAAGAAGACGGCGAAATTGATTTTTCAAAATCATCGCGAGAAATCTTCAACCATATCCGCGGTATGAACCCATCGCCATCGGCTTATTTCCAATACAATGGCGAAAAAATCAAAATCCACGCATCGGAAATTTTGCAAGGTGAATTTTTCGGCAACACTGGCGAAATATTAACAGCCGACAGAAAAAACGGAATAACAATAAAGACCGCTGACGGAGCGATTGCAATCAAAAACTTGCAGTTTCCAAACTCCAAAGCGGTTTCAGATAAAGATTTCTTGAACGGAAGAAGTCTAGAGATAGGAATCAATCTATGAACTATATTTATAAGTCCTACAAAATCATCGATGAAGTGCTAAGAAAAGGCGCATATTCCACGATATACCTAAACAAAGTGCTAGCCCTTTGTGAAGAACAAGATAAAAAGCTAGTCACAAAAATCGTTTATGGCGTTTTGGAAAACAATATCCTTTTGGAATATAAAATATCACAGTTGTGTGCGAAAAAACCTAAAAATTCAGTTTATAATTTGCTTAAAGTTGGCATTTATATGATTGACGATATGGATGTGAAAAACTATGCCGCAGTCACAGAAACAGTTCAAATAGCAAAGAAAATAACAAAAAATTCGCTCACTGGCTTTGTGAACGGCACATTGAAAAAAGCGGTTGATTTTGAATATACCTATCCCGAAAACACAAATGAATATCTTTCAATCAAATATTCATATCCAATGTGGTTTATTGATAAAATGATTGCTGATTTTGGCGAAGAAAAAACAAGGCAAATCATAGAATTCAAACAAAAGGACTTGGCTTCAATAAGGGTCAGGGGCAAAGATATCGATGGCTTTATCAAACAGCTTGAAAAAAGAAATATCCCATTCGAAAAAAAGGCGGGCAGTCTGTTTGCAAAATACGCACTTCTAAACAAAAGCGACATCCCAAAAAGCACTTATGTGAAACAATCGCGAAGCTCGATGTTTGCAGTGGAATCGCTTGGTGTTGAAAGCGGTGATATCATCTTGGACACATGCGCTTCACCTGGTGGAAAGTCTTGTTATATGGCGGAAATCGCAAAATCAGGAAGTGTCACAGCGTGCGACATTCACCCACACCGCGTGGGGCTTTTAAGAAGCTATTTCCAACGCATGAACACGAAAAACGCAACAGCACAGCAAAAAGACGGCAGAATATTCGACGAAAGTTGGAATGGCAAATTCACAAAAGTCTTGGTTGATGCACCTTGCTCCGCACTTGGCGTGGTTGCAAACAAACCGGAAATCAAACTTCAAAAAAATCAAGAAAACATAAATCAGCTAGCGATTTTGCAAGCTGAAATATTGGAAAATTCTGAAAAATACGTTGCAAATGGCGGTGTGCTTATGTACTGCACATGCACAATCACCAAGGAAGAAAACGGCGAGATTGTGAAAAACTTTCTTGCACAGCACAGTGAATACACCCTTCAGCCAATAAACACCGACGTTTTGGAAGAATTTGAAAACACAGGTTTCGGAATTCAAATTTTCCCAAGCGAAAGCTTCGATGGTTTCTTCGTTGCAAAAATGAAAAAAGGATAAAATATGCAAATAAATTTAAACAACCTTGATTTTTCACACATCGTGAAGGAAAAATATAAACAAGCCATCGTAAAAAAATGGCTTCTTTTTGGGTATGAATTCCAAAGCATGACATCCATTTCTAAAGATGCAAGAGAAAAATTGACAGCGGAATTCGAATTCCCAATCAAAGTGGAAAAGGTGTTCACTTCGAAAGATACAACACAAAAATATCTGCTGAAAACAACCGACGGACTTATCGAATGCGTGGTGATGAACTATGAATACGGTTCAACAATCTGCATTTCAACGCAAGTTGGCTGTCGCATGGGTTGCGTGTTTTGCGCTTCGGGCATGGACGGGCTTAAACGCAATCTTTCCGCAACAGAGATGTATATGCAAGTTGCAGTTATCAACCGCGTTTTGGGCGGAGATTTTCAAAACCGCAAAATCACAAACATAGTGCTTATGGGCAGTGGCGAACCGCTAGACAACTTTGATAACGTGGTGGAATTTTTAAACCTTGTTTCAAGTGAAGAAGGCTTGAAGATTTCAAGGCGAAGCATTTCCCTTTCAACTTGCGGACTTGTGCCACAAATGAAAAAACTTGCCGACCTAAATTTGGGTGTCACTCTCACAATTTCACTTCACAACCCAATCCAAGCCGAACGTGAAAAAATCATGCCTATTGCAAGAAAATATTCCGTTTCAGAAGTGATTTCAGAAGCGAGAAACTATTTCAATAAAACCGGCAGAAGAGTCATTTTTGAATATACAATAATAAAAGGCGAAAACGATACCGACGCACATGTGGAAGAACTCAAAAAAATCATCAAGGGCTTTCCCGTGCACATAAACTGCATAATGCTTAACGCGGTGGACAAAACAAACTTCAAAGCACAATCGCGAAAAGAAGGTTATGCCTTTGTTGCAAAATTGGAAGAAGCGGGTCTTTCCGCTTCGCTAAGGCGAGAAATGGGCAGTGATATCGAAGGTGCTTGCGGACAGCTTAAAAGGAGATACGAAAATGCCGATGCGTGATGGAATGCTAATAAAAGGCGTTGGCGGGGCATACGACGTCGTTTCAAACGGCGAAATTTTCAAGTGTGCTTCAAGAAAGAAAACCAAGCAAAAAGGTGGCAACTTCATGATTGGCGACAGCGTGCAATTTGATATCGAAACGCTAACAATCGAAAAAGTTCACCCGCGCAGAAACTTTCTTATTCGCCCACCAATTGCAAATATCGATAACTTAGTGATAATAATTTCCACACTTCCAGCGCCAGATTTCATGCTGATTGATAAAATGCTTATCCACGCAAGGTGCTATGGCATAAAGCCGTATATCGTGATAAACAAAATCGATTTGGGCATTGAAAAATTCCGCGAAGATGTGAAAAAGGACTACGCAAACGCCGTCGAAGAAATCTTTGAAATTTCCACATTCGACGTGCCAACAACGCATGTTCTAAACAAAGTTTTATCACGCGGAATCACCTGTCTTGTTGGCCAATCTGCAGTTGGCAAAACGTCACTTCTCAACATAATAAAAGTTGGCGGACACAAACGCGAAATGGAAGTTGGCGAGCTATCAAAAAACAACCGCGGAAAACACACAACCCGCCACAGCGAAATTTGGAACACAATCCAAGGCGGATACGTGATTGACACACCAGGCTTTTCATTTTTAGATATAGATATCGACGAAGTGGAACTGATCAACTACTATCCCGACTTTTTTAAATACCAAAACGATTGTTTTTATGGCAGTTGCGTGCATATCAAAGAACCAAAATGCATGGTAAAACAAAAGCTTGAAGAAGGGGAAATTTCAAAAAACAGATACGAAAGATACCTTAAAATATATGAAGAAATGAAAAAAAGGAGAGAAAATAAATATGGCTAAAATCGCACCATCAATATTGTCAGCGGATTTTTCGCGACTTGGCAAAGACGTAATGAACATCACACTTGCGGGTGCTGATTATCTGCATGTGGATATCATGGACGGCACGTTTGTTCCCAACATATCTTTTGGGATGAAAACCGTTGCGGATATCAAGCCGTATTCTCACATTCCGTTCGATGTGCACCTTATGATACAAAACCCACGCAAATATTTTGCAGAATTCGTGAAAGCGGGGGCAGACTTTATAACTTTTCATATCGAAGCAGAACCAAACGCAAAAGAAGCCATTCAAGAAATCAAGGCGCTCGGCATAAAAGCGGGTATTGTAATTTCGCCAGACACAAGTGTGGACGCAATAAAAGACGTTCTCGACATCTGTGATATGGTGCTTGTCATGAGCGTTTATCCTGGCTTTGGCGGACAATCTTTCATTGAAAACTCACTTGTAAAAGTGACAGAACTTTTCAAGCTTAGAACTGCCAATAAGTATTCATATCTTATCGAAATCGACGGTGGAATCAACAAAGAAACTGCGAAACTTGCAAGAATTGCGGGCGCTGATATTCTCGTTGCGGGCAGTGCAGTTTTCGGCGCAGAAAACTGGGGCGAAGCCATGGAAAGCATGAGAAGATAAACTTGGAAACAGAAAGTAATCTAAGAAAAGAAGTGACCGCGGAATTTTCAACAAATTTTGTGGATTGATATTCGTGGAGAAAAAACCTATGCAAAAGAAAAAAACAGGCTGTTTGTTTCTGAATGGCGACAGTGAAAAAACAGAAATCACTCGTGAATTTGATTTAGTTGTTGCGTGCGACGGCGGATATAAAAACGCGATTGAATTTGGAATAACGCCTCACATTTTGGTTGGCGACATGGATAGCTATTTTGAAATCCCAACAGGCGTGAAAGTTTTCAAATACCCAAGCGAAAAGGATTTCACCGACGGCGAAGCGGGTCTTGAATATCTGATTGCAAATGGCTGTGAAGAAATTTTTATCTATTGCGGACTTGGCAAAAGGCTTTCCCACACAATTTCCAACTTGCAAATGGCATCAAAATATATCGATAATGCGGAAATCACATTTTTTGGCATGGAAGAAAAAGTTGCGCTGAAAAACAAATCATTCACATTGCAAGAAAAAATCGGAAAAACAATTTCACTAGCACCAATTTCAGGAGCAGTGCATATAATCTCATCAAAAGGGCTGAAATACCCACTTGAAAATCTCACTTTGGAAACAACTTCCGCGCGTGGCGTTTCAAACGTCGCAATATCGGATAAGCAAGTTGTCGAGTTTGAAAATGGTGTAATTTTGGTCAGCATTTGGGAGGGGTGAAATGAAAATCATATGCATAAAAATGCCAAGATTCATCGCAAATTTCTTGCGACTTTTCAAAAGAAAAGTGCAAAGCTAGGCTTTGCAAGTAAAAAGTAAAAAGTAAAAAGTAAAAAGCAAAAAGTAAAACATAAAGTAATGCACAGTGGCAAGCCGCTGTGCATTTGAATTTTGTGTATTTGTTTTTAAGTCAAGTTTTAAGTCAAGTTTTAAGTCAAGTTTTAAGTCAAGTTTTATGTCAAGTCAAGTTTCAAATCGCCGAATTTGAAGATTCCTTTTTTTCTGAAAATTTCTGAAACGGCAAAGCAGATAACGGCTGGCAAAATAAAGAACAGCAAAATGATGCCTATTGCAAGCGTAGCGTTTGAAATTGTTCCCGCACTTTCTGTTATTGTCGAAAAAATACCAACAAGACCGCAAGTGCCCATGCCAGAGCCGGCGTAATCACAAGAAAGTTTGAAAACCACTGTCGCAAGTGGACCACAAATGGCGCTTGCAATAACAGGTGGCAAAATCAAAATTGGTTTTCTGAACACGTTTGGAATTTGAAGCATACTTGTTCCAAGCCCTTGTGCAATAAGTCCGCTGAATTTATTTTCACGATAACTCATAACAGCAAAACCAATCATGTGGCAAGCGCACCCAACAACAGCCGCACCGCCCGCGATTCCGCCAAGTTTAAGCGAAATGCAAATCGCAGCCGAAGAAGTTGGAAGTGTGAGAAGGCAACCCATGCAAATTGCAATGATAACACCCATAAGAAGTGGTTGCAATGTTGTTGCCGCTTGGATTGCTTCACCAATCCAGTTCATGCCCGCAATAATTCCTGGGCAAAGTGTGTAAGTCACAATAAGTGCAGTGATAAGTGTCACAAACGGCACAACGATGATGTCAACCTTTGTTTTGCCCGTAACCAAAAGCCCCGCTTCAACGGCGAGAAGGGAAGCGACAAACGCACCAATTGGCTCGCCAGAAGCCATAGAAATCAAACTGCCCGAAATAAGTGTGCCACCAAGAAAACTACTCGCTTGCGCACCCATAGTTCCCGCAACGATTGCAGAAAACAAAACCAACCTATCAGCTTTCAAGCTTCTTGCAACCCCCGCGCCAATGCCCGCACCCATAAGTGCAGAAGCAACAACGCCAAGGTTATAAACCGCATCGCCAACAGACCCACCAATCAAAAGCCCGATTTGTTTAACGATAAGTCCCACAAGCAGAGTGCAAAAAAGCCCCAGTGCCATGCCGGAAAATCCATCGATAAACCAACGCTTTAAAAGTGCCTTAAATTTGTTCATATATATCCTCCAAAAATTTTATGCAATATATTGGAACTGATTATATAGAAAAAAATGTAAAAAGTCAAAAAGAAATTTAAAAAAAACAAAAATATATTGCACTTTATTTTCATAATGTGTTAAAATAGTAACATAAACAAAAGGAAATGGTGCGTATATGAAACTAACAGAAACAACAAAAACCCAAAACAAGCTATACGACGGCAAAATCATCAAGCTATTTTGTGATGAAATTTATCTCCCAAACGGCGAAGAAGCCAAACGCGAATTTGTAACGCACACGGGCGGTGTAACAATTCTGCCAATAGATGACGACAACAACGTCTATTTCGTTCGTCAGTTCAGATACCCATATAAAGCAGAGCTTTTGGAACTTCCCGCCGGCAAAAAAGAAGCGGGCGAAGACCCATGCGAATGCGGTATGCGTGAACTCTCCGAAGAAATCGGCGCAACAGCAAAAATTTTCACCCCACTCGCACAAATGTATCCATCCCCAGGCTACACAAACGAAGTGATACATATCTATCTCGCAAAAGGTCTATCTTTTTCAGATTTGCACCTAGACGAAGATGAATTCCTAAACGTAGAAAAATACCCCCTAGAAACCGCAATAGAAATGGTAATGAACGGCGAAATTAAAGACGGCAAAACAATAATAGGAATCTTGAAATATGCGTGCAAAGCGAAGCTTTGCAATTAAAAATTGAAAATTAAAAATTAAAAATTGTGGTAAAGCACTCACTTCGTTCGTGCATGCTATTATTTGAAATTGACAATAAGGGCGTTACTTGTTGAAAGTTACGCCCTTATTGTATTTCCTAATAATTGGATGCATAGGGCGAAGCCCATGCCTTACCACAATTTTCACCTTTCACCTTTCACCTTTCAATTCGCGTGGCAAATAATTTACCTCCAAGTAAACCAACGCCGTCCACCCCCACCCCCTCCCTAAAAACCTGTTCTACTCCCGCCCACATTCGCATAAAATAAACCAAAGCGGAGGGCGAGATGAAAGAAAAAACTAAAAAATCTTATATATTTGATATCGCGATTGCGGTGGTGCTTGCAATGGTGCTCACGATGCTTGGCATTGTTGTGTTTTCACTTGTGCTGAATTTTTTTGATGTTCCGTCGGGGCTGATAATTCCCATAAACCAAGTGATAAAATATGCGGGAGTGTTTCTCGGCGTGCTTATCGGCATAACAAACAAAAAAGCGGGGCTGATAAAAGGTGGCATTGTGGGTATGCTTGCAATCATACTGCTGTTTTTGATGTTTTCCGGCATCGGCGGAAGCGTGGTTTTCACCAAATATACAGCAATCGATGTGGCAACAGGACTTCTCACGGGCATGATAGCGGGTGTTTTGGCGGTAAATGTAAAAAAAGATAGAAAAGCGTGAAAAATACTTGATATTTAACAAAATATAAGGTATAATAAATTGGATAAAAAGATTGGAGGAATTTTCATGAGCAGAATCAAAACAGTAGTTTCTCGTCCACTTGAAAAGAAATCACACAATTGTGGAGAATGCAGATCAAGTTGTCAATCAGCTTGCAAAACAAGCTGTACAGTTGGAAATCAAGTTTGCGAAAGAAACCCAGTAAACGTGAAAGAAAACACAAGAAAAGAATTGAACTAATAAAATTTGGACAGCATTATTGCTGTCCCGTTTTTATGTTATAAGAAAATCAAAAGACGACTAAATTCCACAGGAGAAATCATGACACATTGCTATAAGCAAAATGAAAAATATTATCTATACGACACCGAAAGCGGAAGCTTTTTCGAGGTGGACGAGCTGATATATAAAATTTCAAACGACCTTTCACTTGAAAACGAAAACGAAGCTGACATAAAAGAAGCGAAAGAAGACCTTGAAAAATTGAAAAACGAAGGACTTATCGAAGCCCCACAACAAGTTTTGCAAAACCAAACGCGAACAGAGGTGAAAGCGCTTTGTTTGCATATCTGCCACGATTGCAACTTGCGCTGTTCTTATTGTTTCGCCTCAGACGGAACATACCGCCAAGAAATTTGCTATATGACAGATGAAGTTGCAAAAAACGCAATCGACTTTATCATTGAAAGAAGTGGTAAAATCAAGAATCTAGAAATCGACTTTTTCGGTGGCGAACCGCTGATGAATTTCGACGTTGTGAAAAACGCGGTGTACTACGGCAAAGAACAAGCAAAAATACACGGCAAAATTTTCAAATTCACAATGACAACAAACTGCATGCTTCTAAACCGCGAGAAAATCGAATTCTTGAACGAAGAAATGGATAACGTTGTTTTGTCAGTGGACGGCAGGGCAGAAGTGCACGACTTCATGCGAAAAACTCCAAACGGCAAGGGCAGTTTTGATGTTGCAATCAAAAACGCAAAAGCTTTTGTGGCAGTTCGTGGCGATAAAGATTACTACGTCCGCGGAACTTTCACAAAAAACAATTTGGATTTTGCAGAGGATATCAAATTTTTGCACGAACAAGGGTTCGAGCAAATCTCTGTTGAGCCAGTGGTGCTTCCCGATGAAGACCCACTTTCACTTCAAAGTGAAGATTTGGAAACAATCAGTGCGGAATATGATGAACTTTCAAATTATTATCTTAAAAAGAGAAGTGACAAAAACACTTGGTTCAACTTCTTCCACTTTATGATAAACCTAGAACACGGCCCTTGCATGGGCAAAAGAATTCGCGGTTGCGGTGCGGGTGCAGAATATCTTGCCGTAACACCAAAAGGCGAAATCTATCCGTGTCATCAGTTCGCAGATAAGCCAGAATTCAAAATTGGCAACGTATTTGAAAAGAAACTCAACGAAGAAATAAGAGAAGTTTTCATAAGCTCAACTCTTATCGTGAAAGAAGATTGCAAAAACTGTTGGGCAAAATACCACTGCGGTGGCGGATGTGCTGCAAACAACTTGAATTTCAACGGCGATATAAACGTGCCATATAAAATGGCGTGCGACATGTTCAAAAAACGTCTAGAAATCAGCATGCACTGCTACAACTGTGAAAAAGGCGAATAGTAAACAAATTGCAAAATATAAATTTATAAAATTTTGTATTTGATACAAAAACATTTGACAGTAAAAAACATTTCATTATATAATTATATAAGCATCTAAAAGGTGGAATTTCGCGTTTTTGTGAATATTCGATAAAAAATAGGGTAAACAAAACAAAGAAAGCACCAAAAATGCAAAATAAAGGATAAATTAACCAATAAGGGAGGCAAAACTCATTATGAGCAAGAAAAAAGCCATAACTATGTTGATAGCTATTCTGCTTATCGCGATTATCTTGTGTTTCTTCACATTCACAAGTTTCGAGTTCGGCGTATATAACTACAACGCACCATTTTCAAACATTCCACTAGGTATCGAACTTTCGGGTGGTGTCTATGTTGTATTTGAAGCATCAATTCCAGAAGTTGATGGTGAACCAATGTATGATGCAAGCGATCTTGATTATCATATTTCAAGCACAACCGATATTTTATTAGAAAGACTTTACGCCGCAGGATACACAGAAGCGACAGTTTCAACATCACAAGGAAACAAAATCCGTGTTGAAGTTGCAAACGTGGGCACAGGCGAAATCGCATCTCAAGACGTTTTTGATATCATCGGCACACCAGCCGTTCTTGAATTCAGAGATCCAGATGGCAACGTTGTTGTTTCAGGACAAGCGGGAGATATCAAAACTGCATACGCAGCATATGATTCTTCATCTCAAGAATATCTTGTATCACTTGAATTCACAACAGAAGGTAGCGTTAAATTCGCAGAAGCAACAGCAAGTCTTATTGGCGAAGCAATTTCAATCTATCTTGACGACGAGCTTATCTCTGCACCAACTGTTCAATCAGCAATCACTGGCGGAACAGCACAAATCACAGGTGGCTTCACATACGACACTGCAAACGCACTTGCAATCCAAATTCAAGGCGGTGCACTCACAGTTGATTTAACAACAGTGGAACAAGCGACAGTTTCTGCAACGCTTGGTGCTGATGCAATAGAGTCAAGTGTGACAGCAGCAATTTTGGGACTTATTATCATCTTCCTATTCATCTTCTTTATGTATGGCGGATTTGGTATTGTCACAAACATTTCGTTGTTTATTTACACAATCATCTTGGTGTTTGTTTTGGGTTCACTTCAACTCACACAACTTTCACTTGCCGGTATTGCGGGTATGATACTCTCAATCGGTATGGCGGTGGATGCCAACGTTATCATCTTCGAAAGAATCAAAGATGAATATTCAATGGGCAAAAATATCCCTGATTCAGTTACAAACGGTTTCAAAAGATCAACATCAGCAATCGTTGATGCCAACATAACAACAATCATCGCATCAGTGGTGCTTATCGTTTTGGGAACATCAACAATCAAAGCATTTGCAATCACGCTTTTGACAGGTATTGTAATTTCATTGTTCACAAGCCTTGTAATCACAAGAATTCTTGCTAATCTGTTTGTTAACATTAACAACACAAATAACAAATTCTATAAACTATCAAGGGGGAATGAATAATCATGAATAAATTGATTAAAAACTGGGATTGCCAAATAACAACTAAAAAGAAACTTTGGTACACAATTTCAATTTCCCTTATTGTTATCGGTCTTATCATCACAGCTATTTTCGGCTTCAATATTGGTATCGACTTCTCTGGTGGTACGGTTGTGACTTTCACAGCGGACAACCTTGTGACAAATTCAAACGTCGATTCTTATATGGATACAATCGTTTCCACTCTAGAATCAGAAGGTATTGAAGTTGAAGTTCAACAAACAATCGAACAAGATGGCGACATCGGCGTTCAAGTGAGATATCAAAACACAGTGAATGGCACAAGCCTTTCAGATGCTGATATGTTCGCGGTTAACGACGAAATCGAAGCACTTCTTTATACAGCAGTGAAAGCAGAACTTTCAGCACAAAACACATCAGAAACAGCAGTTTCAATCGAATCAAAAGCTATGATTGAAATGTCAACTGTTGGTGCAAGTGCCAGTGCAGAACTTCTTTTGAACGCGTTCATTTCAGTTCTTGCGGCTGCCGCGCTAATTCTTTTGTACGTAGCAATTCGCTTCGAACTTTGGTCTGGTGTTTCAGCGGTTATCGCCCTTGCACACGATATTTTGATTATGATTGCATTCGTTGCAATTTTCCAAATCCAAATCAACGCATCGTTTGTTGCAGCGCTAATCACAATCGTTGGTTATTCAATCAACAACACGATTGTCCTTTTCGATAGACTTCGTGAAAACAAAGCGAAATACACAATGCGTGATGCAACTCCTTCCGAGCTTGTGAACACTTCAATAAAAGACACAATGACTCGTTCAATCAACACTACAATCACAACGCTTGTAACAATCACAATCCTTGCGATTATCGGTGTTTCAGCAATCAAAGAATTTGCAATTCCAATCATCATTGGTCTTCTCGCAGGTACTTATTCTTCAATCTTCATCGCTCCAACACTTTGGGGTTTGTTCCAAGATTTGAAAATCAAAAAAGCAAAAGCTGCAGCTAAAAAGTAATAAAAAAAATAAATATTATAAAAAACACTGTAAAAAGCCTTCAATTTTGAAGGCTTTTTTGCTATAATATAAAGTGAAACAATAATGGGAGAATAATATGCAACTTCAAAAACGGGTTCAATTAAACAGCGATCAGCAATCACTTTCAAATTCATTTGCAAGTGAGTTTAATATTGCGCCAAAAGTGATGAATCTTATCGTTGCAAGGGGAATAGACACAAAAGAAAAACTCCAAACTTTCCTGTTTGCATCAGAAGAAGATTTCTCTTCACCTTTTGATCTCGTCGGCATGAAAGAGGGCGTGGAAATGCTTAAAACAGCAGTTGATGGCAATCAAAGGATTTTCCTTGTTTGCGACTACGATTGCGACGGTCTTTCGGGTCTTGGTATATTCATGCGCTATTTTGCGGATAAAGATTGCGAAGTTTTCAGCTATATCCCAGAACGCGAAGAAGGTTACGGACTCAACTTTGAAAACATAAAACCACATTTAGAATCTTTCAAACCCCACCTTTTGATAACTTGCGACCTTGGCATAACAGCGGTGGAAGAAACGGAAAAAATAAAACAAATGGGTATAAAAGTGTTGATAACAGATCACCACTTGCCAAAAGAAACCCTGCCAAACACAACGATAATAAACCCAAAAATCCAAGCTGACGCAACAGAATTTTGCGGTGCGGGGGTAGTTTTCAAACTCATGCAAGGCATGGGTGAAGATTATAGAAAATATATCGAACTTGCTACAATCGCAACCATTGGCGACAGCGTTCCCATGACGCGAGAAAATCGCCTGATTGTGAAAGCGGGCATTGCCAAAATGAATTCAAACCCAGAATATCTTATTGAAGAACTTAAATCTTCCGCAAAAATTGCCAAATTCGACACTCAAAACGTCGCCTTTTCTATTGTGCCACGCATGAATGCGGGTGGAAGAATGGGTCAGGCAAAACTTGTGAAAGAACTCGTTTCAAAAAAGGAATATGAGTATTCAAAAATAAAAGATTTGTGTGCTCAGCTTGCAGATTTAAATGCAAAAAGGCAAGAAATCACAACGGAAAACTTTAAAATCGCCCGTGAAATAGCGATAAAAAAATCATCAAACAAAGTGCTTGTCATCTATCATGAAGACTTTTTTGTAGGTATTTTGGGAATAATCGCCTCGAAAATCGCAGAAGAATTCTGTCGCCCTGTGGTGGTTTTATCCAAAGTGGATAACGAAATCAAGGGTTCTGCAAGAAGTGTATATAACATTGATATCCACGCACTTTTGGGGCAGTGTGAAGAGTGTTTTTCCGCGTTTGGTGGACACAAAATGGCGTGCGGATTATCGCTAGAAGCCAATAATTTGCAAGCGTTTGAAAGTAAAATGCAAGAAGTTTCTGCCTTGATTTCCAACAGCGAATTTGAAGAAAGAAAAATCTTTGACGAAGAAGTTTCACCATTTGAAGTGACAACCGATTTCATATATTCACTTGAAGCTATGGAGCCATTTGGCGAATGTAATCCATCGCCGATTTTCCACTTGAAAGGCGGAAGAACCAACTTCAGAACGCTTGGAAAAACTGGCGAACATATCGTTGGGCAGTGCGACGGCTTGAAAATCCTCGGCTTCCGCTTTTTCGACCACATGGAAAAACTCAACCAAGCAATGGAAAACAACTTGCTTGTGAATCTGCAAATGGATAGATACATGGGCGGTGAAAACCCATCCTCAATCTTGCGCGATATCATTTCAAACGAAGTGCAACTTTCGGCAGAAGAAATCTGCCTTTTCGAAAGCGAAGAATTTGAAATCGCAAATCCAGATGAAATATCCAAAAAAGCAGAGCAGTCACCATTTTCAACGCTAGTGATTGTGCCTTCAAAAGTCACATTGGCAGAAATTGAAAACTGCGAATTTTTCAGTTCTTTCAACCTTGAAAAAAGCAGTATAAAACAGCATGATTGCAAGAACACAATTTTGGTGAATCCACTGAATGCAAACGGGTTCGAACGCTATCAAAACATATATTCGCTGTGCGGTATAATCCCAAAAGATTGTGGCAAAAATATTCAAAAAAGAATAAAAACAATCTCCGCAACGCTAAAAACAAACACCCAAGAAGAAAAGGTTTCTCGCGAAACTTTCATAAACTATTATAAAATGCTTAAAACGCTTGATGGCGAAAAATACAATCGTCAGCTTGATATTTTTTACGAGCTCACGGCAAAATTTTCAAAAACGCTATCAAAACAAACGCTGTTTTTCACAGTGGATGTTCTGCGCGAGCTGGGTATTTTGAAAGTGGAAAAACAAACGCTGAAATTCACCGATGTGAAATCCAATCTGGAAAATTCCACAATATATAACGAAAACCAAAACAAAGGAGAAAGTCAATGCTAAATTTGCAAGAAGATAAAAACTATATAGAAATAATGTCGCAAATCAAGTCGACATTCTCTTCAGAAGAAACAGTCGCCATGCTTAAAGAAGCGGTGGAATTCGCTTTTGATGCCCACGAGGGTCAAAAACGCAGTTCGGGGGAAGATTATATCATCCACCCAATCCAAGTTGCAATCATACTCATGGATATCGGGCTAGACCCAGAAACAATCATCGCATCACTTTTGCACGACGTTGTTGAAGACACGAAATACACCGAAGTTGACATTGAAAACAAGTTTGGCAAAGAAGTTTGCATGCTTGTTGTCGGCGTGACAAAGCTTGAAAAAATCGATTTCAAATCAAAGGAAGAAGAACAAGCGGAAAACTTCAGAAAGATGTTCTTTGCAATGGCAAAAGATATCCGCGTTCTAATGATCAAGCTTGCCGACAGACTTCACAACATGCGTTCCCTTTCATTTTTGCCAAAGGATCGCCAAATCAAAATGGCGCAAGAAACCCTTGATATCTACACTCCACTTGCGGGCAAACTTGGTATCTCCCAAATCAAATGCGAACTTGAAGACCTTTGCCTCAGGTATCTAGACACAGAAAAATACTACACACTTGTAGAACTGATAAACACAAAACTTTTCGAAAGAAAACGCCTTGTAAACCTTGTTGTTGGCGAAATCAACGATGACCTTATCGCCTCAGGAATCAAAGCGGAAGTTTTCGGAAGACCAAAACACCTTTATTCAATCTATAAGAAAATGCGTGATAAAAAGCTTGCATTCGAACAAATAT
Organism: Bacillota bacterium; assembly: GCA_044426085.1. Classification (GTDB taxonomy): domain Bacteria; phylum Bacillota; class Clostridia; order Christensenellales; family CAMQZB01; genus JAWXUU01. The sequence goes on along the minus strand of JAWXUU010000004.1, from coordinate 45,781 downwards.
ACGATATGATTGCGGTGCGAATCATCGTTGAATCAATCGATAACTGCTATGAAGTTCTCGGCAAAATCCACAAGCGTTGGAAGCCAATCCCAGGCAGAATCAAAGATTACATCGCAACGCCAAAACCAAACCTATATCAATCGCTCCACACAACAGTTGTAACAAACTATGGTCAGCCTTTCGAAATTCAAATAAGAACGTACGAAATGCACAAAACCGCAGAATACGGCATCGCCGCACACTGGAAATACAAAGAAAAACGCGACGCATCTTCTTCTTTTGACGAACGTCTTTCTTTCCTTCGCGAAATTATGGAATGGGAAGGTGACCTTAAAGACAGTGTAGACTTTCTCACATCATTCAAAGGCGATCTATACACAAGCGAAGTTCTCGTGTTCACGCCAAAGGGCGACGTCAAATCCCTTGCGATTGGCTCAACCCCTATCGACTTTGCATATCACATTCACTCAGCGGTTGGAAACAAGTGCACGGGTGCAATAGTAAACGGCAAAATCGTCCCACTTTCATATGAATTGCAAGTTGGCGACGTGGTTGAAGTGATAACAAACAACGGCTCTAAAGGTCCATCTTGGGACTGGCTGAAAATCGCCAAAACCAACGGTGCAAAGGGCAAAATTCGCCAATTCTTCAAAAAGGAAATGAAGGAAGAAAACATCAAGCGTGGCAAATCAATGCTAGAACTTGAAGCAAAACGACGCGGTTTCTCCCTTGCTCAACTAACAGGCGAAAAACAACTTGCCGCACTCTTTTCCAAGCTGGCTTTCACTTCTATTGACGAAATGTACGCTTCCGTTGGCTACGGCGCAGTCACAGTGAATCAAGTTATCGTGAAGCTTGTGGATAGCTTACTTGCAGAAATCGAAAAGGAAAAGCCTCAAGAATTTTTGCACGTCGCATCAAAGCCAAGCAGTTCGAAACACAACGTTCTGATTGCGGGCAACGCAGGCATGCAAGTGAAAATTTCCGGCTGTTGTTCTCCTGTGCCGGGCGACAATATCGTGGGATTTATCTCGCGTGGTCGCGGTGTTATCGTGCACAGAACAGACTGTCCAAACCTTAAAGGTCTTGAAGAAGACAGACTTATCGAAGCCTCTTGGGTATCACAACTTTCGCAAAGTTTCTCTGTCGCAATCCAAATTGTGGCGATTGATTCAAACAACATCCTTGCGGAAATTGTCAGCGTGATTTCAAACATGCAAATCCCAATCAACTCGGTGAACGCAAGAATTGATAAAAACAAAAACGCAATCATGAACTTCACAGTAACGCTGAAACACATCGACGACCTTGCAAAACTCTTCACAAAACTCAACATGATGGAAAAAGTCATCAAAGTGTTCAGAAACACAAACTAATAAAAAATCAAGTGCACTTTCAAACGTGCTCAAAAGGAAAATATAGATGAAAATCAAAAGAATAGTTGCAGGAATGCTAGAAAACAACGTGTATGTCGCGTATGACGAAACAAAAGAATGTTTCATCGTCGACCCAGGCGCGGGCTTTGAAATGGTGAAAAACTTCATTGCTCAAAATTCCCTTATCCCAAAAGCAATACTCCTAACTCATGGTCATCACGATCATATCGGCAGCGTGAATCAACTTGTGGCGGAATATAAAATACCCGTTTATGTCGGCGCGGAAGATGCAGAACTTTTGGAAAATCCACACATGATGGGTCTAAGACCCGTTGAAAAAGTTGAAGTTTTCGAAAAAATTCAAGACGGTTTTACCCTTCAAATTGGTGGCATGCAAATTGAAACAATCGCAACCCCAGGCCACACAAAGGGCGGGGTATGCTTTTTGGTGGGCGATGAAATGTTCACCGGCGATTCAATTTTCAAAGAAACAATCGGCAGATGCGACCTTCATGGTGGCGACTATAAAACAATGCTCAAATCCGTTGCAAAAGTTGCACACATAAATTGCAATATCTATCCTGGGCACGCGGATCTTTCAACAATGGCTCACGAAAGAATCTACAACCCATATTTCCCAAACAACCAATAAGGACAAAATGAACTTTCAAACAAACCACGAAAAACTCAATAAAGAACTGCAAGATATAATAAGAATATTTGGCTCAGAATTTGAAAACACCCAAATAATCCACACATTCAAGCAAGGTGAAAACGTGCTTTATAACACCTTTGTTGTGGATAGCGAAACTTTCAATTTTCAGTTTGAATATCAACCGCAAGATAAACTTGAAGACATGCGAAACTTCAAACGCTCGTCAAAAATCGCCCTTTTTTCTCTGCTTTCAAAGCGTTCAAACCAAAAAACAGTTTGGGGCGCGCTCACGGGCATAAGACCCGTGAAACTTTATAAAAACTATATCGAAAAAGGTGAAAACGCAAGCGAAATTTTCCAAAACCAATACTTCGTAGAAAAAGAAAAAGTTCAGTTGATAAAGCAAATATACGATATCCAAAAACCGTTGTATTCAAAAAACGATAACGATATCAACCTTTATGTTGGCATACCATTTTGTGCTTCAAGATGTTATTATTGCTCGTTTATTTCAGAAAACATCAACCGCGTTTCTCCACTTGTTGTGCAAAGCTATATCGACGCACTTTGCGAAGATATAAGGTGGGCGCACCGCACAATAAAAGAGCGTGGCTTCAACCTTAGAAGTGTTTATATCGGCGGTGGAACGCCAAGTTCAATAAGCGAAAAACAAATGGCGCAAATGTTCGAAGCAATCGGTCATTTTGGCGGGGAATACACCTTTGAAGGTGGAAGACCAGACACCCTTTCAGAAAGCAAAATCGCGCTTGCAAGGCAGTTTTCAAACCGCATAAGCGTGAACCCACAAACGGCGAGCGACGAAACACTCAAGCGAATTGGCAGAAGCCATACGTATGCCGACTTTGTGAAGATGTTCGAGATTGCAAAAAAATATAACTTTGCGATAAATTCCGACCTTATTTGCGGTCTTGAAGGTGAAAATTTTGCCGACTTTGAAAACACCCTTGAAAAGATAATAAAGCTAGACCCACAAAACATCACAATCCACACGCTGTGTCTGAAATCCGGCAGTAAGTATCACGAAAAAGACATTCTAAAACACGGCGAAGACGTATCAAAAATGGTTGCCCACGGCTACGCAGAAATGGCAAAATCGGGGTATAATCCATACTATCTCTACCGCCAAAAATACACTCTAGACAACCTTGAAAACTGCGGATTTGCAAAGCCAACTTTTGAATCGATATATAATATCGACATCATGGAAGAAAACATGCCAATCCTTTCATGCGGTGCGGGAAGCGTTTCCAAAACGTATACAAAGCCAGAAGATAGGCTTGAAAGAATCCCACTTCCGAAAGATGTGCGAACATACTTGGAAAAATCCCAAACCATTTGCGAAAAGCGACATAAAATGTTCCTAGAAAACTAAAAAACATCAAAAAACGCAGTATTTTGCTAGACAAAATCTAACAAATGTGTTAATATATTTCAGTACCAAATTCTCAGATGTTTGAAACTCCAACATTCACCTAAGATATTGGCAAATTTGCAAAAAAAGGAGAATAAACAATGCAAAAACAAGAAATCATCGCAACGTATGGCAGAACGCCTACAGACACAGGTTCACCAGAAGTTCAAGTTGCACTTCTAACTTTCAGAATCAGAGAACTAACTGAACACCTAAAAATTCACAAAAAAGATCACCACTCACGTCGTGGCCTACTTAAAATGGTTGGTAAAAGAAGAAACCTTCTTAAATACCTTAAAGACAACGATATCGAAAAATACAGAGATACAATCGCAAAACTTGGTCTCAGAAAGTAATTTTAAAATTCAAACGACTGCACATCGCGTGCGGTCGTGTTTTTTTTTTG
>JAWXUU010000004.1:0-41902 GCA_044426085.1 Bacillota bacterium | reverse complement strand
GGGGGTATACTAATAATGTACAATAATATTGTATTAGTATATAATAGAGGAGTTTTATATGAAGAAAATACTAGCAATCGTCTTGGTTATTGCATTGGTTTTCAGTATAGTTGCATGCTCTGCAGAAACTGAAGAACCGACAGTGACAGTCGTTCCAGCAACAGTTGCCCCAGCAACAGTTGCCCCAGCAACGGAAACCCCAACAGCAACGGAAGCCCCAACAGCAACCGAAGCCCCAGAAGAAGAAACAACATGGATTTCCCTAAATCCAACATCAAGCTCATCATCAAGTTCAAGCAGTTCTGATGATGATTCTGACGTGGTCAAACTTGTTGATACAACTTGGGCAGAAATAACCGATAGTGATTTTGCGTGGGATGATGAATATTCATATTATGTAACAGATTCTTCAAATGTTAGTGATATTGATAACCAATCATTTGTTGGAACAGTTGAATTTAGCACGTTGACATTATCTAATGATACAACAATTAATTTGCCAAATGCAACATTGATTTTTAATGATGTTGAAGAAAGTTCATACACGCTTAATGTAACTTCAGGCTCTAATACAAACTATTTTAAAGGCACGGTTGAGAGCCCAATTAGCGTTGGCGGTGGTAATGTTGTAATTTATGGTCAAGTTAGTTCAATGACAATCGCAGACCAAAGTGACAGCACAACTGCAAAAACTGAAAGCATCATAATTGCAAAAGAAAGTGAAGATAGCATTGTGCAACCAAGTGCAACTATCGTTATCGAAGAACAAAGTAGTGATGAAACTACTTCAATTGCAATCTCAGCAACTGATAATGCAACGGCCTCTGTAACAAACAATGCTACTGCGAGCATTTCCACTGCTTCTGATGCATCTGTAGAGCTTGTAAATAATGCAAATGCAGAAGTTGAAGCAACTGGAAGTTCTAACGTATCTGTGACAAATGGTTCAGAAGCATCAACGCAAGCAAACTTGAGTGCTTCAACAAGTGGTGCTTCAACAATCAGTATAAATAATAACGAAGCATCAACTGTGGAATCTTTGGAAGCAGATGGAAATTCTACTGTGGAAATTGAAAACAACAACACTTCAGAAACTATCACAGTAGTGATTCCTAGTGAATCAACAGCGAACGTAGTGTCAACTGGTGGTTCAGTTGCTTATGCTGATGAAAATGGCGATGAACTAAGTGGCACTGCTGCTAACGTAAGCGGTGACACAACACTTTTTGTCGGCAGCGATAAGGATACTGGTTTCATTTATGATGGAACACTTTATAGCATGAGTAATACTATATCTAGTGTAAAAACTGCTGTGGGTGAAACTGGTATTAAAAATATTGTTTTGATTGCAGATGTTGTTGAAAGTGAAGCCATAGAAATTCCAGAAAGTGTTTCTGTTTATACAAATGGATATTCTTGGGATATCACTTCTATCTCACTTTCAGGGGATGGTTCAATTGTTAATAGCGGTACTATCATTTTGAACAGCGAAGCAAATTTGAGTCGCTCAGCTTTGGCTGGTGGAACTATTAAATTGAGTGGTAATGTAGAAATAAACACTCAAATTCTAATTGATGAAAATAATACACTAACAATTGATCTTAATGGAAATAAAATCACAACTTATATCATAGAAGCTATTGATGTAGAAGGTGTTTTGACAATCAACGATACAAGTGAAAGTAAACTTGGTAGTATTGTTGCAGACCAAACAGCCACAGCATCTGTGAGTGAATGGAAGGGAATGATTACTAATACGGGTTCACTTTATATTGAATATGCTAACATGGAGACATTTGAATCCACAATCATAACAAATTATGGTTATTTAGAAATTCAAGATGGTGTTTATAAACAATCGGGAGTAGGCTCTTCAGGTGGTTACACAAACTCTACAACTGTTATCAACAACAGGGGTATAACAAAAATATTGGATGGAACATATACAAACGCATCGCAAAGGGTTGTTATTTTCACATCAAATTATACTGACGGAACTACTGGCGGTCTATATATCTACGCTGGCACATTCGAAACAGATTTCGATACTGATTTTGAATTGAACGGTGGAACAATTGTTATCTATTCAGGAACTTTTGACCATAATCCAAGTGCATATCTTGATGCATCTTCAGTTTGTGACTATGATTCAGATAATGGAGTTTATGAAGTTATTCTTTATGACGGCAGAGTTTTGGTAGCAACTTATGATGAATTTATTACAGCAATAAATGATGGTGCAAGCAGAATTATGGTTTATGGAGATATTGTAATTCCAGAAGGAGAAACAATTTCTGCCGCTAACACGCTGATTATAGAAGTCCTTGAAGAATCAAGTTTGACAATTAATGGTGTATTGGAAAATGAAAATACATTATTAAACAACGGAACAATTTCTGTTGGTGAAACAGGTAAGATAACAAAATCATTAAAATCTATAAGTGGTAATATTGTTGAAATGGCTACTCTTGCTGATAATATCACAAAAACAACAGTTTATAATGAAGGAACAGATGATGAATTTGAAGTTTATTCATATAATGTTGCGGATGAAGAAGATTTGGTTATGTTGGCTTATTATTTCAATAACGTAAGTGATTTTTATGTTGATGAAATAACATTCAGCACAACAACACTTGATATGGATGATTGGGATTGTGATCCAATCGGTACAGCTTCAAAATTCTATGCTGGAACAGTCAATGGAACTGCAATCGAAAATAACGCAAGGGTAACAATAAAAAATCTCACTATTGATACATCAGCAACAGCAGTTGGTTTTATTGGTGCAGCTGAGTATGTTGACATAACCAATATAACGCTGGATAAGGTAACAATCATTAATAGTGCTACCCAAAGAACGGGTACATTCGTTGGATATGTAAGTGGAGACGCAACTCTTTATGGGCTTGAGGCTACTGGTACAGTTACTGCTGCTGGAAGTTTCTATGCCGGTGGTATAGTTGGTCAAGTTTATGTTGGCAGTGGATATAAAGTGATTTTCGAAGAATGTGTAAGTAATGTTGATGTCACATCTGGATATAACATTGGTTCAATGTGGGGTACCTCAACTGGATCTACAGGTAGTATTGATGTCATAAATTGCTCTAATACTGGAGATTTACGTGCTATAGGTGGATATGGCTATATAGCTGGATATATTTGGCCAGGAGACCTTCCGCTTTCTCTTTATATTGATAATTTCACAAATAGTGGCCATATATATGATCTTTCAGATATTGAAGTTACTGCTTCAAATTATACTTCAAGTGGTGTGGAGACGTCTAACTACTCAATAGCTGTTCGTGATGGTGGTTTGAGTTTGAGTGATTATAATGCAATTGTTAGTGGTGTCGAGAATGAAGCGAAAACGGTTACAACTTCTTGGGGATTCACTGCTGATGTGGTGTATGTTCCAGCTGGTGAAACTTTGACAGTTGGCGATTCTGCAAGCTCAAGCGTAGAGCTTACTGGTGAAGAAGGTGCTAAGCTTGTGTTTGGTGAAAATATTGATTCATCTTGGACATCAACAATTTTCTATGCAACTAAAGATACAACAGCAACTACTCCAACAGCAAACACGACATATGTTTGGTCTGTCGTTGATTCATCAGAAAACTATGGATGGCTTGCTCAAGCAGCTTAAGGTTGTTGAGTATATTAAATATTGAAGAAAAACGCATGGGGAATTCCTGTGCGTTTTTTGTTTGCCTTTTTATTGTGTAAAATGCGTAACAATGTTGAAATTTTGGATAAATTATGCTAGAATAGAAAATAAGGTTAAAAACAAAGGGGGAATGCATATGCAAATCAAAATCAACAAGAGCGACGTTGCAAGGTATCTTGGATATAAAAACGCTGTGATTGATGCGCAAACGGAAAAAGATATCGATTTTTGTTGTGAAATGCTTGCAGATTGCATGTCTCCGCAAACGTATTATAGGGTTTTTGAAATTGAAAAATCTGAAACAATAAAAATAAAAAACACCACTTTGGCGCTCTCTGGAAATTCGGCAAAACAACTGCTTGAAGATTGCGAGAGTTGCGTTTTGATGATATCAACGCTTGGCGGTGGTGTCGACGAACTTATAAGAAAATTACAAATCACAAACATGCCACACGCGGTTATCGCGGACTTTTGCGCCAGCAGTTTGGTGGAAGAACTCACAAACCATTTTGAAGAAAAAATCAAAAGCGACATTCTGAAATCAGGTGAATATTTCACCGACAGATTTTCCCCAGGCTATGGCGATTTGCCACTTGAAATCCAAAGCAAGTTTTGCGAAATTTTGCAATCGGGAAAAACAGTGGGCGTATTTGTAAATTCCGCGGGAATAATGATACCGCGAAAAACAATAACAGCGGTGATTGGCATCGCAAACAAACCGCAAAAAAAGAAAATCAAAGGTTGCGCGTATTGCGACCTTGCCAAAAATTGCGAATTCAAAAAAGGGGGCAGAAGCTGTGAATAAAAATGTGAATAAAAAATTGCTAGAAAAAGATTTCATATTGCTCGATGGCGCAATGGGCACGATGTTGCAAAACGCAGGGCTAAAGCTTGGCGAGCGTCCGGAAATTTTGAATATAACAAACCCAGAACTAATAAAAAGCATACACGAAAAATACCTTCTTGCAGGGTCAAACATCATATACGCAAACACATTTTGTGCAAACAGCCACAAGCTTGCGGGCTTTGAATATTCCGTTGCACAAGTGGTTTCTGCGGGTGTGAAAAACGCAAAAGAAGTCGCAGATAAATTCGGCGGACTTGTCGCTTTGGATGTTGGTCCAATCGGCGAACTACTCGAACCGTCAGGCACGCTCAAGTTTGAAGATGCCTACGAAATTTATAAAGAAATTCTCGTCGCTGGCGAAAAAGCGGGTGCGGATATCGTGGTTTTTGAAACCATGACCGACCTATACGAAGTGAAAGCGGGTGTGCTTTCAGCAAAGGAAAACACAAACTTGCCAGTGTTTGTTTCCATGACATTCGAAGAAAACGGAAGAACATTCACGGGCGTTGGTATCGAAAACATGGCTGTCACATTGGAAGGGCTTGGCGTTTACGCAATGGGAATAAATTGCTCACTTGGCCCAATCGAAATCTTGCCACTTGCAAAACAGCTTGCCACGCTCACATCACTTCCGCTGATAATAAAGCCAAACGCAGGACTTCCAAACCCAGAAACGGGTGAATATAATCTTTTGGCGGAAGATTTCGGAATTGCCATGAAAGAATATGCCAAAATTGGCGTAACATTCCTTGGCGGTTGCTGTGGCACAACCCCAGAATATATCGCACAAATCAAGAAAAATTTACAAAATAAAACCAAAGGTGAAAGAACTTTCACCCAAAAAACCAAAGTGTGCTCACAAAGCAAGGTTGTCACAGTAGACAGCGTGAAAATCATCGGCGAAAGGGTGAATCCAACGGGCAAGAAACGCTTTCAAACGGCTATAAAACAAATGGATATGCCGTATATTTTGTCGCAAGCGCTCGCTCAAACAGAGGTTGGCGCCGACATTCTTGATGTCAACGTTGGCGTGCCAGAAACCGACGAAGCGGGCACAATAAAAGCCGTTGTGAAAGGCATTCAAAGCGTGACAAACGTGCCACTGCAAATCGATTCTTCAAAGCTAGAAGCAATAGAAGCAGGGCTAAGATACTATAACGGCAAACCAATCTTGAATTCAACAAACGGCGAAGAAGAAAAAATGCACCAAATCTTCCCGCTGGTGAAAAAATATGGCGCGTGCGTGGTCTGTCTCACAATCGATGAAGAAGGCATACCAAAAACCGCCGAAAAACGCGTGCAAATCGCAAAAAATATCTTGAAAACAGCGGAAAAATACGGCATAGCAAAACATGACATAATAATCGATTGCTTGGCGCTCACAATTTCCGCGCAACAAAAAGATTGCCAAGAAACGCTTAAAGCAATGCGTATAATAAAGGAAGAACTTGGGCTCAACATGACGCTAGGCGTTTCAAACATATCATTTGGTCTGCCAAACAGAAATTTGGTAAACCACAGTTTTCTCACTTTGGCAATGGGTGCGGGGCTCACACTTCCAATCATCAACCCAAACTCGCAAGACATGATAAATGCCGTGAAAGCGTATAACGCACTTTCTGGAACTGATGAAAACTGCGAAGATTTCATCGCGACTTTTTGCGGTGAAAATGCCGAAAAACAAAATGCAATCGCGGTTAAATCGCAAAAAACTCTTTCAGATGCTGTTATGCTTGGGCTTGAATACGAAGCAGAGCAACTGACAAAACAACAACTAGAAACTTCATCGCCAAACGAGATTATAAACGATATCCTTATCCCAACGCTCGATATAGTTGGCAAGAAATATGAAAAAGGGGAATATTTCCTTCCGCAACTGATAAAATCCGCAAACGCATCTTGCAAAGCGTTTGAAGTTATAAAAACCCAAATCGCAAAAACAAATTCAGAAAGCATATCAAGGGGTAAAATCATTTTGGCAACAGTGAAAGGCGACATCCACGATATCGGCAAAAACATTGTGAAAGTCATCTTGGAAAATTATGGTTATCAAGTTATCGATTTGGGCAAAGACGTGCCAAAAGAATTGATTGTGGAAACAGCAATCAAGGAAGATGCCAAACTCATCGGTCTTTCCGCACTCATGACGACAACTGTTGTCAGCATGAAAGAAGCGATCGAAGCGCTCAAACAATCTGGTCACGATTGCAAAATCATGGTGGGCGGAGCAGTTCTAACAAAAGAACACGCGTGCAAAATCAACGCTGATTTCTATGTGAAAGACGCAAAGCAATCAGTTGATATCGCAAAAGGAGTTTTCAAAAATTGAAAGTTAAAGAGTATATAAAAAACAACGTGTTGCTTCTTGATGGCGCGATGGGAACATATTTTTCCCAAGTGTCGGAAGACCCACTTTATAAGTGCGAACACGCAAATATAACATCGCCACACAGCGTGAAAGAAATCCACAAACGCTATCTTCTTGCGGGCGCAAAGGGTATAAAAACCAACACCTTTTCGCCGTTTGATAACGAAAACACTTCGCAGTTCACATATTCACAAATCATCAAAGCGGGATATAAAATCGCAAGCGAAATCGCAAGTGATTTTGGTGCGTTCGTGTTTTGCGATATCGGGCCAATCAAAAGTGTTCACGGTGAAGATGTTATCCCACAATATAAGAAAATAATAGACGTGTTTTTGGGCGAAGGCGGGGAAAATTTCCTTTTTGAAACCTTTGCAGAAATAAAAACAATCAACATTTTGGCGGAGTATATCAAATCCAAAAATCCCGAATCATTCATCATCGCATCCGTTGCAATCGCCCCAGACGGCTTTTCTGTTTTGGGTGAGCAAGGCACTGCAATGCTTCTTAAGGCGGGTGAAAACATCGATGCCGTGGGCTACAACTGCATATGCGGTCCTCACCATATGAACGCCCACATAAAAGCGATAAACGGCGTTTCAAAGCCAATCTTGGCAATGCCAAACGCGGGTTATCCAACGGTTATTGCAAGCCGTGTCAACTATGAAAAATCGCCGTATTATTTCGCAAAACAAATGTTGGAAAGCGTGGAAAACGGCGCGAGAATAATAGGCGGATGTTGCGGAACAACGCCGGAATATATCTATCAAATCGCAGAAAGATTGGCGGGCAAAACGTTTGAAAGTAAAACAAAAACCCACGGCGAAAAAATCGTAGCCCCAATCCAAATAAAAAAGAGTGAGTTTTTCGAAAAACTTATTTCAGGCAAAAAGCCAATCGCGGTGGAACTTGACCCACCAAAAAACGCAAGAACAGCGGGTTTTATGCAAAACGCAAAAGCTGTTTATGCGGGCGGTTGCGATATGATAACAATCGCCGATTGCCCCGTTGCAAGGGCGCGAATCGACAGCTCACTTCTCGCGTGCAAAATAAAAACTATGCTCGGCGGAGAAGTCATGCCACATCTCACTTGCCGAGACAGAAACATCAACGCATCAAAAGCGCTGTTGCTTGGTCTTTCTTCAGAAGAAATCAACAACGTGCTTATCGTGACGGGCGACCCCGTTGCAAGTGCCAACAGAAACGAAGTGAAAACGGTTTATGAATTCAATTCAAGAATACTGCTAAACCACATCTCAACATTCAACAAAACCCTTTTCGACAGCCCATTTTATCTTTATGGTGCACTCAACATCAACGCAAAAGTGTTCTCTGCTCATCTCAAAAGGGCAAAACAAAAAATCGAATCGGGCGCCGTTGCCTTTTTCACTCAGCCAGCTTTTTCCGACCAAGCAATAGAAAACTTGAAAAGAGCAAAAGAGGAACTTTCCGTTCCAATCGTCGGCGGAATAATGCCAATCGTAAGCTACAACAACGCATGCTTTTTGCAAAGCGAAGTGCCTGGGATTTCCATAAGCGAAGAAATAATGGCAAAATATAAAGATAAAACCCGCGAGCAATCTTCAAAAATCGCCGTGGAAATATCATCAGAAATCGCCTATAAAATGAAAGATCACGTAGACGGCTTCTATCTGATAACCCCCTTCAACCGCGTGGATATCGTGTGCGAAATTATGGGTGCTATCAAAGGATTTAACAATAATTGATAAAACGTCAAAAAAAAGTGCTATTTTGCAAAAAATATCGTAAAACAGCACTTTTTTGCTATGAAAAATCAATTAATTTTGATAAAATAAATAATGGATAAATAAGTAAAGATAAAAGGAGAACAATATGACAGATTCATACAGAGAATTCAAAACCGTGATTGGCGGAAGAGAAGTAGTAATCGAAACAGGAAAATATTGTGGACAATCAAACGGAGCATGTTGGGTAAGATGTGGAGACACAGTTGTTATGATCAACGTAACAATGAGTGAAAAACCAAGAGACGGAATGGACTTTTTCCCACTCAGCGTAGACTTTGAAGAAAAAATGTATTCAGTTGGTAAAATCCCAGGTGGATTCAAGAAAAGAGAAGCGAGACCTTCAGATAAAGCGATTTTAACATCACGCCTTATCGACAGACCAATTCGCCCACTTTTCCCAAAAGGTTTTTATAACGACGTAGTCGTGACAACAACAGTTCTTTCAGTAGATAAAGAATTCCCACCAGAAGTGTACGCAATGATCGGCTCTTCAGTGGCACTTTCAATTTCAGATATCCCATGGGCTGGCCCAACAGGATCTGTTATCGTTGGTATTGTTGACGGCGAATACGTTATCAACCCAAACAGCGAACAACGTGAAAAAAGCATTTTGAACCTAGCACTTGCAGGAACAAAAGATGCAATCATGATGGTTGAAGCTGGCGCAAACGAAATCACTGATGAACAAATGGTTGGAGCAATCGAGTTCGGACACAAAGAAATCATCAGAATTTGCGAATTCATCAGCGAAATTCAAGCAGAAATCGGTAAAGAAAAGAAAAACATCGAATTCTACACTGTTCCTGAAGAAATCAAAACAGCAGTTCGCGCATATGCAAGCGAAAAACTTGACTACGTTTTGGAAGCTTATGTAAGAAGCGAACGTCAAGCAAGGGAAGACGCACTTTATAAAGACGTTTTCGAACACTTTGCTGAAACTTTCGAAGGCAAGAAAAGAGAAATCGGCGACACTCTTTACGCACTTACAAAAGAAAAAGTTAGAAACAAAATCTTGAACGACGGAATCCGCCCAGACGGCAGAGGACTTACAGACATCAGAAAAATTTGGTGTGAAGTTGGCGTTTTGCCAAGAGTTCACGGCACAGGCGTTTTCACTCGTGGCGAAACACAAGCATTAACAACTTGCACACTTTCAACACTTTCAGATTGCCAAAAACTTGAAGGTCTTGATGATCAAACAAGAGTTAGATACATGCACCACTATAACTTTGCTTCATATTCAACAGGTGAAGCAAGAGCTCCAAGATCACCAGGCAGAAGAGAAATCGGCCACGGTGCGCTTGCAGAACGTGCACTTTTCCCAGTTCTTCCAACAGAAGAAGAATTCCCATACGCAATCAGAACTGTTTCAGAAATCATGTCTTCAAACGGTTCAACATCACAAGCCAGCGTTTGTGGTTCAACTCTTGCTCTTATGGATGCAGGTGTTCCAATCAAACGTCCAGTTGCCGGTGTTGCAATGGGTCTTATTAAAGCAGACGATTCAGATAAAGTTGTTATCCTAACAGATATCCAAGGTCTTGAAGATTTCCTTGGCGACATGGATTTCAAAGTTGCAGGTTCAGATAAAGGTATCACAGCAATCCAAATGGATATGAAATGCAAAGGTATTTCTTTTGATATCATCAGAACAGCAATCCGTCAAGCACAAGCGGGCAGAGAAGTTATCCTTTCAAAAATGCTTGAAGTTATTGAAGCACCAAGAACTGATCTTTCAACTCACGCTCCAAAAATCATCAGCTTCCAAATTCATCCTGACAAAATCAGAGAAGTTATCGGATCTGGCGGTAAGGTTATCAACAAAATCATCGAAGAAACAGGCGTTAAAATCGATATCAACGACGAAGGTATGGTCTTCATTGCAAGCCCATGTGGCGACGGCGCTGAAAAAGCAAAAGCAATCGTTATGTCTATCGCAAGAACACCAGAAGTTGGCGACATTTTGCTTGGCAAAGTTGTAAGAACAATCAAAGTTGGCGCATTTGTCGAAATCGCTCCTGGAAAAGACGGTATGATTCACATCTCTAAACTTGCAAAAGAAAGAGTTGAAAATGTTGAAGACATCGTGAACATCGGCGACCTTGTTAAAGTTGAAATCATCAAGATTGGCGACAGAGGAATCGATTTGAGACTTCTTGAAAAAATGAACTAAGCTTTTTATAAGTTTAAAATTAATCTTTGCATTTATACTTTTTATAAATGCCCTCAACATAAGAAAAACTTCGCAATTTTTGCGGAGTTTTTCTTTTTCTTTTCATATATCACCAAAACAGAAATATAATGTATAAACTGCAATAAAAAAGGTGAAAATCATATGAAGATAAACAATATAAAAAACAAAATAAAAAGGTCAAAAACCAACAAGCTTTATATAAATATATTCTGCAACGCGCTTATCCTTGCAATGTTGGTTTCCGTTTTCACAATTTCCTTTTCAAGGGAGCTCGAAACCGCATTCACCGACGTTTCAAGTGCAATATATCGTGGAAACACCCAAAACAACAATATCTCACTTATGATAAACGTTTATGGCGGTGAAGAATACATCCCCGAAATGTTGGAAATCCTTGAAGAAAACAACGTGCAAGCAACCTTTTTTATCGGTGGCACATGGGCGGATAAAAATGCAGATATTTTGAACATGATTGCAGATGCAGGGCAGGAAATTGCAAATCACGGCTATTTCCATAAAGATGGCGACAAGCTTTCGGAAGATGGTAACTCAAAGGAAATCTCCAACGCGGAAAGCATGATTTTTGCGCTTACGGGGATAAAAACCACGCTGTTTGCACCCCCGTCAGGCGCTTATAACCAAGCCACACTGTCCGCTTGCGAAAGCCTAGGCTATCAAACGATAATGTGGTCTAAAGACACAATCGACTGGCGTGATCAAGACGTGAGTTTGATTTATAAAAGAGCGACAACAAACCAACAAAACGGCGATTTAATTCTGATGCACCCAACCGCGTGCACAGTTCTGGCGCTTGAAGACATCATAAAAACAACAAAGGAAAACGGTTTCAACCTAGTTTGCGTTTCGGAAAATATAAAGGACATTTAATTCTTGCAATCCCTTGCGAAATGATGTAAAATATGTTAAAATAAATAAACAAATAAACCAAACCAAATAAACCAAATAAATAAACGAAATAAACAAACCTAATAAATAAATCTATAAAATGGAGAAAAAATGATAAAAGTAAAAGAATTTCCAAGTGGACTCAAAGTTGTGATGAACAAGCTAGACGGCTTTTTATCCGTTGCAACAGGCATGTGGATTGGCACGGGCTCAGCTTTCGAAAGCCAAAAAGAAAACGGCATATCCCACTTTATCGAACACATGCTGTTCAAGGGCACAAAAAACTTGACAGCGTTTGAAATTTCCGACAAAGTGGACAGCGTCGGTGGTCAACTGAATGCCTTCACATCAAGGGAAACAACTTGCTACTACACTTGGACAACAAAACAGCACGTTGGCATGTCTTGCGAACTTCTTTCCGATATGCTTTTCAATTCGCTTTTCGCAAGCGAAGAACTCGCAAAAGAAAAAGGTGTAGTTTTGGAAGAAATTTCCATGAGCAACGACAACCCAGAAGACGTCTGCTTTGATGCACTTTTCACAAAAATATACGGCGATTGCAGTGTGGGACAAACAATCCTTGGCACATCGCAAAACGTGGAGGGCTTTGATAAAAACGCAATAAAAGATTATATGCAAAAGCACTACAACGCAAAAAACGTGGTTCTTTCTGTTGTGGGCAATATCGAATTTGAAGAAGTGGAAGCGCTTTGCGAAAAGTATTTCGAAAGTGGTTTCAAAGCAGACCACAACGAAAACTTGGGTTACGAGCTTCCAACTTTCACGCAAGGTTTCGTTTCAAACACAAAAGATATCGAACAGTGCCATTTGACGCTCGCAATGCCGTCAATTTGCTTCAACCACAAGCAAGGTTACGAATATTCAATGATAAACAATATCCTAGGTGGTGGCATGACATCGCGACTCTTCCAAAAAATCCGCGAAGAAGACGGTCTTTGCTATACGATTTATTCATATAACTCGCTAAACAAAAATTCCGGCACGCATTTGATTTACACAGGCATCAACCCAAAGAACATCGATAAATGCCTAAGCGGAATTTTCGGTGTTATGCAAGATTTGAAAAAGAATGCAATCACGAAAGAAGAATTCAACCGCGCAAAAGAGCAAATGAAAGGCAATATGATTTTGTCGCAAGAAAGTTGCCAAAACCAAATGATGCTCGCTGGCAAATATATGGTTATGACGGACGAAATTTTCAACATGGAACAAAGGGTGGAAAGTATCTCAAAAATCAGCTTTGATAGCGTTGTTGACATCATACAAAACCAAATGTTCGATTTCGAAAAAATCTCAGCATCAGTGGTGTCAAAAGAATTGATAGACATCCAAAGTATCATTCAATCTAAAATAAATTAAAAGTGTATAAATATTCACAAAGGAGAAAATCATGGTAGATATCGAAAACATCATAAACGATGAAAACAGCGACCGCCTCGACGTTGTTTTTAACTTGCAAAAAGCGTTTGATACGCAACTTGTGGAAACAAGAGGGCTTCAAAACATCACTCGCGAAGAATGGATTCAAAAAGAAATTCTCGCTATGCTTTCAGAACTTTCCGAACTTCTCGACGAAGTCAACTTCAAATGGTGGAAAAACAAAAAGGAAATCAACGAATATAATATCAAAGAAGAACTTATCGATATCATGCACTTCTTCTTTTCAGCTTGTATCAAAATGGGCATGAGCGCAGAAGAAATCTATGATATCTACATCCGCAAAAATCGCGAAAACTTCGCCCGCCAAAATGGGACAAGTCAAAAGAAAGGCTACGAAATCGCTGATAATAAGGAATAACAAAACTAGCCAAAAGAAAGGCTATGAGATAGCTGATAATAAGGAATAACAAAACTCGCCAAAAAAAGGCTACGAAATAGCTGATAATAAGGAATGACGATGTATATTATTCAGTAATATTTCATAATTATTCACAAAAATCAACTGGTAAATAAAGTAAAAAATTTCCCCCGAAAAAATGCAAACGTGCGTTGTTATTCGGGGGATTTTTCAACGGCAAAAAAAGCTTTTAAGAAGTGAAAACAAATTGATAAATTTTCAATAAACTACTTGCACAATCGCGATAATTATAGTATAATAAAAAGAAAAACTAATATGGGTTAAAACACCATTTTAAGCGATAAAATTGGAGAAAGAATTATGAGCGAAAAACAACAAAAACAAAACAAATCAAGTGCGATAGATGCCCTTTTGATGGTGGCACTGGTATTCTCACTTTTCACGATGTTGTGCCTTATAACAAGGTCGGCGCTTCTGGGTGAAGTTGGCGAAGTTTATTCAACTTTTGTGCTCGGCGCAATCGGATTTGTTGCCTATGGAATAATGCCACTTATCGCGTGTTATTCAATCTTTCAATTGTTTGCAAAAAAATCAATCAATTCGTTGGTGATTGTGCTTTCAGTTGCGCTTTATGTGTTGGGGCTTTCACTTATTTTCCATATCCTAACATCATCTTCAGCAGAAGTTTTCGCAGGTGAAATGGAATATTATCAATACGTGAACGAAAGTTTCTATCTTCAAGCTGATGGCGTTTATGGCGCAACAGCGGGCGGAGCAGTTTGTTCTGCGATTTTGTTTTATATAATCCAAAGCGTAGGCATCGTGGGTGCAAACATTTTCAGCGTGTTGATTATCGCGCTTGCAACCCTTGGATTGTGGCTTGTTATAAGAAAAATGATGCCACACAAAGCAAAAGCACCTAAAGTGAAAAAGGCAAAAAAAATCAAAAGGGAAAAAATCACAACTGAAAATTCAGAAGTGGAATATCCAGAATACGACCCACGCGAATCAGAAGAATACTTCCAAGAAAAACAACAAGCTCCACAAAAGCAATATAATGCGCTCGGGTTTGAAGTCATCAATCCAAGCGAAACAACTCAGTATCAAAATTCACAACCGCAAAACGCAGAAAACCCAATCTTTGCGGAAAAGCCTTCAAAAATGCACATTGTCAATATCGACGAAGTTTCCACTCAAGGCAAAAGAAAGAAAAAAGCAACGCCACAAGACATACTTTTCAACGGCGTCACAAGCGACGATCGCACTGTTGCAAACCACAACCGCGTGAGACAGCTTGGCGGTGAAGATGGCGAAGATTTTCAAGAACCAGCCATTTCAATAAACCAAAACCAACAAATGATGGATATCTTTTCCAATTATAAACCAGCACAAACAACGCAAAAACATCCACTTTTCCAAGACTCAACAAACGACTATCGCATCAAGCCAACAAGCGAGTTTGGCATTGTTGATTCAAGCGTGAAAGCGGAAGAAACAAATGAAATCCCAACTCCGTTTGTTCAAAGTGAAGAAGAAACAAAGGCTATGTATAAAAAACAAATGCCAAAAGTTCCGCCAAAAATTTGGACAATGGCTGATTTGGAAGCGGAAAAAGCAGCAGCTAAAACAGAAAATTCAGAAATCGCCGAAGATGCAGAAGAAGCAATCGTGGAAGTTAAACTTTCAGAAGCCGAACTTCTTGAAATTGCAGAACGTGAAGAAAAAGAAAGACGCGAAAAGCTTAAAGCTGATCTCATGAGCCCTGCTGATTCTTCAGATATGGAAAAACTTCAAAACATCTATCCACAAGTGAAAAACGATTCTAAAGAGGTTATAAATCCAAGAATCATAACTTCAATAAGCCAACTTGAAGAAAAAACTCAAGAAGCTCCACAACAACCGTCATATACTCCGCTTGCAAGACCAGACCTTGAATACGATGCAAGAACAGATGAATTTGTCGACAAAGGTTCACTTTCACAAGAAGAACCAACAACTCCACCTGTGATAAAGGAAGTAACTCCCTTCGAAGTAGTGTCGGATATCGGCACAGCACAAGTGGAAGAAATCGAAAGCTTTGGCTATCAAAAAAGTAGCAGTGAAGAAATAATTCAAGACAGCTATCAAAACTCAATCGGGTTTGGCAAAACTGAATTTTCAACTTCAACACCAGACGAAGTTTACACTCGCCAAAACATCTCAAACCCAATCGTGATAACAAATCCCGATGGCAAAAGGGGCGAACAACTTCCAATCTATGCCGAAACGGAAGAAAAAATCACCTTTGAACGCCCATATATCTATCCGCCGATTGACCTTCTTGAAGAAATCGAAAACCAAGGCGGAGTTGATTTGGCAGACGTCGAAGAAAACGCAAGATTGCTAGAAACAGTGCTTGCAAACTTCGGTATCCCTGCAAAAGTTATGGATACAATCATCGGACCAACAGTCACAAAATACGAACTTGAAATGCCACAAGGCATACAAGTAAAACGCGTGGAAGGCTTTTCTCGCGATATCTCGATGACACTTGAATCACCAAGCGAAGTTATCATCGAAGCGCCAATCCCAGGAAAAAACAGGGTTGGTATTGAAGTGCCAAACAAAATCAAGCAAGTGGTTTCACTGAAAGAAGTAATCGCAAGCAGTGAATTCACCGTTGCAAAATCAAAAACAGTGTTCGCACTTGGCAAAGATGTCACAGGCAAGAATATCCTTTGCGACATCAAAGATATGCCACACCTTCTTATCGCGGGTGCAACGGGCATGGGCAAGTCAGTTTGCTTGAACACGCTTATCATGAGTTTGATTTATCATTCAGATCCGTCTGATTTAAGAATGCTTCTCATCGACCCTAAGAAAGTAGAATTCATTTCATATAAAGGTATTCCACATCTGCTTATCAATGAAATTATCTCTGATAACGATAAAGCAATCTTGGCACTTGGCTGGGCGATTGACGAAATGGAAAAACGCTACACAATGTTCGAAAGCGTGAAGCAAAAAGATATGGATTCCTACAACGCAACAATAATGGCGAAAGGCGGAAAAAAACTTCCAAGAATAGTCATCGTTGTGGATGAAGTTGCCGACCTTATGAGCGTCAACAAAAAAGAAATCGAAGGCAAAATCCAACGCCTAACTCAAAAGGCGCGTGCCGCCGGCATCCACTTGGTGCTAGCAACTCAAAGACCGTCAGTCGACGTCATCACTGGTGTTATCAAAACTAACTTGCCGTCAAGAATTGCATTCAAGCTTTCAAACGGTATCGACAGCAAAACTGTTATCGACGAAGGTGGCGCAGAAAGACTTCTCGGCAGAGGAGATATGTTCTATCGCCCTGCAAGCTGGCCTGCAAAAGTCCGCGTTCAAGGTTGCTTTGTTTCCACACCAGAAGTTGATAAAGTTATCGATTTCGTGATAGCTCACAACTCTTGTAAGTACGATGAACTTTGCTATAACGCAATATACAACCCAAACAAAAAATCAAGCGACTACGACGGTGGTGGAGATGATTTTGAAGTTGACGAAAACTTCAAAAAAGCAGTCCACCTTGCGATTGAACAAAACAACATAACAATAACAGCCATTCAAAGAAGGTTCGGCCTTGGTTTCCCAAGGGCGGGCAAAATCCTTGACGCAATGCTTGCAAGGGGATACGTTGCCGACACAATGAACGGCAAAACAAGAGAAGTCTTAATTGATGCCGAAGGATTCGAAAGAGAATTTGGCGAACCATTTTAATACAGGAGAAATAAATAATTGAAAATTGGAATAGTATCACTTGGTTGTGATAAAAACAGAGTGGATAGCGAAAGAATGATATCCAATCTTGCAAAAGGTGGGCACGAGCTCACAAACGAAGAATCAGAAGCCGACGTGCTTATCGTAAACACATGCGCCTTTATTGGCTCAGCAAGGGAAGAATCAGTTCAAACACTTTTCGAACTTGCGAAATATAAAAACGAAGGCAACTGCAAAAAGCTTATCGCAACGGGCTGTCTGCCACAAAAATACGTGAAAGATATCTTTGACGATTTTGTGGAAGTGGACGGTTTCCTTGGCTGTAAAGATTATTCAGAAATCTCAACAGTGATCGACGAACTGTTTGAAGGCGAAGAAAGAATAAACGCAGTTGGCAGGGGTGAAGCAGAAAAGAAAGAAGACGCAACAGCCCCACAAGAAAGAGTGCTCACAACGCCTTTTCATTATGCATATCTAAAGATTGCAGAAGGTTGCGACAACAAATGCACATATTGCACAATCCCGTCAATCCGCGGAAAATATATCTCTGAACCGATGGAAAAACTCATCGCAGAAGCAAACCGCCTTGCGGATAACGACATCAAAGAAATCATCTTGGTCGCTCAAGACGTAACAAGCTATGGCGTGGATTTATACGGCGAATTTAAAATTGTAACACTCATTAAAGAGCTTTCAAAAATCGAAGGAATCAACTGGATAAGACTTCTATATTGCTATCCAGAACGCATAACAGATGAACTGATTGAAGAGATAAAAACAAACGATAAAGTTGTGAAATATCTTGATATCCCACTCCAACACGCGTCAACAAACGTTCTCAAACGCATGGGCAGAAAGGGTAGCTACGACCAATATATCACACTGTTTTCTAAACTTAAAAAGGAAATCCCAACTCTCGCACTCCGAACAACTTTCATGGTTGGCTTCCCGGGCGAAAGCGAAGAAGATTTTGCCGACTTGCAAAAATTCCTTGAAACAGTGGACATCCTAAATTGCGGAGTCTTCAAATATTCACTTGAAGAAGACACTCCGTCTGCAAAATTGAAAGGACATCTGCCTGAAGAATTGAAAGAAGAAAGATACAATAAAATTCTCGACTACCTCGAAGAAAAATCACACAGCCTTGCAAGTGGATTTGTTGGAAAAACTCTTGACGTGATAAGCGACGGAATTGATTACGACAAAGAAACTTTCGTGGGAAGAGGGTATCTTCAAGCACCGGATATCGACAGCCAAATTTTCTTCACAAGCGAAGAAACCGTGGAAGTCGGTGGTATTTATAAGGTTAAAATCACAAGCACCCAAGCAAACGATTTGTTTGGCGAAGTTGTGGAATAAATATAATATAAGGGGATAATTATGGAAGAAAAAAATATAACTCCTGAAGAAATCGCGAAAAATCAAACAACTGAAGAAGTGATTGAATCAGAAATCAAGGTTGAAGTTTCAGAAAAAGTTGCAGATGAAACTGCGGATGAAACTGTTGAAACAGTTGCGGAAACAGTTGCAGAAACAGAATCTGCCAACGAAGCCGAGCCAGCCCACGAAGTTTCTCTTGCAGAAAAGATTGAACTTGCGGAAAAACACCATGCAAAATCAAATGCACATCAAAAAATGAACTTGCCAAACAAGCTTTCACTTTTGAGAATTGCGCTAGTTCCAATCATGGTGATTTTGTTCTATATCCAAACTCCAATCGCGCTCACATGTTCAGTTTTGGTGTTTATCATCGCGTCAATCACAGATTTTCTCGATGGTCACATCGCAAGAAAATATAACCTTGTGACAGACTTTGGTAAGTTTATCGACCCAATCGCAGATAAATTATTGGTTGTGACAGCACTTGTTTTGATTTCAGTTTCAGGCATTGTTTTGGTGCCATACGTCGCAGAAATCTCACTCATGATTGTCATCGCTCGCGAATTTGCAATCAGCGGTCTTCGCCTTATCGCCGCAACAAACGGCACAGTTATCGCAGCGGATAAGCTTGGAAAACTCAAAACAGTAACGCAAATTGTCGCAATCATTTTGTTGCTTTCTGCATATTCAGTTTATGTGACATACGCAACATATTATTACAGCACAAGCGTAACAACAGAATTCCTATACACTTGCTATATGACAGCACTATACACATCGTATGTGGGAACAGCAATCTATGCAATTTCAACAGTGATTTGCATAATCTCTGGTATTTCATACCTAGTGAAAAACAAATCAGCGTTCATGAATTCAAAATAATAAAAACGTAGAAGAGGGGATAAATAATGGAAAAGAAAACACAAACATCCAATGGAAGAGAAAAAGAACTTGCAAAAGCACTAACAGATATCGAAAAACAATTTGGCAAAGGCGCTATCATGAAGCTTGGCGACGATGTTCAAACTGATATCGAAGTTTTAAAAACAGGCAGTATCGCAATCGACTATGCGCTAGGCATAGGCGGTATTCCAAAGGGCAGAATCATCGAAATCTACGGGCCAGAATCATCAGGTAAAACAACAGTTACTCTCCACGTGATTGCAGAAACGCAAAAAGCGGGTGGCACTTGTGCATTTATCGATGCAGAGCACGCACTCGACCCAAGCTACGCAAAAAAACTTGGCGTTGATATCGACGAACTATACGTTTCTCAACCAGACACAGGTGAACAAGGTCTTGAAATTTGCGACGCACTTGTGAAAAGTGGCGCAATCGACTTGGTTGTTATCGACTCTGTTGCCGCGCTAACACCACAAGCGGAAATCGATGGCGACATGGGTGCTTCACACGTCGGTCTTCAAGCAAGACTCATGAGCCAAGCACTAAGAAAACTTACAAGCCAAGTTTCAAGAACAAAAACAACTGTAATCTTTATCAACCAATTGCGTGAAAAAGTCGGCGTTATGTTTGGTAATCCAGAAGTCACAACAGGTGGCAAAGCCCTCAAATTCTATGCATCTATAAGAATGGATATCAGAAAGGGTGAAGCTATCAAAGATGGAACAGAAATCAACGGCAACAAGACTAAAGCGAAAATCGTTAAAAACAAAGTTGCGCCACCTTTCAAGATTGCGGAATTTGATATCATCTTCGGCGAAGGCATTTCAAACGAATCGTCAATTTTGGATATGGCAAGCAGTATGGGCATCATGGAAAAAAGCGGTGCTTGGTATTCTTATAACGGCGACAAAGTCGGTCAAGGCAGAGAAAACGCTCGTCAGTTCCTTGTGAAAAATCCAGAGCTTCGTGCAGAGATTGAAGAAAAAGTTAGAAAGGAACTCTTCAATAAATAGCCAATGGTGTAAACTATATAAAGAATTGTGTATAATTATAAAAAAACAGCAAAAAGCCAAGTCAATTTCCCAAAACGACTTGACATTTTGCTGTTTTTTGTATAAAATAGATGTAGGAGTTAAAATGCTTTAATACTGCATTATAATATATAACAATATATCATAATATGTTTATTATTTTAACAACAGGGGCTTTAAAGTCCCATTAATCGTAAATTGAAAACTTAATAAATTTGGAGGAACAGAAAATGATTAACACACTAACTGTTCTAGCGAACTCTGTCAGTCTGACAGCAGTGATTATCATCGTGGCAGTCGTGCTCGCGATTGGGGTTGTAATTGGATACGGAGCATATAAAGTTCTCGCAACAAGAAAAATTGGCGAAGCAAAATTGTATGCACAAAAAATTATTGATGACGCAACACTAGAATCAAAATCATTGAAGAAAGAAGCAATTTTGGAAGCTAAAGAAGAAAGTTTGAAACAAAAGAACGAACTTGATAAAGAAGCAAGAGCCAAAAGATCAGAGATTCAAAAACTAGAACAAAGAAATTTGCAAAAAGAAGACCAACTTGCGAAAAAAGAAGATAACTTGGACCAAAAACTTTCTAATGTAGAACAAGAAAAGAAAGTCCTTTCTTCAAAACAAGCGGATGTTGCAAAACTTCAAGAAAAAGTCAACCATGCTCATGAAAAAATGCTTGAAGAACTTGAAACAATTTCAAGACTAACTCAAGAAGAAGCAAGAACACTTCTAATCCAAGAAATCGAAAGCGAAGCAAAGAAAGATGCTGCTGTTATGGTAAGGGAAATTGAAAAAACAGCAAAAGATGAAGCGGTTAAAAAAGCCAAAAACATCGTCGCTCTTTCAATCCAAAAGGTCGCAACAGAACACGCGTCAGAAATCACCGTTTCAGTTGTGCCACTTCCAAACGACGATTTGAAAGGTAGACTTATCGGAAGAGAAGGAAGAAACATCAGAGCGCTCGAAAACGCAACTGGTATCGACCTTATTATCGACGACACACCAGAAGTTGTTATCTTGTCTGGCTTTGACCCAGTGAGAAGAGAAGTCGCAAGATTATCTGTTGAAAGATTGATTGCGGATGGAAGAATCCACCCATCAAGAATCGAAGAAACTGTTGCAAAAGTAAGAAAAGAAATCGAACAAGAAATCAAAGAAGCTGGCGAAGCTGCAATGTTCGAGGTTGGAATCTTCGGATTGCACCCAGAAATCTTAAGATTGCTTGGTAAATTGAAATACAGAACAAGTTACGGTCAAAACGTGTTGAAACACTCTATCGAAGTTGCCCACCTTGCAGGTTGCATGGCAAGCGAACTCGATGTTGATGTAACTCTTGCCAAAAGAGCAGGCCTACTTCACGATATCGGCAAAGCTGTCGATTATGAAGTTGAAGGAACGCATATCCAAATCGGTACAGACCTTGCGAAAAAATATAAAGAAAACAAGGCTGTTGTCAATGCAATCGAAGCCCATCACGGCGATGTAGAACCAACAACAATCGAAGCAATTTTGGTTCAAGCGGCGGACGGAATTTCTGGTGCAAGACCAGGCGCGAGAAGAGAAACTCTTGAAAACTATGTTAAAAGACTTCAAAAACTCGAAGCCATTGCCGACGAATTCAACGGCGTTGAAAAATCATTTGCAATCTCTGCCGGAAGAGAAATCCGTGTGGTTGTTAAACCAGACGCAGTTTCTGATCAAGAAACAATCTTCATGGCAAAAGAAATCGCAAAGAAAATCGAAAGCGAACTTGAATATCCAGGTCAAATTAAAGTCAACGTTATAAGAGAACTAAGAACAGTTGAATTTGCAAAATAATCAAAGAAAAAATAAAAGCTATATCGCAAGATATAGCTTTTTTTTCATGTAAAAATTCAGTTGTAAACACAAATAAATTCAGTTGTAAACATCAATAAATTCAGGTTTATAATAATCAAAAATCAATATTCATAAACGCCGTCAACGTCCACATATGCCACAGCAATTTTATGAGGCTGTGGTCTGACCAAAGAAATTTCAAACGCAGAATTGCAAAGTTCAAGCGCGCGGTCAAGCCCCTTATCGTTGTGGAAAATTTGAAGCAAAACGTCACCCTTAGAAACAAAAGTTCCAATCTCGCATTTCATAATAACGCCAACAGCGTTGTCGATAGCATCTTCTTTCTTTTCCCTTCCGCCACCAAGTGCCACGATAGAAATGCCGATATTTGCCGTGTTGATTTCAGAAATATATCCGTCTTGTTTTGCAACAACAACAGCAGGTTTTCCAATCTCAAACTTATCAGGACTCTTCAAATAAGAAACATCCCCACCAAGCGATTCAATCATTTCGCAGAATTTGCCGTATGCTTTACCGCTTTTAATAACGCCGTCAATAAGTTTTTTTGCAGACTCTTCATTCTTCGCAACCTTAGACAAAATAAGCAATTTGCAAGCAACAAGTTCAATTTCGTTTCTAAGACGCGATGGTTTTCCAAGCAAGACTTCCAATATGCCAAGGATTTCCAATGTGTTTCCGCAATGTGTTGAAAGCGGTTGGTCCATGGAAGTTATCAGCGCGCCAACTTTTCTTCCCGCATCCTCGCCAATATCAACCATAAGCTTTGCAAGCGTGATGGCATCTTCAGGTGTTTTCATAAAAGCGCCCGAGCCGTATTTCACGTCAAGCAAAATAACATCAGACCCCGAAGCAATCTTCTTGCTCATGATTGAAGAAGCAATAAGTGGCATGCAATCAACAGTCGCAGTCACGTCGCGAAGTCGGTATAAAAGCTTGTCAGCAGGAACAATTTCACTGGTTTGACCAATAATGACACAGCCAATCTTTTTAACAATTTTGATAAAGTCTTCTTCCGAAACAGAAATATCAACGCCAGGGATACTTTCAAGCTTATCAAGTGTGCCACCCGAAAAGCCAAGCCCACGTCCACTCATCTTTGCAACTTTCAAACCAAGCGCGCCCAAAATCGGAGCAAGTGCAAGCGAAGTGGAATCGCCAACCCCACCAGTAGAATGCTTGTCAACCTTGATTTCAGGTATGCTTGAAAGGTCGATAACATCACCAGAATAAGTCATTGCACGCGTCAAATCAAACGTTTCACGGCGTGTCATATTTTGAAAACAAATCGCCATAAGAAGTGCCGAAGCCTGATAATCAGGAATTTCAGCGGCAGTGTATCCAGAAATAAAAAAGTTGATTTCAGCAGTAGAAAGCTCAAATCCATTCTTCTTTTTTTCGATAATTTCATACATATTCATAAAGTATTCTCCTTTTCTTTCGAGAAAGTATATTATATCACTAATAATGTAAAAAAACAACCCCAAGCAGAAAATTATTATAAAATTCAAATTAATCTGCATATATGCAAAGTTTTTTTTCGTATAACCTTGACAAAGAATAACCAAGATTGTATACTATATAATATTAATGGAGGTGTTATATTTATGAGCACATTTGAAAAAGTAAAAGAGATGCTAGTTACGCAACTTAAAATCGAAGAAGAAAAAATCACTATGGATACAGACTTTGTTCAAGACTTGCAAGCTGATTCAATCGATGTTTTTGAAATGCTTGTTGCAATGGAAGAAGAATTTGATGTCACATTGCCAGACGAAGAAGTTCAAAACATGAAAAAAGTTTCAGACCTAGTTGCTTTCTTGGAAGGCGCAATCGGCTAATCAAATATAAAATAAATCAAACATAAAAAAGCTATCCGCAAGGATAGCTTTTTATTTATGCAATTTTCATTGTCTGTATTCTATATTTTATATTTTATATTTTATCTTATATATTGTATACAATATATTTCACACAAGCATTTGATAAAACTTAAATTTTATCAACGCCCATATATTTTTGAAGAGCAGTAGGAATAGAAACACTGCCGTCTTCATTTTGGTAGTTTTCAAGGATAGCCGCAACAGTTCTTCCAACTGCAAGACCAGACCCGTTCAAAGTGTGGCAAAGTTCAAGCTTGCCAGCAGAGTTTCTGAATTTGATGTTAGCTCTGCGCGCTTGGTAATCTTTGAAATTTGAACAAGAAGAAATTTCAACATATCTGCCGTATGAAGGCATCCAAACTTCGATATCGTATGTTTTGCAAGAAGAAAAACCAGTATCGCC
This sequence comes from Bacillota bacterium, assembly GCA_044426085.1. GTDB lineage: Bacteria > Bacillota > Clostridia > Christensenellales > CAMQZB01 > JAWXUU01. The sequence continues at coordinate 17,147 of JAWXUU010000004.1, read as the reverse complement.
AGAGCAAAGAAGAACAACTCTGTAAGGGATTTCCAAAAGTTGCAAAATTCTTTCTGCATCAGCAGTCAATTTTTCAAGTTCTTCAAACGAATTATCAGGGTGAGCAAACTTCACAAGTTCAACTTTGTTGAATTGGTGTTGACGAATAAGTCCACGAGTGTCACGCCCAGCAGAACCCGCTTCAGCGCGGAAGCATGCAGAGTATGCGCAGAATTTTTGTGGGAAAGAATCTTCAGCAAGAACGTCGCCACGGAACATGTTTGTCACAGGTACTTCTGCTGTAGGAATCAAATAAAAATTAGTACCCTCAACGTGGAACATATCTTCTTTGAATTTTGGAAGTTGACCAGTGCCAATCATAGAATCAGAATTCACAAGATAAGGTGGCAAAACTTCTTGATATCCATTTTCAGAATGAGTATCCATCATGAAGTTAATAATTGATCTTTCAAGTCTTGCGCCCATTCCGCGGTAATAAGTGAATCTTGCGCCGGAAATTTTCGCACCAGTTGCAAAGTCGAGCATGTTATTTTTTTCGCCGATATCCCAGTGTGCTTTTGGTTGGAAACTGAATTCTCTTGGAGTGCCGTATTTTCTGATTTCTAGGTTTTCAGAATCGTCTTTTCCAAGTGGCACGCTGTCGTCAGTGATGTTTGGAATAGAAAGCATAGCATCTTTAAGGCTTTCGTCGGTAACAGTAAGTCTTTCGTCCAAAACCTTGATTTTTTCACCAAGTTCTTTCATTTCAGCAATTTTCGCATCGGCATCTTGCTTGGATTTCTTAAGCATTGCAATTTCGCCAGAAACTGCATTTTTCAAAGCTTTGTCTTTTTCCACTTCAGCGATGATTGATTTTCTTTCGTTGTATAATTCAATGGCGTTTGCCACGTCAAATTTGCCGTTTCTTTGTGCGAGTTTTTCCACGCACATGTCATAATTGTCAGCTAAAAATTTAATATCTAACATTGAAAATGTTCCTCCACATTTCTTAATCTATAATATAATAGCACAATAGCACCCATTTTCAAAGCAAAAAATCAAGATTGCATTCAAACATCAAAAAAAAATCACAAAATTTGCGATAAACAGTTGCAAAAAAGTGAAAAAACTATTAATATAATAGTAGAAATAAAATATCCGTGAAAATTTTGCGTGAAAGAGTATAAGGAATCTTGCAATCAAGAGAGGGTGAAACGCTGTGACCACCTTTGCAAATCTTTAAAAAGTGCGTCGCGTGTGAAAAGATTTATCGGAACAAAAAGGGGAGCAACGCTCCTAAAGCAAAGTGGAACCGCGATAAAGTCGCCTTTGTGAGAATATTCTCACGAAGGCTTTTTTAATATTAAAGTTTAAGATAATAGGGAAATGATATGAAAATTATAAGAGATTTAAAAGCAATAAAAACCCGCGACCCAGCCGCGCGCAACTATCTTGAAATACTCCTTACGTATTCGGGATTTCACGCAGTGTTTTGGTATCGCATCGCGCATGTGTTCTATAAAATCAAACTCCGCACAATCGCGAGAATAATAAGTCAGCTAACAAGATTTTTCACCGGCATAGAAATCCACCCAGGTGCAAAAATCCAAGGCGGTTTCTTTATCGACCACGGCTCTGGCGTGGTGATTGGCGAAACAACTGAAATCGGCGAAAACGTCACGATATACCAAGGTGTAACGCTTGGCGGAACGGGGAAAGATAAAGGCAAGCGCCACCCGACAATCTGCGATAACGTTATGATTTCCGCGGGTGCAAAAATTCTCGGTCCATTCACCGTTGGCGAAGGCTCAAAAATCGGTGCAGGGTCAGTTGTGCTGAAAGAAGTTCCACCACATTCAACAGTGGTTGGTATCCCAGGCGCAATCGTGAGAATCAAAGGTATGAAAATCGAAGATATGGACCAAACAATCGGTGCAGACCCAGTCAAAGAACAACTTGATAAACTCCAATGCGAATATGATATCCTAAACTCAAAAATGAAAAAAATCACCGAACAGCTCGACAACTTAACGCAAGATAAATAAGAAATATAAGATAAATAAGAAAATAAGAAATATAAGAAAATAAGAAATAACAACAGGAGAACAAATGAAACTTTATAACACACTATCAAAAACAAAAGAAGAATTCGTGCCAATAAACCCGCAAGTAAGAATGTATTCATGCGGACCAACGGTGTATAACTATGCCCACATCGGCAACATGAGAACGTATATCTTCATGGATTTGCTAACAAGAACAATGAAATATGACGGATTGAAAGTGAAATCAGTCATGAACATAACAGACGTAGGTCACCTTTTATCCGATGCCGACGACGGTGAAGATAAAATGGAAATGGCGGCAAAAAAATTGCAAAAATCACCATATGAAATTGCAGAATACTATACAAACGTGTTCTTTGGCGATTTGAAAAAACTCAATATTGAAAAACCAAACGTAACGCCAAAAGCAACAGACCACATAAATGAAATGATGGAAATCGTGAAAGTGTTGCAAGATAAAGGCATAGCGTACGAAACAAGCGACGGCATATATTACGACATTGAAAAATGCCCAGAATACGGCGTTCTATCAAACATCAATTTGGAAGAACAAATCGCGGGTGCAAGGGTAGAAGTAAACACAGAAAAACGTCATCCAGCGGATTTTGCCGTTTGGAAACACGCGCCAAAAGAACACATCATGCAATGGGAATCACCATGGGGCATGGGCTATCCAGGTTGGCACATCGAATGCACAGCAATGAGCCACAAATATCTTGGCGAAGTTTTTGATATCCACACAGGTGGCGTGGATCACATTCCAATCCACCACGAAAACGAAATCGCACAAAGCATAGGCTTCACTGGCAAAAATCCTGCAAACTTCTGGATGCACGGCGAATTCATGCTAGTAAATGGCGGAAAAATGAGTAAAAAACTCGGGAATACCTACACAATCACTCAGCTTGAAGAAATGGGATATTCACCACTAGAATTCAGATTCTTCTGCTTGAACGCACACTATCGCAAAAAACTTAACTTCACTTTCGAATCGCTTGATTCAGCAAAAGTGTCTTATAAAAGAATGATAGAAACGCTTGTAAAACACAAAGCATCAAGCGAAAAAACAGATGCCGATGTGCTTGCAAAATTTGATGCAGACTTTTCCGAAGCTGTTCTTGACGACTTGAACGTGCCAAAAGCACTAGGTGTTCTCTTCACAATGCTAAAATCAAAAGCCTCAAAAGACATCTTTGATTTGGCAGTGAAGTTCGATAAAATCTTGGGTCTTTCTATTGATAAAGCGGAAATCGTGAAAGAAGATACAAACAAAGATATCCCCGCAGAAATCCTAGCACTAGACAGCGAAAGAATCTCAGCAAAAAAAGCAAAAGACTACGCAAAAGCAGATGAAATCCGCGGAAAAATCAAAGAAGCCGGCTACGACGTAAAAGACACTCGCGAAGGCAGTGTATTTTCAAAATTGTAATAAATAATTCAAAAACAACCGTGAAATCAGTGGTAAAACACTAACAAAATAAAATTTAAAATCAGAAATCCCACTCAAAAGAAATCGCATTTCAAGTTTGAGTGGGCTTTTTTTTGAATTTTTTAATAAAAAACACTAAAAAACAGCTGTGAACGCGAAATAAATTTCAAAATAGGGGTAGACAAACCGCAAAACCAATGTTATACTATTGCTACAACTAGGTCCACACACCCTAGGTGTAGCATATTCAAAAACAGCGCTTGCAAATCCACACACATTGCATGCGCATTTAGTCATGTTTGGATATATGCTACAGTATAAATCCAAAATGTACCATTTCCAGAGAGAGAATAAAAAACTAGGAGAAAAATTATGAAAAAATTACTAGCGATAATCTTGGTTCTAGCAATGCTTTGCAGTATTGCGGGATGTGCGGGCGACGTTTCAGGTGATGTGGTTTCAACAGATACGCCAGAAGTGGAATCAACTGATACACCAACCGAAGCAACTGAAGCCCCAGACAGCTCAAGTTCGAGCAGTTCAAGTTCGAGCAGCTCAAGTTCAAGCTCAAGCAGTTCAAGTTCAAGCAGTTCAAGCTCAAGCGGTGGCTCATCAAGTGTGAAATCAGACACAACATCAACAACGATAGTAACGCCATCATCAGACACCGACACCGTATCAACATGGGACGGCTCAACAGACCTTTCAGGCGACGGCGAATATAAAATCACATTGTCTGATGAAAGTGGCACAATAGAATATAGTGATGATGATTTTGCAGGCACACTAACAATAAATGGCGATGAAGACAGCGAATATGAATGCGATATAGAAATATATATGCCAAATGCAACAGTGAATTTCTATGCCGAAACAACTGGCGAAGTAACTTCAATAACAGCTGATCACTCTTTAAATGTATATGGCAAAATAGCAACTTTGAATATTGGTCAAGGCAGAGCAGTTATTTATGAAGATGCTGAAGTGACTTCATTAATAGTAGAGCAAGACAGTGATGGTGGAGTTATTTCATCAATTGAAATTGCAGGATCAGTTGAAAGTACAACAATAAATTCATCCACAACTTTGATAATGGTTGGAACAGCAAAAACATCTGTAAGCATTGCGGAAGATGCAATTGTGCTGGTTGATATGACCTCAGCTGAAACTATTGATGAAAACAATATAACATTCACAACAGTTAATGGAAAAGTATACGTGCAAAGCGGAAACGGAAAATATGAAACAAATGCTAGCGTATTTGAGAACACTGACATCATAAACATATCAGATATTCAAATGCAAGATTGGACAGACGTGAGTGGTGTTCCTGATTATGCTATTGGAAACCTAGAAATAATGTTCACAAACTATACAACTGGCAACACTATGTTAGGCATTGAACTTTCCGTTCAAATAACAAATGCTAAAGGTGAAACATTGTTTTATTCTGAAAAAACTGGCGACGCAGATGATGACTATATGGCATTGCGTTGGTCAATGAGGGCAACGTGTGCGGATAATAGCTACTATAATAAAATAGCATACTATAACAATTCACTTTTGCCAGAAGTTGGCGACACTTTGTATTTCTCTATCCTTGCACAATCTGGCGACGATTATCAATATCAAAGCATAGCATATGTTGTCACTCAAGAAATGATTGATTGTGTATATGCAAGTCAAAGTGATACAATCATGGCAAGTGTTATCAGTGGTTTTAATGGTAAGGTTGACGATACTGATGTTATGACAATTTCATATTCAGATGACAAAATAACTATCAACATAAAAGATGGAACAAAAGACCTATCAACACTTTTTGATACAGGTATTTTCGACGTTATGTGTTCAAATAATTTATACAGCTTTGGACTTGAAGATGATGTGGATTATGCATCTGAAGAAATGATTTCCTACACTGCTGATGATTTCACCCTTATTCAAGTAACAAGCGAATTTAGCAGTACAGATGAATTGAATTTTATAAATAAACTTCTTGGGGAGGATTATTCTGCAGAGGAATATGAAGATTTGAATTTGTCCGTGTTGAGCAACAACGGTGATGAATTTATATTTGTATTTGGCAGTTCAACAGCAGTAACTGCAACTATTCAAGTTAATATAACATTCAAAGCAGATATCGAAGAAGTTGCAAGCTATGAAGATCTAGTGACTGCAACAGGAAAGAACGTAAGTGTTCTTATGACAAATAATATCACAATTCCAGCAAATGCAACAATAACAATTGCAAAGGGCACAAGCTTCGAAATCCCAGAAAATTACACATTTACAAACAGTGGAAATGTAATCAACAATGGCACAATTATTGTCAACGATGAAGAAACACTTAAACTTGCAGTATCAATCGGCGGAGAGATAGAAATCGGGCAAGCAATCACGATAACAGAAACATTGAACATAACTAAAGCTGTCAATATCGATGGCAGATATTCATTGACAGCAAGTGGCAATGTTTCTCCAATGATAAATATTGAAGCATTTGATTCAGGCTGTGTTTGTATATCTGATATCGAATTTAACACATCTAAAGATGCAATATATGTTTATAATGAAAATACCTACATTGAAGATTGTACATTCAATAATAACTACTACAGTATTATTATATATAATGCAGGTAGTGCAGATATTCTTTCTTGTGAATTTATCAATTCTGCATGTGCAATCAATATGGCAGCAAATGTTACCGCAGAAGCTGAAACAACAATAGCAGATTGTGAATTCAAAGGGTCACAAATATACACAGGTGCAAGTTCAGGAGTTGGAAGCTACGGTTCATACGGCGTTGCTATATTGGCAGGTAATGTAAAAATGGATGATGTAGAGTTTTATGGAATGGACGTAGCGATAACTATCCTAGGTGGAAGTGTAGATATAACATATGCAGAAATTGAATCTCCATGTGCTGTTTATATGGAAAACACAACAGTATCAATTGAAACTATGATTATAGAATCAATGGGAACTCTTGTCGATTCAGGTGATGAAATTTTCATGATAGGATCAAATGTTGTGTTGACAGTGACAGATGAAATTGAATGCGACGGCGATATAATTGGAACAGATAATACAAGCAAAATCATCTTGAAGACAGCCGTAGTTGGTTCAGATAATTTTAATGTTGATAGCAACGGTGCTGAACTAACATATCTATGGGATTCAACAACATCTGCATGGGTTTCTCAATCTTAAACTTAAACATAAACTCCCAAACCAATCAAACCAAAACGCTCAGAATATTCTGGGCGTTTTTTTCACCCCAAACCACGTATAAAAAATCTCAACTTGGCAACAAATAATAAAAAAACCAAAGCGAGGTATTTTTCGTGAAGAAAAATTTGTTTATTTTTATTTGTATTATCCTGTCACTATTATATATTTTCTCATTTTATATCTTTTCCCCCATTGAAAACCCCTATGAAAACTCCACCCAAATTTCAAGCGATGAATTTCTACGTCTGCACATTCGTGCAAATTCTAACTCTCAATCCGACCAACAAATCAAATATGCCGTGCGCGATGAAGTGCTTTTGCAAATAACAAACGCAACAGCTTGTGCGGGCACAACGCAAGAAGCTATTGCAGAAGTTTTGAAAATAGCCGACCAAATTTCCCAAACAGCATCGCAAATCAGCGGTCAAACCGCCACAATAGAAATCACCACAGAAACATTCCCCACCCGAGAATATAACGGTGAAATTCTCCCCGCGGGTGAATACCAATCTATCATCATAAATCTTGGTTCTTCCCAAGGCGACAATTGGTGGTGCGTGGCATTTCCACCACTTTGCTATATCGACGGCGAAGAAATCGAAGGTGACGAAATTGTCTTTCAATCAAAAATTGTAGAAATTTTGGATAAATATCTGTAAGGTTGCTAAAAATAGTGTCGTCAAGCAAGACTTGAAAGAAAACAAAACAAAGGAGAAAAATATGAGTAACAAAAGAACCAGAAACATAGTCGTGCTTCTTGCCATTGTGTTGGTGATTTCAAGCATTCTATTTTCGGTGGCAAGCATAACAAATCAAACTGATGCCATGACGCTAAAAAAAGGTTCAAACGGCGAATCAGTGAAAGCTATGCAACAAGCCTTAAACGAAAAAGGCTTTTGGGTTGGCACGCCAGACGGAGTTTTCGGCGCGGGCACAGAAGCGGGACTAAAAAAATTCCAAAGTGCAAACGGTCTTTCTGCCGATGGCGTTGCGGGCACGAAAACACTTGAAAAACTTGGTCTTTCAAAATCGCAAACTGCAGTTTCAAACAACGCGAACTTCACAGACAGCGATGTTTATCTTCTCGCAAAAACAATACATGCCGAAGCAAGGGGAGAAAACTATATCGGTCAAGTGGCTGTTGGCGCGGTGATACTAAACCGTGTAAAAAGTGCGGAATTCCCAAACACCATTGCGGGTGTGGTTTATCAACCATGGGCATTCACCGCAGTCCACGATGGTCAAATCAACCTAGAACCAGACGAGCAATCAATTCGTGCGGCTAAAGATGCACTAAGCGGATGGGACCCATCACAGGGTTGTCTTTTTTATTACAATCCCGATAAAGCCACAAGTCAGTGGATTTTCACAACCCAAACTGTCACAAAAATTGGCAATCACATCTTTTCGATATAGGGGGTAGAAAATGAAAAATCAAGATAAAAACACAAACGTGACAAAGGGTAAAGCCACTAAAGAAAAAATTGAAATCACCGGCGAAATGGACGAAATCGGCTTTGATGATAAGAGAAGTGAAACCACAAAAGTGGTGAAAAAAACTCAAATAAAACCGACAGAAAAAAAGCAAACTGTGAAAACTGAAACAGTCAAAAAAACCGCTCCAAAAGCCAAAAAGGAAGAAGCTCCAAAATCTAAACGCGAAATAAGGGCGGAAAAAGCGTACGCCAAAAAACTATCACGCGAAGAAAAACGAAGCGAAAAAGCAAAATCCAGATCAGCGCGTAAAATCCAAAAAGCAAAGGAAAAAGAAGCGTTGAAAGAACTTAAAAAAGATAGGGTTGCATATATAAAAGCAAAGGAAGAAGCCAAGGCGGAAAGGGTGGAAAAAAGGGCGGAAAAAGCCACCGCAAGACGTGAAAAATTCGACGAAAGAAAGGATAATTTCAAAGGCAAAATGTCGCAAAGAAAAGAAGATAGGGCAGAAAGAAAACTTCATAAACATGAAGATAAAATCCGCCGTGCCAGCATGACAAAAGAAGAAAAAAAGGCACATCGCGATGCTAAAAAAGCCGAACAAAAAGCAAGACGCATTCAAGCCCGTGCGGAAAAATCGCAAAAGAAAGCGGAAAAAGCGCATGCTATTGCAGAATTAAAATCGCAAGGTATCAAGGTGGGAAGTTCAAAAGGCTTGGTTGCCGCTGTGATTGCAGTTTCAATCGTTGGCGGTATGGCTGTCTTGTCAACTGTGGCGCTTGCGGGCACAAACGCAATGTATATGCGCGAGATAGATAGAAGCTATATGCAGTCGTATTACGACGTTATGCAATCTGCAAACAACCTTTCTTCAAACTTGGCAAAAACCACAGTTTCCAACGGCACAAGCGGACTTGTGGCAACATTTTCCAAAGCATCAAGCGACGCTTTCATGGCAGAACATTCACTTGAAAACATACCTTCAAAAGAAAGAGAAGGCGAAAGCTTAATCAAGTTTTTCAACCAAGCGGGGGAATTTTCAAAAATGATAGCGCAAAAATGTGCTAACGGCGAAGAACTTTCAAGCAGTGAACAAGAACTCATAACTCAAATTGCAAAAACAGCGGTGGAAATCAAGGAACAAATCAACAAGGCATACGCAACATCAATGCATGGCGAACGCAAAATGCATGCCGTTTCAAACATGTTCAAAGGTGAGATTTATTCCGATGTCACAGATAACATCCAAAAACTTTCAAGCTCGTCAATTCAGTTCCCAACAATGATTTACGACGGTCCATTCTCCGATTCAAAAAACATTGCACAAGACAGCACAGCTTTGCCAGCAGAAATTTCAAAAGAGCAAGCAATGCAAACTTTGCAAGAAAAACTCGGTGCGGGCGATGTGAAATTCATAACAGAAACTAACTCAGAAACAATGTCGACATACGACTTTGCATTCACAAAACACGGCGTTGAAGTTTATGCCCAAGTGGATAAACACTGCGGAACAATTGTGATGATTGATGCGGATAAAAGAGTTGCCGAAACAAAGCTTACAAAAGAAACAGCAGAGGCAAAAGCTGTGGAATATTTGAAGATTGCAGGCTTTGAAGATATGGTGAAAGTGTGGGCAGAAACTTCTGGCAACATCACAACTTTCAACTTTGCAAAATTCCAAAACGGAGCAGTGGTATATCCACAACTCGTTAAAGTCAAAGTTGCACTCTCCGATGGTGCAGTTCTGGGCGCGGAAGGCTATTCTTATGTGAAAAACCATAAAGAAAGAAGCGAAAAACCAACAATTACAATCGCGGAAGCAAGAAGCAAAATCAACAAAAACCTAAACGTGCAAACGGAAAAACTTGTTGTTATCCCAAGTGGCAACAGCGAAAAACTCTGCTACGAATTCTGTGGCGAAGTGGAAGGTCAAACATACTTCGTTTATATAGATGCCAAAACAGGCAACCAAGCAGACGTTCTGATGGTGGTAGAAAATGCCACAAAGGGTAGTCAGGTTATTTAATTTGTTATAGAACTAATTGAATAATTAAAAATTAAAAATTAAAAATTGAAAACGGACAATTAAAAATTAAAAATTAAAAATTAAAAATTGTGGTAAAGCACTCGCGGTGCTCGTGCATACTATTATTTGAAATGTGAAAAGGGTGTTGCTTGATAAAAGTGACGCCCTTTTTATATTATTTTAATAATTGAATGCACAGGGCGAAGCCCGTGCCTTACCACAATTTTTAATTTTCATCGAGCTCGCAGAGCGAAGCCTGTTTTTAATTTTTAATTGCGAAGGGCTAAAAAAGTGTGCGACCAAGTTCGCACACTTTTTTAGCCCTTCGCATAATATCATAACAAAAACCAATTGGGGGGAAACGATGTCGAAATATTTTGGAACAGATGGGTTTCGTGGCAGAGCGAACGAAAGTCTGAAAAACGAGCACGCGTATAAGATAGGGCGATTTTTAGGGTGGTATTTTTCGCGTGGCGAACATCCCGCAAGAATTGTTATTGGCAAGGACACGCGAATAAGTGGATACATGCTAGAATATTCACTCGTCGCGGGGATATCCGCATCGGGTGGTGAACCCCACATGATGCACGTCACAACAACGCCAAGCATTGCATTTATCGCGCGAACAGAAAACTTTCACGCGGGGATAATGATTTCCGCAAGCCACAACGAATATTGCGATAACGGCATAAAACTTTTCAATTCGCAAGGTGAAAAGTTTGGCGAAGAATTCCTTTCAAAAATAGAAAGCTATATCGATTGCGACATGCTATCGCTTGGCATAACCGCCCGTGATATCCCCCTTGCAAAGCCAGAAAAGATTGGCAAAGTCACCGATTATTTTTCAGGCAGAAACAAATATATGGCGTATCTTTCGGGGTTGGCAACACATTCTTTCAAGGGTGTGAAAGTTGGGCTTGACGGTGCAAACGGCTCTGCTTATGCCATTGCAAGAAGTGTTTTTTCTTCCCTTGGTGCAAAGGTTTATATGGTAGGCGATAACCCAAACGGCAAAAACATAAACGTGAATTGCGGTTCAACAAATCTATCAGCACTTCAAAAACTCGTAAAATCGCACAACCTTGATGTGGGTTTTGCATTTGATGGCGATGCCGACAGATGCCTTTGCGTGGATGAAAACGGCGAAGTAATAAACGGTGACGTCGTGCTTTTCATATATGCAAAGTTCCTAAAAGAGCGTGGCAGACTTTTTTCAAATTGCGTCACAACAACAGAAGGTTCAAACTTTGGGCTTTATAAATCCCTTGAAGAAATAGGCGTGAAATATTCCAAAACCCAAGTGGGGGATAGGTATGTTTATGAAGACATGGTGAAATTCGATAAAGAACTTGGTGGCGAGCAATCTGGTCACACAATCTTTCGCAAATATTCAACCACAGGCGACGGGATTCTCACCGCAATGAAAATAATGCAAGTGATGTTGGAAAAAAAGAGCTCCCTTGCAACGCTAGCAAAGGAAATAAAACTCTATCCCCAAACGATGATAAACGTTAAAGTTACAAACAAAGAAAAATCAATATCCGACCCCGATTTAAACTTTGCGATTATGAAAGTTGCAAAATCCCTAGGCGAAAACGGCAGAATTTTAGTTCGCAAAAGCGGAACAGAACAACTGATACGCGTGCTGTGCGAATCGCAAAACCAAGAACTTTGCGACAAATATGCAAGTGTGATAGCAGAAATAATCAAAACAAAAGAGGGGGAAAATGAATAACAAAACACAAAACGAACTTACAAACATCGCGCTTTTCGACCTAACAAAAACCATCGCGTCGCCACTTTTTGAAATCACAACCTACCCCCACGAAGTTTTGCCACTGATTGCAGAATACATAATAAAAATCGGCAAAACGCTAGACAAAACCAAATATTTCAATCCCGAAGAAGGTGTGCATATCCACTTTTCCGCAAAAATCGATAAATCCGCCACAATAATCCCGCCCGCCATAATCTGCGAAAATGCCGAAATCCGCAAATCAGCATACCTTCGTGGAAGTGCAATAATAGGCGCGAACTCCGTGGTGGGCAACAGTGTGGAAGTGAAAAACTCAATAATTTTCGACGGCGTTCAAATCCCACACTTCAATTATGTTGGCGATTCAATTTTTGGCGAAAATTCCCACATGGGTGCGGGCTCTGTGACATCCAACGTGAAAGCGGATAAACAAAACGTGGTGATAAAAACCAAAAACGGCAACATTGCAACCAACCGCAAAAAAGTGGGCGCATTTGTCGGCGGAAATGCCGAAATAGGTTGCAACGTCGTGCTAAACCCCGGCACAGTGATTGGCAAAAACACAACAGTTCAGCCCCTTGCAAGCGTGCGTGGCTATATTTGCGAAAATTCAATCTGCAAAAAAAACGGGGAGGTCGTAAAAAAGCAATAGCAGATTTCCAAAATAAACATCCTAAAAAAATCATCCTAAAAAATCATAACAAAATCGAAAACCAAAAATCAAAACCGAAAACCAAAAACTATTTGACAACAATATTAAACGGCAAACCAAAAACCAAACCAAAAACCAATCCAAACCAAACACCAAGCACCAAACCAAAAACCAAAAACCAAAAACCAAAAACCAAAACGGCAAACTCAAACAAGTCTGCCGTTTAATATTTTAAAAATTTTCATATCGCCAGTATCCACATTGGAAGGCAAGTGTGTGCAAGAAATTATAGTTTGGAATTTTTTTGTGTATTGCAAAAGCCTTTGTTGGCGTGACAAATCAAGTTCCCCCAAAACGTCATCCAAAAGCAAAACGGGGTATTCCCCCAAAACTTCCCCAAAGATTTCCATTTCGGCAAGCATAAGCGTGAGCGTAGCCGTGCGCTGCTGCCCCTGCGACCCAAAACTGCGAAGGTCAATGTTTCCAAGTGAAATTTTCACATCGTCGCGCTGTGGACCAACGCTTGTGTATCCAAGCTTAAAATCCTTTTCGAAATTCCGTTCAAGTGCAGAAAAAAGCGTACTTTCAATTTCTTCGATTGTGTCGCCAACCCCAGAAGAAACGTATTCATATTTGATAATATCATCGCTGTCAGTCAAAAATTTATGAATATCAACAGCGTATAAGTTCACCTTTTCGCAAAACTTTCTGCGTTGAAAGATGATTTTTGCCCCTTCTTTTGCGAGTGCTTCATTCCAAATCCCAACCGTTTCAAGTGCGTATTCCCGCGATTGTTTTTTGAAAAGAGCATTTCTCTGCTTCAAAATTTCGTTATATTTGTGCAGAGTATAAAAATAAGACTTACTCATCTGGCAAAGGTCAATATCCAAAAACCGTCTGCGATGTTCGGGTGCAGATTTCACAAGCTTCATCTGGTCGGGCGCGAAATAAACACTGCAAATCCCCCCCATAAGCTCCACCATTTTGGTGATAGGCAAATAATTCAGCGAAATCCGCTTTTTTTCGCCGTGTGCAAGTTCCATTTGAATGATTTTTTTACCCACGCGTGAGTAAAGTTCCAAATGCACATTTGCAAAGGTTTTTTCAAACTGAATCATCTCGGTATCTTTAACAGTGCGTGGCGAAACCCCAGTAGACAGCAAATAAACACTCTCAAGCAAGTTGGTCTTGCCCTGAGCATTGTTGCCTAGTATGATGTTGTGTCCGCCACCAAAATTCACGGAAAAATTGTTGTAGTTCCGAAAGTTAGTAAGCTTCAAATTTGAAATTCGCATAATAGTTAAAAATCCTAATATTTATTTTGATAAATTCTGCAAAAAACCTTGCAAATGCCCGCTGTATAGTATATAATAAAAAATGCTCAAATAAAACGGGAATAAGAATTTATCGGTATAAAGGTATTATACCACAAAAATAAAAACAATACAACAATCGGAGGGTATATGCTAACAGCAAATGAAGTTTGGGAATCAGTTTTGCAAGTTTTGGAAAAAGAAGTGCAATCTTGGTGTTATGACGCATGGTTCCAAAACCTAAAACCAAAAAGCATAGAAGGGAATGCGCTTGTCTTGTCCGCACCAACAGACATGAGCATAAGAATCATAAAAGAAAATTATTATGCAACGCTAAAAAAAGCGTTGAAGTCACTTGACATATTTGTTTTCGAACTTGAAATAGTTTCTTCAAAGGACGGCGCGACAATTTCTGGCAAAACGCAAGAAACGGAAGAAGACGAACTTGAAGAAGAAGAGGAAGGTTTTCAATTCAACCCTAAATATACTTTCGAAACTTTCGTTGTCGGCGATTCAAACATCTTCACCCACGCAGCAGCAAGGGTGGTTGCGGAAAATCCAGGTCAAAAATATAACCCACTGTTCATATATGGTGGAGTAGGGCTTGGCAAAACCCACATAATGCATGCAATCGGCAACTACATAAAAGTTCAAAATCCAAAACTAAAACTTGTGTACACAACAAGTGAAAAGTTCACGAACGATTTGATAACAGCAATCAGAAGTTCAAAGGATGTCAACCACAACGAAAAGTTCCGCGAAAAATATCGCAACGTGGATGTGCTTATGATCGACGATATCCAATTCATCGAAAACAAGCCGTCAACGCAACAAGAACTCTTCCACACATTCAACGAACTGTATAACGATAAAAAACAAATCATACTAACATCCGACAGAATGCCAAAACAAATCCCTAACCTTGAAGAAAGATTAAGAACAAGATTCGAATGGGGCATGATTGCAGATGTTCAACCACCAAGCCTAGAAACAAAAGTTGCAATCTTGCAAATGAAAGCCGCGGTTGAAAAATACATCGTTCCAAACGACGTGCTATACGACATCGCATCAAGGGTAGAATCAAACATACGCGAAATGGAAAGTTTGCTTTCAAGAGTAATCTTCTTTGCAACGCTAAGAAATTCAAACATCACAATGGCGCTTGCAAACGAAGCCCTAAAAGACTATGCAAAACCAACAAAGCCTGCGGAAATTTCACCAGAAATGATAATGGATGTTGTTTCAAGATTGTTTGAAATCCCAAAAGACCAACTTATCGGCAAAAAGAAAACCAAAGATATCGTAATGGCTCGCCAAATCGCAATCTACGTGATAAACGAACTTCTCGGCTTGCCACTGATGGCAATCGGCGGACTTTTCGGTGGCAGAGACCACACAACAATCATGCACGCAAGAGATAAAATCACAGCACAAATCAAAACAGATAAAGAACTAGCCATAAAAGTCAGCGACGTAATAGACATGGTTCACGGAAAATAAACAAAACCAAAACCCGACAAAAACAAACAAAATAAAACAAAAACCAAACCACACCCAAAAAGGTGTGGTTTTTTGCTGTCATAAAATGGATAAGCAAATAATAAACTGTAACAAACAAGGCGAACAAGCGTACTGCATATGTGACAAAAACAGTCAAAAACGAACATTCTTTTCGCCTGACATGCAAGAAAACACAAATGTACATTTGATATAATAAAGGAGCAAAAGTGAAGGGGAAAACAGCGATAAAACTAATCTCGATTTTTTCAGTGGCAATATTCACAGCATTTGTTTTGGTGGGGTACACTTCAAATCAAAAACTCATTCCAATATATCGCGTTCAAACGGATGAAAAGCAAATTGCAATCACATTCGACTGCGCATGGGGAGCAGATAAAACGCTTGAAATCCTAGAAGTGCTTGAAGAAAACGGCGTGAATGCCACATTTTTCATGGTGAGTTTTTGGGCGGAAAAATATCCTGATATGGTCACAGCAATTGTAAATCAAGGCTCAGAAATTGGAAATCATTCCAGCACCCACCCCCACTTTGCCAGCATGACAACAGAGCAGACGGAAGCAGAAATTGCAACAAGCACGCAAATAATCGAAGAAATTTCTGGGGCAGACGTGAAAGTTTTTCGCGCCCCGTTTGGTGAATACACAAACGATATGATAACAATCTGCGAAAGCTATAACCAAACAGTGATTCAGTGGGATGTGGACACCCTTGATTGGAAAGGGAATTCCGCAAGCGAAATAGTTTCCCGCATAACATCAAAAGTTTCCGCGGGCTCGATAATACTAATGCACAACAATTCCGACAACGTGGTGGAAGCGATAAAGCTTGCTTTGCCAATCCTGATTGCAGAGGGCTACGAATTTGTCACAGTGTCTGAACTGATATATGATAAGGACTACAAAATAAATTCAAACGGTGAACAAATTTCACTCGCTTGAACAAAGGGGTATATATGAATTGCGAAGAGAAAAATAATCAGGTTTACATCCGTGGCGAAATAAAAACATTGCCGATTTATTCCCACGAAGTCTATGGCGAAGGTTTCTATGAAATGGAATTTTATGTGGAGCGACTGTCAAATCAACGCGACGTCGTGCCCGTCACAATTTCCGAACGGCTACTTTCCCAGTGCAATGTGGAAATTGGCGAAGTGCTGACGATTTATGGTCAGTTTCGAAGCTACAACAAACTCACGGGCGGAAGGTCGAAACTCGTGCTTACAGTTTTTGCGCGAAGCATTTTGGAAAACGACTATTCCAAAAACCCGAACGTGATTGCATTGTCAGGGTATATATGCAAGCCGACAATTTTCAGAACAACGCCGTTTGCAAGGGAAATTGCAGACATACTGATTGCAGTCAACCGCTCGTTTGGCAAAAGCGATTATATCCCCGCAATAGCATGGGGCAGAAACGCAAGGTTCGCGGTGGGTCTTGAAGTGGGAAGTCAAATTTCCATAGTAGGCAGAATCCAATCTCGGGAGTACGTAAAGAAAACCGAAACCAGCGAAGAAAAACGCACCGCCTTCGAAATCTCAATCTCAAGAATAGGCGAATGGGAACTCATGGAACAAGTGGTCGCAGAAGAAAGCACAAACTTCGCCAAAAAATACGAAGCAATGCAAACCCCGTAGGTTCGAACCCATGTGTTCGCCCGCGCCCGTGTGGAAACGCCCATAATTATACGCCAACGCCGTGCGACAATCAAATGTAGGGTCGAACCCATGTGTTCGAC
>JAWXUU010000026.1:0-15408 GCA_044426085.1 Bacillota bacterium | reverse complement strand
TGAATTTTATGGCAGGAACGCAAGTTTGGCAAGTGATTTTAACATTGATTTTGGTCTTTGTGATATATAACATACCAACTGTGATATTTGTTGTTATATATAAGTGCCAAAGAGAAAAACTTGCAAAAAACAGTGAAATGGATAAAACGAGAATACAAGATTTATAGGAGTACCCTCCGCCTTTGAAACATCGGCGAAGAGTTTTGTGATGAATCTTGACTTTTATATTTTAGCATGATATACCATTTTGGAAAAGGTTTCAAAGTTTCTAACCTTAAAGATATGAGACAGTTTTATCTAACTTTCTAAAAAAGCCACGCACTGCGTGGCGAATTGAGCTGGACACACTATCGTCTTTTGATGCGTGTCGAAAATTTAAACGCACGAAACTTTTATGAAGATGAATGTGTGAAATCTAATGCTTGATGAATAGTATCGCAAAAAACCACCGAGGAAAATCTCGGTGGTTTTTTGTGTCCACAAACTATATTTTCAAAAACTACTTGACAATACACCATTCATCTGCTACAATATCGTTATATGATATCGTTAAACGATATTAAGGAGAGAAAAATGCCGAAGAAAATGATGGAAGTTTTAACTGAATCGATGTTTTATGTGCTGATGTCTTTCAAAAGCGGGGAGATGTGTGGAATTGATATTGTGAAATTCATTGAAAAGCAAACATCAAGCAGGATTTTGATAGGTCCAGCCACGCTTTATACGATTCTTGGAAAGTTTGAAAAGGAAAAATATATCAAAGAAGTTGATGTTGACGGACGCAAGAGAACATATGCAATAACAGAAAAAGGCGAAGTTGCATATCAAAATGAACTTGCAAGGTTGAAACAATGCGTGCTTGATGCACAAAGTGAGGCTGTGAATGAAGAATAACAAAACGGTATATAAATTGTGTCCTTGTCCTGTTTATGACATTGAAGGGGTGGAAAGTTTTTTATGCGATATGGCAAAAGAGGGGCTGATTCTCAAAGAATCTGGCTTTATTGCAGGCGTGTTTTCATTTGAAAAGACTCATTCCAAGAACCTATCTTATAGGCTAGAAGGCATAGCAACAAGCCCAAGCATATGGAGCGGCGACATGGGCGAGCCAGACAGCGAAGCTGTTGAAACGAGTCGGCAGCTTGGGTGGGAATACATAACTAAATTTCATGATTTCCATATCTACGTATCGGAAAATGCAGGGCAAAGAGAGCTGAACACCGATCCAGCAGTGCAAGCGATTGCAATCAATGAAGTAAAAAAACGTCAGTTTTCATCGGTGATATTCGCATTGGTTTGGTTTGTTATCTATCCGCTTTTGCGATTGAACTGTGGTTTATTTAATGCTATGATAGAAGTGGGAACAGTGTGGTTTGTCATTTTGGCAATAGCTATTTTGTATTGTGTTGCAACAAGTGTGGCGAGTTATGTTCACCTTGCAAAGCTGAAAATAAGATTGCAAAATGGCGAGGAAATTGATCACGGCAAAGATTGGAAAAGGGGAAGACAAAAATATTTTCTAACGATATGCACAAAAATTTTGGCAATAATCTTGATAGCGTGCATAATGGTTTTGGTGATTTTTGGAACAATTGGCGGCAAGGAAAACGGCAGAGTGAGCTTGCAAGAATACAGCGAAAGTTTCAAGTTCGCAACCCTTGCTGATTTTGCAGGGGAAGTTGATTCCTACTATCCAATGGATATGTGGGGGAGCAGCAACTCGGTATTTGAATGGAGCGACGTTCTTGCGCCATATAATGCAGAATATCAAGAAACTGCAACCATAAAAACTGTGGATGGAAAATCAATATCCGCATCGCTATATATCAACTATCACGAAACCCAAAACACATGGCTCGCAAACCAAATTGCGAATGAATATTATAAACAAGCAAAACAAAGCGACTATTTTGAAGCGATTGAAATATCCAATTCCCAAGTGGATTATATATCAGCATATTTAGAAACACAATTTTTCAAATGCGTGATAATCCAAAAAGATAACGTAGTGATAAATCTACGCTATTTTGAACACAGCGAATCTAACACAATAGATATCGAAGAATTAGTTGATGTTATTGTTGCAGGGCTTGAATAGGTGTTTAAAGTTTCAGAAAATAAAACGTGGCAATTGTTTTGCCTTTAGGTTTTCTTGAAATTAAAAAACCAAAACCCCAAAAGACCGACGAAATCGGTCTTTTGTTATGCTGTGCGTAATAAAAATGGCAATGTTAATAATTGTAGTGGCGAGGGTATAGGTTATTATTTCGTTATATCCCTAGCAATATCGCCGATATATTTATCTGCGGTGTGCAGGCAGAAGTCTTGGAGGAGCTGATTGCGCTCTTCTTTTCCGCCGTGGGTGATGTTTGTTATTGGTGATTTTATTTCATAGATTAAGCTTTCGAGAAAAGAAAGGTCTTCTTCTCCGTTTTTTATGTTCATGTGTGATTTTAGGTATTGCAGAAATATTCCAAACTTATCGTGGGCGATCATGTCGTTTAGTAGTTTCAAAGTTTTTTCACCTTCGTTTTGCGAATATGGCAAAATGTCGGTATCCATTTTCATTCCCAATTTTTCAAGTTTTTTCATTCCACTTGTTTTTCCACCACTCGCAAGAAATTTTAGTCCAGCGAAAAATTGCATGCTTTCTTCAGTCATGCCAATATCGGTTGCGGTGATTTCCCCTTCGCTCAAATCTCTGAAATTAGTTCTGCCAATAAGATAATCGCAAGAAACGTCAAGATAATTTGCGATTTCTGCTGCAAGCGCCACGTCTGGTGTGCGCTTAGCAAGAAGATAGAAGTTGATGCTTTGTCTCGAGCACCCAACAGCCTCAGCAAGCATACTTTGGGTAACATTTTTTTCCGCCATAACACGCAAAAGGCGTATGCTAAAAATTTCTGCAATATTCATAATTGTTCTCCAATTTGGTTTATTTCACCAATATTATATACCAAATCCCCACAAAAATCAAGTGTTTTGACAATAATATTAGCTTAATATAATTATAGTATCATATAGCAACAATAATATAAATAATAAAATATAGCTAAAAATATATTGACAAATACAAAATATAGGTATATAATAAGCACATCAAACAAAGCAAAAGCGATATTTCCACCCCACTCATCTATCGCAAGCATAAAGGAGGTGTTTAACAAAATCTAAACTATACATAAGACAAAAAAGAATAATGCAAAGGCAAATATAAAAATAACAAAAAGGAGATTGGCGATGAAAAATCAAAAACAAAATAAAACTATTGCAAAAACAATAGAAACGGTGTATAATGGAGGTAAATCAAATGAGCATATTATCAGGTGTGACAGACTGGGCGAGTGATGCGAAAGATAAAGTGACATCCACGGTCAAAAATGCCACGAACAGTATCGGGAGTTGGCTGAATGATACGTATAACAACGCAAAAACAGCAAGTGTGATATCAACGCCAAGCAAAAGTGTATCTTCAAGCAGTGCAAGTTCGGCGAAAAATGCAGGGTATACATCTTCTGCAAACACAAATAATGCTACAAATGCAGTGTATAATTCGGCAAATAATACAAGCAAGATTTCAAATTTATACGACAGCACAAAAACCACAACAAAAACACCAACGCAGTATTCTAGCTTAAAAGCCTACGAAACAGATAAAGCTAAAACTACAGCCACGGAAAATATTCAAAAATCGCTGAATACCCTTGGCTATAAATATGGCGACGAAGGTGAGTTGAAAATTGATGGCGATTTCGGCGTGAAAACCCAAACAAACTGGGATAATTTTATATCTGATTTGGGAGTAGAGAACTATCTTGCGGGGATTGGGGACAAAATAGGCAGTGCCTACAGTGGCGTAAAAGATTGGCTTGGCGAAAATGAAAAAACTGATATTGCAAAGGTAGGTGTAGGAACAAGCTTAAATGCGTTGGGATTATATCCGATTGGTGCGGCAATAGCAAACGATGGCAGGATGGGAATTAATGCACGAAACACTGGCGAAACATACACAAGTGGTATTCAAGGGAATTTCTTTTGGTTAGGTGCATCATTGGGAACAGCAGTGGATCCAGATGGTGATCGTGCTTTAATTGTATCAGGAACTGCTGGTGGTGGAACACCTAATGCATCGGTAGGACTTTATAATGGAGCGAGTAATGCAAAGGATGTGAGCCATTTAAGTGCGCCATGGTATAACCCAAGTCTGACTATTGGTGGAAGTGCAGGAATGCCAGTAGGAGCAACAATAGGGTATGATTATAACATTGCAAAATTCGATGGTGACAATGAGTACGATCCATATATTATTCATAGTCAGGATATTAATGCTGGTATAGGTGCAAAATGGCTTACGGCACCAGTAGAAATGCATGGAGGCGCAACTTTTACAGGAGTTATTACAAAAGAAATGGTATATGATAAAATCATTGAGTTATTAAGCAAGGAGAATAATTAAGATTATGAAAAAAAACAAGAATCACAAAGCTCTAATAAATATATTCTTGATATTTAACCTACTTCTATGGGTTGCAATATTTCTGATTGCTCAAGTAAAAGAAAATATTGTGCTTATTATTATTTCATTTATACTTGCAGTGATATCTGGAGTTGCATGTGCCCTTATAGTATACGGGCCATTTGTAGAATCTGCATTAGGTGATTCTAATCCTGTTTTTGGCAAACCCAAACCAAAAGTTCAAGCAAAAAAAGATAGTGAACTTACTGACGAAGAGAAAAAATATCGGATGAAATAGAAGTCAAAACTGAAAGGTGGTAATATGAAAAAAACAACGGAAGAACAAAAAGCAAAAAAATTCAAAATGCGGGTTATCATACTAATTATTTTATTAATAACAGTTCTTTCGTTATTTTTTATAAAGGTTGTTTTGACCAGTAGCATGGCATCAAGTTCTAATGGTGAAAATATGTTGCAATGGCTAAGAGTAATTTCAATTTCATATCAAATCTTAAAATATGCATTTATAGCATATGTGATTGTTTTTATTATAATTTGGGACAGGTATATCTATAAGCATTGCGATTACCGTGGTATAAAAGAAAGTTTTAAAGAAAGCCAACAGCAATCAAACGATTGCGTGTATCCGAAAAATGATTATGATAGCAACAATAATTTAAGTAATTAATTTTTGTGGAATATAATAAAGATGTTTAAATAAAAATAAGGAAATTATCATAATGAAAAAAATTGTATTTGGATCTGGTGGTGGTGGATATCGAACAGTGCTTTCAATGGTTTGTGTAGCTAACTTTTGCTTTTGTGCATTATTGTTATATGCGGTTTTTACGCAACTTATAACAGGAAACTTATTTATAGAAAAAAACTATGAACTAATACTATGTTTAGTTACTTTCGCATTCATAGAGCTGAAATTATGCATAAATAACTATTTTGCTATGTTTGACTTTACGTTTACTAAAAAAAACGTATATTTACCTATTTCGCACTATGTGGTGGCAAAATTATGTTGGGATAATGTTGAAAAGATTTATATGGATGAAAAATCTTGCAATCTTTTGCATGTTGATTTGAAATATTCAATAAAGCAGCTTCCACGTGCGAAAAAGCTTTTAAAAGAAGGGAAAATTGAGAAGATAGATGATACAATGTGTCGTGGGTCAATACAATTGCTTTTAATAAATGGTGCAGATTCTGACAAAAGTGATTTTGATGCAATAATGGCATTGTGGAATCAATATAATGCAAATAAATTACGTACCAAGAAAAAAATTCGCCACATAACCTATGATACAGGGTCGCTAAATTGGAGGAATGTAATTTTATATGCATTGCTAGTGATTGCAGGTAAGATATTTTCTTTGATGATGTAGTGTTTAAAGCCAAATAAAAATATCCAAAAAAGCACCCCACGTGGGTGCTTTTATCTTTGTATAATAAACTCATAAAAGAACAAAAGGGGGAAATTTTATGGCATATTCAGCGGGTCAAGAGCTATCTTCTATGGCGTTTGACAAAATTATTGGTGGTGCACTCGATGCGGTGGTGAAGGCACAGAGTAACTCTTCAATCACCACAGTGAATTTCATCAAGCAAACTGGGTTCAAACTCAACGATAAGGGTGAGGCAAGCGAGCCTATTTATGTGGAATTCAAATATCCAAAACAAGTTTCTTCGTTTGTGCCAGCGGTGGCCGAATATTTCACTATTCAAGTGAAAAACTCAGGTCTTGGATACAGCGAAGAAAGCATAGTAGGCTTTGAGGTGGGTGGAAACTCACTAAACGCAACGCCAAGCATAGACCAATTTGGAAAAATCATTTCAGTAACGCTAAACAGCTCGGAAAACTTAGTTGCAGGTGACGTGACAGTGAAAACAGCGGAAGGCACGCAGGTTCAAGAACAATGTCAACTTATCTGCGTGAAAATTGAAAAACAAGACGCAGTTCCAGCACAGTTTGAAGATATGTCACTCAAAGTTCCAATTCTCACAATGTTGCCAATTCCGTTTATTCGTATTGCAACAACAGATATCGAACTGAATGTGAAAATCAACTCTATGGAAACATCAAGCAGTTCAAGTGAAGACAAAAACAGCAAAAGTGGCGGTGGAACAGTTGGATATAAAGGTTTCGGCGCAAGTGTCAATGCTTCTTTCAACGCATCGGTTTCATCGCAAAAGAAGACAAGCTCAACTTCCGAAGTTAAAAAGGAATTTTCGCTTGGAATCAAAGTGCATGCCGTTCAAGATGAAATGCCTGCAGGAATAAGCAGAATACTAGATATTTTGGAAGAATCAATCGCACCTAAGCAAGTTGAAGGCAAAACGGCATGACGACCCTCGGCGACTTTATTGGGGAAATAGTCGGTGACATTTCTAAAGCGAGAAGCTATGCCGACCACAGCAGTGCAGTGCTAGCCGAAAAATATCACGCCGACCCATTCACAAGGGGACTAACCGTTCCGCACTATGTTATAGATGAAGTGGAAATAGATGTTCCCGTGATGGTGATGGGTGTGACGGAGTCAAGAGCAAGCGGAGAAAACTTCAAAGAAGATTTTTTGAAAAAGACGAGCGAAGAGATGACTTTTCAGCTTTATCGCAGAATAAAAAAGCAAGCAAAAGAGCAGTTTGACACTCAAAATGAAAAAAACGAAACGGATGCCAATCAAAGTGAAGAATTTTTCAATGAAGAGAGTATTCCTAAAGAAAACGCAGTGCTAGGTGAAGATAGCACTCCAAAAAATCTCACAGCAGAACACATTAAGCAATATTTTGCAATATCCAAAAAAGTCACTCAAAAAGTCGTGGGGGAGATGAAACCTTATCTTGAAACCTATAACTTTGAAACATTGAAGATATTGGATATTAAAGATTTCCTTTGTAAAGTAACTTTTGAATGGTTAAAAAAATATATCCAAAAACTTGACGAAAAAACAAAAATCGATTTTTCAGATAAGCAACTAAGTGCAATTTGCAACGATGTTGGAAGTTGGATATTTTTTGAAACAAAAAAGCTAGTAAGCGAAAACGCAGGTGTCAGAGTCAGTGTGGAAACAGCGAAAATCAAGGAATATAATGAAGGTTCCGATTCGCTTATGAAAATAAAAGTGAAGATGAAAGAACAAGATTTGAACGTTGTGGTGGAAGAAAAAGGTGGGGAAGAAACGCGGTATATATCACTTGCGTAAAGGCGAAATATGATACTTTATCCAATCTATAACGAAATTTGCACCATGATGCAAAAAACAACCGCACTCACCCCACATCTTCTGAAAACAAGTGGTAAGTTTTACGAAAAGACGTGCGATTTTGTCGCTCAGCTTGTGAAACTATCCGAAAATAGCAATCTTTATATAACGGCAGATTTGTCGGTATGTCTAGATAAATTGCTCACCTATAACCCCAAAAAGGATTCGCAAAACATAAGGGTGAGCAGTGCAAAAGATAAAGACAGGTTCGCCGTGGAAATCTTGCAAGATGTTGTGAGGCTCACGAATGAATTTTTGAAAAAACCTCGCGAAACGTTTTCTGAATGCGAAGATATATGGAGGCAAGTTTTGGCAAGAATTTTGGCAAAAGGCGTCACAAAAGACCACCTTCCAAAAAGCAACCAAGAGCGTCTAGCCACGCTTTTGGAACTGGTGAAATCCGACACTGAATTATCCCCCTATTATTCCCACATCTTGGGACTTTCGGGGGAAGCAAACGCAAGAGTTCTTCTCGATATCACCATGCCCAGCGTGAACCTGTGAATAACGCGAAAGAAAAAATTTAAAGATACAAAAGAAATACAAAAGATAAAAAATTTAAAAAATAAAACAAAAAAGGAGAAAAACTATGGATTTTGATTTTCATTATTATGGCACACTTTCTGCGGCAAAATTTGCAGGATATGATGTTGACGAGGCAAGACAAATAGCAATTGCTGCACAATTTGTTGATGAATTTACATATCGTAACTTCAATGGTAAATTGACAGCCCCTAACTATACTGCGTATGATTTTGATTGGAGAGGATATATTGATCAAGGAACATCATTCGATAGCACACTAGCTAAAATATGGGTGCCGTTTCATTTTTTGCCAAGGTGTATTAAGGATAAAAATATCACAATCGATTCTAAAGGTTATATAGCAAAAGATGATATTGCTGATGATGATTTAAAATATATGGCGCAACCGAGAGGTGAACTATATAATATGGTATATGGACTGGAAGACGTTGCAGTGAATGATTATATGGCTATTGGGCTAAAGATGCATGTTCTTGCAGATGCATTTTCACATCAAGGATTTGTAGGGTATAGGAAACTTGGAATAAATTGTCTAGAAAGTAAAATTATTGACGAAGGACAAGAAAAAGTTATTTCAAATTTTATGCTTCTATTTTGTGCAATAGGTCATGCGGACAGTGGGCACTATCCTGATTTTGGGTATGCTGAATATGAGTATAAACCGTATTGGGAAAAAAATAACACTGCAGTCGAAAGATGTAATCCTGAAATTTTTGCTGATGCATATATTTCGATGGTAAAGTCGATGAATATGTTAAGGAACAGAGATGTGGAAAGTGGCCTAGATGTAATTATTGCTGATGGAGCATTGAATACAAGGCGGAATGCAGTCCTTCAAATGCTCAAAAATCGACCTTCTTGTGGCGAATTTCAAGAAGTTGAATGGCTGAACTTTTTGCGAACTGAAGATGGAATTGATGAAGGTAGACAAGATGTTGATGATCAAAGCATGATAGGAATAAACAAAAAAAGCATTCTAGAATTTTTTGATGGGGTAAACAATACATGCTTAACGCAATTTAACAATGCAGCGAAAGCTCATTATGATATGGTTAATAATGCGATTGCTCAAGTGTAGCAACAAAAGATATATGCAATCAATAAATATATGAAAAAACTCAAATCGAAAGGTTTGAGTTTTTCCCTACTTGAAAAGTTTGAAATACATGCTATAATGTAATTAAAAGCAAAGTATTTTTAAGGTAAATCATTTAAAATTTTTCATGTATGTAAAATAAAAAAATCCAATCTACAATTTAATAACTCATATAATTTAATTTTTATTTCTTTTTAAGTACCACCAGTGGTTCTGTTTTATTTGTACAATTTTTACGGAGGATAAACTATGAGTGCGAAGTATGATAGGCATATGAATATCATCAACAGCTTGTCGGATGGAAGTCGAAAAGTGTATTTTCAGCTTGCGCGTGAAAATTGCGTGAGTGTGAAAACAATCAAGCAGGATATTTCTGAAATGTCGCTGTTTTTTCCGCTCGTGACATATCAAGGCAGAAACGGCGGTGTTCAGCTTTGTGAGGGATATGCAATCGGTGGCTACCTAATGAAAACGCACTATATAGAGCTTATAATAAAAGGGCTTGCCTTACTAAAAACTGAAAATCCCGACCCAGACATACCAATTATTTTAAGTCTTCTCAGTGGTAAGTAAAAACAGATGGAATTCATTGTTATTCAAAGTTTAAGTTATATATATGCGTATTATTTTGTGATATCTCTTGAAATATCCCCAATGTATCTATCTGCTGTCATCAAGCAGAAGTCTTGCAAAAGTTGTGACCTTTCTTCTTTTCCACCGTGGGTGATGTTGGTTATCGGCGATTTTATTTCATAGATTAAACTTTCAAGATAAGAAATATCTTCCTCGCCGTTTTTTATGTTCATGTGTGATTTTAGATATTGCAAAAATAGCCCAAATTTGTCGTGGGATATCATATCGTTTAGAAGTTTCAAAGTTTTTTCCGCTTCCGCCATAGAGTATGGCAAAATTTCACTTTCCATATCCATTCCAGCATCCGCAAGCTTTTTAATTCCGCTAGTTTTTCCACCTGTTGCAGTGAATTTCAGTCCAGCAAAAAATTGCATACATTCTTCTGTCATGCCGATATCTGTCACGTTGATATCTCCCTCGCTCAAATCTCTGAAATTAGTTCTGCCAATAAGATAATCGCAAGAAACGTCAAGATAATTTGCGATTTCTGCTGCAAGCGCCACATCGGGCGTGCGCTTTGCAAGTAGATAAAAATTTATACTTTGCCTAGAACATCCAACAGCCTTGGCGAGCATACTTTGGGTAACATTCTTTTCTGCCATAACGCGCAATAATCTCAAACTAAAAATTTCAGCTATATTCATAATAATTCTCCAATTTTATTTTTTTATTTCACTCTTATTATATACCGAATTAATATAAAAATCAAGTCTTCTGACAATATTTTTAGCAATGTATAATTATATTTATGCATAGCAACAATAATATAATAATAATGATATTGCTAAAAATATATTGACAAATGCAAAATTTAGGTATATACTGTACACATAAAACGAGCGCAAGTGATATTTCCACCCCGCACATCGTATCGCTGGGCACAAAGGAGGTGTTTAGTAAAATCTAAGCCATACACAAGATAAAAAAGAATAATAAAAAGGCAAATATAAAAATAATCAAAAGGATAACAAAAAATGACAAACAATAACAAAACAGCATACCTACCGCTCGGAAGCGTTGTAACGCTTACTGGTGGCGACAAAACAATTTTAATAATTGGGAGAAGTCAATTACAAATGAATACTAAAACCTTATGGGACTATGTTGGGTGCATGCATCCAGAAGGGTATATTACCGATAAATACAATATATTCTTTCAACAAGAAGAAATAAGCACAATAGTCCATAAAGGCTATGAAGGTCCTAGTGAAAAGCATATCGTTGAGTTACTGTCTAAGATGAAAAATGATATGGTAAATTTACAACCAACAAAACGGGTGAATAAAAATGCGAAAAAATAGAAAATGTATTGAAAAATCAAATAACGTAATGTATAATGGAGGTATCATTTATGGGAATATTGAGTAGCATCGGCGATTGGGTTGAAGAAAAATATAACAACTTGACAACGGCAATATCAATAACAACAACACCAAGCACATACATAACAGGCACAGGTGGCTATACAACGCCAACAACAAACAGCAATGGTATATCAAGCGATATAACTGCAAGCGTAGGCAATTCTTCCACAAGTTCAATTAATCAAACCGCAGAAGAAAAAGCCATTGCCGATTCAGAAGCAATTTATGGGTCTAGTGATTCAGATGATTCCAGCAGTTCAAACAGTTCAAACAGTTCAAACAGCTCCAGCAGCTCAAGTGGCTCAAGCTCTTCAGTGGCTCAAACACCAAGCAGTTATATAACAGGAAGCAATCTGACATCATCGGACACTGGGTATAATGGAATATCAACAGAGACTAAAGCCACGGTGGATTATGACGCGGCAAAATGGGTTCAAACAGTGATAGAAAATATCCAAAAATCACTTAACACAATGAAGTATACCGACTATGAAGATAACGCCCCCCAAATGACGGCGTTCTAGGCGATAAAACTATTTCAGCTTGGAATGAGTTCATAGAAGATAAAGGCGTCACGAACTATCTCGGAAATGTTTACAGCTACTATAATGCTACGCCAGAAGTAGCAAGCAACTTGTATGGCGCTCTCGACTACAGCAACAACTATGCCGATAACCTGGATTTCAGCACAAATAAAAACTACACTGGTGAAGTAACCTCATATCTTGAAAACCAAGGCTATATAAACCCAAGTTCCGTGGAAACGAATACAACCTACAACAATATGCCTTATCTTGATATGGAGACGAATCTAAGTGCAGAAGTGCCTGAATGGTTGATTGATAGCATTTTGAATTTTTCAGCTGGATTAGGTAATGCAAGAATTAGCGATGTGGGTTTATCAAATCAGACTGATACGGTGTTAAATGCATCTAAAATTGGCGGTAAAACAATAGGTACGTTAGGTTATGCATTTGATGCATATGATGTATATCAATCTATTATTGCAGGTGATGTAGAATCCATTTGTGTGCAAGTCGGAGGTGTAGCATTTGGAACTATTGGTGCAATATTAGGTTCAGCTGCAGGAGCAGGATGGATGTCTGTAGTAGGTGGCACGATGGGTGCAATCGCAGGGGAAGCACTTGGTGAAATGGCAGGTCAGTGGGTATACGACACTGGCAAGTATGTATACGAAAATTATATTATATAAATTAGGAGATAGAAATGCGAATAGGTTCAAATTATTATATTTTAGATGATTCAATCATACCAGAGCAAAAAGTGATAGTGCTACTATTGATTACTGTTGCTGTCACACTTGCGTGTATAGCTCGTGAAAGTAGTTGGGCAATATTGTATCTTTTTGCGATATTATTGAACGTTTTGCATTTTTTCACCTATACAAAATACTTACAAAATAGATTTAAGTTTGCAGTTACAAAACATGGATTGATGTTGCTTAAGGACGGTGCATATATCGTGCCTTGGCAATTTGTATCGATCTCAAAAAAAGAAATTTCACAAGATAAAATTTCCGTATATTTTAATATCTCGGACCTTGAATGTATGAAAAATACCAACAAGGAGAGCTATGAAAAATATGTTTTTTTTAGAAGCAAGTCTTATGTTTTGAGTAAAGATTATTATTTTGGATGGCATAAAAAATTAATAAACAAAAAACAAGATTTCAATATTAAACGTTTTTTAGAATGGAAAAAGTCACATGACAAAGCAGATTGTGGCAAGAATGCAATTAAGTTAACTAAAATAAATTTAAAAGCACACATTGTATTAATAAACTTAACTTTTACCATGCTTGTGTATTTAGTTTGTGCGGGGTTAATTATGTTAATATAGTTATTACTTTAACGTATTATATCCCGATTATATTGGCATGTGCAGTTATAATTTAATTAAATGACGTAAGGTCATGGTATGACTTTTCTCGCAATAAACACTATTACAAAATAAGTAAAAGCAATATAGATATAAGTGCGTAAGAAATAATTGTGGGTATTATTAATACTGGGATTAGTCGTAGGAATACAGTGAAAGAATTGCATTTCTTAATATTATATCTTGGAGCTGTGGTGTTGGCACTATTTTGGTGTTTATCTAAATATTTGCTGATTGTCTTGATGTGTGATTTGCATGTTGATTCGGAATCCCAAATCATAACTTTTTTAATAAATGTAAGAGTCGTATTTGAAAAAATCTTCGCATAATCACAATATTGAGAATTATCGTCAAATGCTAATTTTTTTACTTTCAGGCGTATAGCGACATTGGTTCTTTCCATTCCATTACTGCAACATTGAATCGCTTCCCATGGAATTTTATAAGCACGCTTATTATTAATTGCTATTAATTGACGTTTAGATATAATTAAATTTAGATTCTTTCTAATGTATGAATAATACATGATCAAAGGCAAAATATTGGCACCAAATATAACTAGGGAAAACTTCCATTCTTGAAACAAAAACGACAAAAAATCTGATGAATTAATTGCTGTAAAAAGTTCTTGTTGTAATTCAATAATTAGTAATAATGTCAACATGGCAAAGCACAAATAAATAGTTGCCAACAAATAATCAAAAGGCGACTTTCCATTTATCGAATAAAAACTAGAACCAACTTTCATAATAGCCTCCGCATGTGATATAAAGCTATTTTATCACAATAAGTAGTTCATGTCAAATTATTGGAAAAGTGGGACTGTTGATATTTAGTGAGTTAGTAGTAAATTGCAAGATTTTAGAAATAGTTGTGAAATAGACTTTGCTGTACAGGAATTAAAATATGTGAATATTATACAAGCAAAAAGTATCGCAAGGGATGCGTTGTGCTTGTATAATAAATTTGTGAATCGAAAAATCAAGGGGACTTCTAAATTATTTTAATATGTAATAGAGTAGCTATTCCCAGATTTGTTTGACGTAAGTTAAAGTTTGTTTCTATAATTATATTTATTCAAAACTTGTTTTTTGCGGGTCATGGAAACATGAGTGTATATTTCTGTTGTTGAAATGCTGGAATGTCCTAAAAGTTCTTGCACGGTGCGGATATCCGCTCCGCTAGAAAGGAGATTTGTTGCAAAAGTGTGGCGAAGATAGTGGGGCGTTGCCTTTGTTTGTATGCCTGCAAGTTTCAGGTGCTTTTGAAAGATATTTTCTATGCTGTAAATAGAAAGGGGTGTGCCGTATTTATTTAAAAACAGGTGGTCACAAGAAAGTTTTTGCTTGTTTTTTAGGCGGAGCAGTTCATTGATGATTCCCCATGTTTCGCATGAGGAAATATATATCAAACGCTGTTTTTTACCTTTGCCGTGAATAAGAATCAACCGCTCGTGGGTGAGGATATCGGTGTGCCTGATTGCCACGGCTTCACCGATTCGTATGCCTGTGCTGATCAATATGTCGAGAATGCATAAGTCTCGCGTGGTCTGAAATGATTGGAATTTTCCAGTTGCAGACTCTTTCGCATTTTTCGCGCACATCAAAATTTTGCGTATTTCGGTTATTGATAAGGTTTTAGGCAGCCTGCGTTCTTGCTTGAATTTGAATTTTACCTCATCAAATGGATTGTTGTGCTCGGCGTCGTGCGACTCTTCCATATATCTGCAAAATAACTTCAATGATATGATATTACGCTTTATAGAACTGTCTTTGAGTGACTTCTCATCACGCAAATAACTCACATATTTCTGCACGCAATCAGCAGTGAAAGCCTCATAACCCGAAGACATCGAAAACTTCAAATAACGCCCAATATCCCCAGCATAACACCCCAATGTTTTCTGAGATAAATTTTTAGTGCTAGAAATAAAATCAATAAACTTATAAACATTTTTCATAAGCATCTCCTTTTTTTCTTTTATTATTGCATATATGGTAAGTTTGTGTTATAATATAAAAGATTTATTTAAAATAACTATTAATTATTTGGAGATGATGATTTATGGCGCATATAAAAAATGTATTAATTTCCGCCTATACTGCAATGAATTTGGGCGATGATTTGTTAATAATATTTCTT
>JAWXUU010000011.1:0-71676 GCA_044426085.1 Bacillota bacterium | reverse complement strand
TAATCAATATCTTAGCTGTGTCAAAATCCAATTTATCTGAAACTGCAAGCCTTTTTATTAGTGCCACATAAGGCTCTGCTGCATCGGTTTCTGCAATGCGGATTTTTTGAATCAACTTGTCAAGGCGTAGCCTCACCGTTGGATATGTCACACCATAACTTGTTGCAATTTCTTTCAGCGAACCCGATGCCAAGATAAACTTCTTGATAAAAGCCACATCCTCATCATCAAGCCCCGATATCCATTCAGGAATAATTTCAATCGCCATATAAAGCCCCCTTTTTAATAATATTAAGTATATACTATAATAATATTAAAGTCAAGTGTTATTTTATATTTAATTTTATTTATTTTAGGCAAAAAAAGAGCAACTGCTTTAGTTACTCTTTGCGTTTGTTATTTTGTCGTTATGTGTGTTATGCTCATAATCTTCTTAAATCCTATCACATATTGTGTTACTTAATCTTGAATTTATTTTCTGCATATATATCAAACACGAACATTATCACAAATAAAATAGTTGCTGGAATTAGAAAGCTCACTTCAAATATTAGACCCAAAACACCCATACAGATACAAACAAAACCACACAAGTAATCCTTTTTATAAATATATTGTGTGAATTTTGGTATGTCTACTTTTATTTTTCGCACGCCAAAATGGAAAGATAACCATCGTTGCTGTTTAACCATATATCCACCAATTATACTGACTAATCCCATAATTATTAATGCAATTTTGAACTCCATACTTATCAGCCTCCTAGTATATTATATAAATTTCTTGTATTTATTTGTTATTCTCGTTATGCTCATAATCTCACATAGAGTAACTTTACTCTCCCTTTATCCTCAACAACTTTCATTGCTATTTTAGTGTATAGTTTTAACCCTCTGAGTTGTTTCCTTGATTCTGCAAAAAATCCTCGTTCAAGAATTAAATCAATGCTCTCTTTTTCACAAAAATTCTTAGAATCATTGATGTAAAAATACATCATAGCACTTTGATTTCCAGTTTTCTTTACATACTTTTGTGCGTATTTAATTCCATTTTCGTCCGTTGCATCAAAAAGTAGCTCGGCATTTTTAAATGTATTCTTTGTATTTTTTATAAACTTACTTACCGCTTCATTCTTAAAGTATTGAAACACACCTAAAGCTACTAATAACACTGCTTTTTCCTTATTAATCTGCTTTGCCCACGAAAAATCTGTAATATCACATGGAATAAATGTTTCATTATCAGCTTTACCTAATAATTCCTCACGTGATTTTATAACAGATGGGAAATCTACTTGATAAAAATGCCCTTTATTTGGTTTTATGCGATAGTTCATTGTTTCAAGTCCAGCTCCTAAATTTACAATAATCGCATCTTCGTTTTGCTCTATGAAAGATTTTACTATTTTATCCATAGCATAATAGCGTGAAACGGAAGCAAGCATAGTATATTCTGAGCTTTTTTCAGTTATCCTTTTTACTTGTTCTAGTTCTTCAAATTGTAAAGATTTTTCATCATAAAAAAAGTTTGGAAATCTTCTTGAAGCTAAAACTCTAGCAGCTAAGGGGATAAACAATGTGTCTTCTACACCTTTGAAATCTATTCTACTCATAAATTACCTCGCTTTCCATTATATAAATAATCTTTAGTCAAGCATACCATACAGCGGACTAAAAATCGATGCTAAGAAATACCAAAGCCTCCGCCACATATTGTGGTCAGCCTTTCGCTTTAGTATTCTAGTTCTAGTCTTCTATATTTTCTTTGTAATTTTTTTGCGTTACTTCGCTTTGATTTTGTTTTTTATTTACAATAAACCAAATCACACATCGGACCGCACCTCCGCTTTTATCTTCTTGTGCTGTGGTGATGAACTAAACATCTAAGTTCACCACCGCAACTGACATTTGCATCGTTATTTTCTTTCATTATTGGAAAATCTTTGATTTATTTTGAAGACCATTGCAACAACGGCAATAAGGTATTTTCTTGAAATTCTTCACTTCGAAAATTTTCTAGTTGATATTTTGCACGATCTTCAGCAAATATTTGCCCATCGAAATACACACCTTTTTCTTCACATGCTTCATCTCCGAGACTAGTGAAATAAAAATCCCTCATCAGTTTATCCATTAATTGAAATTCTTCAAGAGCATATAATGCTTCCTTATCATATTTCCCATCTACACTCGGCATTGTATGCTTAATGGAGTATGACACTTCTAATAATACCTTAAGCATATCATTTAAATCACGAATATCTTCATGAGTTGCTTGAAGCACATTTTTACTATCTTCACCTTCTAACACTACACCTACTGACCGTATTTGCTCATTCAACATTGCTATCAAACGGTCAAGATTATAATCACTTCCAGACGCATAAAATTGCAAATAAATTACGAATGCATTCGTTCCAGTAGAGAATAATGCTATTAATTCTTCATCAATATTGTCTTCAATCATCTTCATTTGATAACTGCTGTTTCCAATATCATGAATTTTATAACTAAATCCTATAGGCAAAAAACTCAACATATTTCCCACAATTAATGAAGTGATTACAATCCAAATAATGATGCTCCTTTTGATTGTTATCCTTTTATTATTTTTAAATTTCATTTCCTCTCCCTTATATTTCATTGCGCAATTAAAGCACTTTCCGTGTATGCCTCATTTGAATTTAAATAATAACTTGACGGATAATTACTTCCCACTGGTATATATTGAATCTGATACTTTATTTGTCCGTAGGCTTTAAATGATGCAGTTCCATCATTCCCCAAACCAAAAACAATTGTCATTACTTCATCATCAAAATCCCAAAAATATGAATTATTTATATCAATCAAATAAGAGAAATTATTAGTATAATCTTTATCAGTGCCTGTTATTTCCCCGCCGTCAATTGATGATGATAAAAATGAAATAAAATTACTTATAACAGCAGGAGTTTTATACCATACACCTAATATTCCAGATACCAAACTTAAATAATTAGCAACATACACAGATGTTGAATCATCACTGTTAAAGCCCGGATCTTCAACTCCTGAAATTTGAAGAGAAGAAGAACCAACTCTTTGTAATCCAAATTCAAGATTCATTGGTCTAATCATTGCATATCCACTATGTTCAACTTCATTAATTAATTCATTGGCATTGCTTACCATTGTGACGGCAACTGTTGAGTATTCTTGGCTATGATACATTTTTATAAAAGCTGCCGTATCACTACCAATACTAGCTGTCGTTGATTCTTTCTCTTCGTATTTTGAAAAATCTACATCATTTGTAGTAGAATAATTAGAAGCATTACTCATTCTGGGCTCTCCATAGACACTCATCTCCTCTTCCCCTCTATTGTTTAAATCATTTAACATTTGAATAGTTACAAAAGGCTCCCCTATACTAAAGAAAATATAATCAGATACTCCTGAAGCATTTAATGGCACTAATGAAATGCTTGTAAATATTTTATCAGAATTTTCATCTTTTGATACATCTGCATACATATAGTATTCGACACCATTAATTTCCACTTCTTTCTCAAGAAGAGCAAATTTACCTGACACCGTATCATTCATTGCTTTATGAGTGAATATGCCATCCATTTGGATTGTGTCTGTTTCTTCTCCAAAAAATGCATTTAAAGTATAGCTGCCTAGAAACTCACCATCGTTTTCAGTTTGAGATAATATTAAACTTTGAGAAAATGTTGGTTCAATGTTAAATTCATTTCTACTTAAAGTATTGCTGTCTGAAAAACTTGCACCCATAGCATTAATTGGCTCGTATTTCTCTTTATTATCCCCACTATAAGCACCCATGCTCATGGTAAGCATAGCACAAACTAGAACTATTGCAAGTACTTTTCTTAAATTTTTATGTATTCTTTTCATGTTTTTCTCCTTTATAATTTTTTTGCGATATATCGCTTAATTTTTCGCCTTATACTTTCTATATTTATTCACGCTGGCAAAACAGCGGAATCACCACCTTTTTATTTTTGGCGTTTGCTATGCTTGTTCTATTTGGGATGTACCTTTAATTGTTTCTACAAATGCACCCGATGATGTGTAGATATCAGCCACTACTTCTACTTTATAATACATTCCATCCTCAATGCTTAAATATTTTGTCACTTCATCATCACCAGACAAGCTTGTTCCCCAACTGTTTGATTCAGACCAACCAAACTTGTTTTCACTTTCTACCAAATGAATATCTACTTCTGCATAGTAGCCATTTCTGATATCCATTTTTACATCCACTTTTGCTATTGACGATAGCGTTTCAAGTCTTATTGACATAGTGTTTACACCAACATACCTTGAATCATAGATTGGTGCTTGCTTTTCACTTACTGTTGAAGCACATGCAACTTGAGTGTTGAGCGGAATAACAAACATTGATAGCACCAATGCAACTGCAATAATTTTACTGATTTTTTTCATAAAAAAACCTCTTTAAACGTTCTATACTTATAAGACGTTTAAAGGAGGTCAAATCTTTCTGTTATTTTAAATTTTTTTAATTTATTTTTATATTTTGCACGATTTTTTCAAATTCTAGGATATTTATGCTTGAATATTGTGCTAAATTCATGTGTTTACAATAGATAATTGTATCATCTGTTTTTATAATATATATTTGACTATTGTTTTCTTCATTGAGCATATAGGTATATGGGCTGCCTTCAAAATAGCCTTCTTCAATCACTGTTCCGTTTTCCGCATCAACATAGAAATTTAAATCGTTTGTAATATTAATTTCTAGCATAGAAATCTCATCGTTTACTAATTTGACTGAGGTGGCTTGAATAGAACTTTTTGTCAAATCTATTTCTGAAATTTCATACCCTTCTGGCAAATACCCAAAACAGTTCTCAGCATTGTGCATAAAATTTATATCCTCGCCATTTGTTCCCGTTTGGATTTCAAAATGCGTTTCGTATCTCGTTGCTAGATATTCTGCTATTTGTGCCATGACTGTTTGGTTTGGAACTATCATAGCTGTGGCAAAAATCACCAATACTCCAAAACACGCAACTGCTTTTTTGCTGAATTTAAATGCATGCAAGCATATTTCTTTTAGTTTCGCACGACTTTTGAGTTTGTTTATTTTTTTGTTTGAAGCTGATTTATACTTATCGTAGTCACCGATATTTTCAATGACCTTTTCACCTTCATCTTGCATGGATATCATCACGTTTTCCATGATACGCAAGTCTTCAATTTCATTTTGTATTTGTTTGAGCGATTTCATTTTATCCTCCGATTTTATCTTTCACTTATAAGACGTTCTAAAAATATAAAATCTTTCTGCTTTTTATAAATTTTTTCTAATTTTTTCTTTCGCCTTAAACAAAATTAAATTTATTGCGTTTTCTGTCGTATTAAATTGCTTTGCAATCTCCTTTGACGACATTTCTTCAACATATTTTAAATTCATAAGCAACTGCTCTTTTTGCGCTAAACTTGAAAAACCTGCAATCTCTTTTTTATCTTCAATTTCTCTTTCATCTACCGAAGAAAAGACATCTTCAAGCAAAGTTTCCTTTCTGCGATTCCTTTTTCGGAGCAAATCAAAACTCGTGAACTTTGCAGTCGTTATTATATAACCCGCAATGGATTTTTCCTCTAGCTGTTTCAATGTTTCTATATTTTTTATGAGCTTCAATATAACATCGTGTTCAACATCTTCCATGTCGCTAGCGTTTTTCACAATTCCCATAGCTGTTTTACGAATAACACCACTGTATTTTTCATAGATTTCTACAAGTATATCCTTATCCATTTCGGCAAGCGATGAGCTTAATATCAGTTGTAACATAAACACCTCCATGATATTGATAAATAGATTATATCATTTTATACATATGGCGTCAACGCCAAATGCTATTTATATAAAGCTATACAATGGACGAAAAACAAAACTCATCTTCTCTAATCTTTCATGTATATCAATATGTCAAATTCACTGATTAAATCTTTTATATCGACTCTATCTACAATCAGATTTTCCAAATCTTTTTTAGGCATATTTAAAATTTCCTTTGGTTGATACACAGTGTAGTTTATTCCAAAGTGCATTCCACATATATTGCAGGTATTCATTACATATTCTTTCCCCATTTCTTTTGAATATTTTTTCTTTATTGTAGGATACAATTCCATAAGGTAATTATCTAAACTATCAAAATATCCCAAACCTAATGTTTCAAACAAATTAAAATCCCTATATTCCTTAGCACACGGAACAAACTCTTCACCTAGTTCATTCAATATTTGATTAGCTAGCAAATACGTTTTAACTTTCGTTTTTTTACCACATTTAAAACACTTTCTTTCCCATTCATAAATGTTTATGCCATTTTTCAAAAGATGCTGATGTACTTTCCGTGCTTTCTCTTTACTTGTTAAAATTGCCTTCTCTTCCATTTTGACATGTTTAAATTTTGATTTTATAATGGAATCATCAAAGATATCTAATTTATCAGCAATTTTTAACATCCATACATCATTTTTCTTAAGAAATTTTATATATCCGCACTCTTTCAATTCATTAACAACATTATTAGCTATATGACGATGCGCATGATCTACTTCTCCATTTCTGACATCTTGATATATATATCTGCTAAATTTGATTGAGTTAACCTTCAAAGAAGAACATAAATCCTCATTCTTTTCGCATTCGTGTTCTATAAATTCATATCCTCGATAAACCATTTTCCACCATTCTCCATCACCATGCGAACTATTAATTAATTTTTTTCTTCTATTATCAATATTTGTGTTCATTTTTTATTCTCCTATTTTGATAAAAAGTTTAACATGTAATTGCAAAAAAAGGCAATACATTATGAAAATTTTTGTAAAAATTATATATTAAATAGGTACCATTGTAGAAATGCACAACGTTAAAATACCACACTCACACATAAACTGCGTGACCACAATCAGATACTCAACGATTCATATGGCGTTTTCATTTTCTTTTCGAACTGCGCTGTGCTTATTTTATGTTTATCGTTTTTTGATCCATTTCGCCTAACTCATTTTTAAGATGTAATTTACAAATGAATCTGAATAGCTTAAACTTGAAAGAAGCACAAACTTTATCATCTCTGTTTGTGATAAAAGATGATATCTTTATTTCTAGTTCTTATTTCATTAGCCACTGCAAAGCCATCAATACTTGGCATATCAATGTCAAGTAAAATTATACTGTATTCTTTAAACTTATCTTCCAAGAGTATATCATGACCATTGCTCTAAGTGTCAATATGCATGTGTTTAGATTCATCGCTAAAGATTATTTCAAGTTCTGACCAAATCTTATCTATATATAATTTTTGTCATCAACAATCGCTATTTTGACATTACACCTCAGTTTATATTGATATTATCATTATACCATTTTACATTAACTTTGTAAATAAGTATTTTGTTTTGTGCCAACATAGGATTTTAAACAGAAACTACGAATAAACTCCGCAGCAAGCTAGCACGTAACACCACCGCAATATTTACCAGATACACTTAAAACAAATACATTGTTTATAACGGTGCTAATATGGAATCCAAATTTCCGTTTCTTGTGATTATGGATATAAAAAAGGCACAGGTACTGGGTACCTATGCCTTTTGAGTACTCGTTGCATAAAAAAATAACAAACATGAGAAGTATATATTACACATTCCTATTTTTCCTTAGCAGTTAATTTGTATTTCAAAATCACAAGATTAATCATACTTACAACTTTCACTCATTAATCTTTCTAATTTTTAAAATTTTTGCTAACGTGTTTGTTATATCAAATGTATTAAAATTTTTTACTTGAACAATTCCATCATACTCATTTTCAACTCTTAAGATATCCAAAACATCTCCTTCAAAAATATAATATCCTTTTGCAGTATCTATCGAGAATTTTACAAAATCATCATAGCTACTTTTTGCTTGAAACATTATAGTAAATTCATTTATTCCAACCTGCTGGAATATAATGCCCCATTTCAACTTAAACTCTTCCAAAATTGCAAGTAATTTCTCCATTGGTTCTTTATAATACATATTCTCTTGCGGATAAC
This sequence comes from Bacillota bacterium, assembly GCA_044426085.1. Lineage (GTDB taxonomy): Bacteria > Bacillota > Clostridia > Christensenellales > CAMQZB01 > JAWXUU01. Next base: position 63,577 of record JAWXUU010000011.1, on the reverse strand, counting down.
TAAATCCATTTAATGTTTTGTCCCAATTAACGAATACATGATGATCTAACTGTGCCTCTTTCGCTTCAAATAAATTAGAAATCGCATTATCTCTAAATTTCATAACAATATACAAAATTGGAGCATCCTCTAATTCAGAAATTTCATTTTCTATTGTCTTAATTTTATCCAAAATTTCATCACAGTGATAGTCACAACATGACAAAAAGTGCTTGTTTATACTTCCTTCTATTCCTTTCCATGCCAAATTCTTTAACTTATATCTAGATAAAACTTGCTTCAATCTATTATATCGTTCCAAATCTTCTTCTTTATTTAAATCTAACGATATATAAGGTTTACCATCAGTATACACATGGCTTTCGTATTCGAATTTTTTTATGCAAATATCTAATAATGTCTTCTGAAAATAAATTTTCTTTAAATATTCATCTATTTGATAATGAATATTACAATGATAATTAAAATTCAATTTTTCAAGAAATTCATTACTCTTGTTTTCAAAAAATTGCTTCGCTGTCAAAATATCCTCGCCAGACTGATTTATAATATCTTTTTCTTTTTCACTTAGTGTTGTTTTACCAATTGTATTAAGTGATACAATTTCTTGCATGTCGCTATTTATTTTCCCTAAAAACAATTTTATCTTCAATAAAAGAATATCTATAGATGGCCTTTTATTTGGATTGTAGTCCAAGCACTGTCCAATCAAATCGTCTAAAGGATAAAGAAAAGGCACCACATCACCTATTTTAACGAAGTTTTTACCTGCAGGATTACAACCTGTAACCAACTCATTGATGATGCAAGCTAAAGAAAAGATATCTGTCGCTGAAGTAATTTCTTTCGCTTTTCCTACTCCTTTTTGTTCAGGAGAAGCATACGCTCTATTAGCCAACAAATCTTCTTCAACAGTCAAAATTGAATCTTCAAAATGCGCAATCCCAAAATCACATAGCACTATTGATTCTTGATTAATTAAAATATTTTCTGGTTTTAAATCTCTATGAATTATGTTTTTATCATGAATAAATTTTATTCCTTCGCAAATTTTAATAATATAATCAAATTTTTGTTTTAACAAATAAGCTTGCCTATTATTCACTATAGTTCTTAATGTTGTTTCATATATAGGCATAACATAAAAAAACACATCCTCAACCTCACCCTGATCTATTATTGAAATAATATTATCGTGATTGTTTTTTATGCAAAATTTAATTTCTTGTTTAAATCTGCTAATCTTTGTAGATTTATTTTCCTTATACTTTAGACATTTAATAGCTACTATTCTATTGTCTTCTACATCTTTATTTTTATTTACTATTTTAGCTTTCCAAACATAACTATTCCCACCTTCTCCTATTTGTTTAATTAATTTGTATACAAATTTTTCCGTTTGTATTGAATCATTTTTCTTCATTTTTCGCCTTCTTAATTAATTATATTTTCATTTTATCATTTAATAATTTTCTTATCCATATATATTAGTCTTGTTTACTTGCTCTTTCTGCCAACACCACAATGATATATTTATTTTTTAGATACTCAATGGCTTCTTTTTCAGAAACTTCGACTTTTATGCCATTTACAGTAGGTAACAATACTTTATCCTGTTCTAGTTTGACATACTTTTGACTACAATCTGAATCTTCTAGTTTTCTAATTCCCACCACATTCACGTTGCTAAATTGTTCCGTGAGCATTTTAAAAGCCATATCAGCATTTTTATTGTTTGGTAAACAAACAGATTTTTCATAGATTTCGCATTCTGATTTTGAGTCAAACATATTTTGTAAGTTTCCATAAATATTCTCAAAAAAAGGTTCAGCAAATGTATTTATTGCTTTTTTCTCTTCTTTCCAATATACATTTTTAAGACCTCCCAGAAAGCTAACATTTATTTCCATTGAATCAATACATGTTCCATGATAAAATTAAGCAAATTTTTTACATTCTTCCATATGAGCTACATCAAGCTGTTCATCATTAAACATCTGCACAAGACTCGACAATGCATTACGTTTAACACTATGAAAATCCAAATTAGATATATTATTAATAATCGCAAAATAAACCTTATATTTTGAAACGTATTCATGTGTCAATACAATTCTATACGCAAGTCCATCTAATCTATATTGCGTATTCTCCATATCTTCTAAATTAGCTCCTATTTTTAAACTAGATGATGGATAACTTTTCATATATTCTAAAAAGGAGTTTTCCCCATATGCGTTAAAATTTAAGATATTCCTAACTTCATCTTTTATTGATTCTGGTACTATAATATTATTACAAAAGTAATTAAAATAAATTAGCAATTCTACATGTAAGTCTCCAGAGTTTCTTATAGAAGATTCCCATCTCATTTTTCTCAAAACGGAAGCTAATCTATTATCGGCATTCTCACACAAAACTTTAATCATGAATTTGAATAATTCAAGTCCTTCTTGACTATCAATTGACTTTATAAATTCGTTTTCGATAAATTTTAAATTATTGTTCTTATACGATTGAATATACAAATTTTCATTTAATGTCATACCGCTTTTTCTTTCTAGTTCGTATACTTTAACATAATCTAGTATTAAGTAATATAACTCGGATGTACATTTTTTGGTTTTTCTAATTAACACTTGCAATGAATGACAGTTGTTGTTTTGAACATATACGTTACTAGTCTTTACAATTTCATCATTTAAAAATAATTGTTTAAATAATTCTATATTAGCTTCTTCATCCTCACTAGATTCAATTTTTTTACAAAGAACTTTATCTACAAAATACATAAACATTTCAATTTGTTTATTATGCAATAACTTATATTGTTCGAAATATTTTTCATATAAATAATCATATTTATACTCATTTCTACCATGCATATATCCAATACAGTCTACCAAAAAATTCTCGATCATAACTGAAACTTGTGCTTTATACTTTTTAATTCCTTTTTTATTTCTATCTAAATTTTTCATTGTTCACCATCTTGCTTATTCTTACATTTTTTTAACAATTTATCAATTTTTTTATCAAAATAATCTGCACTTCTGTTAATTACAAAACCATTGCATTTCAAAATTTTGATTGACGTTCCTATGATACATAAGGTAGTCGTTATTGATATAAAGAAAATCATTGCAATAGCATTAAACCACTGCAAAAGCAAAAATACAAAACCTAATAACATAAATATAGCTTGTGAACTTATTAATGACTTAAACTAAAAAATTTGAGTGCCATAGGTATATCATATACAATAAAATTACTTTTATATCCAAACATATTTAACGTTCCATTAGATGCAATCTGAATAACAGTTCCACCAAACAATCCTAGCACTATTAAACCAGAGAACAATGCAATCATAATATTATTATAATGCGATTGTTCAAAGTATAAAAACGCATACGATTTTGAAACTACCTCACATACTATTGCTAAAATTATTGAAATAAATATTACCAAACCAGTCTTAAACCCATTTAACATACATGACTTCCTCTCTTTTATAATTTTTATTAAGTATTATTTTCTACTATATTAATAAAATTATATAACACAAGCATAACATACAACAATATAAAAATCAATATTTATTTTTGGCTTTTTATTTATAAAAAATATTTATTTTAAAATTTTCATCCATAATTTAATATTACAAATATTTACGAATTGCAGCTAAATATTCTTATAAAATTTAATCTTAAGTCTAAAAATATAACATATTAAAGTTCTTTTACTAGACAGAATTAATTTGTTATAAGTATTTTTGAGCATATTGAGAAAAAAACCTAACAAAAAACGTGGAGGTTTTTATGTGATCCCCATTCTATTTACATCATAGAGAACATCTTCCAAAACAACCTTAAACTTGCTGGTATAAAAACTAAATCATTGCTACACATTTGCCACTAATCTCCTTTCTAGCGAAGCAGATAGTCCGCTCCTCCGTGCAAGACCGTTTATGACATTCCAGTATATCAACAACAATGGAAATATACACTATCATTTACATGACCCGCAAAAAAATAAGTTTTAAATAAATATAATTATAGGAACAAACTTCGAAATGCTTTCTATTATGCTTGATACCTATTGTCGCATTTCAGATGAATTAAATTGGATACATTATGAGAGCTGCAACCTTAAGCTACGTGTCATCGAACTGTGCTGGATGGTTGCTATAAATAGGCTCGCTTACCTCACTCTTATCGTTGTGTTTAAATCCTGCTTGCTGAAAAATTCAATAGGTTGATTAAAGAATCACTTTGCACTTTCACCGCATCAATCGTATCACCAATGATTTTGTCAAACACCATAGAAGAAAGCCCTTGACACCTTGAATATGCCATAAATTATCCACCTTTGTTTTATAAAGTCATTATAACCACGAAAAGTGACGACGCAAGGTGTCTTTTGATGCTTAAAAGTCTTTATTTAAATCCTTTATCCAATCAATATTAGATAACGCCACTCACATCGTAATCACCGAAAAACACAAGTGTCACCTTTCACGATATTTTTTTATCCCTAACTATTTGTTACTTATTTATTAATGATATCTACCTTTTTCAAAAAACCTTTACACAACATACATGGTTCTTTACTAACATAAATTTTACGTATTCGACAAGGTGTACTTCCCGATAATATTTTGCGTTCAACACAAGAAAATAATCTTGAAATTTCCGCACTGTTTGGATATTGATAATTAAAATCAACCATATCACATCTTATTATTTTACAATTTGATCTCCACGCGCTGTAGTCCGTTTCACACTTGTCTGTTAAATGCGCTACGACAACCCTTCTTCTTCCAGCTTTATTAAAAAATGAAACAAGCTCCTTTTGAACTAGTGCAAAATTTGAAGAATGATTATATTTCCATGCAGGAAATGTATTCCCAATATAATCTCCTTTTACTCCACTTAATGAAAGGAAATACCTGCCTCCAGTATTTATTCCGAAACCCACACATTTATTTGCTTTGGAATTTACCTTGATTTTACTTTTTTCAAATGCCTTAATTAATCCATTCAATTCCTTCTTACAACTCATATAATTCTTGCTCCAATAAATAATTAGTGAAATTTTCATTTAACTTGATAAATAACTCTATGCCCTCTTCGATTATTTTATCTAGCTCAGATAAGTCATAACATAAAAACTCACTGAAAGATTTCTTTTTACCCTCACCTACTTCTAAATAAAAATTCTCTAAAAAAATTACTGTTTTATAAACATTGGATAAATAATAATTATACTTATCTTTATCTGTGCTCCGTGAGGACTTAGAAAATAAATATTCATTACTCAGATTAGTCTTACTATCAAGTATATCCTCAGTTAAATCATATCTCTTAAAGAAATCACCTACCGTACATTGTTTGCTATTGCTATCTATCAACTCCTTGATTGATGCCTCTGCATACTGCAATAGTAAATACATTTTCCTTAACGCTCTTGTCGTTTTTATAATGAATCTCTTCTCTAGGCAAATCCCCTTTTTTAGATCAATTTCGTTTTTTAGAAAAATCCTTTTTTTTAGACAAATCCATTTTTTTAGACAAATTTCTTTTTTTAGACAAATTTCTTTTTTGTCGTTAGCTTTACATAAAAATATACCCTCATTAAAGCCGCTGGTTAAAAACAATGTTTTGACTATAATTGAATCATAATAATATAATATTAAATTATCTACATCCTCAAATCTATAGTTATTCTCTCTTGTATTTAACCATTCAAATTTTAACCCTAATGATTTAGTATTATCTATCCCGCTAGATTCGTGAACATGTTCCAATATATTATCAATAGCGTAATTTATGCGTTCCATTAAATTTCCCCTGTATAATGCAATACAAGAATTGCATTTTTATTTATTTCATTCTAACACACCACAATAGTCAATGAAAAGTTTTCATCAATCTATTCAACATCTAACTCCGTAAAAGAGAAATTTGCACTTGCAAAGAATTCTTCCAGCCCCATATCAAAGCCTTGTGCAATTTGCGCTATTGTCAACAATTTTGATGTTTTGTCTTTTTCTGATAATATTGTGCTTATTGTAGATTGTGGCACGCCTGATTTTTTATAAAGCTGATATTGAGTCATGCCTCTTTCATTCAAAAGTTCTCTTATTCGCTTGCTGACAGCTGTTGTAAGTTTCATATTATTCCTCTAAAAAATCAAATTTCATCACTTAAGCCAATCAAAAAAATCTGCACTAACTTCAAAAATACAGCTAGTTTATACAAATAAATAATGGTTGGCACAATTTCTTCGTTTTCCCATCTTGATATAGTTGAATTGCTTACACCAATTTCTTTTCCTAGCGATGTTGTTGTTAAATTTCGTTCTTGTCGCAATTCTTTCAATCTTTCACTAAATTTCATAATATCCACCTCTTATATAGGCATTAGTCTATTAGATTTTCTTTATCGAAGTATGGTCTATCGAAAAATTCTTTTAAAGATATATTTAACCCTTGAGTAATTTCAAAAATGATTCTTATTTTGACAGTATCATTTTTACATTTTATTACATCATCTAGTGTTGAACTAGCAACACCAACTAGCTTGCCAAACGCATATAGATTTAATCCACTTTCTTCTTTTAATTCTATAACTCTTTTTGCAATCGCTGCATTTAATTTCATGCTATACCCCCTAAATTTCCGTTGCTGCGTAAATTTATTATATGAAATTACGCAAATTTATATTTCCGCTGTTGCGGAAATATAAAAATTAGTTTATAATTAATCAAAAAAGCACATGGAGACAAATATGAAATGCACATTTTGCGGACACAAACATATTTATAACGATAAATTATTGTATAAAAAATTAGTGGACGAAGTTCGTCACTTGGCATGCCTTGGCGTGACAACGTTTTATTCTGGTGGATACGGCGAGTTTGATACATTGGCGCTTTCCGCTGTTTTTGACGTGCAAAAAGAATTTTCTAGCATTCAAAATATTGTTGTCGTCCCCTATATTACACAATCTCACCTGAATCATTATGAATATCAATTAGAAAAATATAATGCATACACAATCTATCCTTTTGAAACTGAAGTTATGCCTCGTTTCGCCATAATTAAGCGCAACCAATGGATGGTTGATAATTCAGATTATGTCATAACCTACGTCACACGAACTGGCGGTGGCGCTTTTAATACATTTGAATACGCAATCAAAAAGAAGAAGACCTTTATAGATTTAACTACACAAATGCAAGAAGATAACTTACAATATTTAAAATAAAAAATAGCGATTATTATCGCTATTTTTTATTTTAGCCAACTACGTTGGTATTCATTTAGTGTTTTCATTTTCATTTTAAATTTGAGCTGTGCTTATTTTATGTTTATCGTTTTTCAGCCATTTCGTCCCCAAGCCACTCTGAATATAACATAATTTTTCAAATTCTAAAGAATCATAAAAAATTTTCTTTTCGTTTTACTTCAATAAATTTTTTTATTATCGTTTGTGCGATTTCTTGATAATTTTACAAATTCAGTTCTATTGGTGGCATAAGGCGACGAAACGGTCCCTGAAAAAGCGATAAACTTTCATATTAAACAAACACAGAGCTAGGCTCAAAATGAATATTTCAACTTTTCAATAATTAAATTTAAAGGCTTCAAAAACTCTCAAAAAAAGCAATTTGAGGGTTAAAGACATAAAAAGCACTGCAATCGCAGAAAGGAGTAAATGTTAAGAATAAACTTAGAGAAATGGCTATTATGGCACTAGAAAAATGCAGGTATTACTTCCCTACTGAAAAGCAAATATCTTGCTATATTTTATTTGGCACAATAAGCGGTTAAGGGGGTGATATTATGAAATTTGATATTGAAACTATTATTAAAGAAGCACAAACGAACACCAAAGAATTTGTTCATGCACTTAGCCAAAGCTATGTCCACAAAAAAGTTTTTGAAGATATAGTTAATATGGCAACACTAGAGGGCGAGCTTTTCGACAAAATTAACTTTGAAGATTTGAATAACCTTTATTCTTATAGCTATGATGTATGGCTCAAGGTGGAGAATGTTTCTATTGTTGATGTTATGGATTGTGTTGCTTTTCTCCTAAACGAAAAACGAGCCAGTATTGACAAAATCATTAACACACCTAGGCGTGAATTTGGATATGTTGTGCTTGACAAAAATTATGACTTATATAAAACACATAAATAAAATAGCTAATGCATGGCATAAGTAACAAAAGGAGTGACACGTGAGAGAAGACAACCTAGAACCAAATGAAATTTATTTGGCTTTTGAAAACTATGAAGATGGGCAATTCGCATACTTTGAAAACTACGATGAAGCTGAGGATTGGGCATTTGTAAGACAAGCTGAAAACAATAAAAAAATCCCTAGAGAAAAACAAAATATAATGATTGATAATTACGAAAATACGATTTTTGTTGACATCATAAGTATCGCTGATGATGGTACACACAACATAATCGAAACAGTGCTTGATATCGGTCTTTTTTAAGACAAACCATAACATTAAAATGAGCTATTCGGAAATCCCGAGTAGCTCATTTTTGCTTATGCATAGAATTAATTAAAATTCGATCTTGTTTTTTATTTCTTTCGGTAAATTCTTTATATTATTAACATCGAAACGTTTGTTATTTATGTAAACAATGTTATCTAGTTCATACTTCAAATCTACCATACGTGTTTTTTCTATCATCATGATAATTCCAAATGGTTCGCTGACATCACGAATATCTTCTTTCATCAAAGTGTTTGGCAACATTGATTTTTCATCTTCATCATAAACAAACCCAAGATACCACGAAACAGTGCCAACCAAAGCCCCTGTTTTCAAGTATCTCTTTTGCCCATCGAAATTGCCATGCATTTTACCGCTTTGCGTAAAATTACAAGCATTTTCAAGCACACTTAATTTCTTATATGTAAGGTCATTAACGATTTCAAAATCACTGTTTGCTAGTTTGTTATTTAATGCTTTATCAAAAAATGTTAATGCATTATCTTCTTGTGTCTTTTGGAAAAATTTCACCCCTGTAAGATGTAAAAAATTCTTTTCACAAAAAGCTACTTCCGTCCATTTATATGAATTACTCCTTTCTGCTATCACAAAGAAATCTTTCCCTAAAAGCTCCGCATATTTTTTTGATGCATTCAAAATAACCTTTCTTGCGTCATCCTTATCTTTTATCATTTGTCTCCTTAATACAAACAAAAGGTTTACTTCCGCAGAAGCAAACCTTTGCTTTTTGATTGATTTTAGTGTTGCCCACCAACTACCCTTTCGGGCTAATCTAGGTTTTAGTGTTGCCTATCAACCTCCGATTTCTCGGCAAATATCTGGGTTTTAAGTGTCAATCCACTTGCAAGCATACTCAAGTGAGCTACCTTACATTAAGAGTATACCATACGCATAAATACTTGTCAAGGTTTTTATAAATTAGATTTCTGCCAAATATACCCTTACATTATTATATGCTAAATAAAGAGATATTAATAAGCTGTTTTATTATTTTTACTACTACAATAAGTTAAATTAACTCTTAGCAGGATAAGAACTGCTGCCACTTGTCATTTAAAAATGCCACTTTCCCCTTATAGACAAAGGGAAAAACGGTGACAGCAGTTGCGTGGGAGCATTGTGCAGGGAAACCTGCTATGCTTTTGTTGTTTTTTGAGGTATTTCTTGGAAAGTTTCTTATATTCCGACTTTTGTTAAGTCAACTTCGCAATACATATCTTGGATTTTTATCTTTGTGATTTCATCTGCATCCCAGTTATTATTGTTATTCAAATCCATATATTCAACTTGCTTGACAGCTAGACCATCTTTAAAGAAAAACTCGTTTTTCCACATATAATAACCTTGATAGTCACCGTTCATTATATAGTTATGTGTCACAACATAATCAGGTGTTGACTCCATCACTGTGTTATATGAGCTTGCGTATGTATAGAACTTGTCGCTTGCGCCACTATCCAAAATAAACTCTATTTCTGTTGAATGACTGCCCCAACAATAGACCTCGTAAATTCTCCATTCGTCGTTTGGAATTTCCGAGATATCTTTATATGTATACATCTTATCTTCTTTCGGCGCGCTCCAAAATTTTATCTTTCCATCGTCACGATATGCCACATATGTTAGATACAAATCATCACCAAATGCTAGCACTTTTGTTGCTGAACTTACACTTGTTTCCACATACCTATCATAAACAATGTACCTATAATTATTTGCTTCCTCCGTTTCTGACCAATAAAATTCCATAAAATAATCTTTGTGAACCTCTAAAAAATCAAGCTCTTGCTTCCTATAAAGATTAGGAAAAAATATTAAAATTATCACCCCAAACTGCCACGAAAAAGGGATATCACCAAAGGTAGTGCAAAAATGGCTTGGACACACTAATATTAGTATGACAATGAACACATATACCGAGGTTAGACCTGAATTTGAACTTAGCGAAGCACTCAAGGTAAAACCCCAAAAAAAGGGTTAAATCCACCCCAATTTCCACCCCAACATTTGACACAGAGCCTAAAAAAGCTCTCTTTTATGCATTGGCATAGGTTGGGAACGCCATTCTCAACCTGCAAAAAATGCACCGAAAGCTTTATTCGGCTTTGGGTGCATTTTTTATTTCTGTTTTTAATCTATTTAGTTTTATTTTGTTTTGACAAACCCTGATGATTCGCCCATTTGGATTAGTAAGTCACCATCTTTATCAATTTGGCAGCTTGAAGAAATTTTGGCTTTGATTTTGCCGTGCTTGATTTTGATTTTACACGGCACATCGAATTCTTCTTCACAATTGTTGCTTTTCTTATGGACTTCTATGGCTTGGATATCGCATAAATCACACAATCTTTTTTCGATTTGCTTTTTCTTTATCTTGTCATTTTTTGAGAAATTGAAACACGCACATCTTTTATTTGAGTTCAAGCTCTTGCTGAATCTAATTTTTAGAAATCCGTCTTTTAAAACTCTGTTAAATCCAATGTTATTAAAAACCATTTCTTCTTCAAATTCAAGCTTCATATCAATGATTTCTTCACCAAAAATTCGAATTGATTCATAACCATCAGAAAAACACAATAACATCGATTCTATATCATCAATTTTTTCTTCTTCTATTTCTATATAGTATCTATTCATTCACTGCCTCCATTCCTTTATTTATTTGCCTACAACCTAAAAAAGGATAGTAAAAAGACCCTCTGGCTAGAGGGTCTTAAGAATGGTGCGGATAAAGGGACTTGCTCCGTTGCGTGGCTTTGCCACTCCACTTTCACGCCGCTACGCTAAAAACGTGCGTTTCATCGCACGTTTCCCCCCTCTCTGCGTTCGGGTCGCTCCGTGTTCAAGTCCCTTTTGGTATTTTAGGGCAAAGTAAAAGCACCTAGGTATGATTACCTAGGTGCTTTAGAATGGTGCGGATAAAGGGACTTGAACCCCCATGTCGTAGACACTAGATCCTAAGCCACTCGAAAGTGGCACGGAATCCCTTATAGAATGCGGTTTCTGAGCACTTCAACCCCCAATAGTCCCCAACAAATTGTGATCACAATTTATTCTCTTTCTACACTTTCTTACTTTGTGATCACAATCTAATTAATTATGGTGAAAATCCCAATACATGCTGACGAAGTCATGACCGAGAACATCCCAGACAGCTGAAAAGCAGTTGTTTAGTTTTGCACAACGCATACAGAAGTGGAACATGCGTTCTGTTCGATTATCTATGTAGTAGTTTATTATAACTTGCGGTAATAGTTTATATTTCATCGTTACCCCCACTTGCTCGTAAGCTACAAACACATCAGCAAAAAGCCAAGAGCCCCAACAAAACACCAAAACAAAAACCACATGTTTTCTTCGTAGTAGTATTTGCCTTTAAAAACTCTGCTTAACAAATCCACATCCTCAAAGGTAAGTGACAAAGGCTCATTTGTTTCTTTATAAAATTTTACAATGTGTTTTGTATTATAATTTATCACGAAATAATAATCATCTTTTTCATAATGAAAATATCCTTCACCGAAGTTATACTTCTTAAAACCAAATTTTTTCAAAATATCTTCTTGTTTTTTCATATGTTTTACTCCTCATTATACCAATATTTAATTAGCAGTTTTTGCATTTTTTTGCATATATCATTGCGTGCCTTTACTTCTGATACACATTGCTTAATCATGCAGTCATTTTCTATTTGTAAGATTCTATTTTCTTCTTTCAACTGTTCGTTATCAGCTTGTAGCTTTGCAATTATTTCATTTGTTTCATTCATATGCTTTACTCCTTTAAATTTTCCGCCCCACAGAAAGGGCAATACGTTATTAAACAATTTTCGTTTAACAGCGTTTCTATTTCAAATACGTTTTCATCCCTTACTTCATATTTTCGCCCACACTTCTTGCACTTCAAGGAGTCACCCCCCCCCCTTGGTTTTTAACTAATTTCATCTTATCGATCATTCCACACCGCCTTAAATCATTTTGATTAAAAATTTATCCAGCGCCTTTGCGACTACTTCATCTTCATTGTATACTTGCAGTAATATATCAGATATTCTGTCAGCTCGCTGGTCGATTGCTTCGTTATTATGTTCTAGCATGCGGATATAATCTATAAGCTCGTCTTTGCTCCAGTTTTTCATTGTTGTTTCACTGTATTTTTTCTTGTTTATCATAAATACCCCCATTTTCAAAAATTCGAAACGTCGCTACGCGACTGTTGTATGGTTTGTTGCTACGCAACGATTACATCATTTCTATTGTGCTACGCACGACTTTGTCATTATTTTTAGATTTCACTACGTTTGAGATAGTAATTTTCTTGGATAATAGCCAGTGCGGTAATTTTTCGCAACACAGCAAGCTGTATTGGCAATAGAAAAATTAATTTACCATTTACCCGCACTTTGACTGTTTTCTAGAGATATTTGTTTGCATTTGTTGTATAGACTTGAAATAACATAGCCTAGCTTGTTCTTAATGCCTTTTTGCATGTCAACGGTTTCCAAAACTTCGTTTATCTGATAATTACAATCACTTATACGTAATATGACTGACAATTCTTTTAAATAATCAGCTGACCTAACTTTGTTACCGTTTACATACCAAAATTCCTTACTCACAATCTCGGCTATTATATTTCTCATAAATTCAACATGCTTGCAAACTCCTTTCTCTAATTCAACATTCACAATTTCTTTATAAAATTCTAACTCATGATTATTCACATCTCCTTCTGATGTAAAATCATCACTATCAATCAATCTATCAGAAGTATCAACTTCTTTACTAGAATGATAGATAGATTCTTTATTATTAATATTATTATTAATATTATTATTATGGGTGACATTTTTGTCATGGGGGTATGACAAATTTGTCATGGGGGTATGACATTTTTGTCCGCCATTAGGCGTGACAAGATATATGATTCTTCTAGTGCTATTTTCACTAGAATTATTATCGATTATTATGTAATTATTATCTGACAAAGATGTCAACCAACGCTGTATAGATCTGTTGTCGACACCGTACAAGTCGGCAAAATATTTGTTGCTGGCAAAGCATGTGCCATTTTTATTGCAAAGAGCTGAGATCTCAGCAAATAACAATTTTGCACTGGCTTTGATATTTTTATCATATCGCACATTTGCTGGCAAGATTGCGAAATAACTTGGATTGCTTTCATTCATATGTTTTTCTCCCTATTTTTGACATGACTTAAAACACCACTTAAAAATGAGCTTTTTAAGCGTATTTATTTACATATTTTCATGTGATTTTATAACAAGTATAGACTTTCGAAGATGGATTGTTCATCCATATCATCATTGACTGGCAAATATATACTTGCTAAAATTTTGTTTATATCATTGCGTTTCATCGTTGTGAAACGCTTGATGGCTCGCTCTTGATCTGGTAAGGGTATCCGAATTCCAGTAAGCTCGCTGTAAACTTTATCTGTAAGAAACCTTTCCACAGCTTCCACGCTGTTGAGTTGGTTTGAAAGCTCCCTAACGAGCTTATCCCTTTTTTTATTCTGATTTATGTATATATAATTGTTCATATTAATCTTCCTTTTTCTTCATTTTAGCAGTTCGCATAAGCTCTGCTTCTGCACTGTCTTTTTCCAAAACAAGGCTCTTATATCCTTCTGGCATACGTTTATCCTTAAGATTCCTTGTCTGTGGAACGTTTCTGAACATACGACTGTCAAATTCTATTGGTAAGTCCATAAACGCTGTAAATGTACCTTTTTGGGGCGGTCGTTGGATCTTGCTTTCCGTTCCCGACATGGTATAATATTTCCACTTAACAACGCCCACTTTGCCTATTATCTTGCCAAGAAAGTCAAAGATATCTGTGAATGCTCCGTTTATGATGTTGTGCTTCATTCCAAATTTCAGCATCTCCCCATAAATCCACATCGCAAGCTGGGGTTGTCCTAGCATGATTCTTTCTTCAAGTTCCATTGTCACGCCGACTACCCTTCGGACATCTTTATTTATGTTCGTAACTTCTTGCTCAACAAGAAAAGTTTCTTTCACTTGATGGCGTTTGAACCTTGCGTCTGTTCCCCATTCTGGCACTCTGTCTGCATGTGTTGTTGTGTAGTAGATATCAGACGCTTCTTCCACATCTTCCACCGAATATGGCGGAACAACCTTTTTTCCTACGCTGTGATCGTGCGTGAACTTATGCACCGATACGCCCTTGATTTTCATGGACTGATTAGAAAATGCACATGGATAAAATTCGGATTTATCATAATATTCTTTCGCATAGCGCGTTTCTGCAAGATTTTCACGAAACACTGAATTTTTAATCCAGTGAGCTTTAAGGGCGTGGCACTCGTTCACGTAGTAGTCTTTTTCCAGCTTCTTTTGCATGTTCAGCACTGAAAGATAAAAAAACACGTTTGTAAGCGTTGTTTTGCCAGCACCGGGGGGACCTGTGATTTCTTCCACCGCGTGCACCTTTTTATATTCATTCTGGCTTTTGAATGCTTGTCTACTTAAAACTAGGCACTCGATAAAACTTATTGTTGAGCAACCTATCAATGCAATGCCACCCGCAAAAAGTAGCACGGGAACTACGCCACCGAAAAAGTGAAAAACTGCGTAGCCAAGTGCAGTGAGTGCGATTGATATTGCGATCAGTGCAAGATTGTATAGCAAGTTGCTTTTAGCTTCTTTGATAAACCGCATATGATTCACTCCTATAGCTTTATCAGATTATTCTTTTTAAAAATTTTGACATCATCAGATGTTTGGCTGAATTCCGCTCTATACTGCAAAATTTCACAAACACCGTCTATTCTGCCTTTTATTCTGATAATTTCAGTTTCATAAGGCTTTTTGTTTTCCGTGTTTTTTAAAGCTCGTATATTTGTCTTATAAAGGCGGATAAGCATTTTTATGTAGTTTTTTTCATAGCTTGTCAGTTTGTTGCCGAATTTTATTGTTAAAAACCAAATTTTGATTGTCATAATTTCACCACCTTATTTAAAAACTACTATAAACAATAGAAGTACCAGAACAACAAGTGCTATTGCAACGTAAGTTGACCAGTTTGAATCTGAAGAACCAAACCAATCTGTTCCGAATATATTATCAAGAGCACTATCAACACCATCCCTGAAAGCGGAATCACTTGAACTTGAATCATCTGAATCATCACCGTTATATATTGCATAAATATATGTATATCCATCGGTAGAATCTTCAATAATATCAGAATATGAAACGGAAATAGTATTGCCTTGATTATAATACAAATCATAATCACTGCTTATATAATCCGATTCAATATCACCAATAGTTGAACCAACCTCTACAGATATATAATCGACTAATTCCCAAGTGCCAAAAACCGACCAACTACTTTCAAATAGATAAATATAAACATAAGTATATGAAGGTTCGTACCCATCAAACCAAATATACAATGTCATATCATCAGAAACAAGCGTACTTTTGGAAACAATAATATCTCCATCACTGTCTGATGTTAGATAATAACTATCTGCAGAAACGCCCCTAAACGTTGGAATAACTTCACCTATTGTAGCTGTCATAGTTTCAGTTGTAGCATAATTTGTTATAAAAGTTATTGTAGCATAAGAAATATCTGTACAATATGGACAATCTATTTCACCTGTTCCAGTTGTTGAGCCTACGGCATCGAGTCTACCACCATCACCACCGCAAGTTGCACAGGTGTATCTTATCAGCGTTCCAGTACCTTGTTCTTCTACATCGTAATACCCCAATCCATCACAATCATAGCAAGCAATTGTGCCATCATAACCACATGATAAACAGCCAACAGATGGAGATATTGTTGGCGAAGGTGTATCTGTTGTATCATCATCTTCAATCCAACCACCTACACCATTACAAGTGCTACATGAAATCCAAGTAGATGTAGTAATAATTCCGTTATCACAACCAGTTGCGGTACATGTAGCTGTAAAATAAGAATATGTACTCCCCGAACCATCACACTCTGTACAACGCGATGTATCATATAATCCATCACCACCACATATAGTGCAAGAAACATAACCAGTTCCAGTTGTTGTAAAAGAACCCATTCTTTTTCCACAACCACCACAATCTGCACAAGTATAACGTATAGGTGTTCCAGTGCCCTCTTCTATAACATCGTAATAACCCAATCCACTACATGTTGAACACTCCAAGAGACCAGAGCCACTACATGCAGTACATGTGATAGTAGAATCAGCATATCCAGTACCATTACAATTTGTACAAGAGACAGTAGCAAATGAACCAACTAAACCATCACCACCACACGTTGTGCAATCGCTTGTGGTTGTAACATATTCACCACCGCCCGTACAATCTGGACAATCTATGTAAGCCGCTACTTCGACATCATATTCAGAAGCGTAAACAACATGGCTACAGCTTGTGCAGTTTGGATCCGTGCAAGTATCTGCAGAACTGAACGTGCAACCCGCAAAGAGTGCTAGAATAACGCAAAGTGTGAGGGTCAATGCGAGTATTCTTTTGTTGTTGTTTTTTATTTTATTTTTCATTGTTTTCATATTTTATTCTCCAAATATCCCGCTCAAAAAGCTGAAAATCGCTGTGTCTGGTTCAACGAACTCAAAAAAATCTATATAACCCAAATAATCCACCGCAAATAACACGATGAATAGGATTATAATAAATCGTAAAAGATTAAGCATTTTATTACCCCCTTTTTCTTATAATCACTACACCCGCTATCACGCAAACAGCTAAAACCGCAAGTGCTATATAAACATAATTCATATTTACCCCCGAAAGCGAACTGCTATCATCAGTATCAGTGCTTGAACTGTCAAAAATTGAGCCAGTCACATACACCTTAAAAGTATTCGTCTGATACGTATACCCAACCGCGGGAACTATTGTGCAATAGATTTCATATGTTCCAACTGTTGCAATATCTATCGTATAATTTGATTCAATTGTCATTTTGGTCATCACGTCATCAACAAACCAATAATATTCAATATCCCCAACATCACCAACAGTATCGAAAGTGAAAGAAACTTCTTTGCTATCACCCAGCGATATAATTTGCGTGGATATTCTGGATATATTGTCTATCCCATAAACAAAGCTTCCACTGCCGTCACATGTGGTGCAGTCTTCAAATGTTGTTTCTGTGAGCGTTCCAATGCCAGAACACGTTGTGCAAGTTTCCGTTGTTGTGGTGTATACAGTGCCGTTTGTACAAGATGAGCAGACAGCCCGTCCACAGCCGTATGTGATGTTGTCGAAATTCAAATCAGAATAACTAACTGCAGAAGAATCACCAGAACCGCCACAAGTTGTGCAACCGTAAAGCAGATACCCGACAACAGTGGTTTCTTTATAATAGATAGGCGTGACATAATATCCTTCACCGCCACAAGTTGGGCAAAATGAATAACTATAACCACTGCCACTGCAAGCCGTGCAAGTTGAAGAAACTGTTGTTGACACTGTGCCATTCACGCAAGCTGTGTTAGTGCAATCGATTGTTGACGTTGTTGTTATCACCCCATCAACGCATGCCGTGCAGTCACATTCATAATAACTACTTGCATAAACCACAGTTGGGACTACCGCGCTGAATAAAAGCACAACAGCAATCATGAATGCAAATATTCGTTTATTAAATTGTTGTCGTGCTTTTTTCATTGCAGTACCTTCCTATTTTTTACTTGCTTTGACTGCAAGATATGCAAGTAATGCAGCTGCAAGACCCGCCCCAATAGCTATCCAGAAGCCACTGACAACATTATCCCAAGCTGATTCAATATCTTCTGTAAAACCGTCATCGTTAACGATAGAAACCGTTGCGACGTCTGATGTGAAGCTTTCTTCTTCGATTGTATATTCACAATAGATTTCA
Source organism: Bacillota bacterium (assembly GCA_044426085.1). Classification (GTDB taxonomy): domain Bacteria; phylum Bacillota; class Clostridia; order Christensenellales; family CAMQZB01; genus JAWXUU01. The sequence continues at coordinate 45,126 of JAWXUU010000011.1, read as the reverse complement.
TAAACCCCGATATCATAAACGGAAAGGTCAATTTCCATGACGTCAGACGCTGTTTCAATATCGTTCACATACCAAACAACTGCTGAAGCATTTTCTTCATCGAGTTCAATAGCCACCGATTCCCCTTGCTTAATCGTATAAGATGAAGGTTGCTGTGCTATTTGAATATACGTCGTTTGCTGTGCTGGATTCACTTGTATTTCAAACTGGTTTGTGGTTGTGGAAAAACCTACCGATGAAGTTATTTCACAATACATTCCATAAATACCCACTGGAAGCTCAGTGAGTGTTAAACTCGCCGTATCCGTGACTTTATATGCAATGTTGTTGATATACCAAACAAATTCTAAAGAACCCACATCACCAAGTTCACCATATGTGAATACGACAGTGAATTCTGTGTCTTCTGTCATGAGAACTGTCGGTATCGTGGAAAGGTTGTCCAGTCCGATATATATAATTTGAGTGCCGTCGCACGTTGGGCATGTGATTGTTGATTCTGTTGTTATTTCACCATCGATACAAGCTGGGCAATCTGATGTTGCTGTAGTATATATATTGCCGTCGGTGCAGTCTGGGCAGTCTGATGATGTTACTGTTGTTTTTGTGCCTGTCCCAGAACACACAGAACATGAAATTGAACCCGAACCATATGCGGCAGTGCCACTCAAAACACGGGAATCAAATTGACTTTTAGCAAGAGTTGATGAACCATACCCAACAGGACTACCACCGAAACCCCCACATGCTGTACATGCAATACAATGATATGATGTATAATCATCAATGTCTTCCCCAAAAGTGATGTAACCCTTTCCACTACATGACGAACAAACAAAACTTCCAACACCACTACAAGTAGTACATGTAGCTGATGTAGATGTATAAACGACAGCATTACCAGAACAAGTCAAACATGTTGAAGATACTTCTGTTGTTATTTCACCATCCACACACCCACTCGCTGTGCAATCTGTTGTTATTTGCGTTGTTGTTGTGCCGTCAGAACAATCTGGGCAATCGCAAGGGAATAAGTCACTTGCAAAAGCTGTGGTAAAACATGAACCAAAAGAACAGAAAAATACTGTTAATATCAGCAGAAAACTGACAAAAACAGTATTCAATTTTTTAACAGTATTTTTCTTCATGTTTTCACCTATTTATTTTTCTTTACTAGATAAATAATAACGACAACACCAAGACCGATAATAACCCAAAATAGAGTTGTGTTTTCGTCGTACCAGTTGTTTGCTTTTGTCAAGAATGTTTCTTCATCTTCTTCACTGTCAACGTCCGCGTCTGCGTCTGTTTCAGTGTCAGCGTCTGCGTCTTCTTCGATAACAGAAATCGTTGCAATGTCTGTTGTGAAAGAATATTCGCCATCGATAGAAACGTCACAATATACGTCATACGAACCAACTGAAAGGTCTTTGAATGAAATTGTTGATGTGTTGCTGTTTTCAATAGCACTATCGTTGATATACCATTCGTATCCAATAGCAAGACCGTCTTCTGCTGTCATCGAGATTGAAACTGTTGCAGCTTCACCAGCTTTAACTTGTACGTCACTTGGTTGCGAAACGATGATAATACCACCTTCGCCAACGGCAGAACCTACTGTCACTGTGAAAGAGTTTGTATCGACAGCTGTTCCAACTGATGGTTTGATTCTACAAAACATAGTGTAGATACCAGCTTCAAGAGTGTTCAAAGTGATTTCTGGATCTTCTGTTGTTTCGTATGCTGTATTGTTGAGATACCAAACATATGAAAGGTCGCCCAAATCACCGTTTGTTGTGAATGTGAATGAAACATCTGTGTCTGTTCCAGAAGTCATTGATACGTCTGATATTGTTGACATTTCTGTGATTGTTCCAGAAACAATAACTGTGCTTGCTGTTGTGTAAACTGCGTTCACGTCATCATCGTCTGAATAGAACTTGAAAATGATTTTATGCATACCAGCTTCAAGGTCTTCAAATGTGTATGAATATGTGTATGTTTCTTCATAATCGATTTCAGCAATGACTTGTTCTGGGTCGTCTAGATATGCAGCGAAAGTGCTCTCATCTGGTCCAAGATAGTAAATTTGAACTAGACCTTCATCACCGTCCGCGCTTTCTGGATATTGAACAGAAGCTGAAATTGTCACATCAGCATCACCAGAGATTGATGGGCTGTATGATGTTGTTGTGATATCTTCGTTATCTGCAGTTAGTTCTGATTCATCATATGAATAAGAAGCTAGTCCCAAATCATATGAATATGTGTATGTTCCAACAACAAGTGTGTCTTCTTCTGAATCATCACTGATAGTTGCAATGCCGTCATCAATGATAGCTACTGCAGTGCCACATTCACAAATGGAATCACAGCCATAAAGTGTGTAGTCAGTTCCGCCACATCCACAGCTTTCATCGCAAGCAATTTGAGCCACTGGCATGTCATCGCCATCAAGTGCCATATCTGACACACAATCATCACAATCTGTGCAAGCGAAACACGTTTCGGCAGGGTTAGCGAAACCCACCAACGTTGACATGCACAGAACAGCCACAAGCGAAACTGAAAGCAGTTTCATAATTTTACTTTTATTTTTAATTTTCGTTTTCATTGTTATTTTTCTCCTATTTATTTTCGTGATTTTGCATAGCTTGTCACACCCCAAACGATAAGACCAGCACCACACATCCACCACAAATTAGCCCAAAGCCAATCACTGAAACTATCCCAGAAGTCCGATTGAATGCTACCACTTACATCAAAACTTTCTAGCACTTCCGCCGTTCCATCGTCAACGGATTCTTCTTCAGTGAAATACCCGATTCCAAAGCTATAAGCCCCAACGATAACAACAACTACAATCAACACAATTGCTAATATTTTCCAATTCATTATTATTTTTCTCCCTTTCTATATTTTTACGTGGAAATAGGCGAATAAAACTATTCGCCTAAGTTTGAAATATGTTGGGCTCTCGTGCCCTATTCACATATTTTTTGCACATAATCCACCTTTTTGATTCAAAGGAAGGGGCTAACTACGCCAGCCCCACATATGAAAAAAGTTTGCTAGATATTTCTAGCCACTTTGTCACTGGCATTTTGAAGACCGACAAAAGATATATTAATATATCCCATAAATGCATTCTTGCCGATCTGATTCGGATAAAATTCATTCCGCACGTTTTGCACTTGCGAAATCCTTATATCTTCATCACCATTTATTTTGCTGAACAAGCTGTCAAGCTCTTCTTTCGTTCCCGTGATCCTAATCTCCGCCATCTTGCACCGCCTATATTCCAAACAATGGAACTAGCAAATAAGTTGCAACACCATATGTTACACCGCTCAAACAAACTAGCCATATAATTTCTTTGATGTTTCTTTTTAACCAATCATTAAAAGATTTATATATTTGCATTATTTTATGTTGCATGATTTCACCCTAATCCCATTCTTCTGTTACCAACGCGCTTGCGATGATGTTTTGCGACTTCACGATATTTTTCGCCAGCAACGTGTTGGCAAATTCAAGTTCGTTGATTACTCGCAAGTTCTCTTCATACTCCGCTTGCGTTTCTGGCAAGCTAAACTTTTCTTTCAGCAGCTGATTTTTAAATTTCAATGCATTGATTGTTTTCTTGTTGCTTTCTTGTTCATCGTTGAATGATTTCAAATCATCCCCATGCGATGTAACAAATTCCAGTTTATTCATTTTTCATATCCTTCGCCCAGCTACGCCAAGCACTTTTTTATTTCTAACGCCCCACGGCGGTTAGTTCTGTTTCATATGTTCCCTTTTGTCACCGCCCCTCCAGCCGTTCTGGGTGGCTCGCACCCAGATAGCCGTTATTATATTTTAAGGAGGTATGATGATTGCAATTAATGCATTTTATACCAAACATTTTGTTTGATGTGCTAATAATACCACACTATATGTAGTATGTCAAGTACTATCACACATTTTGTTTGTTTTTTTCACAAACTTAAACTATTATCAAAGAATGAATAATTTATACAACTTGCGTACTGGAAGCAAACTTAATCAACGAGAAGTTGCAAATGTATTAGGTATCACTTATCAAGCGTACGCACACTATGAAACGGGCAGAAGGCAACCTTCGCCAGAACAACTCATTCTTTTGGCAGACTTTTTTAATGTTTCTGTCGATCATCTTCTCGGGAGGGAAAATAAAGAGGTGATTGAACGCACAGAACAACGACCAGCATTAACAAAACAAGAACATGAGTTATTTATAGCATTTAACACATTAAATGCTATCGGCAAAATAAAAGCCATGGCATACATACAAGGGCTTCAAACATCAAAAGAATTTATTAATTAAAAGAATTTATTAATTAAAAGGAGTTTTTATATGAAAGAAAATATAAAAAATTCTACTAGCAATCGCAGAAGCTAACCAAGAACAGCAAACTGCAATCAACAAACAATACGCACTTATCCATGGATTAATTTCATTTATGGATGGTGCAACACAAAGTCATAACTGGTACGAACCAGCGGGGGGAAGTGCGAAAGAAACTGCATTATTTCAAAATAACAACCAAAAGGAAGAAGAAATAATGAAAGTTGCAGGAAACACTTTAAGAAAAAGAAAAAACAACGTGTGGGAGCTAAGAATCACATACGAAGGTGAAAGAATAGGTTTTTACGGCAAAACACAAGCTATTGTAGTACAAAAATACAAAGCATGGAAAGCCGAGTTTAAACCAGAAAAAACAAAAAAGCCTACTGTTACAACAGTAGGGCAATGGCTTGATGAATGGCTAGAAATATATAAAAAGCCTTCATGTTCTAAAGATACATTCAAAAGTATTCAGTACATAACCAATAAGCATATCCGTGGCAATATCGGCTCTAAAAACATCAGACGGATAACTAATGCAGATTTGCAACGACTTTTGAATAATATCGAAGGCGGAAACACAAGGCATAAAATAAGGTGCTATATAAAATCACTGTTTAAAACGGCAAGAATAAACAACGTAATTAAAATTGATCCAGCGGAGCAATTAAATGTTGTTGTCTATGATAAAATCCATTCTATTGCACTAACGAAAGCAGAACAAGAAATTTTGTTCAAAACAAAAGCAGTGTCAGAGAATTTGAAAAAATATTATATATTCGTGCTTTTAACTGGGCAACGCAGAAGCGAAGCTTTGCGATTTAATCCGAAAGAATGCACAGAAAACTTTTTCAAAGTTAATGGGACAAAAACTAAGAAGTCGCAAAGGATGTTACCGTTCTTTGATAGTGTTAAACGGTTGTTGGGAGATAAAGAACTTAAATTTGATTACAAACCCGATTATGTTACACGTCAATTTCACAAAATTTTTGAAAATCGAACAGTGCGAGATTTACGCAAGACCTTTGCGACAAATTGCCATGAATATGGTATATCACAAAAGGTTGTGCAATCGTGGATGGGGCACACAACAATAGCCATGACTATGGATATATACACCGATGTGCGTGAAGATTTTGCATTACGTGAAAGCGAAAAGTTTGATCAACAAATAGCCGAGCAGTTTAATAACAATACACTAGACAAAAAGTAGACTATCGCAAAAAAGCATTGATTTTAAGATGGTATCTAGTACCCCAATTAGTACCCCAATAAATTACAGTTTTTTTATTTTTTTGCGAAAATTTGCTGTTTTTTAGCAAAAATATGAAATTTAACAAAAATTAAAATCTATAAAAATAAAAGCACAAAAAATGGCTACAACCCCCATAAATAAAGGGAAAAGTAAAAGAGCCTTTCATTTCTGAAAGGCTCTTTAAGAATGGTGCGGATAAAGGGACTTGAACCCCCATGTCGTAGACACTAGATCCTAAGTCTAGCGCGTCTGCCAATTCCGCCATATCCGCAGAATTCTGGTGCATCTTCAGAGATTCGAACTCTGGGCCCAATGATTAAGAGTCATTTGCTCTACCGACTGAGCTAAAGATGCGAATGGTGATTCATCGGAGATTCGAACTCCGGACAACATGATTAAAAGTCATGTGCTCTACCACCTGAGCTAATGAACCACAATGGCTGGGGTAGCAAGATTTGAACTTACGAATGTCAGAGTCAAAGTCTGATGCCTTACCGCTTGGCGATACCCCAACGAAAGTTTCGTGGAAAAAAGTTTTATGTGTTTTATTGGGGTGACCTATGAGGATCGAACTCATGACCTCCAGAGCCACAATCTGGCGCTCTACCAACTGAGCTAAGATCACCATTGGTGTGCCTGAAGGGAGTCGAACCCCTGGCCCACAGCTTAGAAGGCTGTTGCTCTATCCTACTGAGCTACAGGCACATAAAATGGAGCAGGTGAAGGGAATCGGACCCTCGTGACCAGCTTGGAAGGCTGGAGTTCTACCATTGAACTACACCTGCATCAAACATACGCTTGCGATTATCTCGCCTGCACTTCCTCAACGCTTATCAATTTTATCATAAAATATAATTGCTTGTCAAGGTTTTTACACTGCTTTTTTCACTTTTTTTGAATATTTAGTAAGTTTTTATCTTTTTTGCATACCTCTTCCGAGTGCTTTGCTAGTATAGCACAAACTTTTGCAAAATGCACCTATTTTTGCCACTTTTTTTTTAAATTTTTACAGTTTTTTGTAAGTTTTTTCAATTTTTTTCATTTATTTTTAAAAAATCACAATTTGCCTACACTTCCACATGCTTTCCAAACAATTTATCCCCCGAAACTGTACAGAAATAGTATGTTGGCTCGAACGTATCTGATATCGCGCCGGGGTTTATCATCTTCACTCCGCCGTCGCAAACTTCCGTGGCATAATGCGTGTGCCCAAAAAACGCAACGCTCGCCCCCGCTTGCAAACACGCGTCACGAAGGTTGAAAAGTCCGCTTTTCACGCCGTGCTTATGCCCGTGAGTGACCAAAATTTTCAAATTTTCCACTTGCAGAATCAAATCTTCCACATTCGAAAAAGTGTCGCAATTGCCTTTGACCGCAAACACCTTGCCCGCAACTGCTTTCGTTTTTTCCACAAAACTATCATACCCATCACCGCAGAAAACTATCATATCAGCTTCCGCAATTTTAGGCATTATTTTTTGTATGTTCACTTTCTCATAATGCAAATCAGAAACAACCAGTATATTTTTCACGCTACACCCCCTTTGCAAAACCAATGCTATCAAATCTTTTGATTATCTTTTAATTTTTATTTACAATCTTTTTTATTTGCAATCTTATTTTATTATCTTCTTATCTTCAAATTTTAGCAAGCAAATTTTCAAGCGCCCTTTTGCGGTGGGAAATTAAATTTTTTTCTTCGCTTGTTGCCTCGGCATACGTTTTGCCCAAATCATCCGACAAAAACAGTGGGTCATATCCAAACCCGCCACTTCCGCGGTATTCTTCCAAAACCACGCCGTGCGCTTCGCCATGCCCTGAATATATTTCATCTTCCGAAAAAAACAGCACCACGCTGGAAACAAACTTAGCCGTTCTATCCTTGCCCGCAAGATTTTTGAGCAGTTTTTTATTGTTTTCCTCGTCTGTGCCCGCTTCGGAATACCTTGCAGAATGCACCCCAGGTGCACCGCCAAGGGCATCAACCACAATGCCACTGTCGTCCGAAATCGTCGCATACCCCGTTGCAAGGGAAATTTCACGCGCCTTTATCAGTGCATTATCAAAAAATGTCTCGCCGTTTTCTTCAGGTTCTAGATTGCACCCAACCTCTTTCAACGACAAAATCTTTTCAAACTTGCCCCCAAGTATGCTTTTTATCTCTTCAATTTTATGCGCATTGTTGCTGGCAATCAGCAGTGTTTTGGTTATCATGTGTTATTCCTTTTTTGTTAGTTTTGAGAGAAAGGTTTTTTAAATTAAAAATTAAAAATTAAAAATTAAAAATTAAAAATTAAAAATTGTGGTAAGCACTCGCAAGCTCGTGCATGCAAATTAAAGTTTGCCTACTATGAAACTTACGCTCTAGCGGCATCCATAGCATTAAATAACAAGGCTTAAAAATTGAAAGCAAGAGCGGAGCGATTGCATTACCACAATTTTTAATTTTTAATTTTTAATTTTTAATTTTTAATTTTATGTTCAGCCGTTCGCTACGTCAGCAACGCTTTTATAACTCCCATTCACGCTTTTGGCACAACAACCACATGTGGGTATGCCATTTCTACGCCTTCTACTTTATCGAATCTGCATTTGATACTTTCCATGATTTCGCCTTTGGCGGCAAAACCGTTTGCGGCGTCTTGCGACCACAATGCGATTCGGAGAACGACTGCGGAATCATCCAAGCGGAAAACGATAACGTTCACAAGCGGATCACCCGCAAGTTTTTGTTCTGGAGTTCTTTTATCAATCACTCGCTCGTTTTTCAAAGTTTCTTCAAGACAAAGCGCCTTTGCCTTTGTGATATCCGATTCGTAAGTTATGCCAATTTCCACATAGTTGCAGATTTCAGAATCGCCAAAATGAGCATTTTCAATAGTTTCGCTGTTGATTGTGCTGTTTGGAACGATAACGCGTTTATTTTCGATAGTTCTTAGCACAGTGTGGCGAAGAGTTATTTCTTCCACTGTTCCAATAGTTCCGCTTCCCACAAGTTTGATTGTGTTGCCAACGGCAAACGGTTTGAAAATTGAAACCATAATACCTGAAATCAAGTTTGACGCGGCATCTTGCGAAGCGAGCCCGATTGCGATTGCAAGAATACCAGACCCAGCCAAAATTGATGTCATGAGTTGTTCAAGACCTTGAACTTGATACAGTGCTGTGATAATGCAGAAGAAAATTATTAAGCATTTAATAATTTTTCTTATCCACTCAACCACATTCACGTGTTCGCCTTTCTCACTTGCTGTCATTCTTGCTTCAATCCCCTTGCAAAGCTTTTTATTAAGCCAGAGCAAAACAAACATCGCAATGCAAATCATCGCAATGCTAAAAATCATATCAACAACACCGCTAATATTATATCCAGTGTAATAATAAACATAAGAAACAAAGTTATCTAACATATTTTTATCCTCCGTATTTTAAAAATTTTTAGAAGTTCATTAACACTTATATTCTATACCTTTTTTCTTAAATTTACAAGAGTTTTTCACAACAAAAGCAAAACAGCTTGCAAAAAAATGCAAGCTGTTGGAGAAAAATATTATAAGAGAATGCAGATGACTCCGCCCTTGCCTTCGTTGACAATTCTCGACACTGTCCTTTGCATTTTTCCGCGCACCGACGTTGGCATTTGCGACAATTTTTGATTTATGCCGTCGCGAATAAGCCCCGAAAGCGGACGCCCGAACATGTTGGTATCCCAAATATCACCGCGGTTTGATTCGAAATCTTTCAGCATTGAACTGACCAGTTCTTCGCCCTGCGCTTCACTGCCCACGATTGGGTGAAGTTCTGTTTCCACATCAACGCGCATGATGTGAAGCGATGGCGCTTTCGCTTTCAATCGCACACCAAACTGACTGCCTTCCTTGAGAAGTTCTGGCTCGTAAAGTTCCAATTGCGATAAACTTGGCAAAACAACTCCATATCCCGTCGCTTCCGCTTCATAAAGTGCGTCTTTGAGTTTTTCATATTCCACCTTTGCACTTTGAAGTTGCTTAAGCGTTGCGATAAGGGAAAATTCATCACTGATTTCCACCCCGCAATTTTTTGAAAGCACTTCAAAAAACAAACCTTCCCGCGCTTCAAATTCCCCCGTCACAATCCCTGTGCCTAAGTCTTTTTCCACACCTTTCAGCGTGATATCACCGCCACTGAAAATTTCACAAGCTTGCTCCGCCGTCGCGATTTTATCCATATCAACCGCCGTGAGTTTGGAAAAAATCTCGCTTATAACATCGCTATCTTTTTCGCATGCTTGCATCCATTTGGGCATTTTCATTTCAAACTTCTTGATTTTAAATTCCTTTGATAATTCTTGCAAAATTTCACATACCTCCAATTCTTGCATTTGCGCGACGTCTGTCGCAATCACCCTTGCGTTATACTTTTGTGAAAGTTCCCCCGCAAGCTTTGTTGTATTTTCACTTTTTGGCATGCGGGTGTTTAAAATTATGATAAAAGGCTTGCCTATGGCTTTCAGCTCGCGAACAGTTCGCTCTTCCGCGCTTTGATAATTTTCCCTTGGCAAATCCACAATACTGCCATCGCAAGTCACCAAAACAGCGACGGTGGAGTGCTGCTTCACAACTTTGCTTGTTCCAATTTCGCTTGCTTTTTCAAAGCTTATTGGCGATTCAGACCACATTGTGCTTATCAACCTTTCATCATCACCAATCTTCACAGCACCATCCACAAGATACCCCGCACAATCGCAAAGCCTGATCTTGCCCACAACCCCCGCTTTTTCGATAATCGTTCCACCCGTTGGGCAAAATTTAGGCTCTGCCGTGGTCACGCTTTTTCCACTTCCCGATTGAGGCATTTCGTCAATTATGCGGGCTTTTTCACTTTCATCCTTTATATTAGGCAAAACAAGCTGTTCGATAAACTTTGAAATAAACGTCGACTTGCCCGTTCGCACTGGACCCACGACCCCCAAATATATTTCGCCACCAGTGCGCCTTGCGATATCTTGATACATGTTTTCCTGCTTCATTGCCTTTCCCGCCTTTATTTTATATCAAAATATATGACCACACCCACCCAAATATGACAACATCTGCATATTTTTGGGAAAAATTGCCAATGATATAAGAAAAATCGGAGGAAATTTATGCTTCTTGCCATCATTTCTATTTCATATATACTTGCGATAAACATCTTCGGGTTTCGAATTGTGAAAATTCAACGCGCCGACAGATTGAAAAACGGACAGCCAACCCCACAGCCAACGCCTATCAAACAGCTTGAATCAAATAAAAAAGAAGAAACCGAGAAAAACAATTTGAAAAGCGAAAAAGAGAAAGGCGAAACAACAAAAAGCGAGACTGTTGCAACGGCAAAATCAAAAACCACAAAAAAAGAAAACGAGAAAGCCAAAACCGCCACAGCCACAGCCACGCACCCACGACCACAGTCACAACCGCACCCACAACCACAACCACAACCACAACCACACAACGGTGACAAGCTTCAAAAGGATACAATTCTTGCAGAGGAAAAACTAAACTTCAAAAGATACGAACGCATTCCCGATTTGAAAATCATGCTCGTCGCAATTTTCGGGGGCGCACTTGGGGAATATCTATCCTTTCTATTATTCAAATACCGCACAACAAACACTATCCTTATGGTGGCACTGCCCGTTTTGACCGCCGTTTGGGTTTATTTATACTTTATTTTAATCGGCGGAGTGTTCATTGTTTGATTGCCAGTTTGTGTGGCATTTATTGATGAAATTTGCATACAATATATAAGGAGCATTATAAAGTGAGGTTAATATGAAGATAGAATATTGTGAATTAAGACAAAAAGATGTCGTGAGCGTGACTGACGGCAAAAAACTTGGGCGGATTATTGACTGCCTTATCGACGCAAGTTGCGGGCAGATTTTAGGGATTATCCTACCAAGCGAAAAAAGCTTTGCCATATTCAGAAACGGCGAAGTTGCGTTTGTGCCTTGGAATAAGATTGTGAAAATTGGCGACGATGTGATTTTAGTTGATATTTGCGACTGCGAAAAACCACCCCAACCAAAGGAACAACAAGAACCGCAACACCAAGACCACCCAATAATATAAAACTCACAAACTGAGTAGTGACATAATTTTTATAAGTATTTGACAAAAAAATCACAAAGTCCCCCAAAATCGTTTCGTTATTTCTCTTTTATGTGGTACAATCATAAAAAAGACGAATAGGTAAAGTTTTAGCTGATACGAAGCAGTATCGGCAGACGCCACAAAAGGAGGCTAAAATGAACATTTGGCACGAAATTGACGAAAAGAGAATATCGCAAGAGGATTTCATTGCAGTTATCGAAATCCCAAAAGGTAGCAACAAAAAATACGAACTTGATAAAGAAACTGGACTTTTGATTCTAGACAGAATTCTTTTCACAGCTACTCATTATCCACAAAACTATGGCTTTATTCCACGCACGCTCGCAGAAGACCACGACCCACTTGACGTGCTTGTTATTTGCAGTGAAAAACTTGAACCACTTTCACTTGTTAGATGTTTCCCAATCGGGGTTATGACAATGACTGACAAAGGTGAAAACGACGAAAAGATTATCGCTATCCCATATTCTGACCCTAACTATCGCGGATATCGCGATATCGACAGCTTGCCACGTCACATCTTCGAGGAAATGCGTCATTTCTTCTCGGTTTATAAAGAACTTGAACACGGCGGAACTTGCGTTGATGCGGTGCAAGGCAGAGATGTTGCAGTGAAAATTATCAGCAGTTGTTTGGACGCTTACAAAAAAGCATTCCCAAACGAAGAAGTATAATCCAAAACAAACAGTTGGAAATCACACAACTAAAAAATAAATAATTGCAAATTTAAAGACCGATTTTTTATCGGTCTTTTTTATGTTCTGATTTATTCAGCTTTATTGTGATTTACATTCTGATATATTCTGAAACGTCGCATTTTGATTGCACGTTGATTTTTTCGCCATTCATGTTTTCAAATTCAAGCGCGTGCATAAAAAGCATAAGTCGCCCATCTGGCTTTTCACCCTGCAACAAACCGCCGTTTTGATACAGTTTATCCCCCACAATTGCGTGACCGCAAAATGCAAGGTGCACCCTTATTTGATGAGTTCGCCCCGTTTTGGGAAAGACTGCAACAAGCATGTCCCCATTGACCTTTTCGATAATTTTAAAGGCGGTTTCACTGTATTTTCCACCGTCAACAATCCAGCGGTGGGGGGATTTTTCACAAACCCTATCCATGTATAGCTCCGTTTTGAAGTCGCTTTTTATCTCGCCATTTGCAAGCGCGATATACTGTTTTTTTATTTTTCCGCTTTTCATATCTTCCGATATCTTTGCAGTTGAAATTGGGTTTTTGCAGATAAGCACAAGTCCGCTTGTTTCACAATCCAGCCTTGTGATTGGGTGGAATGTGAAGTTTTCCACACTTTCACCACGCGAAACCAAAAGTCCGCAATATGCGTTTTCAAGCGTGGATTTAAAATCAGACCTACTGCAATGGGTTTGCATGCCCGACGGCTTTTGCACAACAATCAAGTCGTCATCTTCATAAATTATTTCAAGTGGGAAATCGAAAGGTGAAACGCTTTGCTTTGCTCGCTTTGGAAAACTTATCAGAATTTCTTCGCCAATGCAAACAACATGCGACATTTTCACAAATTTATCATCGACAAAAACACTCCCGTTTTGCTTGATTTTCCCAATCAAGCTTCGCGAAAGAACACACTTCAAATTTTCATGCACACTTGTGTTTTTTGTTGCGATAAACTTCTTTTTTTCACTCATGATAAGAATATACCATAATAATGTATAATTTGCAAATATTTTAACAAATTAATATTTTATCATTATTTTTTGTTGACATTTTATCCGCGCACTTGATATAATTCTGTTTGCAGTGTTGCGTGCGATATTGCATTGATAAAAAATTTAAGGGTGCTTTTAAGCCCCAAAATATGCCAAACGATGTTTGCTGGAAAGAGGCGAAATTCGCCCACCGAAGGAATTATACTCTCAGGTGATGAATATATTTTCATCAAAGACAGTAAATTGATGGCATTCTGGAGAAGCTCAATCGCGAATTGAGTGCCGAAGGTGCAAGCAGATTTTCTGTAAATCTCTCAGGCAAAAGGACAGAATTTATTTCCGCAGTAGTGATTGTTTATAATCGGTTTTGATTATTCAAACAATCATTTTTATTGCGGTGTTTTCCGATTCTTTTGAGAGCGTATTATATACCTCTCTTTTTTATTTCCCCATAATTTTATCAAATTTTCCACACGCGACTTAATTTTTTATGGGAATTTCTTAAAAATATAAATGCAGATATGAATTTCAAAAAACGTATTTTATAAAAATTTCGACGCTGGGGCTAGGTTGCCTTGTTGGGAATTTTGCATAAAATCAAGTCTTTTCGGAGTTCAAATTTGCGTTTAGAGTTTTTAGAAGTGCCCGGATACTATAGGAGGTATTATTATGGAAACAGTTGATAGAGTTCTTTCTGCTATTGACGCATTTGTTTGGGGTGTTCCGCTGATGGTTTTGATACTCGGTTGCGGAATTTGGCTCACTTGGAAAGTTAAGCTTTTGCAGGTGACAAAACTTGGCACAGCACTGAAATACATGGTGAAAAACGAAGAAGGTGGCACGGGTGAAGTCACATCCTTTGGTGCACTTTGCACAGCGCTTTCTGCAACGATTGGCACGGGAAATATCGTGGGTGTTGCAACGGCGATTGCTGCGGGCGGACCTGGCGCACTTTTTTGGATGATTGTTGCAGCATTTTTCGGAATGGCTACTAAATATTCCGAAGGTCTTCTTGCAATCAAATATAGAAAAGTGAAAGAAGACGGCACAATTCTTGGTGGACCTTTTATGTATATCGAGCAAGGTATGGGTCCAAAATGGAAACCGCTTGCGATTTTCTTTGCGATTTCAGGTTGCCTTGTTGGGCTTTTAGGAATCGGCACAATGACGCAAATCAACGGTATCACATCGGCGACTCAATCATTCTTTGACCCAACATATTCAGGCACACTGTTTTATATCGGCACAACAGCAATCACTCTCACAACGGTTATCACAGGCACAATCGTCACAATCTGCGCCGCGCTTGTTATTATCGGTGGCATAAAAAGAATTTCAAAAGTGGCTCAAATCGTTGTTCCGTTCATGGCAATTGCTTATTTTATTCTTGGAATTTTGATTATTGTTTTGAACTTATCTTCTATCCCATCTGCGGTGGCAACAATCGTATCTTCAGCGTTCAACCCACAAGCTGTGCTTGGTGGTGGGCTTGGTATTTCGATGGTTATGGCAATGCGAAACGGTGTTGCTAGGGGTATTTTCTCAAACGAAGCGGGTATCGGTTCTGCGCCAATCGCGGCGGCTGCAGCGCAAACAAAAGACCCTGTTCGCCAAGGTCTTATCAGCATGACAGGCACGTTTATCGACACGATTATCATCTGTTCAATAACTGGACTTGCAATCGTGATGACGGGCGCTTGGAACCCTGATCTTGGACTTGCGGGGGTTGGAATCACTATGTACGCTTTTGCAAACGCTCTGCCTTTCCACGAATCGTTCACATCATTTGTTTTGATGGTTTGTTTGATGTTTTTCGCGTTCACAACAATTCTCGGCTGGGATTATTACTCTGAAAAATGCGTGGAATACCTTTTTGGCGGAAGCAGACTCGCAGTTATGATTTTCCGCGTGCTTTATATCTCTTTCGTCGCAATCGGTCCATACATGACAATTTCTGCCGTGTGGACAATCGCCGATATCGTGAACGCACTTATGGCAATCCCGAACGTCATCGCCCTTCTCGCCCTTTCAAACGTGGTAGCAAAAGAAACGAAGAGAAGCTTTGCAAAACCGGAAAACACGCTTTTGAGATAATCGAGCTTATCTTGTTGCAAAATTCTGCACTACATTTTTTAAAGTGAAAAGTGAAAAGTGAAAAGTGAAAATTATGGTAAGCACTCGCAAGCTCGTGCACTCAATTTATATTTGGATACTAAAAAAGGAACGCTATTTTTGTAGCGTTCCTTTTATTGTTTACTATTATATTGAAAAGCACGAGCCGAAGGCGAGTGCATTACCACAATTTTCACTTTTCACTTTTCACTTTTCACTTTTCAAAAATGCTCCGCATTTTTTTACACGTTTCTAAACTCTTCTTTTCTGAAAAATGCCACGCCGAAAGAGCCTGGGCCGGTGTGGGTGCCGACAGTGCAACCGATGGAAGCTAGAAGAGCTTCTTTCAAATCAAAACTCTGTTGATAGTCATTCATGACAGCCACAACTTCTTCGTGGTTTGTGCCCTTTGCAAATATCATCGGCATTGATGGGTCGTGATATTTTTCGACGATCTCTTTAATCCTTCGCATCGCCTTTTTTGAAGAAATGACTTTTTCAACACCAGTGACAACTTTATCCTTTGTTGAAAGTATGATTTTTACCTTAAGCATTGTGCCGATAATTGCCGAAACAGTTGAAAGCCTTCCACCCGCTTTAAGGTATTTCAGCGATTCAAATGTGGCATAAACATCTACCCTGTTGATGTAGTTTTGAGCGACTTTTTTGATTTCTTCAATATCATCACACGTCTGCATGAACTGCGCCACTGCGTAAACACAAAGCCCGCAAGGCACAGAAACAGATTCTGTATCAAAAAGATGAATGTTATCAGCACCAAGTTCTTTGATTGCATTCACTGCACTTTGGTGCGTTCCGCTCATGACAGAAGACATCGTCATAACCACCAAATGGTCGTATTCACCCAAAAATTTGTTGAAACAATCTTGCCATTCATATTGATTCACTTGGCTTGTCGTTGGATAATTTTCCCCCGACACCTGTCTTTCGAAAAATTCATCTGTCGTGATTGTCACACCGTCTTTGAATTCTTCACTGCCAAAAACTATGCCAAGTGGCACGATTTCTATATCGTATTTTTCCGCAATATCCTTTGGAACACTGCAAGCACTGTCGGTTATCAATTTTATTTTCATGATCCACTCCTTTCATCCTTTTGCAAGAATCCTACAACTTGCAAAGCCTTTTCTTAAGTAATTGAATTTATGTTATAGCACCAATATAAACTAGGTATTACCATTGCCCCATTTTCTTTACAAAACTTGTCTACTACCATGCAAAAAGATTTTTGCGATTTTTTGTTGTTATTGCGATTTACTTGTTATTTACTTGTTATTTCTTTCATAAATTTGCAAATAATAGAATTGCCAACAATTTTTGGCAAAATTTTATGCCTTGAATTTTTATATTACCTATTCACAAACGCTCAAAAGTGTGTTATAATAAGAAAAAAGTAGTCAAAGGGGACACTAAAATGAAAATTATAGTTGCAGAAAATTATGACGAGCTAAGCTTCCAAGCGGGAGAAATCATCAAAAATCAAGTTGCCAGCAAACCAGACAGCGTTTTGGGACTTGCAACTGGTTCAAGCCCAATCGGCACTTATAAACACATCGTTTCAGAATATAACAACGGCAAAGTCAGCTTTGCAAAAGTGAAATCTGCAAACCTTGATGAATATGTTGGAATCAGTCCAGAACACGACCAAAGTTATTATTTCTTCATGTTGGACAACCTGTTTTCTAAGGTGGATATCGACCTTGCAAACACGTATATTCCAAACGGCTTGAACGCAGATACAGATGCAGAATGCGAAAGATACGATGCTGTTATCGATTCACTCGGCGGTGTCGATTTGCAACTTCTTGGCATCGGCGGAAACGGTCACATCGGCTTTAATGAACCAGCTGACTGCTTTTCTAAAGGTACAAACTGCGTGACACTTCACAACAGCACAATCGAGGCAAATTCTCGCTTCTTCCCATCAAAAGCTGACGTTCCAACAAGAGCGTTTTCAATGGGTATCGGCACTATCATGAAGGCAAAGAAGATTCTTCTTGTTGCTAGCGGAAAAGATAAAGCCGCTGCTATTTTGGGACTCGTGAAAGGCGACATCCGCCCTGATATGCCAGCTTCTATCCTTCAATACCACCCAGACGTGACTGTCGTTTGCGACAAAGACGCAGCAAGCCTTTTATAGGTTCTGATTTTGACTTTTGTGTCAAGAATTTAATGTTTGAAATCAAAAATTTAATATTTAAAATCAAGGCACCACAGAAATGCGGTGCCTTTTTTTGGGCGAAAAATGCTAATTGTGATGGGTTTTTATTATTCAAAAAGCTAATTAGGCTTGGATTTTTTGCGTAAAAAAAGCCGAAAGAGCTTCGCCTTTCGGGTGCATGCTATTTTGGTGTTGGTAAGCAGTCGGGTGGATACTCGAAACTTTTTTCAGCTTTGTTTTGGGTGAGCTCTTCTCTGTTAGATATTTTAAATTAACAATATAGTACTTTAGAAGCGGAAAATGTCAAAATTGGGTTTTGTGCAAGGCAGTGGGTTATTTTGTGAAGGGAGCGTATGTTATACGTGACCTGAACAAAATGTCCCGCTAACGCAGCAGAAAGCCCGATTTTGGCATTTTCCGTCTCGTGCACTCAATTGGCTCGTAGGCGAACGTTCGAATCCGCCACCACAGCGGCGTTCTGCTGAAGGGTATTTTGCGTAAAAAAAGCCGAAAGAGCTTCGCCTTTCGGGGGCATGCTATTTTGGCATTGGTAAGCAATCGGGTGGATACTCGAAACTTTTTTCAGCTTTGTTTTGGGTGGGCTCTTCTCTGGCTTTACTTCTTTGTTGTGGTTTTTGCATTCTCGTGCACTCGCTTCGCTCGTAGGCGTTCTGTTTTTATGGTGTTTTGCGTAAAAAAAAGCCGAAAGAGCTTCGCCTTTCGGGTGCATGCTATTTGGATATTGGTAAGCAGTCGGGTGGATACTCGAAACTTTTTTCAGCTTTGTTTTGGGTGAGCTCTTCTATGGCTTTTCTTCTTTGTTATGGTTTTTGCATTCTCGTGCACTCGCTTCGCTCGTAGGCGAACGTTCGAATCCGCCACCACAGCGGCATAGGGTGTGGGGTATATGGGCATAAAAAAAGAACTAAGTACTTGACTTAGTTCTTTCGTGGTGGGTGGTGGTGGATTCGAACCACCGAAGTCGGAGACGGCAGATTTACAGTAGCTAGAAAACCTTATAAATAAGGACTTTCGCACCGCATACCCTATAACTTACCCAACAATTTTAAAAACAAAATGCAACCTTTTTAATCATGAACATCATATATCCATTCACGTTTTTTGCTACGTTCCTGAAGCTTCTTGATTTCAACTAAGTCATCGACAATTTTTCTTTCGAACTCAAGTTCCTTGGCTTCTTCGACTGTTGCATTTTCATCTTTAATATCTTCTTCAGTCAACATGTCAATGCTGTCGATATAAGTCTTGTACATGTAGTATTCATAGCCGAAGAAACTTTTCATTACTTTGTCATTATTCAACAAATTTTCAAAATCATTGAAGCTTTCAAAGTCTGTCAGAATTTTTATATGTTTTGGATTCGTTATTTTTGAATATTTGTTTACCAAGTTCACAAAACCATCAACACCATATATTTTCAAAAGAGTTTTGACACCACCACCGCAGCTGCGAATTATATGTCTGTGGATGTTCATCAAGTTGTATTCCAACCCTGGCTTTGAATATATTGAAATCTTTTCAATATCACCTAAGATTTTTTTCCAATATTTTGTCATTGAACAATTGAATTTTCGAGAACGATCAGGAACAATATATCTTATATAATTTTTCAGAACACCACTAAACTTATCACCAATAGGCATATCAAGCTTAATAAAATTCAAAGCGCGATCATCGCGGAGCTGAAGCTCACAACGAACCCACTGGACGTCAAATTTATCGTATCCACGTTCTGCAGCTTTATCATATATGCGAAGTCTGACATCAGAATGCTTTGAACCATGATAAATCGTTGTACCTTTAGATCCAGAAAGATATTCATATTCATGCCACATTGAAACAAAATTTTCATTTTGCGTGTCTTCAAGAATTTTTTTCAGCGGTAGACTTTTATCACCTTTATCATCGTAAGCCACATCTAAACGAGTTATATTCATATTTGTTGGATTTGCAATAACCAAATCAAATAAACATTCAAAATTACCATTGCCTAACGTTTCAAAAGCTCTACAGCCTTGACCAGACATTTCGAGAAATACCCCCATGTTTCCATGCCCTTCATAATGAATTGATACACTTTCAAAATACAATCTTTGCTTATACCCATAAAAACCTTTCATTTTTTGCCACTTACACTGCTCCATACCTAACATATACATAATTTCATCAACAGTATGAATTTTTGATGAAATTGAAACCCAGTCATAAAGACATTTTCTACCTTTTTTTTCTTCATTTTTTTCATTCATTTTTAAAACCCACTTTCCCCTTATGCCATAAGGCTTTAAGCCGTTTCATGCTTGTAACAGTACCCCCCTATTAGCGGTGGGGGGTAAACCAAAAATCCTTTGCGAATTTTTGGCATTTTTAGCAGTCCTTGGCTTGAAGGTTGCGCTCGCTGGCGAGCGCAACTAGTGCTTCAAGCTAATGCAAGGACGCGCTTGCGCGCGCAATTTTTAGATGCTGATGAAGATGGAAAGTTAATCCAGCTCCGTTGGTTCGCTTTGCTCACGCTCAGCAAGCTGAGCAACTACCGATTCTTGCCAAGTGCTTTTTGAGCCAGCAAACAGCCTATTCATTGCGTAAGCCTTATCTATCTTTTCTTGAGGCGTCAGAACCACGTTCTCACGCTCTTTCTCTATTATCTCATCAAGAGCTGCAGCGGCTTGAGTTTCTGTTCCCATGCTCTTTTTTCGCTTCTGCGCTTGAATACAATAATATCTTCTCATATCATATTTTTTAGCCATCGACTTTTACCTCGTAATCTAATATTGAATGCCCCATTTGTGATTCTGGATAAATCAACTTGCAATCTGAAGAATTTTCACCGAACGACTTATCCAACGCTTTATACAGTGGGGAAAATGCTCTCGATTCATAGCTATACGGCATGTTACAACACATGTTTGAATGAATTGTTTCAACACCATTGCCATAATCAACATACATAGTGAATGCAAAATAACCGACTTTATTAAACCAATTCTCTAATTTTTGGATACAATCAAAAGCTTTCGGCGACCATCCTTTTTGATGGCCAATTTGCACGAGCTTCTCGACAAATTGCAAGCCTTTTACCGCTTGCATCTTTTTTTCCATCTCAACCATAACAACTGCACCAACGACTTCTCTGATATCAATCGCTATATTCGATTCACGCTGTTCTGTCAATATCAAATGAACTTCGCAAAACTGCCCAATCCAGCGGATAAAATTGATAAGTGACTGGTCTTTATTCATTGAATAATACAACCCAACCACCGAACCAGCTTCATCAAGTAAAATATAAGAATATGCAGGGATACGCTCTTTTTGCAAAAGGTGTTCCAGATGAAGCTCTTTAGAATATCTGCCGTATTTATCCGTGATTCGAATTGAAGAAAGTAAACATGGTATGTATTCTGGATAAGATATCCAATACTCATATGAATCCTTAACTTCAAACCATCGCGCGGACCATACTTCATTATCAATATATTTTGAAAGCCATTGCAGTTTAGACATTTTGAAATATTGCATCTGCAATTTATACCAATTTATTTGACTTTTGCGAACAACTATCGCAGAACCCAACAAGGTTTTACCGCCGCGCGCCATGCCACAAATAGGCATAACGTAAACTTCATTTATCTGATCGAAGCTTTCCGCAAGACATTGCATAATACCCTTTATAATTTGGATAAATAACTTGCCATGCACAAAAATGAATATGCATGGCGGTATAAAAAGAACAATATCTATCCAGCTTAGAGAAACAAAAGGAAGAATTGCTCTCAATATCATAAATATTAAAACAGAAGCCCAGATACCTAAAGGGATTCCAAAATAAAATATTGATGGTGATATTTCTTTCAATCTGGCTACCAAACTAAATTACCTCATTCTTCTTTTTATCATAAATAACGATACTATTTGCGCCATACTCATATGTATAATCCAACAAATAGCAGTAGCCATGAACCCTACCAACCAAAATATTTAAATATTGTGTTTGGGAAAAAATTGCCGTAGCATTCACTTTTTCGGATTTTTCATCAATGCGCAGATCCGCAAGCTCGCGCCAGCTTATCAAATATATATCTTTAAGATGCTCAAGTTCCATTTTTATTTTCTTCTTTTTGATTGATACAAAACCAAGCTTTGATATAACGATAATAGCAATCAACAAAACAATTGCAAGCAATAACAAATTTGTGTAGTTTTCCACGTTATTTACCTTCTTTATAAACATTCATCCGTTTTTTCCACTCTTTAGTGCCGGCATCAATTGCGCCGTAACATATTGAATTGATATCACCAACTCCATCACCAAGACAATCATTATAATACGGAATACCCATATCTTTAACAATTGCTCCTGGTGCTAATTTTTCAACTAAAGCTTGAGTCTGAGCACATATATCCAAAAGTAAAGAATTTTGCTTTTCTATAAGCGATTTAAATTCAGCAATTTCAGCTTCCTTTTCTTTTTTCTTTTTCTTGCAATACTTCTCACATCTCCAAAGAGAAATTCCACATATAACCCAAACACCAATCATAAGCACAATATTTAATACGATTTCAAATGTTGTATATTCCATAAGTCACCGCCCTACTTTCTAAACATCAAAACCACGAACAAAAGTATGCCGATAACTACCAAGGCTATAAGACCATAGACCAGATAATTTGCCAAGCTTGAATCGAAGTCAAATAATACTTCAAATAAATTTGAATCAGAATCAAATAAACCTTCAAAAAATGAATCATTATCCACTGCTGGTTCAGTCCAATCATAAACAGCAAATAAGCTTAAATCAGACGTCACTTGATAACTATCAAAATCAATCACATCCGAAGAATCAAAATCATTATAATCAACACTTATATAAAAATCATCAGAAGTTGTCCAGCCCAAAAAAGAATAAATATCTGCATATTCTTCAAAAGATGAACCATACATCAAATCATCCGCATCATAAGGAACAATAATACTATTTGCACTCAAAATATCAGATGATGCAAAATTATATTGACATGATGTTGAAGACCAAGAGACTTCATAATATGCGACAGTAAAAGTTTCACTCACTCCTAAAATCTGCACATAAATTGTCATATCATCTGCAGCAACAGAATCTTTTGATATTGTAGTTCCGCCAGCTTGAGTTGTTGTGTAATAATATGTATCTTCAGACCACCCGAGAATAGATGGGATAGAATCACCATGTTTAACAGTTACAGAATAATCATCAAAACCATAGCCGTCATAATCTACACATACAAAGTCAATAGTGTAATACACGCTATCAGTACAATATGAACAATCTATAGTTCCAGAACCAGCGATAGCCGTCGCACCATTCATTCTAAGACCATTACCACCACAAGTAACACAGCCATAATTTTCACCATCTAAAGTCACATAACCATAACCATAACAATCGGGGCAAGTTGCGAGCTGTGAATAACCGCAATAATCACAATATGTAGTATCGTTATCAATCCACCAACCTTTAGAACCGAAACAAGTTGAACACTCAACCCAAGTTGTTGTTGTGATTATTCCATCATTACAAGCCGTTACAGTACAATCAGATGCAACCCATGAAGCTACAGTACCCGCTCCAGAACAAGTGCCGCAGCGAGTTGAAGTATAATAACCATCAACGCAGTTAGCACAATCTACTGTTCCAGTTCCAGCTCGAGCAGTAGCACCTTCCATTCTAAGACCGTTACCACCACAATTTGTACAACCATAATTTTCCTCATTAGATGTGTAATAACCCAAGCCTTCACAAACAGGACAAACAAAAACGCCATCACCGCCGCAAGCTATACATTGTACATAAGAAACACCAACGCCCGTTCCCAGACAAGTTGGGCATGTTGATGTGACACGATTTGTTAAAATTCCAACACCGCTACAAGTTGTACAAACACGAGAAGAAACAACGTATGAGCCACCGTCGGTGCAATCCGCACAATCAACCCAAGATGAACTTATTAACTCTACATCAAAATCACAGTCAGAACAGTCGACACAAACACTTTCGCAATCGGTGCAATCGGTGCAGTTTGGATCCGCACAAGAGTCTGTTGGATATTCTGATGCAAATACTAAATAAGATCCATCGCAATCATCGCAACAATCATCGCTCATGGATACAGTGCAACCAGTGAACAAAGAAAGCAAAACTGCGAGGATTACAAATAACGCAGCAGCTTTTTTTAAATTTTCCATATTGAAAATTTTTTTAAAAATTTTTGTCATATCTTACTCTCCAAATATATTACTAAACACTGCTTGCCCTGGTTCGATGAAATCGAAATAATCGACATATCCCAAAGAATCCAGAGTAAACAACAAAACAATTACCAATACCAAAAACATCAAGAGTTTATTCATGATTACCCCCTTTTTATATATAGAAAAATAACGCATAAGAAAAGGATTAAAATCACAGCACATACCGTTATTAAAATTACATTAGAAAAACCATTCCCAAGCACGGAAGAAAACACATCCGTGAATGAAAAATTATCACTACTATCAGAAGAATCTAAGCTTCCATAGTCATTTATATCAATACAATAAATTGTAAATTCATTCGTTTCTGTTGTGAACCCATACTGCGAAAGCACAATGCAATAAGCTTTGTAAGTTCCAATAGGAATTGAAGAAAGTTCCAAATTTGGCGAGCTTGAAGAAGAATAGATACTATTGTTTATAACCCAGATATATTCAACAGTGCCCACGTCATTTATTTCATACGTATCGAATGATACATTTATAGAAGAATCGTCAAGGATTGCAACATCAGGCAAGACTGTGAGGATGTCAATACCTTTAAATACGCAAGATATGCCAGAACATGTCGGGCATTCATATGTAGTGTCGCCATATAAAACAGCTTCACCACCGCAAGTTGTACAATCGGAGATTGTATCAGTGTAAATCAACCCACCAACACAATCGGAGCAATCACCCTTTCCACAACCGTATGTTATATTATCAAAATCTAAATCGGCATATTCAACCGCAGAAGATGAACCCGAACCCCCGCAAGTAGTGCATCCATATAGAAGATACCCCACTAAAGTTGTATTTTTATAATAAATAGGTTCTACATAATAACCATAACCGCTACAATTCAGGCAGAAAGATGAATAGTCATAACCATTTGTGCAAGACGTGCAAGTTGACGTTGTTGTGGTTGTTTTTGTTCCATCGGTACAGTTTGGACAGTCAGTTGTTGTTGCTGTGGTGTATGTTCCATCAGTGCAATCTGGACAATCGAAGGTGTATACATTTGAGTCTAAAATAATACCTAAAGTATCACATATATCACAAGATGTATAATAAACTTCATCAACAATTCCATCAACACATACTGGACAATCGGAAAAAGCTGTGGAATAAATATTTCCATCAGTACATGAAGGACAATCAGCTGAAGATACAGACGTTATCACTCCAGCACCATAAGCCGCAGTGCCGGAAGATATATAAGACTCAAAAGAAGTAATTGCAGATGAAAATGCAGAACTAAACGTCCTTCCATTATACTCATTACCACTACCATATCCACCGCATGCAGTACAACCAAAAATTTTAACAAACTCAGGTTTACTTTCATCTCCATCATAGCTATAAGAATAATAATAGCCAAGCCCAGAACACGCCGAACATGTTGTTGAAGTATATGTATAAAGAACAGCATTCCCAGAACAACTTGTGCAAGTGGTTGTAACATCTGAAGAAATCGTACCATCAATACAGCCGTATACAGAACAATCATATATTAGATGATTTGTGACAGTGCCACTTTCACAATCAGGACAATCGTATATGTAAGAATCAACATAAACATCTGCGAAAGCAACTGCTGGAAAGCAAAATATGCCAAAAATCACTGATATAATAATAACAGCGATAATTGGCACATTTTTATTTTTCTTACATATCTTTTTCATATTTTAACCCATCATTTTCTTAATAAGCAATAACAAAAGGATAATCACTACTCCACCAATTATTATTGATATAAAAATATTTGCTTCCACCCATTCAAATGCATCAGAGAAGAAAGTTACATCAGAGCTTGTTGCGCTTTGCGTTGTGTCGACCGTTGGAACGTCATCACCGGCATCAGAGTCGGACTCATCTTCAATATCTAAATCTTCAGTATCTACTGTTGGATGATTGCAAAGTGAATAACCAACACCGTCGCAAGTTGCACAGTCTTCAGCTTGACAGCCATATGCAAAACTGAAATCTTCACAAGGGAAGAAAACAGCCGTCAAATAGTCAGCATAATACGTATAAGAATAATCTTCCCAAACGATATCGCTCAGCTGAATAATGTGGACATTTTCGCAATTTGGGCAAGTGTAAGAGATGTATTCAATCCCCGTTTCATAGTTTACATAATAATAAACATCATCATTTTCCGCTTGCGTAACTGTCCAACACAATTCACAAACATACGTTCCCTTTATATCCAAACACAATTTTTCATATCCCCAAGAGAAGTATTCGTCTTCAGCATAGGAATAATAATCATCTTCAGATATATAACGTGTCATATCAATACACTCACTGCTTGAACCCGTTGCTCCGCAATCTTCACATAACTCACTGCAATAAGGACACCAAGTAAAGCCAGAGAAGAGTGCAAAGCTAAGAGTTAACAAAACAATGAAAACAGTGAGTTTATATATTTTTTTTCTCATATAAACCCCTTATATTTTTATTGCTTCTTTTTATAGATAACAAAGACAACAACAATGATACAACCGATTATTAGCCAGTAAGTTTTCAAGAACTCAAGAATTCCGTCAAGAGTGCTTTCTTCTTCATCTTCTGCATCTGCATCAGCGTCTGTATCTGTGTCTGTATCTGTGTCTGTCACGCCCACTGAAGTATTTTCAATAACTGTGATTGTTGCTGCATCTGTTTCATAAGAAACACCGTCCACAGTGACTACACAGTAAACAGAATATTCACCGACTGAAAGACCAGAGAAAGAAACAATCGAATTGTTTACATCTGTGATTTGAACATTAGAAACATACCAAATATAAGAGATTGTTGAATCTGCTGGTGCAGAAACATCAACCATAACAGTTGCGTTTTCGCCTTCAGTGATTTCAACTGAAGTTGGAGATACAATAACAACATCATCATCTGAAACAATAGCAAGAACTGTCACGTTAAATGAATTTGTTTTTGTTGCTACGCCCACTTCTGGAACGATGTTGCAATACATTACATATTCACCAACCGGCATATTGCAAATATCAATTTCAGGGTCTTCAGTTGTTGTGAAATATTCATCGTCGATATACCAGTTATAAGCTAGTGTACCCATGTTTTCATCTGCTTCATGAGTAAAGCTTGCGAAAACGCAGCTGCCATAATTTACTGTGATTGAAGAGATTGTTGACATTTCTGTGATAGAACCTGAAACCATAACAGTTTGGACTACTGAATAAACTGCATCAACTTCGTCAGCTGAAGTGTAGAACATGAACATGAATTCATATTCGCCGGCTTCAAGGTTTGAGAATGTATAAGAACCAGTGTAAGATGTTTCTGATGTGATTGAATCCGCCACTGTGATAACTTCATCATAGTTTGCAAAGACTGTATCTGATGGAGTTTTTGCAATGATTTGCAAATATCCAGTTTCATCAATTGCAGTATCTGAATAAACAACTGAAGCTGTTATAGTCACAGAGTCTGTTGGCGAGATAACTGGAGCATATGTTGATTCAGCAAGCTCATCAGCATCGATGTCGTCATATTCATATGTAGCTTGACCAATATCGTAAGAAGTTTCAGTGATATCACCTACGCTGCCGTCTTCCGGATCCGCAGCTGGAGTTTCTTCGTTAACAATATCAGTTGTTGCGATACCATAGTCGTCAGAGATATATCTCGGTGTGTCTTCGGCGTAGGTGAAACCTACACAAAGTGAGTAAGTCAGTGCAATAACAAGGGTAAGCACCAACAACAACAATATTTTTTTATTATTTTTAATTTTTGATTTCATTTTTTATTTAACTCCTATTATCTTAATTTATAGTCGACGTAGCTCTTGCCGGCATAGCAAGCGAGAATAACAAGAGCAATCATAAGCCAATTATCTGTTAAAAGGCTCATATAACTTGACATTGTATCTGATTCGATTGAACCAGACAATTCAAACGATTCACCCGTTTCCAGAGCTTCTTCTTCGGTGTCAGTTGTAAACACACCACACGAAACTATAACTAGCACCAAGACAACTGCTAATATAATAGCGATTACTTTCCAATTCATTTGTTTACCCCCTAATACCTAGATGTTTTCTTTTTATTGTTCTTCGAATTATAGACTTTAGAAGAATCAATTGCATGAGCTCTATAACCATCACGATAAGCCTTTTCTTCTGAAGACAATTTTATCCATTGTTTCTTTTCATTAAGTTTAGGACGTCCAGAATTTGTATACTTATACCCAGACTTTTTTTCTTTAGTATACTTCTCATACTTTTCAGAAGGAGTCAGAAGCGTCACGTCTTTACCTTTTTTGGTTTTACCAATCCACATATTATTACCTCCGCTGGGAACACCAGCTTATTTTATATTTTTAAATTGCAAGCAATCTAAATTCTTATAAACGCTATATATACAAATATGCAAATAGTGAATATTTGCATAAAGAGAAGGGATTTTAAGGGCAATCCCCTAGCCACATGTATGAAAAAAATGTTACTTTGTACTTAGTTACTATTGGTGGAGAATTGATAAGCCCAATACCCCAAAGCTTTTATGAAAAAAATTACCACTCTATACCATAGATTTTACCGTCTGGCTTCCTGATCAAGAATGCTTTCACACGTTCTGAAGTTTTGCCATCATATGTAGTACGCTCGGTTGTGATACTACAAGCATCACCAACTTCAGCTGCATAATAAGATGCATCGAAAGCAGCTTGATTAACAGAATATGTTTTTGCAAGCATTCCAAATCCTGGACCATCATCTTCAGACACCTTAATCCCTACTGAAATTTTACGAGTTTCGGCACACTCCCCAGTTGCAAAGTCCTTAACGTAAGTTTGTACTTGCTTACCCAAGAACATTGATTTTTGCTCAACAACTTCAACAATCGGCTTTTCTTCAGATTTTTCAGCAGTTGCTTGTTGACCTGGTTTTTCACCATTTACTTGTTGTTTGTTTTTCATTTCTTCCATTTTAATCTCCTTTGATGCTGTCATTTCCAAGCATCACAATTTTATTCTAAACGCATTTTTCAGCGTGTTAGTCTACGTGTATTAAATTATACCGTTTAAGACATATATACTGAATTAGATATATAATAACATACTTAATTACGTATGTCAATACCTTTTTAAGTATATCTAAAGTATAATGTAACAAAAAAGGTAAAATTATGGAAGTTCAAGAAAAATTTACAATTAGAGTAAAGGAATTAATGTTTGAAAACCAAATTAATCAAAGACAATTATCCATACAGTGTAAAATCCCATACACAACAATAAATGGCTGGTTCAACAAAAATCAAAGGCCAACAATAGATTATCTTGAGAAAATTGCGATTTTTTTTAATTGTACAACTGATTTTTTAATTGGAAGAGAAAATGACTTTGGTGTAATTGAATATAAAACACAACCTAAAAAACTCTCACGTGAAGATGAAGAAATGAAGCAATTTTGGGAAGCTTTAGAAAAAGAGTATCGCTGGAAGCTACTTGGAAGAGCTGCAGCAATATTAGAAGAGCAACAACAAAGATATAAATAAGGTGATATTATGAAGAAATTTTCAATAGGAATATTATTTCTTATAATGCTATTTAACTACCAAATACTATCAACAGATTATGGGCTTATAACAACAGATACATCATCAATAAACATTAATTCATTATCTAGTGCAGTAAATACTCTTACAGGCATATCATCAATAAAATACTACCAAAATCCAATAGGAGAAAATTATTTTGTTATAGTAACACATCAATCAAATGGATATTTATTTACTGCAACACATGAAGATATTCTCGCATTGGAAACTATAAGCTTACTAGCATCGAGTGCTTTAGGCTCATTAGCATCACAATATAACCCTATACTTGTAAAAACAATGCACCCGCTAATTTACTTAGTTATATTAATAATCATAATAACAGCACCAACAAAATCAAAAATAAAAAAAATTCAAGCTGAAGAACCAACAACACATAAAGAGTTACCAGATATTATCCCACCTACTCAACAAATAATTGAAGAAAAAAATGATACAACAGAAGAGTTATCACCAGAATCTTTTGAATATCCTAGCATTTTTGCAAATTTAAAAATATTATACTCAAGCATATTCCTAAAAATAATATTATTAATAGCTTGGGGTTCAGTTTTTACTTCTCTTGGTTATTATATTTATTATACAAAATATATTAATATGCGAAATAATGGCATCTATAATTTTTATATAAAAGATAGTGCAGAAAAACAATTACAGAGTTTACAATATTTGATTATAACATTTTTATGCACAATACTATTAATGTTAATTATCTACATAATTAAAAGACCTAAAGAAAAAACCTAAATATAATAATATAATATATTATTATATATTCACTCAAAAGACAAGACTTATATTTAAAAAATATATAGTGTAGACTTTCCTTACGACAAATAAGGAGGGTCTATATTTATGGACAATTTTCAAAAGAGGATGTTAGAAGAGATACTGAAGCTTACAACTATACTCATGGAGTATACGAAAGAGCGAGAACAGAGTGGGCAAGCTATGGGATGTGCTGAAATCGAAAAGGAGATATCAGACATGACAAAAGCTAAAATAAGAACACGAGCGAACGGAACGTATGAGCTGAGAGTTCGCCAAGATGGCGTTTCAAAATCAATTTACGGAAAGACAAAGCTCGAAGTCAACAAAAAATTTAAAAAATGGAGGGATGAAAACAAAACCGAGAAAAAAGAAATACAACAAAAAAAGAAAATCACTTTCGGAGAATGGTTTGAGGAATATCTGGAACTTTATAAAGAAGGCAAGATAACGCCCAAAACATTATCCAATATAAAATCACTGGTCACAATCAGCTTATATCCAACACTGGAAAATAAGGAGCTGCGCAAAGTCACACATAAGGACATCCAACAATGCATCAACAGCATGAAAGCTGGACACACTTCACAGAAGAAACTTAAATATTATATTAGTGATATTTTCAAATGCGCAATAAGAAACAAGCACATCAAAGAAAATGTTGCTGAAGGTTTGACAATAGCGCCACTGGCAGAAATCAAGTCGGAATATCTTTCTCAAGATCAGATACAGCAGCTGCTTAATCTTGACACTAACGTTCTTGAAAACAGATATTTTTTATTTTGCCTTTTCACCGGCGCGCGCGCTGGTGAAGGCTTGCGGTTGCGAATGTCGGATATAGACAGAGAGAAAAGGACAATATACTTGCGTGGAACTAAGACCAAAGGCGCAAGGCGGACTGTTCCACTGTTCCCCAACGTGGAGAAGCTTTTCCCAGATGGCGAAGTTCTGGAAGATAGAGTTTTTGAAAAGTTGAATATGCGGACAATGCTGAAGCATTTTCATCTTATTATCCCAGACAAAACGCTAAAGGATTTAAGAACGACATTTGCGACTATTTGCCACGAAAAAGGAATACCAGCAAAGGTTGTGCAGAAGTGGATGGGGCACAGCAAGATAGATATGACCATGAATGTATACACGAAAGTTAGGGATGATTTTGAATATGAACAGGCAGAAAAAATGGTCTGAACTTACCCAAAAACTTACCCACAAAAAAAGCGTTATAAACGTGATCCTATTTATTTAATAGGAAAAAGCAGTGATTTTCGATAAAAATACATAAAAAAAGCACTAAATCGTTAGATTTAATGCTTTTCGTGGTGGGTGGTGGTGGATTCGAACCACCGAAGTCGGAGACGGCAGATTTACAGTCTGCTCCCTTTGGCCGCTCGGGAAACCACCCATATGGTTTTAGGATTTATTGCTAAATCCTAAAATTTCAATGGAGCTGGTGATGGGAATCGAACCCGCAACCTACTGATTACAAGTCAGTTGCTCTGCCTAGTTGAGCTACACCAGCATATTTGCCTTATTGCCTTTTCATTGTTTTGTTTTTCCAAATGGTGCCCCGGGGCGGAATCGAACCACCGACACGTAGATTTTCAGTCTACTGCTCTACCGACTGAGCTACCGGGGCAAAAAATGGCGACCTGGAAGAGACTCGAACTCTCGACCTCTAGCGTGACAGGCTAGCGTTCTAACCATCTGAACTACCAGGCCATGCTTTTTACCCATTGGAAAACGGTATTAAGTTGTTATTGGTGGGCCTTAAGGGACTTGAACCCCTGACCAATCGGTTATGAGCCGACCGCTCTAACCAACTGAGCTAAAGGCCCTTAAAGTTTGTTGTGGTCGGGGTGAAAGGATTCGAACCTTCGGCCCCATGGTCCCAAACCACGTGCGCTACCAAACTGCGCTACACCCCGAAATGTGTCATATCTGACTCACAACGCTATTGCATTTTACTACAAATCACTATTAGTTGTCAAGCGTTTTGGCAAACTTTCTAAAAAAACTTTAAGTTTTATTTATCTCTTATAGCAAACGACTCTGTCACCGCGTCGTTTCCTTTTGGTGAGCATTAATATAATATCAAATATACCAATATAAAGTCAAGAGTTTTTTGCATGTTTTTTAAACTTTTTTAGTACAAAGCGGATTTTTTAGAGGGGAAAGCGTAGGGTTTCTAGATACAAAAATTTTTCAAGCTTTGATAATTAAAAATTGTGGTAGGCACTCGCGTTGCTCGTGCACTCAATTATATTTGGATACAAAAAAAAAGGAACGCTCCTATTAAATAGTTACGTTCCTACCATTGATTACAAATATAATTGAAAAGCACGAGCCGAAGGCGAGTGCATTACCACAATTTTTAATTTTCAATTTTTAATTTTTAATTGCAACGCTTCGCGTTGCCCCTTTTTTCGTCAAAAACTCTACCACTTTTATTTGTTATTTCTAATATAATAAACCAAGGAGGGTTTCACATGCAAATTAAATATCAGATAATAGATTCCGACTTGATTTTCTGGTTTAACGGCGAACTGGATGAATATGCCGCGGGGCTTGTTCGGGACAAAATTGATGCCGTGATTGTTTCCACGCATTTTCAGAAGGTGATTTTTGACCTATCCCAGCTTGCTTTTGCCGATTCCACAGGGATTGGGCTTTTTATTGGCAGATTCAAGCTTTTATCACGCAATAAAACACCGCTTTATATTCGCAACCCACAGCCACAGATGGATAAAATCATGAAAACCACGGGGCTGTATGAGATTATGCCAAAGATTTAGGAGAGATACCATGCAAAATAATTTTCACATAAAAACCGATGCCATATCTGAAAACGAGAGTTTTCTTCGCAATGTTGTCGCAACTTTCGCACTTCCACTTTCGCCAACCCTTGAACAGATTTCCGATATCAAAACGGCGATTTCCGAAGCAGTCACAAATTGCGTTGTTCACGCATACCACAAAAACGGCGGAGAAATTCACCTTGATTGCTCCGTTTGCGACCGCTTGATGGAAATATCTATTCGCGATTTTGGGTGCGGAATTCCCGATATAAAAAAGGCGACACAGCCGTTTTTCACCACTAAAGAAAACGAAGAGCGCGCAGGGCTTGGCTTCACGCTGATTTCCGCCCTTACCGACGAAATGACTGTTGAAAACTGCGAGGTTGGGCTTCTTGTTAAAATCAAAAAGCAATTTTGAACCTACCTTTCAAGGCACTACATAAATTTAAGGAGGGATAGCCATGCTGTCACACGAAGAGACCCTGAAGTTGATAAATACGGCTCAGAACGGCGACGAAAGTGCCAAGGAAAAACTGCTTTTTCACAACTATCCGCTTATCAAAAGCCTTGTTCGCAGATACCTTGCCAAAGGTGTTGATTATGACGATTTGTTTCAGCTTGGATGCGTGGGGTTTTTGAAAGCAATAAAGGGGTTTGACCCCGCGTTTGGCGTGATGTTTTCCACTTATGCAGTGCCCATGATTCTCGGCGAAATCAAGCGATTTATGCGTGACGACGGCAACATCAAAATTTCCCGCTCGATAAAAGTTCTTTATTATAAAGTCGCTAAATTTTCCGACGACTATCGCAAAATTCACCAAAACGAACCCACAATATCCGAAATTGCAACCGCCCTAGAATGCGAGCAAGCTGATGTTGTTTTGGCGGTTCAATCGGCGCGTGGCACGCTTTCGCTGTTCGACAAGCCAGACAGCGCTTCGGGCAATTCAAGAATGTATATCGAAAAGATAGAAGGCAAACTTTCCCCCGAAAAAATGCTAAATAAAATCGCACTTAAAGACGCAATCAAAACACTTGATGAAAGGGAACAAAAAATCCTGTTTATGCGATATTTCCACGATAAAACACAAGGCGAAATCGCCGTGCACTTCGGAGTGTCGCAAGTGCAAATTTCCCGCATAGAATCCAAAATAATGCAAAAACTGCGAAAGTTTTTTTGACTTTCGCAGTTTTTATTTTTTCAAGTTTCAACTTTTGTTTAAACCTTTATTTTCAAGTTTCAAGCTTTCATTTTAAGCTTTATTTTTAAGTTTCCACTTTTATGTTTTATAATAATTTATCCGTTTGTTCTTGCATAAACATATTCAGTTTTGCTGATTGTGAACACGATACTGCTGTAGCTTGTGATACGCATTTCGAACAATTTTTCGCCATCCACATAAAGCATGCCGTCATAATATGTCAAGTCGCCACTGCCTGATGTTGAAGATTGCATAGAATATGTTGCGTAGCCATCTTCATCCACGCTGATATAACGATCGGTTGTTGAATCACTGCTGTCTGTTGATGTGCCGGCATAAGTCACCCATTTATATTCAGCAAGGAATTGAACCATATAGCCTTGAACATCTTCGATAACGTCGAACGATTCGTAGCTCAAATCAAACACCTTGACAACTTCATCATAGTTGTTTGCGTACATTCTCGCATCGCAGAACACTGGGTATGCCACAACACGATTGCTCGCCGTTGAGCCGAGATAATCAGTCACGTTTGCCAAAATAAGATACATTGTTTTTGACGTTGCATAATCACCGTTGTCATAATATGCTTGAGCATAGCTTTCGTATATCGGAACAACTTCAGCAAGGTAGGTAGCAACAAAATCATCCGTTCTGAATTCAAGAAGAGTGATAAGGTTTGCATAATCACCCGCTTGATAATACGCGTCGGCTTTTGTTTTGATGATGCTGACGATGTAATCTTCCGAATTGCTGTATTCATTGGCAAGCAAGAACATTTCAAGAGCGGTGTCTATATCATCAGAATTGAAAGCGGCAAGCGCAAGCCCATAATAACATTCATCTTGCATAAGCGCAACACCATCTTCATCCGCAACGAGTGCGAACATTTCAAGTGCGTCTTCAAACCTGCCTTGAGAAAGATAATCTTCACCTTCCATTTTATCGGCAATCACCAAATATACTGCAGAGTTTTTATATTCTGAAATCGTGAGGAACACGTTTCTTGCGCTGTTATAATCATCTGATTCGATATAATCGACCGCCATTTGATACCAGCTTTCCAGCACCATATCGGACGAATCTTCATATTCGCCAAGCTCGGTGAAAATGTCGATAGCCTCGGAATATTGCTGATTGTTGAAACTTTCCATACCGCTTGTGTATTGCCATTCTGGAATGACATAGTTGGTCATCGCATAGAAAAGCGACACTGCAATTACGCAAATGGATAGGACAGTTGTTGATATAATCGCTGTCACTTTGTTTCTTTTTGCTGTTTTGATTTGTTTGATACGTTTTTCTTCCGCAAGTTTGTTTTGGATTGAAGCCATCCAATGTCTTTGACCCCACTCAGCTTCTTTTCGTTCTTCAAACTTGGCATTTGCACGCGCCAAAAGTTCTTCCGCTTGCACTTTTTTTAGGAAGTTTTCTTCGTTATATATCTCGTTGATTGTGACAATAGCATCTGCGACATCTTTTGAGCTTTGTGATTTTGTCTTTCTTATTTGCGCGTCGAAAATTTCAGAATAACGCTTTGTTTCTTGCAACGTTTCAAGTTCTGACACCATGCTTTCGTCGCACGCAAGCTTTTCTTGCCACCAGCTGTATTCACGCTCTAACCTTTCGGCATCAAAGAAATTGCGCGTTTCAAGCCCGTCGCAACCGCAAGAAAAACACTGCTTGTTTTGGTTTACACAGCCACAAACGCAACGCCACAAATGTGCGTTTTCTGAAAAGGCATATTTGACATTCACGCCTTGGAACTTCTTATCAATGTGATATTTATATTTATCGTATTTTGCGATGTCAGCTTTTTCCGGCACGTCGGAATACTGCGGTTTGGAAGAACCAAGCCACTGCGAACCATCGGTGAAAATTATCTTTGAAACAAAAAAATCGACATCTTTATATTCACCCAAATAAAATGGGTGCGGTTTATCGTTTTGAATCATTCCACTGCCGTTTTTTGGCTGGAAGATATATGTAGAATTGATTTTGATAGCGCCCTTAGATTTCACGCTCAACTTCAAACAGACAGTTTGGATATCCTTTTCTGCCATGCTGAAATATCTCACGTTTAAATAATAAATCCCCGTTTCTGCTTCCCTTGTCACCATGCTTTTGATAAGCTGAATGGGACAATCAAGCATAAAGGTTTTATTATCCGTCGCCTTTATAATCTCGTATTTCATTATAACCTCTAAAATTCTGGGAACTCGTTATCGATTTGGATTTCTGCGTCTTGTTTTTGAATCTGAGCAGTGGTTGCGCTTTGCAAAATCACACTGCCTAAGTCTGATTTCGACTTTTCAGAATTTTCAATCGCATGCCCAAAACCATAAAGCAATGCGGAAATTGTGTACCCCACAAAAATAAATACACACACCAAAAACAGCGCCACTAAAACACCAACAACGCCCAAGCTTGAAGTTAGCATAGCTGTCAAAATAAGCCCGAAAAATCCGAACAAAATAAACAAATACATAAGCACTTTCGAAACAACCTTAAGCTTGCCCGCAACACCACCAAACGCGAATTTTTCAAATTTTGAATCCATCTCGCTGATAAAATTGCCGACAGTTAATTTGTCCGCACCTTTGGATTTTTCAACTTTTTCTTTATTAACTTTTTCTTTTTTAGTTTTTTCTTTTTTAGTTTTTTCTTTTTTAATTTTTTCTTTTTTCACTTTACTACCTTCAACAGAAACTTGTGGCTCTTCTTTCACTTTACCTTGCTTGCTACATCATGATTCTCAATGTTAATAGCCACCTGAGTTTCCCCTTATTTGATTATGCCAAAAGTATATCATTATTTAACACAAAAAGTCAACGTATAACAAGCCAAAACACTAAAACAAAGTTCCCACGCCGTACAAAAGCAACGCTTGTGCAAACAAACCAAAAGAGTGGATATAATTTGCGTTTATGCTGTGTCAAATGCCTTCGGTCGGTTACGTACATGAGTACGCGCCCTCCCTTTCAGCATTTTCCTTGCCTAAACACAAATTCTATCCACTCTTCCCATTCGCCCCACTCATAAATTGCCCGTGGCGACTTCGTCGCCACCCCCACAAGCCAAAGGCAAAGCCTTTGCTTGCACCTAATAATTGAAAAAATTCCTTACAAGCCGAAAGTAAAACTTTCGCTTGCAACCAAATAATTAAAAAAAATTCCTTACAAGCCGAGGGCAACAGCCCTCGCTTGCAACCTAATAATTGAAAAAATTCCTTACAAGTCGAAAATCGAAGATTTTCGCTTGCAAAAACTTAAAACATTGAAAGTGCCCAAAGGGCACCCCCACAAGCCGAAAGCAAAGCTTTCGCTTGCAAAAACTTAAAACATTGCCGCGACCCAACGGGTCGCCCCACCCGCGAACCTACGCACAACTGGGGCAAGCAGCTGTGGTGGAGGATTTTTGGGAATTTTTCAGTTCGAGGCGAGTGAAGGCGATATTAGCATATGCCGAGCTCGCATCGGGCTGAAAAAGCCCAAAAAGACCCACTACAGCGGGGCGGACTAATTTGCATAAAAAAAAGAGACCCGAAGGTCTCTTTATTTTATGCAAATTAGTCCAAGATTTTTGTTACGACACCTGAACCAACAGTTCTGCCACCTTCACGGATAGCGAAACGTAGGTTTTCTTCGATAGCAACTGGAGTGATAAGTTCGATTGTCATAGTGATGTTATCACCAGGCATAACCATTTCTACGCCTGCTGGCAAGTGTAGTGAACCTGTTACGTCAGTAGTTCTGAAGAAGAATTGTGGTCTGTATCCGTTGAAGAATGGAGTGTGACGTCCGCCTTCATCTTTAGTTAGTACGTATACTTGACCTTCGTATTTTTTGTGTGGTTTGATTGAACCTGGTTTAGCAAGTACTTGACCTCTTTCAACGGCGTTTCTATCAACACCACGAAGAAGAGCACCAATGTTGTCCCCTGCCATAGCTTCATCAAGTGATTTGTGGAACATTTCAAGACCAGTTACAACTGTTGAAGCTGATTTTTCTTTGATACCAACGATTTCAATTGTTTCACCAACTTTACATACACCTCTTTCTACACGGCCTGTAACAACTGTTCCACGACCTGCGATTGTGTGTACGCCTTCAACTGGCATCAAGAATGGTTTGTCGCCATCTCTTTCTGGAGCTGGGATATAGTTATCAACTGCATCCATAAGTTCTTTAATGCAATCACAAGCAGCATCATCAGCGTTGCCTGAAGTTGCGCATGATTCCATTGCTTTAACAGCTGAACCTTTAACAACTGGGATGTCGTCTCCTGGGTAGCCATATTTAGAAAGCAATTCTCTGATTTCCATTTCTACAAGTTCAAGAAGTTCTTCATCATCAACAAGGTCAGTTTTGTTCATGAAAACAACGATGTGTTTAACACCAACTTGTGACGCAAGCAAGATGTGTTCTCTTGTTTGTGGCATTGGACCGTCAGACGCAGCAACTACAAGAATAGCTCCGTCCATTTGTGCAGCACCTGTGATCATGTTTTTAACGTAATCGGCATGTCCTGGGCAGTCTACGTGAGCGTAGTGTCTGTTAGGTGTTTGGTATTCAACGTGAGCTGTGTTGATTGTAATACCTCTTTCTCTTTCTTCTGGAGCTTTGTCGATTTGATCGTACTTCATAGCTTCAGCGCCACCTTGTGCAGCCATAACCATTGTGATTGCTGCTGTCAAAGTTGTTTTACCGTGATCGACGTGACCAACAGTACCAATGTTTACGTGTGGCTTACTTCTGTCAAATTTAGCTTTTGCCATTATAAAATTCCTCCTGATAATCTTTATATATGTTTTTTTATTAAATCCTTTTTGTTAAAAAGAAATTTTTTATATTATAGCATTTTTTGCGATGTCATACAACACCTTTTATGCTATTAGTTGCATTTTTTTTAAAAAATGTAGAAAAAATGCAACTTTTTTGCTTATTATTAGTCGTTTTTCTTCGCTCTGTCACCGATTACTTTTTCAGCAAGCGATTTTGGAAGTTCAGAATAGTGGCTGAACTGCATAGAGAACGAACCACGACCTTGTGTTCTTGAACGCAAATCTGTTGCATATCCGAACATCATTGATAGTGGGATTTCAGCATTGATAACTTTTGATCCGTTTCTATCTTCTGTTGAACAGATAATACCACGACGAGATGATACGTTACCCATGATATCACCGAAGTAGTCTTCTGGAAGAACAACTTCAACTTTCATCATTGGTTCGAGAAGCACTGGAGTACCTTTCTTCATACCTTCTTTGAACGCCATTGAACCTGCGATTTTGAACGCCATTTCAGATGAGTCAACTTGGTGGAAAGAACCATCGTAAACTGTTGCTTTGAAGTCTACACATTCGTAGCCTGCAAGAACACCGTTTTTAGAAGCTTCTTGGATACCTTTATCAATTGGAGCGATGAATTGTTTTGGAATTGATCCACCAACAGTTTCATCAACGAATTGATAACCTTGACCTGGTTCGAGTGGTTCAAAGCGAACTTTACAATGTCCGTATTGACCAGAACCACCTGATTGACGAACGAACTTACCTTCAACGTCTGCAAGATTTTTGAAAGTTTCGCGGTAGGCAACTTGTGGTTCACCCACGTTTGCTTCAACTTTGAATTCTCTCATCATTCTGTCAACGATGATTTCTAGGTGAAGTTCACCCATGCCGGCGATGATTGTTTGACCTGTTTCTTGATCTGTATATGCTTTGAAAGTTGGATCTTCTTCAGCAAGTTTAATTAGAGCAAGAGTCATTTTTTCTTGACCAGCTTTTGTTTTTGGTTCGATTGCAACTTTGATAACTGGTTCTGGGAATTCCATGCTTTCCAAAATAATTACGTTATCAATATCACAAAGTGTGTCACCAGTTGTTGTGTATTTCAAACCAACGATAGCACCGATGTCGCCTGAGCAAAGTTCATCGATTTCTTTTCTTTGGTTAGAGTGCATTTGCAAAATACGTCCGATTCTTTCTTTCTTATTCTTTGTTGAGTTAAGAACGTAAGAACCTGATTTCAAAACACCAGAATAGTTTCTGAAGAATGAAATTTTACCAACGTATGGGTCAACTGCGATTTTGAAAGCAAGACCAGCAAGTGGTTCGCTGTCGCCAGCAGTTCTGTGCATTTCGTTGCCATCTTCATCTTGACCAACGATGTCTTCAACATCAAGTGGAGAAGGAAGGTATGCAATGATTGCATCCATAAGTGGTTGAACGCCTTTGTTTTTGTATGCTGAGCCACAAAGAACTGGAGTAACCATCATTGCAAGCGTAGCTTTTCTTAGTGCAACTTTGATTTCGTCGTTTGTGATTTCTTCTTCAGCAACAAATTTTTCGAAAAGAACATCGTCACATTCTGAAACTTTTTCGATAAGTTCCATTCTGTATTGTTCAGCGATGTCTTTCATGTCTTCTGGAATTTCACGAACTTCCATATCGCGACCAAGGTCGTCAAGATAATAAGTTGCGTGATTTTCAATAAGGTCGATAACACCGGCGAATTCTGCTTCTTTTCCGATTGGAATTTCGATTGGAGTTGCATTTGCACCCAAACGAGATTTCATCATTTCTACAGCGCCAAAGAAGTTTGCACCGTTGATATCCATTTTGTTTACGAATGCAATTCTTGGAACTTTGTATTTATCTGCTTGTCTCCAAACTGTTTCAGATTGTGGTTCAACACCACCCTTAGCACAGAAAAGAGCAACAGCACCATCAAGAACACGAAGTGATCTTTCAACTTCAACAGTGAAGTCTACGTGCCCTGGTGTGTCGATAAGGTTGATTTTGTGGTCAGCCCAAACAGTTGTTGTACAAGCAGAAGTGATAGTGATACCACGTTCTTGTTCTTGTTCCATCCAGTCCATTGTTGCGCCACCTTCGTGTACTTCGCCGATTTTATGAACTTTACCAGTGTAGAACAAAATTCTTTCTGATGTAGTTGTTTTACCCGCGTCGATATGCGCCATGATACCGATGTTTCTCGTGTATTTCAAGTCAATTTCTCTTGGCATAATTTCTCCTGTTTAAAGACCTACCAACGGAAATGTGCAAAAGCTTTATTCGCTTCAGCCATTCTGTGTGTATCTTCTTTCTTTTTGAATGCACCACCTGAATTGTTGATTGCATCCATAAGTTCTCCAGCAAGTCTTTCGCACATTGTTCTTTCGTTTCTTTTTCTTGTTGCAATAACAATCCAACGAATTCCCAATGTTTGTCTTCTTTCTGGACGAATTTCGATTGGCACTTGATAGTTAGCACCCCCCACACGTCTTGCTTTTACTTCAAGTACTGGCATAACGTTGTTTAGGGATTCTGTGAAAAGTTCAAGTGCGTCTTTTCCCATTTTAGATTCCATGATGGCAAATGCATCATAAACGATTCCTTCTGCGATTCCTTTTTTACCATCAAGCATAATTTGGTTGATAAGTTTTGTTACAACTTTACTACCGTGAATTGCGTCTGGCAAAACGTCTCTTTTTGGAACTCCTCCGCGTCTTGGCATAGATATTATCCTCCTTTTTAATATTAGGAATAAAAATATTCCCATCTGTTTTCATTAGCTTCCTTTATTAGGTAAGCTCGGCATTTAAAGTGGTTTGTTTTGTTTCGTAAACCACCAAAGCGACTTCTTCTGAAAAAAATCTTGCGATTTTATTTCATACTGCTTGCCAATTCAAGACTCCAACAAAACAAAAGGTGGATTTTCCACGCTCTTATATATCTTTGTCATAAATTGGGTATGGTGAGTTAAGAATTACTTCTTACTTTTCTTCGCGCCATACTTTGATCTTGCTTGGTTTCTTTTTGCAACACCAGCTGTGTCAAGAGCACCACGGATAACGTGATAACGTACACCCGGCAAGTCTCTTACTCTTCCGCCACGGATAAGCACTGAGCTATGTTCTTGAAGATTGTGACCAATACCTGGGATGTAAACAGTACCTTCTTGACCGTTTGAAAGTCTCACTCTCGCGATCTTTCTTTGAGCTGAGTTTGGTTTCTTAGGTGTTGTGATTGTCACTGACAAACAAACTCCACGCTTTTGAGGACAAGCACCCATGATTGGTGATTTTGATTTTTCAATAGCTGAAACTCTGCCGTGTTTGATAATTTGGTTAATTGTAGGCATTCCCATACCTCCTGTTATTATTTATATCGGTAACCTAAAAAAACTCTAAACACAAATCTTCATTCCCAAAATCGGCTTATTTTCCCAAAAGCTTTTTCACAATACATCCAGTATTGCTTCAAAACCTTTTGGCAAAAACACTCGATTTTTGAAATCAATCTTTGCATTTATACTTTTTTTAAATTCCCTGAACCGTTTTCACGGTTATATAGCGATTTTGATTTATAGTTTAATTATAACTTTATGATAACTTTTCTGATTTCAAGTTACAGTTTTTCTGATTTCAAGATTGCAACCACGCCACAAGGGACGTCAAGTTGAAGCTTGTTTCCAAGCGCAACCTTTGAAGATACCATTTGAAGTGGCAAATTCAAATTATGAATCTTTTTGATAAAATTCTCATCACAATCACTTGCAAGAATTATTCTCGCAACGTTTCCCGCTTTTACTTCGCGCAATGTTTCCTTCAATCCTTGAACTCGCAAGTTCTGGGGAGGAATTTCTCCTATCAAATTTTTCATATTCTCCTTTTCTCCAATGAGCATAATGATACACTATAAATTTACTAAACTATTCTATCAAGAATAGCGACTTATGTCAAATGTATTTTGCTTATTTTTCAATGTTTTCATGTGATTTTTGCGTAAAATCATCATTTATTTATACTTGCGTATAATTTCCATTGCTTTTTGCACTGCAACAGCCAAACCACCATCTTTGAAAGGTGACAACAGCCCTGCATCCACTATTTTTTCTTCAAGTGATTTGCCACCGCCCGCAAGAATAAACTGGTGATAAGCGGAAAACGCAGATTGATAATCTTCCTGCGAAGACGCCAAAAACTCCAACGCAACACTGCCTGCTATGCAGTAATCAATATAATAAAACGGCATTTCAAAGATGTGTGCTTGATATTGCCACCTTGTGCCCTTTTGCAAATACGCCATACCTTCAAAGCTCAAATACGGACGATATTTTTCTTCCAATTTCAAATATTCCGCGTTTCTTTCTTGCGGTGTCAAATTTGGATTGTCATAAACGATGTGTTGAAATTCGTCCACAATAACGCCGTATGGGATAAAAGTCAAGCTGTCGCAAAGGTGGGAAAATTTATAATCATTCGCCCTTTTTCCAAAGAAAGTTTCCATATATTTCCAACAGAAAAATTCCATGCTCATCGAATGGATTTCCGCCGTTTCCATACCGCAACCCTCTTCGCTGTCGCGGTTGCGAGTTTCATAGCTGTTAAAAGCGTGCCCCGCCTCGTGAGTGAGCACGTCGACATCCGCTTGCGTGCCGTTGAAGTTTGCAAGAATGAAAGGTTGCTTATATTTTGGAATGTAGGTGCAGTATCCACCGCCCCACTTGTTTTCGCGAGAGAGAACGTCAAATGCGTCAGCTTCAAACATCATATCGATAAACTCCGCCGTAGCACTGCTCATGTCGCAATACATGTTTTTGCCTGCTTTCATCATATCTTCCGCATTCAAAATTGGGTCGGGCGCAACTTCGAAATAACTTTCGTTGTCGTAGAATTTAAAATCGCCCTGCGGTATGCCAAGGTTTTTCGCAACTTCGCCCTTCACTTCGCAAACGGCTGGAACGATATATTCAAGAACGTTCTTTCTGAACGCTTCCACCATTTCTCGGTTGTAATCAACACGCTCCATTTGATAGTAGCCCATTTCAACAAAGCTTGAATACCCCATCTTTTTCGCCATTTTGTCGCGAACTTTCACAAGCTTATCAAAAATTTCGTCAAAAAACTCTGAGTGCTTTTGGAATTCTTCACCCAAAACTTCGAACGCTTCACGTCGCGTTTCTCTGTTGGAATCACTCATGTATTTTCGCAAAATTGTGAGTGGCACTTTTTCTGAGCGGAAGTCAAACGCAAGTGCGGAAGCGTATTTTGTATACTCGGTCACAAGCTTTGCTTCTTCTTGCTTTTCGGGTATGATTTCTTCACACATGCACTTTTGTGAGCATTCGTACAGTTTGAATATGCCTGTCCCTATTGCTTTTTCCACTTGTTTTGCATAAGGTGAATTCAAAATTGCATTTTGATAACCCACGATTTCCGCTGAAAGTGCTGGTGTATTTTCGTCGTAGTAGTCTTGCTCCGCAAGATAAAATTCGTCTTTTGTGTTTTGAGAAAATCTGATGTAAGCAATGTTTGTTGCCGTCTCAAGTTCCTCCATCACTTCCAAATAT
Organism: Bacillota bacterium; assembly: GCA_044426085.1. Lineage (GTDB taxonomy): Bacteria > Bacillota > Clostridia > Christensenellales > CAMQZB01 > JAWXUU01. The sequence continues at coordinate 385 of JAWXUU010000011.1, read as the reverse complement.
TCCTTGCGGATTTGCAAAATTTCTTCCGCTGAATTTGCATTTCTGATCGCCACAGCAAAAGATTTCACACTTTCGCAAAGCGCGGGTATGTCTTGTCTTATATATTGCATATCTGATATTTTTGTTATTCTAGCCATAATTCCTCCATTCGTTTTCCATATTATGCCAAAAGGCGGAAAATTTTATTCCACCCGATGTTCGTTTTTGTTATAAAACTCAGATTTAATAGGTGATAGGTATAGCATGCACGAGCAACGCGAGTGCTTTACCACAATTTTTAATTTTTAATGATAGATTGTCAAATTAAGTGCAACACTTTTTAAAAGTATTTGCGAGAAACTCGATAGGCGACAACCAACCTAAGCGTTTTCGTGGTCTATTATTT
>JAWXUU010000025.1:0-16055 GCA_044426085.1 Bacillota bacterium | reverse complement strand
GCGGTGGTAATAGCATGGGGGTCCACCTGTTCTCATCTCGAACACAGAAGTTAAGCTCCATAGCGCCGAAAATACTTGACTGGCGACGGTCCGGGAACATAGGTCGCTGCCGCATTTCATTAAAAAAAGAAGCAAACCAGATTGGTTTGCTTCTTTTTTTAATGTCCGCCGCGGGAAGTGGCTATTTTGGGTTTTTTCGCAAAAAAGGGGGGTCGACATACAAAAGTATTGTCTTCCCCCCCATTTTTTGTGAAAAATTCCCAAAATATCTCACTTCCCGCTACTTGCCCCAGTTTTGAAAGCGGCACCTTGTGGGGCAACCCGTGGGGTTGCTTCGATTATTAGGGTGCAAGCAAAGGCGTTGCCTTTGGCTTGTAAGGAATTTTCCAATTTGTTAGGTGCAAGCCTTTGGCTTGTAGGGGTAGGGCTTTGCCCCACATTAAATTATCGGGGCAAGCGAAAGCGAAGCTTTCGGCTTGTGAGGTGTGCCCTTCGGGCACGGTCAATTTTGGTTGCAAGCCTTTGGCTTGTGGGGGTGGGGTGTTGCCCCATATTCAATTATCGGGGCAAGCAAAGGCATTGCCTTTGGCTTGTAAGGAATTTTCCAATTTGTTAGGTGCAAGCCTTTGGCTTGTAGGGGTAGGGCTTTGCCCCACATTAAATTATCGGAGCAAGCGAAAGAGAAGCTTTCGGCTTGTGAGGTGTGCCCGTTGGGCACGTTCAATGTTTGGGCAAGCAAAAAGCTTTACTTTTCGGCTTGGGTGGAATTTTTTCAATTTGTTTGAGTGGGGCGATTGGAAAGATGGGGATAATTTGTGTTTAGGCAAGGAAAATGGTGTAAGGGAGGGCGCGTACTTGATGTACGAAACCGACCGAAGGCATTTGACGCAGCATAAACGCAAATTATATCCTATCTTTTTTGTAGTTTGCACATGCATTATTTTGCTCGAAATTAATTTTATAGATATATTATTTTTTTATTTTTAGATATAGCATCTTTTCTGGTCTATTTCCAGTGAAAGCACAAATATTTTCAATTTTAATTTTAGTATTCATTATATTTCTCCGAGTAAAAATTAGCTATTAAGCACATTATATAGTTGATATACAGCTAAGTCAAGCAATATAGCTGAGTTAGTACTAGAATACAATATATAAAAAAATATATTGGGGGATATATGAATAAATTTGCTGAAAGATTGAAAGAAGTGTTACAGGAAAAGGGGATTAGTCAAAACCAATTTTCTAAACAATTGGGAGTTGGTCAAAAAACTGTTAATAATTGGTGTTTGGGAATTCATGAACCTTGCATTGATATGATAATAGTAATTTGCAAAGAACTTTCAGAATCCGCCGATTATTTGATTGGTCTTGAAGATTAAAAAACAAACGTCAAGGTATCACCCTTGGCGTTTTTATTTAAACATTGAAAGCTCGTTCCCCGCGAGTGCATTACCACAATTTTCATTATCCCTGTTTTCCAATTTTCACCTTTTAATTATGTTTCCAATATTGTATTGACATATCACACATATATCGGTATAATTGAACTATAAAAAAGGGAGATTTGCGAGATGAAAATATTTATTGCGATAGATGATAAGAATGGAATGATGTTCAACAAGCGCAGGCAGAGTCAGGATGCGAAGTTGCGCGAGTTTATGCTTTCTGTTTGCGGTGGCGGTAAGCTTTATATGAATGAATATACTTTCAAGCAGTTCAAGGATTGCGATGTGGACAGCATTGTTGTGGCTGAAGATTTTTTGGCGGTTGCGAAAGGTGAATATTGTTTTGTTGAGAACGCAGATATTTCGCCATATCTTGACAGTGTTTCGGAAGTTTATCTTTGCAAGTGGAACAGGCATTATCCTAGTGATTTGAAATTCACGGCTAAGCTTGCTGGAGTTTTCAAGATTGTTTCTACAAATGACATTGTCGGCAAATCTCACGAAAAAATAACTATTGAAAAATGGAGTAGAAAATGAATAATATAATGAAAAAAAGTATACTGCTGATTCTGTGCCTTGCGATGATTCTTTCGTTCGCAGGTTGCGTGGACATTGAAGAATATTTGCCAACTGGCTCTGATGTTGTTGCGACAGCATCGCCATCGGGCTCAACTTCGACTGATTCAAGCGGGGATGACGCTTCAAGCTTTGTTGATGGCACAAGTGAAACTTTAAGTCTTTCATTTGGTGAAGTTCCGTCATACAGCGGTGAAATGTATGTAGATGTGAACGATAACGAGCCGTTTTTTGAAGCCGCCATGCTCACGGATGTTTCCTTTGAATACTATTCTGAACTAGACAGCTTGGGTCGCTGCGGCTACACTGTCGCAAGCATTGGTCAAGATATCATGCCAACCGACGAGCGCGGAAGCATTTCTTCGGTTTATCCAACCGGCTGGGTGCAAGGTCAATATGATTTTGTTTCGGGTACATATCTATACAACCGCTCGCATCTTATCGGCTGGCAACTAACCGGCGAAAACGCGAACAAACTCAACCTTATCACTGGCACAAGGTCCGCAAACGTGGACGGCATGTTGCCTTTCGAAAACATGGTTGCCGACTACGTAAAAGAAACGGGCAATCACGTTTTATACCGCGTGACGCCTATCTTTGAAGGCAACAACTTGGTGGCAACGGGCATTCTTATGGAAGCAAAATCAGTTGAAGATGACGGTGAAGGCGTGCTTTTCAATGTGTTCGTTTATAATGTTGAACCCGGTGTCGTGATCGATTATGCAACAGGTCAAAACTGGGCGGATGACGATGCTGACGCAGGCGTTGTTGCAGGTAATCCATCGCCAGAATCCGACGAACAAGAAGCTGAGTGGATTGATGAAATCGACACAAACGCTAACGGACAAGTTACCATTGCTGAAGCAGAAGCTGCAGGATACTCAATGCCGATAACAAGCGATTTCTGGCTGTATAAATACATGTCAGACGCCGATGGCGACGGAAAGGTCGGTAGCATAAAATAATTAAAAATTAAACTTTAGATTTTAAAATTAAATTTGTTTCTTTCGTGGGCTCTGCCCACACCCGCAAGGGTTTGAAACCCTTGACCCCTATTGGGGGTGGAATCACTTTCGGGGGTGTGCGTGAAAAGGCTTTGCCTTTTCTGCGGAAAAGAATTTCAATTTCAAAAATTTGATAAAAAAGAAAGCTCTCGCTTTCTTGCTGGCGTTGTAGCCTTCAAGAAAAAGCGAGAGCTTTTTAATTAAATTACAAATTTAAAAGCCAATCTATTGCATTGAGTTGTTTTATGCCGTTGTGTGATGTTTTTGGAATAAAATCCATTGTTATAAGGTATTTAGCATTATGGTTTGAGATATTTTTCAATGGTGAAAGTTCTCGTTTGAGAGTTTCTTCTGCAATTGTGCTGTAAGCGACTTGATAGTATTCTTCTTCGCCGTTTTTTATAGTGTAGAAATCCACTTCTTTATTATCGCATTTACCAACATAAACTTGATATCCACGTCGCAACAGTTCAAGATAGACGACATTTTCAAGAATATGACCATGATCTGCAGGCTTTGCTCCTAGCAAATAAAATCTGAGTCCAATATCAGAAAGATAATATTTGGCACCAGTTGCAAGATGTTGTTTGCCTTTGATATCGTATCTTGTTGCTTTGTAAATAATAAAGCTTTCGGTGAGGGCAGAGAGATAGGACTCGATTGTTTTATATGAGACATTCATGCCGTTTGAAGTTAAAGTGTTGGCAATTTTTGTGCTGGAGCAAAGGTTGCCGACATTATCAAACATGTATCTAATCAAACTTTCAAGAACGCCAATATTTGATATTTTATTGCGCGAAACAATGTCTTTTAAAACTATTGAAGAATATATGCCATCAAGATATGTGAGTTTATCTTCAGCGGTTTCAAGCTTTGTGATGTATGGGAAAGAACCATATTGAATATAATTTTGATATTTGATTATTAGGTCTGTTTTATTTTCAAAGGACGCGAGATATTCTTTAAAAGAAAATGGCAACATTTTGATTTCTATATACCTTCCAGAAAGTAACGTCGCAAGCTCGCCAGAAAGCAAGAATGCATTAGAACCTGTGATGTGAACATCGCAGTTGCTTTTTATATATAACCCGTCAATTGCCCTGTGAAATTCAGGAACATTTTGCACTTCGTCAATAAAAATATAATAAGTTTCATCTGATGAAATGAGTTCGTTGATGTGGTTATACAGTTTTATAAAATCATTTATTTCATAAAACTCTGGATCTTCCATGTTGATTTTAATTATTTGACTTTCCTTCACTCCGTTGTTTATCAAATAATCACAATAGATATCAAACAACGTAGACTTCCCGCATCGCCTTATTCCGCTGACAACTTTGATAACATCTTTATCCTTGAAGGAAATAAGTTGATTGAGATAGTTTTCACGTATTATTCTTTTATACATATTAAAACCTCCTGTGTGCAAATATTATACACCAAAAGCTAAAACTTGTCAAGTTTTAGAAATACACTTCTAAAACTTGCTAAAAATTATAAGTTTTAGAAACGTATTTCTAAAACTTTGATAAAAAGCTCTCGCGTTCTTGAAGGCTACTATGCCCACAAGAAAAAGCGAGAGCTTTTTTCTTTATCAAAATTTTGAAATTGAAAATTAAATTTCTTGCAAAGATGCGAAGCATCTTAAAATACACATTGATAGTGCATAACCCCCAATCGGGGTCAAGGGAATCATTCCCTTGCGGGGTGTGGGGCAGAGCCCCATGAAAAACCCCACGAAAGAATAAGATATAAAATATAAAATAAGATATAAAATAAAATATTAAATAATTTATATTTTAATTTATCATTTCACCACGATGCATTTTTCGTCCAAACACATTTCGAGCGCGAAAAGCAAGCCTTCGGTTACTGCGATTTTGTTTGGGTGGCGGAGTGGTTTACCTTTATGAACGATAATGCAAGGTGACGAGCCTTTGTAGGGTTCAAGGATTTCCAGCACGCGTTCGAAGATTTCCGAATCGTCGATTTTGAGATAAAGGGTTTTACCTTCGGCGTTTTTGCTTGTTTCGTCGGGTTTGATTGCGGGTGCATCATCGAGAAGAGAAAGATTATCAATCACGAGTTGATAGCTGTTATCTCTTCCGGCGGTGAGTTTTCCTTTTGCGAGAACTCTGACATCGGGCATTGCGAGAGTCAGTTTCAGCCTTTCATACACGCGCGGGAAGACGACAAATTCGATAACGCCGTATAAATCTTCAAGCTTACCGTGCGCCATTTCTTTGTTGTTTCGCGTCATCACCTTGGCGATATCGTATAGAATACCCCCCATTGTGACTTCTTTATCGAGAAACGAGTTGATAAATTCATCGTGTTCTTCAAGTGCTTCTTCGCTGGTTTCGCCATTTTCATTTGTTGCAACTTTCAAAAACGAGGTATTGAAAACCCCTTCAAGCTTGTCGCGAACATCGTCGAGCAGATGACCAGTGATGTATAGTCCGGCGACTTCCTTTTCGAAAATCAGCTTGACAGTCGTTTGAAATTCAGGCAGGTTTGGATAGTCGATTTCGATTTTCTTTTCTTCACCAAGGAAGTCGAACATATCGATTTGACCTTGCACTTTGTTTTTTTCCGACTTGGAAATTATATCCATTGTGAAATCGAAAACCGCCATAAGCTGACTTCTGCGATGACCAAAGCAATCGAAAGCGCCCGCTTTGATAAGACTTTCAACGAGTCGTTTGTTTGTTATGCCGTTGGTTCTTGAAAGGAAATCTTCGAAAGTTTTAAATTCTCCGTTTTCACGTTCTTTCAAAAGTTCTTTAACGGCAGATTCCCCAACGTTTTTGATACCCGAAAGACCAAAACGAATAGATCCATTTTCCGCGCGGAAACCAGATTGCGACTTGTTGACATCAGGTTGCAAAATTTTGTAGCCGTTTTCTTTTGCGTAGTTGGTGTATTTGGAAACCTCATCCATCTTTGTTATGCGGTTGTTGAGAACCGAGCAAAGGAATTGGATTGGGTAATATTTTTTTAGGAATGCCGTTTGATAAGAAACTGTGCCGTATGCCGCCGCATGTGATTTGTTGAATGCGTATTTGGCGAAGCTTTCCATCTTGTCGAAAACGGTTAGTGCGACTTTTGCGGATATACCTTTGCGAAGTGCGCCTTCGATTTCGATTGTGCCGTCTTCAGCCACTTTGCCTTCCACGAAATATTTGCGGTGCAGGTCCATTTCGTAGGCTTTTTTCTTACTCATGGCACGGCGAATGATGTCCGCTTGACCGAGTGAATATCCCGCCATTGTTTGCACGATTTGCATAACTTGTTCTTGATAAACAATAACGCCGTATGACGGTTTCAAAATAGAAACGAGGCATTCGTGATCGTATTTCACGTTGTGTGGGTCTTGCTTGCCCTTGATATATTCAGGGATATAATCCATCGGGCCTGGGCGATAAAGGGAAATTCCCGCAATGATATCTTCCATGCAAGTTGGTTTGAGTTCACGCATGAACTTCTTCATGCCGGGCGATTCAAGCTGGAACACGGCATCCGTTTCGCCACTGCCAATAAGTTCGTAAACACCTTGGTCGGTGTCGCCAAGCTTGTCAAAATCAATGTCGATGCCCATGTCTTCTTTTATATAAGTGATAGCTTTTTTTATGTCGGTAAGGGTGTTGAGCCCCAAAAAGTCCATTTTCAAAAGTCCAAGACGCTCGCAAGTCACCATTGTGAACTGCGTTGTTGTGTCGTCTTTCGCGCGTGAAATTGGAACGAAGTCGGAGATGACTTCCTTGCAGATGATAACCCCAGCCGCGTGCATACCAGTTGATTTTGGCATGCCTTCCATTTCGATTGCCATGTTGATAACCTTTTCAAGGGTTTCGTCTGATTCGTAAAGCTCGCGAAGTTCAGGAACGTTGAGTTTTGGGTCGATGTAGGCTTTATCATCCTTTTCCTTTTTCTCGTTGAATTCTTTCAGTTTTGCGTAGAATTCATCAGACGATTTAAAATCGGGAAAATCGGCGATAGTGTATTGTTTTGCAAGTTTATTGGTTGGATCGGGCACGTTTTCAAGGCGCACTTTTATATCGTTGAAATATTTGGCTTTCTTTTCGTTTTCCGACTTGATTTTTTCCTGCCCCGAAAAGTCCGTTTTGAAAATTTTCTTAAGTGAAACTTTCAGCGCGGGGTTGGATGGGATAAGTTTTGTGAGTTTATTTACGTCGGCAAAAGGAACATCAAAAACCCTTGCCACATCTTTCAGCGCGGCGCGTGGCGCTAGCGTTCCGAAAGTTATGATTTGCGACACGTTTGAAGCACCGTATTTTTCCACAACGTATTGCACAACTTCGCCACGGCGCTCTGTGCAAAAGTCGATATCAAAGTCGGGCATAGAAACGCGGTCTGGATTCAAGAAACGCTCAAAAAGAAGTGCGAATCGCAATGGGTCAACGTTGGTGATACCAACAGCATAAGCGATGATACTGCCAACCCCCGACCCACGGCCGTATCCAACGGGGATGTCATTTTCCCGTGCGTAGTTGATAAAGTCCCAAACAATCAAATAATAATCCACAAATCCCATCTTGGAAATAATTCCAAGCTCATAATCCGCGCGTGCACGAATTTCTTCGGTGATAATTGGATATCGCGCTTTGAGTCCCTTTTCAATCAAGTCAAAAAAGAAATCGTATGGCGTTTGTCCGTTTTCTGGGTAGTATTGCGGAATAAGTGGCAAGCCGTATTGCATTTTTAGGTTGCATTTATCGGCAACTTCTTGAGTGTTGGAAATCGCTTCAGGGATATATGGGAACACTTCAAGCATTTCATCTTCCGTCTTGAAATAAAATTGGTCGGAAGAAAAACGCATGCGATTTTCGTCTTTCAGTGTCTTGCCCGTTTGCATGCATAAAAGAACATCGTGCATTTCCGCATCGGATTTGTCGATATAGTGCACGTCGTTTGTCGCAACAACCTTAAGGTCGTTTTCCTTTGCAAGCTTGATTAGCAACGGATTTGTTTGGCGCTGTTCTTCGATGCCGTGGTCTTGAATTTCAACGTATACATCGTCGCCAAAAAGTGATTTCAGCTCTTTCAAATATTCATCCGCTTTTTTATATTGACCTTGCAACAAAAATTGCGGAATTCTGCCACCGAGGCACGCAGTCAGGCAAACAACGCCTTCGCAGTGCTTAGCAAGCAGTTCCATATCTATTCTTGGTTTATAATAAAATCCTTCTGTGAATGCAAGCGAATCAAGCTTGACAAGGTTGAGATAGCCAGTGTAGTTTTTGGCGAGCAAAACGAGATGTTCGAATTCGCCATTGCCCATACCGCCACCGCGCACGTGCATGTCGGTGCAGACGTAGAATTCACAGCCGATGATTGGCTTGATTCCCGCCTTGTCGCATGCGTCGGCAAAGTCAACCACGCCATACATAACGCCGTGGTCTGTGATCGCAAGGGAAGTCATCCCAAGCTTTTTCGCCTTCGCAACCATCTTGTCGATGCGCGCCGCCCCGTCCAGAATGGAATATTGTGTGTGATTATGTAGATGAGTAAACATAATTCTCCTCGATTTGTTTTGTGTATGTATATTTTATCAAATTTGAAGATGAAAAGCAATGGAAAAAGAAAAGATTAAAATTAAAAATTAAAAATTAAAAACAGGCTTCGCTCTGTGAGCTCGATAAAAACAGGCTTCGCTCTGTGAGCTCGATAAAAACAGGCTTCGCTAAATCGTATGTTGTACGATTGTCAAGTAAATTATCGTATATTATGCGATTATATAATTGTGAATAATGTAAAAATCAGGAGTGAATTATGGAATTAAAGCAAATACAAAGCAGAATAAGGGAATCAATCAAGTTGTCGGGATTAACTCAAAAGGAAATTGCATTGCAAATTGGCGTGTCTTTTCAAACGGTTTCGAAATATATGACGTGCGATGTGTTTCCTGCAATCGATACGCTTGCAAGACTTTGCAAAGTTTTGGATGTTTCATCTGATTATATTTTGGGAATAAAAGATTGATAATAGTGCGGTTTTTATTTTCTGTTTATATTGATAAAGTAAAATTTTGTCGTTATAAAAATATAGCGAGCAATATAATATTGAGCGAAGTGTTATAATTTTGTTGCGAAAACAAGAAAATAATGGTAAAATATAAAGAAGTATTAAAAGTCGAGTATAGTTAATATCAAATAATTGAAAGCACGAGCAAAGCGAGTGCCTTACCACAATTTTCAATTTTTAATTTTCAATTTTTAATTTAACAAAAACAAAGCTATACCCAAAAACCAATCACTTCAAAATATTGCAAAAAACAAGTTAAAAACAAACAATAGGGGGTTTCTCTTGAAAAATAATAAAGGATTTTATTTCACCGTCTTGATAATTTTGGTGGCAGTTATGCTGTTCTCTTCATACGGCGGTTCGATTTTTGGCACAAGTTCGACAGAGCTTGAATATACGGAATTTCTTGAGCTTGTGAAAAGTGGCGAGATTGTAAGTGTGTATGTTGATGGCGACTACGACATCTATGGCTACACATCAGCTTCTGGCACAACTGCGTCATACAGCTCAGTCATATCGTCAAGGCTGTTCTTTGATACTGATTTCAAAGATGTGAATGGCGATTATATCGTGAATATTGAATATTCCAACCCTAACGATGGCGCATGGCTTTCAAGCATGTTGCCTACGATTATCATGCTTGTTATGGGTGGTGTTTTGATTTATTTCATGTTCAAAACAACTCAAGGTGGCGGTGCTGCGGGCATGGGCAAATCACGCGCGAAAGTGCAAGAAAACAGCAAGGTGAGATTCACCGATGTTGCGGGCGCGGAAGAAGAAAAAGAAGAACTTAAAGAAATCGTAGAATTTTTAAAACGCCCGAAAGACTTTTCTGGTCTTGGTGCGAAAATACCAAAAGGTGTCTTGCTTGTCGGTCCTCCGGGAACTGGTAAAACACTGTTTGCAAAGGCGGTTGCGGGTGAAGCAAACGTGCCGTTTTTCTCAATTTCCGGTTCTGACTTCGTGGAAATGTATGTCGGTGTTGGTGCAAAACGTGTTCGTGAACTGTTCGACCAAGCGAAAAAGAACATGCCTTGTATTGTGTTTATCGACGAGATTGACGCAGTAGGTCGCCAACGTGGCGCCGGCATGGGTGGCGGAAACGACGAACGTGAACAAACGCTCAACCAACTTTTGGTTGAAATGGACGGATTCAACGACAACATGCAAATCGTTATCATCGCGGCAACAAACCGTTCTGATGTTCTCGACCCAGCGCTTATGCGTCCAGGCAGATTCGATAGACAAATCGTTGTCAATCGCCCTGACGTCCGCGGAAGAGAAGCTATTTTCAAGGTTCACGCGAGAAACAAACCGCTTTCTGATGATATTTCTTTCAAACATCTTGCAAGAATAACTTCAGGTTGCACGGGTGCGGATATCGCAAACCTACTCAACGAAGCTGCAATCTTGGCAACTCGTAAACATCAAAAAACAATCACTATGGCGGATGTAAACGAAGCAATCAACAAAGTTTTCATCGGTCCACAAAAGAAATCAAGAATCGTCACAGCATACGACAAGCGTATCACGGCGTATCACGAAGCGGGGCATGCTATTCTTGCGATGGCAATCGAAGGCAACGATCCTGTTCATGAAGTTTCAATCATTCCGCGCGGTATGGCGGCGGGCTACACAATGACTCGTCCTGATGGCGACGATAGCCACGTTTCTAAATCTAAACTTCTCGCGGGCATCATCATGACGCTTGGCGGAAGAGCAGCAGAACAAGTTATCATCAAAGATATCTGCACGGGCGCGAGCAGTGATTTGCAACACGCAACAGAAACAGCCCACGCAATGGTTTGCGAATGGGGTATGAGCGAAAAAGTCGGGCTTATTAACCTTGGCGGTTCGCAAGAAGTGTTCCTTGGCAGAGATTATCAAAACAGAACTTCATATTCTGAATCACTCGCGTCTATCGTGGATGGCGAAATCAGAAAAATTCTTGACGATTGCTATAAAATCGCGGTTGATACGCTCACAGAAAAGAAAAATGTGCTCAACAACATGGCTAAGCTTTTGATTGAACGCGAAACAATCTTTGAAGAAGAAGTGCAAATGCTTATGGCTGAAAAACCGTACGAAGAATTTGCAAAATATTATCAAGATCAAGAATTGAAAATCAAAAATAATATCGCAACAGAAGAAATCAAACCAGTCCCACCACAATTCCCAATGGAAAGTGAGGAAGAAAGCGTGAGTGCAAACCCACAAACAATCAAAGATTTCGAAGAAACAATCGCAAAACTAGGCGCAGAAATCACAAGCGTGAACGGCGAAGTGAAAACTGAAGAAAATGCGGAAGCGGAAGAAAAATCCGATAAAGAATAAACGATAAAGAATAAATTATTAAGAATAAATTATTAAAAATAAATATGCAAAATATAAAAAGAGAAGCTCTGATCTGGTGGTTAGTGCTTCTCTTTTGTTTATTCTGTTTCAACTTCTGCAAAAACTATATCTATAACCTTTTGCAATAAATCGGTTGGCAATTTTTCAACAAAGCGATGTTCCCTAGCGTTCAAATCAAGTGACTTGATATGCTCGCACATTATGACGCCCGTGGTTTGTGTTCGCCCATCAAGTTCAACGTGCAATGGAAACCCCCTTTTTGTGTTTGTTATTGGACAAGCTATTGTCAAGTTTGTTTTCTGATTAAACACACTATTGCTTATCACAACAGCAGGTCTATATCCCGCTTGCTGGTGTCCGCTTTGAGGATTGAAATTGATTTTTATGATATCGCCTTGTTTCACCATATCTCTTCTCCTGCTGGACTTCCCCAATCACACTCTTTTGCGGTATACTCTTCATGATAATCTGCAAATAACTCCGAGATATTCTTTCTGCTCGGCTTGGCTATTTTGCTTATCACTATTTTGTCATCCAAAATCCCAATATCCACTTTTTCATTTTCACTTAAAGCAAGATTGTCGATTATGTGCTTAGGAATTCTGATACCGTGACTATTCCCCCATTTCTGAATTGCTGTTTGCATATCGCACCTCCGTATATACATAGTATATACCATTTTATATAAATTTGCAATACTTTTTCAAATATTTTTTATTAATGATAACAATAAAAAATAAAATAATAACTTTTAAGTTATTGACATTTTGATAAAAATAGCATATAATGGCATTGAGGTACTATATGCATACAATATTGTCTTACAAAGATTCGCGAGGCGAACAGCCGGTGAAGGAGTATATTTCTCAGCTTAGTGCAAAGAATAAAAAATGGAGGTAGTGATGAATAATATAAATAATAAATCAATTGGCGAAAGTTGGAATGATTTTAAAACGGAAGTTTTTTCTCCAGAAGAAATAGCGGAAAGCAATTTCAGGGTGGCGTTGATTGAACAAATAATTCACGCGAGAAAATCCAAAAATATCAGTCAAAAACAACTTGAAGAACTTTCTGGCGTAAAACAACCAGTGATTGCAAGGTTGGAAACTGGTTCAACATCACCGCAAGTGGACACTCTTTTGAAAATTCTCATGCCACTTGGTATGACATTATCGGTTACTCCAATAGATCAATAAATTAAAACATGAAAAATCGCACTCGCAACAGTGCGGTTTTTTATTTTTAATTTCTAATTCCAAAACTTTATTTTTCACCACATAAAAAGCTTCAAAAAAACGCAGAATAGGTGCGTATATATATAGTATGCACAAATGTGGAGAAAATGTGGAAAAATGGCGAAAGAAAAAAGTTTGAAAATTGGTGGAGAAAACGTGGTTTTGGATGTGTTGCGTCTTGCGTTGCCGTCGATTCTTTCCATGTTGGTGGTTTCGCTTTATTCGGTGTGCGACATATATTTTCTGTCGGCGGTGGGAAAAACTGCGGTCGGTGGTGTTTGCTATCCTGCAACTGCGGTTTTGGTTGGGATTGCGATGACCTTTGCGTTTGGGTCGGCAAACAAGATTTCCGCAAGCCTTGGCAAGGGCGAAAAGGGCATTGCCAGCGGATATTTTTGCTCGGGACTTTTTTCTGGCGGTGTGTTTTGCGTTTTGGTTGGGTGCGTTGTTGGGATTTTCGCAAGCGATATTGTAAACTTTTGCAGTGGCGGAAATGCGGGTGGCGATGGCGGATACCTTGCGGTTTCAGGTTTTTCGCTGTTGCTTTTTTATATTTATTTTTATTATTCCGCTTGTCTTCGCGGTGTGGGCAAGGCTAAAATTGTTGCGATTGCAAGCGTGGTGGGGCTTGCTTGCAATTGGATTTTTGATTTTGTCGCAGTGTATTTTTTTCAAAGCGGCGCGGTTGGCATAGCGATTGCAACGGCGGTGGCTCAGCTTGTGGCGGGGGGTTTTATGGTGGTTTATTCAAGTTTCAAGGTGGATATTTTCCGCCCAAGCATGGCTTTTTTTGATATTTTTTCTACGTTTGAAATAATTCTTCTTGGCTCGTCATCTTTTTTTCGCCAACTTATGTGCGGTGTTTCCGCGATAACGCTCAACTATATCTGCGGTTTGCTTGGTGGCGAAACGCTTGCGGGTGCGACGATTGCTTCGAAAGTTTCCGTGTTGCTTTTTTCCTTTGGCTTGGGGCTTGGGCAGGGCATGCAACCAATTCTCGCATTTCATTTTGGCGGTGGCAAAAATCAGCTCGCAAGAAAAACGCTTATTTGCACTATCGCCATGGGTATAATTCTTTCGGTTGTGGTGGGCGGTGTGCAATTTGTTTTTGCGGATAAAATCGCGACAATTTTTTGCATGGGTAATTCGCAAAGTGGCGAAATTGCTCGCAAAATACTGCAAATTTCCGCCTTTTCCACCACGTTTGCATTCACCCTTGTGATAATAAACATGGCGTTTCAAGGGGTAAACAGCAAAATCGCAAACGCGGTGATTGCCTCACTTCGCCAAGGTGTTATTTTTGTGCCCACCATAATAATTCTCGCGTGGCAATTTGGAAAAGCAGGCATGATTGTGTCGCATTTCACCGCCGATGTCATTGCGGGGATTATTTCAATTTTCTTTTTGCGCCACCTTTTGAAAAATAAACTGCGATAGTTTTCGCGATTTGTAAAGGCAAATTTCAACACTGTGAAACTTCGCAAAATATAAATATTGCAAAAAGTTGTATAACTTCGCAAAAGCGGGCAATAATATCGCAAAGATAAAAAACAGGAGAAAATTATGAAAACAAAAAGAATGCTCTCGATGATATTGGTATGTGCAATTTTGTCACTTTCCCTTTGCGGTTGCAACAGCGCGGTCAAGGTTAATGCCGAAACAATAACGCTTTCGCAAACACAAATTGAGCTTGCGGAAGGCGAAACGCACACTATTTATGCCGAAGTGTACCCCACAGATGCCGACAGTGTCAGCGTGAAATGGACGAGCACAAACGAAGATGTCGCAACGGTTTCCCACGGCACAATAACGGCAAAAGACACGGGCTCTTGCAAGGTTTATGCGACGAATTCAAGCGGTGATATAACGGCGATTTGCGACGTTGTGGTAAGCGACAACTTTCTGCGCGTGAATTCAAGTTATTCAAAAGAGCAGTCGGGATACGGCACGCAATTTTTCGCAACGATAACAGAAGCCATTGCCTACGCGGGTGAAGACAGCGTTATTATCGTGGAAGAAGGGGAATATGACGAATATGTGAACATCACTAAATCAGTGATAATAAAGGGTCAAAACGCGGTGATCACGGGCGCATTCGTGATTGGGTATCCCGCCCTTGACGACGGCGTGGAAGATATTGAAATCGACGGGTTCACATTCAATGTTGGGGCGGGCACATCGCTCGACCAATTTGCGGGTATATATATAGGAAACGATGCCGACGATGTTTTCATCACAAACTGCACATTCGTGGGTGAATATTCTGGCGGAGAAGTTCCCGCATGGAATCAAGATGGAATAACAATCGGGATATACGCAATCCCATCCTCAAGCAAAACAGCTGGCGAAGATATTGAAATAACATCTTGCACTTTCGAAAATCTTGATTATGCAATCATGTTCATGCCATACGTTTCCAAAACCGAGATAATTTCATGCAGTTTCCAAACATGCGGGTTTGCAATGCGATTTGCAGGCAGTCAGAAAATAACAGTGGAAAATAACACCCTTGCGGATTCGGGGTTCATTCAGTTCGGCTTTTCGGAAAACCTTGCCGACATGGTGGAAGTGAATAACAACGTGATTTCAAGCTATCCCGAATATAACCTTGTGGAAGCAACAGCGGGCACAGTTGATGCGGGATTCACCCTCGACCTGTCAGATAACACCTTCGTAGGTCTGAAACCATGCGATATGACGCTAGAAGAATTCGAAGTGCTAGCAAGAAAAATTGTAGGCGCAGAAGAAGACGGAGTGGTGACGAATATTAAGCTGGCGAGCTCGAAGGAATTGAAGGAGATTTATGGGTGAGCGGTAGTCGGGGTTTAGTGGGTGTGAATTTCTGCACCAATTGAATAAGTGAAAAGTGAAAAGTGAAAAGTGAAAATTGTGGTAAAGCATTCCGCTATCGCTACATGCATTTCAATTATATTTTGGCTACACGTAACCAAACGCTTAAACCTTACACAATCTCATAATGTAAAAAGGCTTAAAAATTGAGTGCACGAGCGAAGCGACGTGCTTACCACACTTTTCACTTTTCACTTTTCACTTTTCACTTAAATACCCGTGCAGAATTTTGTATCCATTAACCATCGCTACCCCCACCCCTCTTTTGGCCAAAAACAAAAAAAACAGCCGTGTACGAAATTAAATACTAAAAAGATGTGAAAAACCGTTGACAAATAGTTTGAAATAGTATATTATATCACTCGTGCCCATCAAACAGGCACACTTATTACAAAGCAAAACCGCTCTTGAAAAGCACTGAATTTTGAAAGAAAAAAGATTTTGAAAAAAACTTAAAAAACTTTTAAAAAACGCTTGACAAAGAGAAAGGGGATGTGGTAATATAAATAAGCTGTCAACGGCAGCAACAAAGTGAACATTGA